>NZ_JACHIV010000001.1:0-600000 GCF_014203325.1 Saccharopolyspora gloriosae | reverse complement strand
GGGCAGCTGCCGGAGATCGTGGCCCGGTTGCGCCGCGGCGAGCGCGTCGACATCGACCGCGAGGTCGCGCACCTCGACTACGGCCGCGACGAGATCGGCCAGGTCGCCGAGGCCTTCAACACCGCCCAGCGCACCGCGGTGTCCGCTGCCGTGCAGGAAGCGCAGGCCCGCGAGGGCGTGCACACCGTCTTCCTCGGCATCGCCGGACGCAGCCAGGCCCTGGTGCACCGGCTGCTGACCATGATCGACCGCCTGGAGCGCGAGGAGCAGGACCCGGACCGGATGGCCCTGCTGTTCGGCCTCGACCACCTCGCCACCCGCGCCCGCCGCAACGCCGAGAACCTGATCATCCTCGGCGGCGGGCAGCCGGGCCGCCGGTGGTCGCGCCCCATCGAGCTCGCCGACGTGCTGCGCAGCGCGGTCGCCGAGACGAAGCACTACGCGCGGGTGCGCGTGCAGCGACCGCCGGATCTGGCGCTGCACGGCGACGCGGTCGCCGACACGGTGCACCTGCTGGCGGAGCTGCTGGACAACGCGACGTCCTTCTCCCCGCCCGAATCGCGGGTGAACGTGCACAGCCACACCGTCGCCCGCGGCGTGGTGATCGAAGTCGAGGACCGCGGCCTCGGCATCGCCGACACCGACCGGGAAGCGGCGAACGCGATGCTGGCGGGCCCGCCGGAGTTCGACGCGATGGCGCTGCGCTCGGACAGCAGGCTCGGTTTGTTCGTGGTGGCGCGGCTCGCCGACCGCCACGGCATCGGAGTGGAGCTGCGCACCTCCGCCTACGGCGGTACCCGGGCGACGGTGCTGGTGCCCGCGAAGCTGATCGTGGAGCCCATCGAGCCCGATCCCGGCGAGGCGCACACCTCCCAGCTCCCGAGGGTGCGGTCGGCCTCCGGGGACGACCCGCGGCACGAGCCGGACGAGACGGCGACCGCCGATGCCGCGGCCGAATCCGTCGACCTCGCGGACGTCGCCGACGAGCCGGTGGAGGCGGATCGCGCCGCGTTCGACCCGTTCACGTCGGCGAACGACGAGCACGGGAGTTCCCCCGCCACCGGCGAGACGGACTCCGACGAGACGACCACCGACGACGCGGACTCCGCTGCGGTGTCCGACGTTCCCGCCACGCCGAGCACGTCGAGCATCGAGACCACGGACCCGGAACTCGAAGCGATCGGCTCCGACGAGCCCGCTCCGGACGTCCCCGAGCCGGAATCCGGTGCCGCGGACGGAGAACTCACCACCGACGACCACTCCTGGCCGCCCGACACGGAGGATTCGGACCCAACGGACGCCGCGGCCGAGGACGCGGACTCCGAGCCGGTTCGGACGCCACCCGAGCGTTCAGCCGACGTCACCGCTTCGGGCGACGACTCGTCGGCGGAGCGCGGCTACCGTTCGGACGGAGGGGAACCGATCGAGCCCGGAATTCAGCACGAATCCGCGCTCGACGCGGCATGGCCGACCGAGGATCCCGCCGGGAACGCGGACCAGGTCACCTGGCCTGCGGACGCGGATCCGGCGACCACCGATCCCACCGGCCACCGGCCGATCACGAACACCGACACCGCGTCGCCCGGCAATGGCGACGCGACCACGAACGACAGCACCGACGACAGCACGAACGGCCCGGACGGCGATCCGGGGTCGGAACCCGAGGAAGCCGCGGTTCCGCTCCCCCGCCGCCGCAAGCAGGCCAACCTCGCGCCGGAGCTCGCCCGCGAGCAATCGGACGAGGACGAACGGCGGGCGGAATCCGGATCCCGCTCCGCCGCGGAGATCCGGGCGTTGATGTCGGCCATCCAGCGGGGTACCGACCGGGGCCGCAGGCCCGCCGACCCGGACGCGAGCACGACCGACGAGTGAAGGGGATGCGCAGTGCGGCACACGAGCACCACGACCGAATTCGAGCTCGGCCGGTTGCTGGGTGATCTGGTCGACCGCGTCGCGGGGGCCCGCCACGCGGTCGTGCTGTCCACCGACGGCCTGGTGGTCGAGTGCTCGCCCGAACTGTCCACAGTGGACGCCGAGGCGCTGGCGGCGACGGCCTCCGCGCTGCACGGCCTCGCCCGCGGCACCGGGCACCGCTTCGGCGGCGGCTCCATCCGGCAGACCGTGGTGGAGATGGACCACGCGTTCCTGTTCGTCACGGCCGCCGACAACGGCTCCTGCCTGGCGCTGCTCGGCGAGGAGCACGCCGACGTCGGGCTCATCGCCTACGAGATCAACCTGTTCGTCCAGCAGGCGGGGCGGGCCATCGAGGCCGCACCCCGCTCCCGGCTGACCCCGACGGCGACGTGACCTCCCGGCGGGCGGCGACCGGGGGCTGGCGCGACGGCGCGGCCGGTCCGCTGGTGCGGCCGTACGCGATGACGCGCGGCCGCACCCACGCCGCAGCCGCCGAGCTGGACCGCGCCACCCTCGTCGTGGCCGCGCCGGAACCCGCCGCCCCGGACGAGTGGGACGCCGACCGCGAACGCATCCTGCTGCTGTGCGCGCAGCCGAGGTCGGTCGAGGATCTGGCCGCGGCGTTGGAGATCCCGCTGGTGGTGGCGAAGGTCCTCGTGTCCGACCTGCTCGACAGCGGTGATCTCAGCGTGCCGCTCACGCCGCTGCGCGAACCCGACTACGACCTGCTGCAGGCAGTGCTCGATGGCATCCGCCGCTTGTAATAGCGGTTCGTCCGGCTCCCACCGGTGACGTCGGCCGTTCTGGAACACTGCACCCGTGGACGAGGAAACGCTGGAACGGGTTCGAGCCGTGGTCGCCGCCATCCCGCCCGGTTCCGTGCTCTCCTACGGCGACGTCGCGGAGCTCGCGGGGCTGCGGTCGGCGCGGCTCGTCGGCCGGATCCTCGCGGAGGACGGCGCGGACATCTCGTGGCACCGGGTGCTGCGCTCCGACGGCACCATCGCCGAGCACCTGCGGCAGCGCCAGCTCGAACTGCTCCGCGGCGAGGGCGTCCTCGCCGACGGAGCCCGCATCAACATGCGCCGCTACCGCTGGTCCGGCCCCTGATCCGCACACCCCGCGCAGACCCGCGATTTCTCGCGAAATCGAACGCTCCGGCGTGTCGGACACCCCCTGTGGACAACCCGTCTCGGCTGATCAGAGAGGTCGTTCCCGGCTCGGAACACGGGGTTCATCTCGGTCGGGTGGTTCGACTTCTCGCGAAATTGCAGGAGTCGTCCACACCGTGACGGTTCGCTCGGGGTCAGGGGCGGAAGGTCGGGAGTTCGTCGGCGACCAGCTTGACCAGCGCGGCCGTGCGGGCTCGCTCCGGCATCGCGTGCGGGAGCCCGGCTCGGGCGATGGGGGCCGCGGTGACCGGGCCGACGCAGGCGATGAACACGCCGCGCAGCGCCGCGAGCAGCGCCGGGCCGCGGCCGGTCCGCTCCGCGCGGGCCAAGAAGTTCGTCGCGGCCGGCGCGCTGGTCAGCGGCAGCGCGTGCACTTCGCCCGCGATGACCTCGTCGATCAGCCGGTCCAGCGCGGGCAGGTCCACGGGGTCCGTCCAGCGGTACACCACGATCGGCAGCACTTCGGCGCCCGCCGCGCGCAACCGCTCCCGGAAGTCCGTCATCGGATCACCGTGCAGCTGCACGACGACCCGTTCGCCCGCGACGCCGGTCTCCAGCAGCCGGGCGAGGATGTCGGCGACCTCCTCCGTCGGCGCGGTGAACGACTCGCGCAACCCCGCACCGCGGATCGCTCCGCGCGCTTTCGCTCCCCGCGCGAGCAGTTCCGCCCGGCCCAGGTGTTCCAGCAGCCGCTCCCCCGAGCCCTGGGCCTGCACCGATTCGAGCCAACCGCGGAACCCGGTGCCGGTCACCGCGACCACGTGCTGCACGGGCCGCTCCAGCACCGCTTCGGTCGCCGCGGTCAGCTCGCCGTCGTCGTGGACGGGGACCGTGTGCATCGCCGGGGCGTAGCGCACCGCCGCGCCGCGCCGCTCCAGCAGCGCGCCCAGCTCACCCGCCTTGCGCTCGGCGGTGATCCCCGCGGTGAACCCGCGCAGCGGTCCGGTGTCGTCGACGGTCTCTGCCACCCGCCCATCGTCACACCCCCACGGCACCGCGCGGCGGACCGGGTGCGCGGCCGAGGTGCGACGCCGGGATCAGAGGACTTCGAGGACCATTTGCGACGCGTGCTCCAGGCCGCCGAGCGACGCCGTCGTGGAACGCGGGTGCAGCGCGTGCACCGCGAGCCGGAACAGCAGTGCCCGCAGCAGCGCCTGCGGCCAGTCCGTCAGGTGCGACCAGCGCTCCACGATCGCCGCGTCCGAACCGCCCCAGGACAGCGCATCGATCACCGCGACGGCCGCCGCCCATTCGGCGGGTCGCCAGAACGGGGCGAAGTCGATGATTCCGGGTGGCGCGTTGCCGGCGAACAGGACGTTGCCGAACAGGTCGCCGTGCACCACCTGCGGGCGCAGCTGCGTCCGGCGCCGCGATCCGGCGAGCACGTCGTAGAGCCTGCCGCCCTTGTCCAGCGGCAGCGGGTAGTCCTCTTCGCCCCAGGACATCCGGTCCGCCAGCGCGTAGATGTCCTGCCGCGCGTCGACGAACCTGGGCCGGGTGAGCACGCTGCTGGCGGCGTGCAGCCGCAGCGACATGGCCACGACCTCGTCGTGGCGCGGCTCCGGACGTCCCGTGATGTCGCGGCTCGCGGACCAGCCGGACACCACCCAGCGACCGTCGGTGGAGCGGACCGGTCTGCCCACTCGCACCTCGTCCGGTTCCAACAGGTCGAGGGTCTGCGCCACCCAGGCGGCTTCGGCGGTGTTCGCGGCCGGTTTGAGCACGACCTCACCGCAGCGCCAGGCGACGCCACCGTTGAGCAGTTCGGCGTCCTCCCCGCGCGCACCGAACGCCGCGCGCACGTGCGGCGGGGGCGGCTCCGGAGTTCCAGTCACGGCGCAGACGCTACCTCGGAGATCCCCGAATGGGGGTCAGGCACTCCGCAGATCATGCCCCGAAGCGAATCGTGATCTCCCGCTCCCGAACCCCCCGAAACGACGACCGGCCCGGCCCCCAACAGGAACCGGACCGGAAGGAACAGCCGCACAGCGCCACCCATCAACCCGAGCGACCTGCACTTCTACCCCACACACCAACAGAACCAGCCACCCCACCCGACCAAAGCGCCCTGCCTACCAAGCGACCAAAGGCCGTGCTTAACGGCGAAGCCGTGCAGTGGGCAAGCAAAGCAAAGCCTGCCTCACAGCCGAAGACCGTGCCTCTGCGGCGAAGCCGTGCAGTGGACGAGCGAAGCGAAGTCTGCCTTGCGGCCGAAGACCGTGCCTGTATGTGCGAAGCACATAGCCCACGTCGAGAAGTCCTCACCCGCGGGTTCTCAGGTGTCTTCTCGCGAGGACAGCTTTTTCCCTCGTGGCGGAGCCACTTGGGAAAAAGATCCCGCAGCGAGAAGACACCTGAGGTTCCGCCACCCGACCACCCGAGCAAAAAGACCGGAACGATCAGTAAGTAGGCAGGCTGGTGTCGACTTCGTTGGCCCATCCGAGGACTCCGCCGCCGACGTGCACGGCGTCGGAGAACCCGGCCTTGTGCAGCGCCGCGAGGGCCTCGGCGGAGCGTCCGCCGGACTTGCAGTGCAGCACGATCTGCCGGTCCTGCGGCAGTTCCGCGAGCGCCTCGCCGGAGAGGATGCGGTCCTTCGGGATCAGCGTGGAGCCGTCGATCTTGACGATCTCGTACTCGTGCGGCTCCCGGACGTCGATCAGCTGGAACTTGTCGCCCCGGTCGAACTTGTCCTTGAGCTCGCGCGGCGTGATCGTGCTGTTCACGGCCGCCTGCTGCGCGTCGTCGGAGACGACGCCGCAGAACGCCTCGTAGTCGATCAGCTCGGTGATCTTGTCCGCGTTCGGGTCCTTGCGGATCTTGACCGTCCGGTAGCTCATCTCCAGCGCGTCGTAGATCATCAGCCTGCCGACGAGGGTCTCCCCGATGCCGGTGATGAGCTTGACCGCCTCGGTGACCATGATCGAACCGATGGAGGCGCACAGGATGCCCAGCACGCCGCCTTCGGCGCAGGACGGCACCATCCCGGGCGGCGGCGGCTCGGGGTACAGGTCCCGGTAGTTCGGGCCCTTCTCCTCCCAGAACACGCTGACCTGGCCTTCGAAGCGGAAGATCGAGCCCCACACGTAGGGCTTGCCCGCCAGCACCGCGGCGTCGTTGACCAGGTACCGGGTGGCGAAGTTGTCCGTGCCGTCCAGGATCAGGTCGTAGTCGGCGAAGATGCCCAGCGCGTTGTCCGAGGACAGGTACGTCTGGTGCAGGTTGACCTTGACGAACGGGTTGATCTCGGCGATCGAGTCGCGCGCCGACTCCGCCTTCGGCCTGCCCAGGTCGGACTGGCCGTGGATGACCTGGCGGTGCAGGTTCGACTCGTCGACGGCGTCGAACTCGACGATGCCGATCGTGCCGACACCGGCCGCGGCCAGGTACAGCAGTGCCGGGCTGCCGAGGCCACCGGCACCGATCACCAGGACCTTCGCGTTCTTCAGCCGCTTCTGCCCGTCCATCCCGACATCCGGGATGATCAGGTGGCGGCTGTAGCGCGCGACCTCTTCCTTGGTCAACTCCGCCGCCGGCTCAACGAGCGGCGGGAGCGTCGTTGCCTGGGCTGAATCGCCGGACATCTCCCAGCTCCTCCTCAGTGGTCCTCACCTCGCCGTTCTCCGCTTCCGCGGAGGCGACGAGCGTCCGCGCCCGGAATCGGTGGAACCGAACCGGCGCGAAAGGTGCAACGCCAGAGTGGCGGATCGTCTTCCCGCCTCCCAAATTACTCCCACGATCCGGGAACGGAGTGGCCGCGCGCACGTTTCCGCGGGCCGGGGAGATCAGCGGCCGCTGCCGCCGACGGGGAACGGCCACGCGTTGTACTTGCAGACGTAGCCGTCGGCGGGGATCTCCGTGCCCTGCGGCACGGCCTTGTTCAGCTCGTGCAGCTCGTTGTTCGCGGTGCTGAACGTCTGCTGCATCATCACCGGCGCCAGGCCGCCCTGCTGCCCGCACGGCACGTGCCCGTTGCCGAAGACGTGGCCCACCTCGTGGTTGATCGCGTAGCGCCGGTAGGTGCCGATGTCGCCTTCGAACGCGACCGCGCCGCGCACCCAGCGGGCCGCGTTGATGTAGACCCGGTCGGAGATGCGGCACGAGGTGTCGAACGGCAGCCCGCTGCCGTAGCCGCAGATCTCCCTGGCCGTGTTCTGGCTGACCAGCGTCACCCGGAAGTCCGGGGAGGCCGAGCCGTCGACCCGCTGCAGCGCGATGTCGCCCGCCTCCGGGTTCGTCCAGCTGCGCGGGTCGGCGAGGGTCTGCTGGGTGAGCCTGCCGAAGGAGTCGTTGCCCTCTTCCAGCCGCACGCCGACTTCGACCTCGACCGTGTAGCGGTACAGGTCGCCGCCGGTGCCGACCTTCGGCGAGGCACCGGGCAGCACGTCGAAGGTGCGCCCGCCGACCTCCGGGACGGGCGAGCCCGGCGGGAGTTCGGCGGAGAACATGTCCGCGTCGTAGGTCTGCCCCGGCGGAGCCTCGGTGACCACCGGCGCCTCGGGCACGTTCGGCGCTTGCAGGTGCGTTCCCGGCCCGGCCTCACCGAGCTGCTCGGACCCCGGGTCCACGGACTCGAACACGGC
The DNA here is from genome assembly GCF_014203325.1 of Saccharopolyspora gloriosae. Lineage (NCBI taxonomy): Bacteria > Bacillati > Actinomycetota > Actinomycetes > Pseudonocardiales > Pseudonocardiaceae > Saccharopolyspora > Saccharopolyspora gloriosae. Next base: position 592,331 of record NZ_JACHIV010000001.1, on the reverse strand, counting down.
CAGCGCGGTGACCACGACCAGCAGCGGGACGGCGTAGATCCGCCACCCGTACAGCGACCAGGCGCCGCGCCGTTCGCGCCGCGGGCGCTCCGGCTCGTCGATGTCGTAGTCGCGCTCGTCGAACGGGCGCCAGGACGCCGCGAGCGGCTCGTCCGGGCGCGGTCGGCGCCGCGCGTGCGGTGCGGCTCCGTCCGCCGCATCCGAGTGGCCGGGGGTGGCGTCACGGGATCGTCTCGGAGGGCGCGGCACGGTACAAGCCTGCCATAGCGCGATCGTGGGCAGCGAGGCTGTGGCCTGCGATGTCCGGTACACCCGACAAAGATCACCCGATTCGGCTCTCGGTGATCACCAACGGTCGACTTCGACCTCCCGGAGCATCCCGATCACGGCCGCCGCGACCACCCGCGGATGCTCCAGTTGCGCTACGTGGCCGGTGCGCGGCAGCACCAGGAGTCGTCCGCGCCGCAGTTCCCGCGCGGTCCGCGGCGCCTTCCGGACGCTCACCACGCGATCTTGCGCGCCCCACACGACGAGGCCGGGCGCCGCCACCTCCGGCAGCAGGTTCCACGGGGAACGCCACGGCGGCGACAGCCAGGACCACATCAGTCCGGTCGTGGTGCGCCCGAGCGCCGCCTCGGCCCAGGCGAAGTCCGCCCGTTCCCGGAACTCCTCGACGACCAGCCGCAGCCGGTCGTCCGGCACCGCCGCCGGGTCGGCGAAGCACAGCTCCAGCAGCTTCCGGGCGCGCTCGCCCGGCGGCACCGCCGCGAGCCGCCGCCGCACCGCGGGCCCGAGCAGCGGCAACCAGGCCAGCGGGATGCGCGGATCGGACAGCCGCCGCGGATCGGGCCGCAGGTCCGGCATCGCCGGGGAGATCAGCGTCAGCGACGACACCAGGTCCGGGCGGCGCGCCGCGATGAGCACGGCCACCGCACCGCCGAACGAGTTCCCGAACAGGTGCACCGCGCCCGTCAGCGACTCCTCCAGCAGCCGGATCACGACGTGCGCGTGCTGCTCGCAGCTGTAGTCGAACCAGTCCGGCGGTTCGGACAGCCCGAACCCCGGCAGGTCCACGGCGATCCCGCGCAGGTGCGGCGCGAGCGATGCCGCGAGGTCCGTCCAGTTCGTGGCGGAACCCGCGAGCCCGTGCAGGTACACCGCGATCCCGTCCTCGGAGCCGGGCGTGTCCCGGACGTGCACGGTCGCCGGGCCGAATCCCGTGATCAGCGGCACCTGCCGACCGGGCGCGGGGACGCCGGAGAGGTGGGTCTCGACGGCGTCGGCGGGCATCGGAACCCTGGTCAGCTCGCCGCTCGACCGCGATGCGTCGAGGCGACGTGTTCTCGTCCGCATGCCCCCAGCATGCCCCGGGAGGGCGACGAACCGCCGGATGTGGTCGAGACCGAGTTTACCGGCGAGTAAGGTTGTGCTTCCCCGGCTGGAGCGCCCAGCAGGTGTCACGGAAGGACGGGTGGGGCAGGCATGACGGAGACCGCGCAGCCGAGCAGAGGCGTTCGGCTGCCCCGCGACGCCCGCCGAGCACAGCTGCTCACGGCGGCTCAGCACGTGTTCGTGACCAACGGCTACCACGCGGCGGCGATGGACGACATCGCCGAGCACGCCGGGGTCAGCAAACCCGTCCTCTACCAGCACTTCCCCGGCAAGCTCGAGCTGTACCTGGCGCTGGTGGAGATGCACGGCGGCGAGCTGGTGCGCCGCGTCCGGGAGGCCATCGAGACCACCCCGGACAACAAGCAGCGGGTGCGCGCCGCGGTCGGCGCGCTGTTCGAGTTCGTCGACGGGGAGGGCCAGGCCTTCCGGCTGGTCTTCGAATCGGACCTGCGGGGCGAACCGGCCGTCGACCAGGCCGTGGACGGCGCGCTGTCGGATTGCGTGGACGCGGTCGCGGAGGCCGTCACCGCCGACGCCGGCCTCGACTCGGAACGCGCGCGGCTGCTGGCGTTCGGCCTGGTCGGGCTGAGCCAGGTCACCGCGCGCTACTGGCTGGACGAGACGGAGTCGGTGCAGCGCGACGAGGCGATCAGCCTCATCTCCACCTTGGCGTGGAAGGGCCTGGCGGGCTTCCCGCTGCAGAACGGCTGACCACCGAAAGACGACGAAGGCCGAGCCGCGATCTCCACACGGCTCGGCCTCCTAGCACCTGCCCCGGTGCAAACCTCTTCTTGTCAGCGGCGAAGCCGCTGAGCAGCGACCACCATGCCCACCGGCACCGCCGCGGGTTCTCAGCGCCCTTCTCGCGAGGACGGCTTTTTCCCTCGTGGCGGAGCCACTTGGGAAAAAGATCCCGCAGCGAGAAGAGCGCTGAGGTTCCGCCACCCGACCCCAACGCAGAACGCGGGAGCGAAGGCAGGCACTCAACTCCGGTCTGCGGCTCCGACCAGTTCGGTGATGCGGTCTGCGACCTCGTCGGTGCGCTCCATCGGCAGCATGTGCCCGGCGCCCGAGTACACCAGCAGCCGCGCGTGCGGCAGCGCGTCGGCGATGCGCCGGGAGTGCGGCAGCGGGCAGAGCCGGTCCGCGGAGCCCGCGAGCACCACCACCGGGATCGATCGCAGCGCGGCGAGCGCGTGCGCGCGATCGTGCTCGGCCAGCGACTTGCGGAAGCCCGCCAGGTTCGACGGGTTGCAGGCCGCGACCCAGTCCGCGCTGTCGGCGACGTCCTGCCGCTCGGCGCCCGCGCCGAACAGCAGCCACCGCATGCCCGGTCGCAGCGGGCGGGAGTTCCTGCTCAGCCGCTTGCCGGCGGACTTGGCGAGCACGCCGCGCACGCCGAGTTCGGCGCGGTGCGCGACGGAGGCGATCGGCGCGGGCAACCCCAGCGTGGGCGCGGCCAGGTCGCCGCTGGAGGTCGCGACGAGCGCCGCCCCGGCGATCCGCGCGGCGAACAGCTCCGGGTGCCGCTCGGCCAGCGCCATGATCGTCATGCCGCCCATGGAGTGGCCGGCGAGCACGATCGGCCCGGTGGGCACCCGCTGCGCGATGAGTTCGGCGACGTCGTCGGCGCAGCGTTCGATGGTGGCCGATCCGGCGGGCGCGGCCTCCGATTCCCCGTGCCCGCGCAGGTCGAAGCGCACGACGCGCACGTTCGACTCGCTGAGCACGGCGTCGACGACCCGGTCCCAGGTGTGCGTGGTGAGCGTCCAGCCGTGCACGAGCAGCAACGTGGTGGGGGCGTCGGCCGGGCCGTGCTCCCACACGCGCAGCCGCACGCCGTCGCCGGTGGTGAGGGTGTCGGTGTCCAGGGTGCTCGTCATCGCGGTGCGGGTTTCCTGTTCTGGAGTAGTGGTCAGCGGATCAGGAAGGACTTGCGCCAGAAGGTCATGCCGGGCTTGCCGATGAGCCCCGCCTCGTCCAGGAAGCTCATGATCTTCTCGCCGCCCCAGTGCAGGGTGTCCTGGAAGTGCGGGTTCGCCCAGGCGGCGGCGTGCGCGTCCCTCGGCCGCAGGCCGACGGACTTGTACACCCTGGGGTTGATCAGGCTGAAGCAGATCCCGTAGGACACCAGCGCCGTCCAGTACTGGTGCCAGGCGCGTTCGGCGGCGTTGCACTTCTCCATCCGCCGGATGACCTCTTCGCGGGCGAAGGTGACGTGCCGTGCTTCTTCCAGCACGTGGATGCGGTTGACCATGCGAACCAGCGGCTGCACGGTCTCGTCGTTCATCTGGTCGCGCTGGAACCGGTCCAGGATCTCCTCGGCCACCAGGATCGACGCGTACGCGGAGGGGCCTTTCAGGATCGCGGGCAGCACCCGGCCGCCGTGGCGCAGCAGCGGCACCGGGCCGTAGGCGGGCGCTCCGACGCGCCGAACAGCCTTGCCGAACATGGTGGAGTGCCTGCACTCGTCGGCGATCTCGGTCAGCGCGTAGTGCGCGTGCTCGGAGCGCGGGTCGGAGTCGTAGAACTCCTTGAGCAGCATCTGCATCAGCAGGACTTCGAACCAGAGCCCGTTCGAGGCGATGCTGGCGAACTCGTGCTTGGTCAGCTCGACGCGCTGCGCGTGGTCCAGCCGGTCCCACATTCGGGTGCCGTAGAGGCTGCTGCGGTGGAACGGGATGTAGGGCGCGTCGTCGAGCAGCGGCGCGTTCCAGTCGATGTCGACGTCGGGGTCGTAGCTGTTCTTCGCGGACGACTTCAGCAGCCGGGCCGCTGTCTTCTCCCGATCGTTCACCTGCAAGGTCCTGACCATGACGGCGCTCCCCTTCGACCTCCGCGCGGCTCCGGCGCCCCGCGTATTGCATGTTACTTCGAGTAACAGCTACCTTGGGTAGCGTGAGCCACCGCACTCGACCTGTCAAGGTCGTCCCCTCGTCGCCCCCACCGGAACGCGGCGACGCCCGCCGGGAGCGCTGGCGCGAGCACCGCCAAGCTCGCCGCGCCGAGTTCGTCGAAGCCACCGTCCGCGCCATCGGCGAGCACGGCGCCGACGTCGGCATGGACGAGATCGCCGCCGAGGCCGGCGTCAGCAAACCCGTGCTCTACCGGCACTTCCACGACAAGAGCGACCTGTACGTGGCCGTCGGCGAATGGGGCTCCGACCTGCTGATGCAGCGGCTGGCGCCCGAGATCGCCGCCGACGGCAGCCCGAACGAACGCATCCGGCGGATGCTCGACGCCTACCTCGGCGTCCTCGAGCAGTACCCCGACCTCTACCGGTTCGTCGTGCGGCGCACCTTCGCCGACAAACCGGTGCGCGACGACCCCGTCACCGCGGAGAAGACGGAGATCGCGAACTCGCTGTCCCGGCTGCTCGGCGAATACCTGCGCGCGCTGGGGCTGGACTCCGGCGGCGTCGAGCCGTGGTCGCACGGGCTGGTCGGCATGGTGCAGGCCAGCGGCGACTGGTGGCTGGAACGGCAGTCGATGAGCAAGGACAACCTCACCGACTACCTGACCCGGATCATCTGGCACGCCCTCGACGGCGTGCTGCGCTCCGGCGGCATCGTGGTCGACCCCGACGAACCGCTGGAGCTGAGCACCGGCCTGCGGCTGATCAGCGAGCACCACGGCGAACCGAGCACCGACGTCGGCGAGAGCTGACCGCGGAAGGGAGAAGCATGTCCGACGTGCGCGAATCGACGACCGCCACCGATCAGGAGCACGGCCCCGAGGAGGAGTACGAAGGCGAGGCCGTGCTGTTCACCGAGGACCACGAGGTCGCGGTGGACGTGGTGCTGCGCGGGCACTTCCAGCCCATCGACGGCCGCTTCCACTGGTACGGCCGGATCTCCGCGCACGACGGCGTCGCGGAGCTGGCCGGGGGGCGCAAGACCGACGTGGTGCTGCGCACGACGCGCGGCCAGGCGGTGGGCACGCTGACCGACCCGGACCCGTGGCAGCGCTACCGGATCACCGGCCTCGGCCGCCCACCGTTCTGAGGAGCCCTTCCAGAATGACCTGCTTAGCGGGTCGCTCAGCGGAACCTCAGCGGCTTCCTCGCTGCGGGATCGATTTCTCATGTATGTCCATACACAGCGAAATCGCTGTCCTCGCGAGGAAGCCGCTGAGAACCCGCCGGTGGTCGTCTTGCGTGCGTGGTCACTGCTCAGCGGCTGCGCCGCTGACAAGACACTGATCAGAAGATCGTTCTGCAAGGTCCCTGAAGACGACGATGCCCCCGGCCGGAGAGCTCCGGCCGGGGGCATCGCGGTAGATCACTGAACGCCGAAGCCGACCCGCGGGGACTCCGAGGGACCGATCTCGACGTAGGCCACCTTGGCGGCGGGCACCAGGTAGCGCCGGTCCTTCTCGTCGGTCAGCGACAGCACCCCGTCGGTGGTCTTCAGCGCGTCGGCGACCAGCGACTCGACCTCGGCCGAGGACTGACCGCTGGCCACGACGAGCTCGCGCGGGCTGTCCACGACGCCGATCTTGACCTCCACGCTTGACCTCCGTAATTCGCAACCGATGCGTACGCCCGAGAGGTTATCCCAGCTCCCGCCGAACCCGCCTTCGCCGTGGGCGAACACGTCGGGGGTGGCACCCCCGATCAGCCCAGGCCGAGGCGGGCCATCCGCTTCGTGTGGTTGTTCTGGAGGCGGCGGAACAGGGCGACGATGCCGGTGAGATCACCGGAACCGGTGATGATCAGCTCGGAGAGGGCGTCGCGTTCGGCGACGACGCGCTGGGCCTGGGTGACCGCCTCGCCGAGCAGCCGCCGGCCCCACAGGGTCAGCTTGTCGCGCAGCGAGCGGTCGTCGGCGATGGCGGCCAGCACCTCGCGCTCGGCGAACGCGGAATGCCCCGTGTCGGCGAGCACGTTGAGCACCAGGTCGCGGGTCGAGTCGTCGAGCCACTCGGCGACCTCGCGGTAGAAGTCCGCCGCGAGCCCGTCACCGACGTACGCCTTGACCAGCGACTCCAGCCAGGAGTGCGGCGCGGTGGAGGCGTTGAACGCGTCGAACGGCTCCGCGAACGGGGCCATCACCTCGTCCACCGCCACTCCCCGGCCGGCGAGCGCGTCGTCGAGCAGGCGGTAGTGCCCGATCTCGGCGGCGGCCATGCTGGCCAGCGCGGCCCGGCCGGACAGGGTGGGGGCGGTGCGCGCGTCCTCGGCGAGCCGGTCGAAAGCGGAGAGTTCGCCGTAGGCGAGCGCGGCCAGCAGGTCCACGACCCCCTCGGCGTAGGTGGAATCGGCGGATCCGGCTGCGGAGGGGTCGAGCTCGCTCATACCGGCAGCCTAAGGGGTCCCCGAGCGCGCGAGCGGGACCACCGCAGACCTGCCGCGCACCGCCGCCGTCGGCTCCGCGCGCGCCCGACACGCGCGGAGCGCGGGGACCGCGGCGGCACGGGACCCGCCCCCGACGCTGGTCGTGCGGGCCGTTTCACGAAGCTCATCGCACATTGCCGACCTAGATCCGGTGTGGACCAGGTATCCTGGCGGACGCAGAAGCCATGAGGCATCAGGCAACCGGCAGTGGACCCCTCTCCCCGCGCGGGCCCGACGGGCTCGAAGCGGGCCACGGTCCCACCCCGTGAGCGGCCGGTCGCCCAGGGTCCGTGCGGGAGGCCCGGGCGTGGGCGCCACCTGTGCCCGGCTACCAGGCGCGGGCGACGGCGTGAGCCTCGCCACGATGCCGACCGAACCAGCAGCGGGATTTCCGCTGATCGAACAGGGGCGCGCGACCATCGCATCGGTGACCACGAGCATGCGGCACGCGAACAACGCGGCCGGACGCGGCTCAGACCGCGGCCAACATGCCGGAGGGCGTCACCGCGAGATCGGCCGAGAATCGGCCGCAGCGCGCCGGTACTGAGAGAGGCGATCACTCTGACCCTCAGCAATGAGCGGGCCCCCGAGGCCCCCGCGACAACGGACAGAACCGAGGACGTGCACGCGATCGAGCACAGCGAGAGCGGCGCCCCCTCCGTGGAGGAAGCGCCGCCGCTGCACGCGGAGAGCACCGTCCCGAACACCCCGACCTTCGCCGAGCTCGACGTGCACGAGGAGATCGTGCGCGCGCTGGGCGAGGCGGGCATCGAGCACACCTTCGCGATCCAGGAGCTCACGCTGCCGCTCGCGCTGCGCGGCGAGGACCTGATCGGGCAGGCCCGCACCGGCACCGGGAAGACGCTGGGATTCGGCGTGCCCCTGCTGCAGCGACTGCAGGTGCCCGGTGACGGCACTCCGCAGGCGCTCGTCGTCGTGCCGACCCGCGAGCTGTGCGTGCAGGTCGCCCGCGACCTCACCGACGCCGGCAAGCACCTGGGCATCCGCACCCTCGCGGTGTACGGCGGGCGGCCCTACGAGCAGCAGATCGACGCGCTCAAGCAGGGCGTCGACCTGGTCATCGGCACCCCCGGCCGGTTGCTGGACCTGGCCGAGCAGCAGCACCTGATCCTCGGCAAGGTCCGCGGACTGGTGCTGGACGAGGCCGACGAGATGCTCGACCTGGGCTTCCTCCCGGACATCGAGCGGATCCTGAACATGGTCCCCGAGCAGCGGCAGACGATGCTGTTCTCCGCGACCATGCCGGGGCCGATCATCACCCTGGCCCGCACGTTCCTGAACCAGCCCACGCACATCCGCGCCGAGGAAGCCGACGCGAACGCGATCCACGAGCGCACCAAGCAGTTCGTCTACCGCGCGCACGCGATGGACAAGTCGGAGCTGCTGGCGCGGGCGCTGCAGGCCCAGGACCGCGGGCTCACGATGATCTTCACGCGAACCAAGCGGACCGCGCAGAAGCTCTCCGACGAGCTGGCCGAGCGCGGTTTCGCCGCCGCGTCGGTGCACGGCGACCTCGGTCAGGGCGCCCGCGAGCAGGCGCTGCGCGCGTTCCGCTCCGGCAAGGTCGACACCCTGGTCGCGACGGACGTCGCCGCCCGCGGCATCGACGTCTCCGGCGTGACGCACGTGGTGAACCTGCAGTGCCCGGACGACGAGAAGACCTACGTGCACCGCATCGGCCGCACCGGTCGCGCGGGGCGCGAGGGCGTCGCGATCACCCTCGTCGACTGGGACGAGGAAACCCGCTGGAAGATGATCAGCGACACCCTCGACCTGGGCAAGCCGGAGCCGGTGGAGACCTACTCCACGTCCAAGCACCTCTACGAGGACTTGAACATCCCCGCGGACGCGACCGGCCGGTTGCCGCTGTCGAAGCGCACCCGCGCCGGCCTGGGCGCCGAGGTGGACGAGGACGCGAAGCGCTCCTCCTCCTCGCGCAAGCCGCGTCGCCGCACCCGCGGCAACGGCGGTGGCGAGCAGTCCGCCGGTGAGCCCGCGGGCGACACCCGTCCCGGTGGCCGCACGCGGCAGCGCAGGCGCACCCGCGGCGGCGTGGGCGCGGACAGCGGCGCGAAGCCCGCGGAGTCGGCTCCGCAGGGCGAAGGCGCCGGTGACTCGGCGGAAGCTCCCCGCAAGCGGCGGCGCAGGCGTCGCGGCGGCGGTGGCGGTTCCGGCTCCGGTGGCGGCGAATCGACCGCCGACTGAGGTAGGACGAGCGGCGGGCGGCCCGAGGACCGGGCGGCCCGTTGGCCGTGCCGGGGTGGCTAGGCTCGGTGGCCGGGAGGCACCGGGCCCGAGCTCCGACCGAGCACGGGCGAGTCCACCGCGGCTCGCGCCGCACCGATCAGCAACCGAGGGCCCGGCCGACGCCGGAAGACCAACGAACGCCCAACGAGGAGTGCAGTGGTACGGCCGGAACGGCGGACGCGGTCCGACTTCGTCGCGGTGGCCCTGATCCTGGTGGCGGTGGTGTCGGCCGCCGCCGTCATCTGGTGGCGCAGCGATGCACGCGCGACGTTGTCCGAGCCCGCCTCCGAGCAACCTCCCGTGGCGTCCGCACCCGCCGGAGCACCCACCTCCGTCCACGAGCTGTGGCGGGCGCCCAGCCCGGCCACGCCGGTTCCGGTGGTCGCCGACTCGACCGTGGTGACCGGCGACGGCGGAACGGTCCTGGGCCACGATCCGGAAACCGGCCGGGAGCACTGGCGCTACTCCCGCGACCTCCCGCTGTGCACGGTCGGCGGCGAGTGGGACCGCGCGGTGGCCGTGTACCGCAAAGCGGCGAACTGCAGCGAGATCAGCTCGTTGCGCGGCGGTACCGGCGTGCGCGGACCGGCCCGCAACTCCGACACCCAGTTCGGCACCCGGTTGCTCAGCGACGGCAAGTACCTGACCGCGACCGGTGATCGGGTGCTGGAGAGTTGGCGCTCCGACCTGGTGCGCACCCAGCAGTACGGGATCATGCCCGCGTTGAAGAACGCCGGGAACAACCTTCGCCGACCGGACTGCACCTACAACTCGACGGCGGTCGGCAGCGAACGGGTCGCGGTGATCGAGGACTGCCCCAGCGACCCGACCAAGCGCCTCAGCGTGCTCAAGACCAAGCCCGAGGACGACGAGGAACCGGAAGAGGTCACCACCGCGGTGCTCAACGGTTCCGAAGCGACCGCGGTGGCGGTGTCCACCAAGCAGACCGTGGTCTACCTGCGCGATCGCGGTTCGCTCGTGGTGTACGCGAACGCCACCGGCGGGGTCGAGGCGGAGTACCCGCTGCCCGCCGAGGGGACCCGGGTCCCCGACGCCGGTGTGGAGGCGGTCGCCCCGGACCGGGTCTGGACGGTCAACCTGCGTCCCGTCCCCGAACCCGAGCAGCAGCGCGCCGCGCGTTCGATCGCCGCCGCGCTGCACCGGTTCGATCCGACGATCACCGAGCAGAGCGTGCGGCACGGGCTCGCCACCGCCGGGCCGGACCGGCCGTTCCGGGTGGCCGTCCTCGACGACGAGCAGTACCAGCAGGTCAAGGACAAGGTCGGCGACATCGCCGGGGCCACCTTCGGCGGCCTGCTGTACTGGCACAACGGCGCCACCACCGTGGCGCTGGACGCCGCCACCTTCGCTCCGCGGTGGACCGTTCCCGGCGCGCTCGGCCCCGGGACGCTGTTCGGCGGCGAGCTGCTGGTCCCCGTTCCCGAAGGCATTGCCGTCGTGGACCGCTTCACCGGAGCGCGCCAGCGGGTGATCCCGGTGGACCGGCAGGGCTACGACGGCCCGATCAGCATGGACTCCGCGGGCCCCGCCCTGCTCGAACAACGAGGCGCGACGCTGGTGGCGCTGGGCTGAGGCCCGGTGCTCGAACTCCGCTCAGCCGTCGGCGGGAGCCGTCAGAGCCACCACCAGAACCACAGGGTGCCGAAGACGGCGATCAGCACGCCCAGCAGCGCGGCCCCGCCGCGTCGATCCCGGTTGCGGTCCGCGAACGCCTGCAGCACCAGGGCCAGCACGACGCCGACGGCGTGCGTGACGATCATGCTCGTGCCCGGCCCGGCCTCGCCTTGGCGGGTGGACCAGATCTGCACGCCGAGCAGGCCGACCGTCACCACCAGCAGGCCGAGCGCCAGCGAACCGGTCAGCCCGCGCAACCACGTCCCGGCCCGGGTACCGCTCGCCGCCCCGGCGCGGCGGATCGTCGGCCGTTCGTCCACGTCCTGCTCGTGGTACCACTCCACCGGCTGCTGCCGAGGTGGGCGCGACGAGCGGAACGGCACCGTGCCCGGCTGATCGGCGGGAGCGCCGGGTCCCGCCCCGTAACCGGGGCCTCGTTGCGGCCCGCGCAGCGCCTGCGCCTGCCGGTGGCGGGCATCGGAGTTTCCGCGTGCGGCGTCCTGCGGCCCTCGTCGGGGCATGTCCATGTCGTTCCTCTGGTCCTTCATCCGGCCAACCCGGCCCACGGCGCGGCGGGCGGCGCCGCCTGCTGCCCCTCCGGGCAGTGCGCCCGGAACTCGCACCACGCGCATTGTGCGCCGGGCTTCGGGGGGAAGGCCGCACGTCCGCCGTCCCCCTCCTCGAACGTGTCGGAGGCGGCCTGGAGTTCCGCGGCGGACCGCTCCGCCGCCCGCACATGCTCATCGAGGGAGGCCTGGTCGTGATCCCACGCCCCGACCCGCCCGCTGGGCAAGTGGTGCAGTTCGACCCGTCCGGTCTCCCCGCGCAGCGTCTTGCGGGTGGCGACCGCGTACAGCGCGAGCGCTCGCGAATCCCGCGCGTCCTCGTCGGTCGCGGCGCGTCTGCCGGTCTTGTAGTCGACGACGACCAGCGCACCGTCGCGCCGGTCGATGCGGTCCACCCGGCCCTCCGCGATGATCGTGCCCACCGGGGCCGACACCCACCGCTCCACCGCGACGGGGTCCGCGCCGGGGCCGAGCCGCTCGACGTACTCGGCGACCCACCGCTGCGCGCGTCCGCGGTACTCGTCGGCCTGCTCGAAGTCGGCGAACCCGTCGCTCTTCCAGCACTGCCGGACCAACAGCACCGCCTTCTCGGGGGTCCGCTGGGCCGTCGGGAGTTCGAAGAACGCCTTCAGCGCGTTGTGCACGACCGCGCCGAGCGTGGCGTTGGCGCGGGCACCGGACCGCGACGGCGTCGGCCGGTCCAGGTACGTCATGCGAAACTTGCGCGGGCAACTGTCCCAGTTGGCGAGTTTCGCCGGAGTGACCCGGACGAGCTTGCCGGGGATGCCTTCGAGGCCGAGCTGTCCCTGCACTCGCCCCACCCTACGCAGCCGGACCGTCGCGTCGAGTTTCGCCCCGCACGGCGCCGAAAACTCGCACGATCACCGCGAATCCGCACCGCGCGAGCCGGATGCCCGGCCGATCAGCCCGCGGTGAAGACCTCGCTGCCGCTGCTCTTGTCGATCAGCCGCTGCAGCGATTCCGGGGCGGTCGTCTCCTGGCCGATCCGGATCGTCTTGTTGGTGCCGTGGTAGTCGCTGCTGCCCGTCGGGACCAGGTTCAGCTCGGCGGCGAGGCCCCGCAGCTCCTGCCTGGTCGGCTCGTCGTGATCCGGGTGGTCCACCTCGATGCCGGTGAGCCCCTGCCCGGCCAGCTCCGCCACGACCGCCGCGTTGATCACGGGCCCGCGGGCTCGCGCGAAGGGGTGCGCCAGCGCCGTCACACCACCAGCGTCGGCGATCATCTCGATCGCCCGCCGCACCGGGGTGTCGGTGCGCGGCAGGTAGTACCGGCCGCTGCTGCCCAGGTAGCGGGCGAAGGCCTCGTCCACGCTCGCGACCAGACCGGCCTGCACCAGCTGCCGGGCCAGGTGCGGCCGCCCGCCCGGCGAGTCCGGCGGCAACCCCGCCATCAAGCCCTCCGGATCCACCGGGAACCCCTCGGCCGCCATCCGCTCGGCCATCTCCCGCAACCGGCCGCGCCGCTCCGCGCGCAGCCGCGACTGCTCGGCGACGAGCGCGGGCGAGGTCGGGTCGAACAGGTACGCCAGCAGGTGCACGGTGATGGTGCGGCCGTTGCCGTCCGGGCAGCTGCAGGACAGCTCGGCACCCGGGACGACCCGCAGCCGGCGCGGACCGGTGCAGGCGGCGACGGCCGCGGCCGCCTCGGCCCAACCCGCCGTGGTGTCGTGATCGGTGATCGCGACGGCGTCCAGTCCCGCGTCGAGCGCGGCGGCGACGAGTTCCGCGGGCGTATCGGTGCCGTCGGACTCGGTGGAGTGGGCGTGCAGGTCGATGCGCAAGCGTGGCCTTTCCGTTGAACCCGGCGGTCGGCGGCGGACGATCCCCCCGCCGTTCCCGCGAGTTCGGTCGAGAACCCCGCACCGGGTGTTCGACCGGCGCCCCGGGCGACCGTCCTTCCGCTGCGCACAGTCTCGCCGATGCCCGCGAGGGCTCCCGCACCAGCCCATGAACACGGACGGGGCCGCAGGCAGCGCCTGCGACCCCGGCTCGCGAGCCACCGATCAGCTCGGAAGCTTGGCCTTCTTCTTGCCCACCGCGGCACGACGGGCCTTGAGCATGGAGAACCGCTCCTGCTGCGCCTTCTTCTCCCCGAAGACCAGGTAGGAGATCGCGTCTTCCACCTCGTCGGGGCTGGGCACGTACTCGATCCGGTTGAGCGCCTGGATCTGACCGGCCGACTCGACCACCAGGGTCCCGTAGCCGAACATGCGCCCGGCCAGGGTCCGCTGGAAGGTCAAGTCGGTGACCTTCCCGATCGGCATCATCGCCACGTTCGTGGTGAAGATGCCTTCGGCGATCAGGAATCGCTTGTCGGTGACGACGATGCGCTCCACGTACCAGTCCAGCACCTGATAGGTGAACCGGAGCAGCACGACCAGGCCCGCGTACCAGAGCACGTTCTGCGGCAGGGTCGTGTCCTGCGGCAGTAGTTGGGACACCATCACCACACCGACGAGCAGCCCGATCGCCTCGAACAGTTCCCAGACCAGGCTCGCCCAGTGTCTGCGGAGCCGGATGACCCGGCGTTCGGTGTCGAGCAGGTACTCGTCGGGATCCCTAGGCGCGAACACGTCAACCGCCCTTCGGCACTACACGAAGATGTTCTGCATGAAGAGGATGACCGCCTGCGCGGCTCCTTCCAGGCTGGCGAGGATGTTGTTCACCAGGTTACCGGCCTGCTGTGGGGCGGAGAAGAGGAAGAAGAGGAGGAACGCGACCCCGGCCCAGGTCAGGATCTTCTTAAGGTTCACTGCGATACACCCCGTCCGAAATGCCATTGAACACGCTGGCGCCTGCCGATCTGTTGTACCGCACTCGGCGGCGTTAGGGCAGCATTGTCCCGCACTTGGGTCAGTCGCTAGCCGAACCGTCCGGATCAACTACCCTCCGTATCCGTGATCATACCCAACGGCCCAGTGATCCGGTGCGTCGGTGGGGTCGTCCACGATGCCGATGGCAGGTTGTTGCTGGTACTACGCCGCCACGACCCCGGCAGGGGGCAGTGGTCCGTACCCGGTGGGCGGGTGGAGCCCGGAGAAACCGATCGTTCGGCGGTACACCGCGAACTCCTGGAGGAAACCGGACTCTCCGTGATCGTCGGGAGGTGGATCGGACGCGTGCTGCGCCCGGCTCCGACTGGTACCTACGAGATTCACGACTACGCATGCCGGACCAACGAAGTAGCCCTTTTCCCTGGTGACGACGCCTCCGACGCGATGTGGGCGGATACTGCGACCTTGGCCACACTCGACGCCGAGCACCGGCTGACCGACGGCCTGGCGGAGACCCTCCGGGAGTGGGGCCAACTCCCGAAGACCTCCCCGCCGCACTGAAACGGACCGTTGCGACAAGAAGAATGATCAGGGCGATCCGGACGGATAACGGAGTTTCCCTGTGCGCCGAAACCTAAGAATCACCCGTTTCGCCGTGTCCCATCACACCCGGCACCGCCGCCGACCGGGCCGGGCACGGCGAGTATCGTGAACCGTTGGCCGGTCCGGACCACCTCGCCGATGCGCGAGGCGGACAGAAGGAGGTGAGGGATTGTGAGCGGCAGTGCCGATAGCGCGCTTCCGAGTAGTACCAACCGCATCCCCGCCTGGAAGGCCTGCGGCTAGGCCGAAGTCCAGGCGCCGGAACCCTTCGGGGTTCCCGCTGCGCCGGCGGGGATGCGCGGTCCAGGTGTGCGAGATCGCCCCAGATCCGATTCCCCGCCTTTGGAGGTCGCCGTGCCCAGCCTTCCCTCGCTCGGCCTGCGCAACCGCGCGGCCCGCAACAACGGCCGAGTCACCCCGGTTCCCGCCGCTCCCCCGGCTTACGTCATCGACTGCGGCGTCTACGTCGACGGCGTGCGCTTGTCCGGCACGTGGTCGCACGCCGAAGCGATCGACGAGGTGCGCGAGCGGGGCACCGGCTTCGTCTGGATCGGCCTGCACGAACCGGACGAATCCCAGCTCAACGTGCTGGCCGAGACCTTCGGGCTGCACGAGCTCGCGGTCGAGGACGCCGTGCACGCGCACCAGCGGCCGAAGCTGGAGCGCTACGACAGCACGCTGTTCATGGTCCTCAAGACGGTGCGCTACATCGACAACGAGAAGCTGACGGCCACCAGCGAGATCGTCGAGAGCGGCGAGCTGATGGCCTTCGTCGGCCGCGACTTCGTGATCACGGTGCGGCACGGCAAGCACGCCAGCCTCGGGCAGGTGCGCGCGCAGCTGGAGACCGATCCGGAGCAGTTGCAGCTGGGGCCCGCCGCGGTGCTGCACGGCATCGCCGACCACGTCGTGGACACCTACCTGGAGGTCACCGAGGCCATCCAGGACGACATCGACGACATGGAAGCGGCGGTCTTCGCTCCGCGCACCAAGATCGAGGCCGAGCAGATCTACCTGATGAAGCGCGAGGTCATGGAGCTGCGGCGCGCCGTGATGCCGCTGGCCCGGCCGCTGCAGCGGCTCGCCGAGGGCTATACGCCGATGGTGCCGGAGGAGGTCCGCTCCTACTTCCGCAACGTCGAGGACCACCTGACGACGGTCTCGGAGCGGGTGGCGTCCTTCGACGAGCTGCTGACCACGCTGGTCGACGCGACCCTGGCCAAGATCACGCTCCAGCAGAACACCGACATGCGCAAGATCTCGGCGTGGGTCGCGATCGTGTCGACGCCGACGATGATCGCCGGGATCTACGGGATGAACTTCGACGTGATGCCCGAATTGCAGTGGAAATTCGGATATCCGGCGACGCTGCTGGTGATGATGCTGGCCTGCTTGACGCTGTTCAAGATATTCCGCAGGAACAAGTGGCTCTGATGGTGCGCTGTAACGTTTTCGATCATTCGAGCGATGTAGTGCGCAGAGGTTCGACGGCCGCGGTTTCCCACCGCGAGCGTTCCCGCCGAACAACCGCCACCGTGCTGACTCCGGTGCGCGTCGGGAGAAGTGAGGAGGTGGCCATGCCGATCGTCGTGCGGTTCAACGGACCGCGTCGCAGCGCGATGGGGCGCCGGGTGTTCACCCGCAGGCTGCCCGTGACCGGTTCGGGGAACGTGGCTCCGGGGCGAAGTCCCGTGCCGCGCCGGGGGCGAAAACCCGGCGCGATGTGGGACGCGATGTCCGCCTCGCCGCGCATGGGCTCCATGCGCTGACCCTCGTTGCGGCGTCGCCGCCCCCACATCGTGAGACGACAGCTCGTTCTCGATCATTTCTCACGCTGCCGGGAGGCACCGCCATGACTCGTCTCGCCACCAACAAGCTCGCCGTGCTCACCACTCTGATCATGGGCTGGATCCTGACGCTGTTCATCATCATCGCGCAGCAGATGTGATCCGATTCGTCCACTGTGGACGACGATTTTCCGAATCCCGTTCGGGTGATCCGCCGCGCAGCGCGGATCACCCGTTGCGTGGATTCCCGGACCGGCACGCCGAAAAGCAGGTTAGAACTGTCCGCACCTGGGACCGCTGTCTTCGAGGAGTGGTGCGGATGTTCGTTCTTCCCCGGTCGATGCCCGGCTCGCCCGCCTTCCGCTGGCGCGGCTCCGTCCGGCCGATCCTGCTGTGCGCGCTGCTGAGCGCCTCCGCGATGGTCGTCCCGTCCGCGCACGCGGACCGGATGGACGTCGTCACCGCGGAGGTCGTGGACCGCACGAACGCGGCCCGCGCCGAAGCCGGGTGCGGGCCGCTGGCCCCGTTCCCCGACCTGGAACGCTCGGCGCAGGCGCACGCCGTCGACATGGCCGTGCACGACTTCTTCGCCCACTCCGACGCCGCCGGGCGGGTGCTCGCGCGGCTCAGCGGCGCGACGGCGGAGAACATCGCCGCGGGCAACGCCTCGCCCGCCGCGACGTTCCACCAGTGGATGACCAGCCCCGGTCACCGGGCGAACATCCAGAACTGCGCCTACACCCGGATCGGCGTGGGGCACGCCTTCGACCCGAACAGCAGCTACGGCCACTACTGGGTCCAAGAGTTCGCAGGTCCCTGATCGACAGTGCCGGAGTGAACGGACCGTTCGCCCCTTCTCGTGGGACGAACGGTCCGCCGGCTCACTCCTTGACGGCTCCCGAGGTGAGGCCGGAGACGATCCTGCGCTGGAAGAACAGCACGAACAGGATGATCGGGATCGTGATCACCACGGCCGCGGCGGCGATCGTCCCGGTCGGGTCCTCGAACTGCGAGTCGCCGGTGAAGAACTGCAACGCCACCGGCACCGTGCGGGACGCCTCGGTGGAGGTGAGCGAGATGGCGAACAGGAAGTCGTTCCAGCAGAAGATGAACACCAGGATCGCCGTGGTGAACACGCCCGGCGCGGCCAGCGGCGCGATCACCTTCCGGAACGCCTGCCCCGGAGTGGCCCCGTCCATGGTGGCCGCCTCCTCCAGCTGCCACGGGATCTCCCGGAAGAACGCCGAGAGCGTGTAGATCGCCAGCGGCAGCGAGAACGTGATGTACGGCAGGATCAGGCCGGGCCACGTGTCGAACAGCCCGAGCGCCCGTTCGATCTCGAACAGCGGCGACACCAGCGACACCTGCGGGAACATCGCGATGAGCAGCGACACCCCGACCAGCAGGCGCTTGCCGGGGAACGTCAGCCGCGCGATCGCGTACGCGGCCATGGTGCCCAGGACCACGGCGATCGCGGTGGCGATCAGCGCGATGCCGATGGAGTTCAGCAGCGCGCGCAGGAACTCCCCCGTCCGGAAGATCGCCGCGTAGTTCTCCAGCGTCCACTCGGCCGGGATGAACCTGCCGTCGCTGAGACCGGCGGAGGTCTTGAACGACAGCGACACGATCCACAGCACCGGCACCAGCGCGTAGAGCACCACGACCGCGTTGAGCACGGTCCACTTGGCCGTGTCGGCGGGTTTCCTCGCACGGCGGGTCATCAGCGCCTCCCGTCGTCGTCGGCGCCGGGCGCGGCGGTGCCGAACAGCTTCACGAACAGGAACGCGATCAGCGCCACCGCGAGGAAGATCAGCACGGACATCGTGGAGCCGATGCCGAGGTTGAGTCCTTTGATCAGGTTGTTGTAGGCCAGCACCGACACCGAGGAGGTGTCCTGCGCCCCGTCGGTGAGCACCACGATGTTGTCGAAGACGCGGAACGCGTCGAGCGTGCGGAACAGCAGCGCGACGAGGATCGCCGGCTTCATCACCGGCAGCATGACCTGGGTGAACCGCTGCCACCGCGAGGCGCCGTCGATCTGCGCCGCCTCCAGCATGTCCTCCGGCACCAGGGCGAGCCCGGTCATCAGCAGCAGCGCCATGAACGGCGTCGTCTTCCACACCTCGGCGACGACGATGATCGCCAGCGCGGAGGCCCGTTCGGTCAGCGGCGCGCCGTCGGTGAACAGGTTCGCCAGGTACCCGGTGTCCGGTGTCCACGCGTAGCGCCAGCTGAACGCGGCGACGACGGTGACGATCCCGTACGGGATGAGGCTGACCGTGCGCACCAGTCCCCGGCCGATCAGCGCCCGGTGCATGATCAGCGCCAGCGCCATGCCCAGCACGAATTCGATCACCAGCTGGGCGACCGTGATGAGCACGGTGACGCCGAACGCCGTCCACCAGTACTGGTTGCCGAGCACCGTGACGTAGTTGTCCAGGCCGACGAACTCGCGCTGGTCGGGGTACTTCAGGTCGTAGCGCTGGAACGAGAGCCACACCGCGTACAGGATCGGCCAGCCGGTGACGGCGACCATCACCAGCGCGGCCGGCGCGCACAACGCCCAGCCCAGCCTGCGCTCCGCGCGCCCGGCCGCGTCCGTCGTGGACATCAGGGCATCACTCCCTGCGAGTCGAGGGCGTTCTGCACCTCGGTGCGCATCCGCTCGGCGGTGCGCGGCGGGTCGATCGCCGAAGCCGGGGACAGCAGCTTCGACAGCACCGTCGAGACGTTCTGGTACGCCGGGGTGATCGGGCGGATCGCCGGATCCCGCAACTCCTCCAGGATGGTGTCGCGCATCGGGTACTCCGCGGCCATCTCCGGTCCGGAGTAGACCGATTCGATGGTGGGCGGCAGTCCGTCCTCGACCGCGGAGAACCGCTGGCTCTCGGCGCTGCGCAGGCACAGCGCGGCGTCGAAGGAGGCCGCCGGGCGCGGCGAGTACCTGCTGACCGCGAGGTTGAACCCGCCGATGGTCACCTTGCTTGGCCGGTCCGGATCAGAACTCGGGTAGCGGGCCCAGTGGACGTTGCGGGCGACGTCCGGCGCGTCCTCCTGCATGGACGGGTAGACGAACGGCCAGTTGAGCTGGAACGCCGCCTCGCCCTGCTGGAATTCGAGCCGGATGTCGTCTTCCTGCGCGTTGGACATGGACGGGCTGGTCAGCCCGGAGTCGGCGAGCGCCTTGAGCTGCTCCAACGCCCGGACCGCGCCCTCGTCGACGACGGCGCGGGTGCCGTCGTCGGAGATGAGCCTGCCCCCGGCGGAGGCCAGCAGCGTGTTGTACTGCACCACGTAGCCCTCGAACTGGGCGCCGGGGATCAGGATCGTCGACGGACGGCCCTCGGCTTTCAGCCGCCGCGCCTGCTCGATCATGTCGTCCCAGGTCCGCGGGGGTGTCCGCACCACGTCCGAGCGGTACCAGAGCAGCTGGACGTTGGTGTTCTTCGGCGCCCCGAACAGCTTCCCGCCGTAGCGCGCGGATTCCAGCGGTCCGGCGAGCGTGCCCGCTTCGGCCTGCTCCCGGTCCTCGCCGGTCCACTCCCGGACCCAGCCCGCCCGCGCGAACTCGGCGGTCCACGTGGTGTCCAGGCCGAGGACGTCCATCCCGTCGTCCTGCGCGGCGAGCCTGCGCACCATCTGCTCGCGCTGCCCGTCCGCGTCGCGCGGCAGCTTGTGGTAGACGATCTTGAAACGGCCCTGGGCCTGGTCGTTGCACTTGTCGACGACCGTCTGCAGGTTCTCCTCGGGCGCGTAGTAGAGGTTCACCGTGTTCGCGCTCTGCGGCGGCGCGCACGCCGTCACGCCCGCCGCGGCGGCCACCGCCAGCCCCAACGCCACGGCCCGCCGGACCGCGCCCCGATCGCGTTCTCGCACCCTCACCGTCGTCGGCCTCCCAGACGTCTCGCGCCGGTGCGGCTGAGGCCGAACGCCCGCGCCCCATCGCACGCAACGGACCACACCGGCGGCCCGGTGCGGGTGAGAGCAACCTAGGCGCGTTGATCGACTCCGGCAATACCCCTATCGGCGCAGCGAACCCGCATTCCAGCGGTGGTGAGGACGGCCGGTGGCGCGGAGCGGGCCAGGACGCGGGAACACCGCTCGACACCGACGCTTCCGCCCAGCCCCACCCCAGGAGTACAACTTTCCGTACGCATAGGAGGTGGCTTGTGAAGACGATGTCGTACTCGGAGTCGCGCGCGAAGTACGCCTAGACCCTCAACTCCGTTGTCGACGATCGCGAGGAAGTGGTGATCACCCGATCCGGACACGAACCAGTGGTCATGGTCGCGCTCGATGACTACGAGTCGCTGAAGGAAACGGCTTACCTGCTCAAGAGCCCGGAGAACGCGCGTCGTCTGCTCGCCTCCATCGATCGCCTCGAACACGGCGGGGGCACGACTCGGGAACTCATCGAATGAAGTCGGTCTGGGATGAGAACGCCTGGGACGACTACGTCTGGTGGCGGACTCAAGACCGCAAAGTCCTCAAGCGGATCAACACGCTGCTGAAGGACGTGGAGCGGAACGGCAATGAGGGAATCGGTAAGCAGGAGCCGCTCAAGCACGGCTTCCACGGGTTCTGGTCACGCCGGATCACCGACGAACACCGCCTCGTGTACCGGCTGCAAGAAGACCAGATCCAGATCGCCGCGTGCCGCTACCACTACGGCGGTTGACCCCGGCCCGGCTCACTGGGAGGTTTGCGGCCGCATCGCCAGGTGGGCCAGCAGGTTGCGGCCGTGCTCGGCGTGGCGGGGCTGGGCGAGCACGTCGTAGCGGCCCGCGACGAGCTGGCTCGCCGAGGAGAAGTCCCGGCGCCCCCGCATCGCGAGGTACCCGGCGACGGCGAAGCCGATGCCGATCACGACGCCACCTCCCAGGCCGGCCAGCATCGAGCTCAGCGCGCCCGTGCCGGGCGGTGTCGCGATGCTCATGACCAGGCCGATGAGCAGGCCGATCCACGCTCCGGAGGCGGCGCCGCCCGCGATCACCTTGCCCCAGGTGAGCTTGCCGGTGATCCGCTCCACGAGCATCAGGTCGACGCCGACGATGGTGACCTCCCGGACCGGGAAGTCGGAGCCGGCGAGGTGGTCGACAGCGCGCTGCGCTTCCTCGTACGTGCCGTACGAGCCGATCGGCCATCCCGTCGGCGGGATGGGCATGCTGCTCGGTGAACCCGGCGCCGGCCGAGCCGAGCCGGAAAACGGGGAAGACACCGCTGACACCTCCGTGGAGCGCACTACCTAGCAGGATCGGCAAGGGCCCGATTCGTCCCCTATCGTCCCTGCCTCCAGGCTACCTCGTCACCCCGGCCCGGAGATCGTCTTGGGTCTCCGCGCGCAACGACCACGGGTTCAGCGGCACCCGCCCGCCGGTGACGGTCCACTCCCCCCGCTGCGCCGCCCTGCGGTCCACCCACCAGCCGTACGCCAGCACCGCCGCGATGAACGGCAGCACGTCGCCCACCGCGAAGTCACCGGCCTGCTCGATGCCCGGCACCCCGGACAGGCCGCTGACCAGCACGCTGAGGCTGTTGTTCGCCACGTGCAGCGCGATCGCCGCCTCCAGGCCGCCGGTGCGCAGCGTCAGCCAGCACATCGCGACGGCCATCACCAGCAGCTCGCACCACACCAGCGGATCGGTGTAGCCGTGGCCGAGCAGGAACAGCACCGAGGTGATCACGATCGCGGGCCACGGCGTGCGGAACCACGCGGTCAGGGTCTGGAGCAGGAAACCGCGGAAGGCGAACTCCTCCGCCGCGCTCTGGAACGGCACGATCAGGACCGCCAGCGCCACGATCCGCGCGTAGTCGGCCCAGCCCGGGAAACCCGGTCCGCTGGAGCGCCCGGCGGCCCAGGTCAGCACCGCGGAGATCGCGAACGCCACGGCGAACACGGCCACCGCGGCCAGCAGGCATTCGCCGAGCCACCGCCAGCGCATCCGCCCGGTCACGCCGATGAGCTGCCGCGGGCTCCGCCGCTGCGCCCACAGCACGGCCAGCATCACCGCCGGGATCAGCGCGGCCAGCGCCCCGAACGACACGTACAGCAGCACGAACGGATCGCGCACCACCGCTTCGACGTAATCCGGGTTCAGCCACAGCGACGCCAGCCGGAACTCGCCGAACCCCGCCGGGTACAGCACGAACAGGCCCAGCAGCACCATGGCGACCAGCAGCAGCACGAACGCGAGCACCGCGCCGAACAGCAGCGCCAGCAGCGGCGTCCACCACCGGTGCCGGGAATCGCGGGCGAGGAGGTGGTACGGGGTGCCCTCCGGCGTCGGATCCGCCGTTGCCGGGAAGTCGCTCACCCCTCGGATCGTAGTGCTCACCCGCCCGTGGCCGGAGCCGCGCGCGCGGCATCCGATCGGGCGGAATCCGGGCTCGGGCCGGGGCGGCCGCCGGGTTCGGAACGCTGCGGGCGCGGCCGGGGACGCAGCAGGTCCACCGTCGAGAGCAGCACCACGTGCGCGTAGGCGGCGACGATCGACGCGGGCAGCAACCAGGCGACGGCGCCGACCGCGGGCTCCGCCAGCCACAGCGCCCCGGCGAACACCACCGCCGACACGGCCGCGGCGACCGCCCGGCCCCACGCGCGCAGGCCCAGCGACCCCAGCCAGGTCAGCGCAACCGCCGCCACCACCAGGCCTTGCGGGCCGAGGGTGAACCCGGTGCTCGCCGTCCACAGCAGGGCCGCCGTCAACGCCGCGGCGATGAACACCGCGGGCAGCCACCGGGCGAGCCCCTTGCCGCGGCTCAGCAACCGGAACCCGAGCCACAGCGCCGACACCGCGGCGACCAGCAGCGCCAGCAGCACGCCCACGTTGATCACGAACGGGTCGTAGGTGAACGGCCGCAGCACCGACACCGCCGAGGAGTCGGGCGGCACCACCGCGATCCGCGCGCCGATCGCCGTCGCGGGCTCGTTGAGCAGGCAGGACATCGTGGCGTCCGGTGGTGGCCGCCCCGCCGGGCAGGTCAGCGAGTACTCCTGCGCGTACGGCGCCCCGACGGGCGCGACCCCGCTGAGCACGACCGCGCCGGCACCGAGGAAGAGCACCAGCGCCACCCGCCGCGGTGCCGCCACGGCCAGCACCACCAGCAGCAGCACCGGCTTGACCACGGTCATCGCCACTCGGCCGAGCAGCCGCAGCACCCCGGCCGTGCCCGGTCGGACCGCCCGGTAGGCCAGCAGGGCCGACCTGGTCGCGACCGAAGCGAGCCGGGGCTCGCCGAGGTCCTCGACGCGCTGGCGCCCCACCGCGTAGCGCCGCACGTCCCGGGTGAGCCGCTGCGGCTCCGGGATGTCCGGCAGCCGGGGCTCGCCCGGATCGGCGCCGGTCGCGACGGTGGCCACGAAGGGCAGCTCCTGCGCCGCGATCGTCCAGTGCAGCCGCTCCACGACCAGCGCCTTCGTCTCGGTCAGCGGGTGCTCGTCGACGGGGTCGGCGAACATCGCCGCCAGCTCCGCCCGCACCTGGTCGGCCCGCCGCTCCCACAGCTCCGTCAGGAAGCTCTGCCAGCGCTCCGAGCCGGCCACGTCGCCGAGCTCCGCGCGGGTCGGGGTGGTGACGATGGCGCGCAGCCGCTGCGCGATGCCCTCCGGGCCGAGCCCGGCGCTGTGGCGCAGCAGCCGGGCGGGCACCAGCAGCAGTCCGACCAGCGCCGACGCCGCGTCCAACCGGCCCCACATCCAGTCGTTCGCGCGCCACCGCGCGGACAGGAACGCCCCGAAGTTGCCCAGGTCGCCGCCGCGCACCTTGTCCTCGACGCGCAGTTCGCGGGCCACCCGCAGCGCGTCGAACGGCAGCGGTGACGGCGCGTCCCCCACGACCCGGAGGAAGTTGATCCGGTCGCCCGGCGAGCGACCCACGTCCAGCGGCGCGGTGAGCACGACCAGCGCGCGCAGCACGGCCGGGCGGCGCTCGGTGCGCTCCAGCAGGCCGTAGCCGATCTGCGCGGGGGATTCGACGTGGGTGCGCGGCGGCGCGGCGGCGGCGATCCGGTCCGCGATCCGGTGCAGCACGACGCGGGCCTCGGCCACCGCGTCCACCCCGTTCTCGTCCCACGGCACCGCGTCGGCGCCCGAGGTGTCGGCCATGGACGCGAGTTCGGCGGCGAACTCCTCCAGCGCGCGCTGGAAGCGGCCGTCCTGCTCGACCTCGTTGAGCACCGCGCCCAGCAGCGGTCGCACCGGCGACGGCAACCGGTGCTGCATCCGCTCGCGGCGCTCGGCGACCCGCAGCACCCAGTCCGCGAGCTCGCCCAGCTCGACGATCGGTTCCAGGACGGCGCCGTTGATCCAGTAGCGGTCCGCGTGCCCCTCCAGGACCTCGGCGAACGTGCGCAGCCGGTACAGCGCCGCCTTGCAGCGGCCGATCAACGGCAGCTGCTCCGGGCTGGCCCAGCGGCCGATGTCCCGCGCCCAGTCCAAGCATTCCTGCACCCCGGACGACAGTCCGCGCACGTCGTCGAAGACCCGATCAGGTTCCGCCGCGGCTAGCTCGGCCAGCCCCGCCGCCAGCCGCCTGCCCAGCACGGTGCGGACCTGCGGCGACCAGCCCTCCAGCGGGTCCCCGACCACCGGCGGCAGCAGCCTGCCGTCCTCAGTGCCCGCCGGCTCCACCAGCAACCGCAGCACCGCTTGGGCGTCGAGCTCCGCGCGCACCACCGCGTACTCGGCCTCGACCTGCCCGGCCTGGGAGAACAGCATCGCTTCCCGCTCCGCCGGGGCCGCGGGCAGCAGCGGCGCGAACACCGATCTGCGGCGCAGTTCAGTGCGCTGCACGGCGGCGTTGTGCTCGTCGAGCGCGTGGATGTCGGCCAGCAGCGACTCCTGCGACATGCGCGCGCTCATCGCGGTGGACACCACCGGCAACGCCAGCTGGCGGCTCAGCGGCCTGCCTTCGCCGACGGTCTCCGGTTCCGGGTTCAGGTACAGCAGCCAGCGCGCGCTGGGGCGTTCGGTGGGCACCGCGGCCATCGCCTCCACCGCCGCGGTGACGGGGATGTTGTCCAGCACCCCGCCGTCGATCACCCGGAACGGCCGGGGATCCGCGGTGTTCTCGGAGAACACCCCGAACATGTCCGGTTCGCCGGGTGGCGGCGCGCCGGTGCTGGAGTGCACCTGCGCCGGTTCGAAGGCGAACGGGAACGACGAGGTGGCGCGTGCGGCCTGCGCCAGGCGCAGCGCGGTCGCCGGGAATTCCTTGCCGGTGCCGAAGTCCGACAGCGGCTGCCCGGAGCGGCCCCGGTGCCGGAAGCGGAACGAGGCGGTGCGGCGCTGCTCGGTCAGCGGCCCCGACCTGCCGTCGAAGTGCCGCTCCAGCACCGGGTCCAGCAGGGTCGCGGTCAGCAGCAGGTCCAGCCGGTCGCCCAGGTTGCGGGCGTCCTCGGGGGCCGGGGTCAGCTCGCTGATCAGCCTCGCGAGCTCGGCGCGGAAGTAGGCGTCGCCCTCCAGCAGGGAATCCGGCCTGCGCTGCCAGAACTTCGGCACCGCGCGGCACATCGCCTCCAGGTCCGCCAGGCGCACCCACAGCTCGCGCATGTCCTCGAACGGCATGCCGTAGACGATCGAGGCGGACAGCAGGGTCGCGTTCAGCCCGCCCGCCGAGGCACCGGCCAGCACGTCCACGGACACCGAGTCGTAGCCCGCGAGCCCGGCCAGCGCCGCCCACGGGTGCTCGTCGTCCGGTTCCGGGTTCGGCTTCGCCGTCCCGGGCGGGGGCGTGCCGGACGTCGCGCAGCGCAGCAGGTCGATCTCGGCGACGGCGCCGCCGATCCACACCGCGAGGCTGGCCCCGCCGCGCATCGCCAGCGCCAAGCGGAGTTCCTGGTCGTTCTCGGCGTCGCCCGCGCCGGAAGCGGGTTCGCCGCCGGAGTCCGCGCCCGCTCCGCCGCCTTCGGCCCGATGCCGACCGGCCGCCTCCCCCGTGGTGCCACCGCCGGCCCGCCCGTCGCCGGTCGCCCCGCTCTCGGCGGGGTCGCCGCGGGTCAGGTCCTCGTCGGCCATGCCGCCGCCCCCTCGGTCGACTCGCACGCCGGGAAAGACCTCGGCACGGCTCGTTCCGCGGAGGAACCCGACGATCGCTCTTGATCAGAACGTACCGCGCCGCACCGGCTCCGGGATCGTCCACACGGGCGTCAGGACGCGCGTGCCCAGGCAGGCCGCCGCGACGGGTGTTCCGGGGCCGGGCGCGTCGCCCCGCCGCTCCGCTCGAACCCGGCGGCTCAACCGGCGGCGGGCGGCGTCCACTCGTCGGTGCGGGACATGCCCGCCGCCCGCCCCTTGCCCGCGATGACCAGCGCCATCTTCCGGGACGCCTCGTCGATCATCTCGTCGCCGAGCATCGCCGCACCGCGCTTGCCGCCCGCCTCCGAGGTGTGCCAGTCGTAGGCGGCCAGCACGTTCTCCGCGTGGTCGTAGTCCTCCTGGCGCGGCGAGAACAGCTCGTTGACCGCGTCCACCTGCGCCGGGTGCAGCACCCACTTCCCGTCGAAGCCCAGCGCCGCCGACCGGCCGCCGACCCGGCGCAGCCCGTCCACGTCCTTGATCGCCAGGTAGGGGCCGTCGATGGCCTGCACGTCGTGCGCCCGCGCCGCCATCAGCATCCGCATCAGCACGTAGTGGTAGGCGTCGCCCACGTCGTAGCCGGGCGGTTGCTCGCCGACGACCATCGACCGCATGTTGATCGAGGCCATGAAGTCGGCCGGGCCGAAGATCAGCGCCTCGATCCGGGGCGAGGCGGCGACGATCGCGTCCACTTCGACCAGGCCGCGCGCGTCCTCGATCTGCGCTTCGATGCCGATCCGGCCGACTTCCAGGCCGGTGGCGCGTTCGATCTGGGTCAGCGTCAGGTCCAGCCAGCGCACGTGGTCGGGGCTGGAGACCTTCGGCAGCACGATCGTGTCCAGGTTCGCCCCGGCGCCTTCGACGACCTCCACCACGTCCCGGTAGGTCCACTCCGAGGTGAGGTCGTTGACCCGTACGGAACGGATCTTGCCGTCCCAGCCGCCCTCGTTGAGCGCCGCAGCCACCCGGCCGCGCGCCTCGGCCTTCGCCAGCGGCGCGACCGCGTCCTCCAGGTCCAGGAAGAACGAGTCCACCGCCAGCCCGCGCGCCTTGTCGATCATCTTCGCGCTGGAGCCGGGCACGGCCAGACAGCTACGGCGGGCACGTCGACGATCGACCACGAGTTCCTCCTCATAGAACGGGCACAGAGGTATCTACCACGCCGACAACCCCCACAGCCGTGACCCCGCTCCCCCAAGAGCCGCAGCAAACCCACGAAGAACGAACAAACCACGCTCACCCAGCGGCCGAAGGCCGTGCCTTTGCGGCGAAGCCGTGCAGTTGGGCTGCGAAGCAAGCCTGCCTTGCGGCGAAGCCGTGCCTGTATGTGCGAAGCACATGGCCCACGTCAAGAAGCCGACCACCCGCGGGTTCTCAGTGGCTTCCTCGCTGCGGGATCTTTTTCCCGAGTGGCTCCGCGAGGGAAAAGCTGTCCTCGCGAGGAAGCCACTGAGGTTCCGCCACCCGACCCCCACGCCAAAACGACCCCGACAACGCCGCAACTGCCCCACCACCTACAGCCGACTAGCCTGATCGGCGTGGCAGCGACCAGGGTGTACGCGGCACGAGTAGCCGGACTCGCCGTGTTCGGGCCGGACGGCGAGTCCATCGGCAAGGTCCGCGACGTCGTCGCCGGGCTGAGCACCGCGCACCAGCCGCCGCGGGTGCTGGGCATCGTGATGGAGATGGCGGCGCGGCGGCGGATCTTCGTGCCGATGCTCCGGGTGGTGCGCTTCGAACCCAACGCGGTCACCCTCGCCACCGGTTCGGTCAACACCCGGCAGTTCCACCAGCGCCCCAACGAGGTCCTGGTGCTCGGTCAGCTACTCGACGCGAAGGTCACCGTCGCCGCTTCCGGCGCGTCCGCGGTGCTGGTGGACGCCGCTCTGGAGCAGACTCGCACCCGCGATTGGCGGATCAGCAGGCTCGCGGTGCGCGAGCGCACCGGGCGGCTCGCCCGTCGCGGGCCGGTGCAGGTGCTGGAGTGGGATCAGATCACCGGGCTCGCCGCCGCCGAGCTCACCGACCGGCCGCAGGGCGTGGAGCAGCTGCTGGCGCTGCTGGACACGATGCGCGCCGTCGACGTGGCCAGCACGCTGCACGAACTGCCCGCCAAGCGCCGCTACGAGGTGGCGGAGGCGCTCGACGACGAACGGCTCGCCGACGTCGTCGAGGAGCTCCCGGAGGACGACCAGAAGGACCTGATCGGCCACCTCGGCGAGGACCGGGCCGCCGACGTGCTGGAGGCGATGAGCCCGGACGACGCCGCGGACCTGCTCGCGGAACTCCCCGAGGTGGACAAGAACCGGCTGCTGGAGCTCATGGAGCCCGCCGAGTCCGCCCCGGTGAAGCGGCTCCTGGAGTACTCCTCGGACACGGCGGGCGGGTTGATGACGCCGGAGCCCGTCGTCGTCGGCCCGGACGCCACCATCGCCGAGGCGCTCGCGATGGTCCGCAATCCGGAGCTGCCGGTGGCGCTGTCCAGCATGGTCTTCGTGTGCCGCCCGCCGTCGGCCACGCCCACCGGCCGCTACTTGGGTTGCGTGCACATCCAGCGGCTGTTGCGGGAACCGCCGTCGACGCTGGTCGCGGGGGCGCTGGACACGAGCCTGGCGAGCTTGCCACCGACGGCCGCGCTGGCCGAGGTGACCCGCTACTTCGCCGCGTACAACCTGGTGTGCGGGCCGGTGCTCGACGACGAGGAGCACTTGATCGGCGCGGTCACCGTGGACGACGTGCTCGACCACCTGCTCCCGGAGAACTGGCGGGAGAGCGGCTTGCCGGACCGGGACGACCGGCCCGGCGCGCATTCCCCGGACGCACCGAAAGCGAGCGACGATGCCTGAACTGCTCTCCCGGCGGCGGCTGGACCAGCCCCGGATGCCGCGCCGGTTCGCCGTGGAGTTCGACCCGGAGCTGTTCGGCCAGGTCTCCGAACGCGTCGCCCGCTTCCTCGGCACCGGGAAGTTCCTGTTCTGGATGACGGTGTTCGTGATCAGCTGGATCGGGATGAACCTGTTCGCGGTGGGGCTGCGGTGGGATCCGTACCCGTTCATCCTGCTGAACCTCGCGTTCTCCACCCAAGCGTCGTACGCGGCGCCGCTGATCCTGCTCGCGCAGAACAGGCAGGACGACCGCGACCGGGTCTCGCTGGAGGAGGACCGGGCGCGCGCCGAGCAGACGAAGGCCGACACCGAGTACTTGGCGCGGGAGCTGGCCGCGTTGCGGCTGGCCATCGGTGAGGTCGCGACCCGCGATTACCTGCGGGTCGAGCTGGACCGGCTGCGCGACGAGCTGCCCGGCACGGAGAGCGCGGGCGCGCGCCGGCGGCGCCAGGGCTCGGGCGACGGCAACGAGGAGGGCCACCGCTGAGGGTTCCTGGACGGGGCCGCTCCACCCGGCGCGCAGGCACGGGCCGACGTTAATCGGATTATCCGCGCGCGGCTGCGGCGCTCAGGCTTGGGCGCGTTGGCCCGGCGGTGCCGGAACCCCGCCCGCGGCGAGCTTTTCGCAGGTGCGGGCGAACTCTTCGAGCTCCCGCGGCTCGGTCACCGAAAGGAAGTACTGGGTCACTCCACCGAGGTGCGTGCTGGATGCGGTGCGCAACCGCCCCTCGCCGGCCTCGGTGATCACTGCGAGTACTCCCCTGCCGTCCGAATCGACCCGGACGCGACTGACCAGACCGATCCGCTCCAACCGGTCGACCAGCCGGGTCACCCCGGATCTGGACAGCAGCACGGTGTCCGCGAGCTCGGTCATGCGCAGTCTGCGCTCGGGCGCCTCGAACAGCGCGTGCAGCACGTCGTAGGCGGCCAGCGTCAGCCGCTGCTCGGCGATCAGATCCCCTTCCAGGCAGCGCGTGACGCGGGCGTGCGCACGCAGGAAGGTTCGATAGGCCAGCAGCTCGCCACGAGTGGGTAATCGATCAAGACCCGTCTCGGTCACGATGAGTGATACTACGGAGGGCAGTCACACGATTGCGAAGCGCCCCCGGATTTCACGATGCGAGCACGTCGGACCCGGTGCTTGGAATAATCCAGCGCACAGCCCCGCGCAACCGGCTTCCGCGCACCCGAGCGGCACCCGGCGCGGAGACCCCCGTCGTCACCCGCTGCGCACCTCGCCTGCGATTCCGGGGCTACCGGCCCGTAACATCGAGGGTCGGTCCGTAGCATCGAGGGCAAGCACAGCCGCAGGAAGGGTCGGTGTCACCGCAACCGTGACCAGCACGCACTCCGCTCCCACGGAAGAGGCCGTTCGCCAGGCCCTCACCAAGGTCGAGGACCCGGAGATCCACAAGCCGATCACCGAGCTCGGCATGGTCAAAGCCGTGACGATCGGCGAGGAAGGCCAGGTCACCGTCGAGGTGTACCTGACGGTGCAGGGCTGCCCGATGAAGGAGACGATCACCCAGCGGGTCGACGCCGCGGTCGGTGCCGTCGACGGCGTCCGGGCCGTGACCGTCGAGCTCGACGTGATGAGCGACGAGCAGCGCTCCGAACTCCGCAAGAAGCTGCGCGGCAACTCCGAGGAGCCGCGCATCCCGTTCGCCGAACCCGGCTCGATGACGCGGGTGTACTGCGTGGCCTCCGGCAAGGGCGGCGTCGGCAAGTCCAGCGTCACGGTGAACCTGGCCGCCTCGATGGCCAAGCGCGGCCTGTCGGTCGGCGTCGTCGACGCCGACATCTACGGCCACTCGGTGCCCCGGATGCTCGGTTCCAGCGGCAAGCCCACCCAGGTCGAGAAGATGATCCTGCCGCCGCAGGCGCACGGCGTGAAGGTCATCTCCATCGGCATGTTCACCCCCGGCAACACGCCGGTCGTGTGGCGCGGGCCGATGCTGCACCGCGCGCTGCAGCAATTCCTGTCAGACGTGTTCTGGGGCGACCTGGACGTGCTGCTGCTGGACCTGCCGCCCGGCACCGGCGACGTCGCGCTGTCCACCGCCCAGCTCATCCCCAACGCGGAGATCCTGGTCGTGACCACGCCGCAGCAGGCCGCGGCGGAGGTCGCCGAGCGCGCGGGCGCCATCGCGATGCAGACCCGGCAGCGGCTGGCGGGCGTCGTGGAGAACATGTCCTGGATGGAGCTGCCCGACGGTCAGCGCATGGAGGTCTTCGGCAGCGGCGGCGGCCGGATCGTGGCCGACTCGCTGACCCGAGCGGTGGGCTCGGAGGTCCCGCTGCTGGGCCAGGTGCCGCTGGACACCCGGCTGCGCGAAGCGGGCGACAGCGGCACGCCGCTGGTCATCGAGGCGCCGGACTCCCCGGCGGCCCAGGTGCTCAACGACGTGGCGAAGCGCCTGTCCACCCGCGCCCGCGGGTTGGCCGGTCAGCTGCTGTCCGTCTCCCCCGCCTGAGCCGGCACCACGAGGCGGTCCCGGCGCGGACCGGGACCGCTGCTCGTGGAGGCGTCAGGTGAGCGCGCCGCGACCGTCAGGAGCGCGCGATGGCCAGCAGGCCGTCGCCGACGGGCAGCGCCACCGGCACCAGCGACTCGTCGGCCCGCACGGCCCTGATCAGCTCCCGCACCGCCTGCGCGCGGGGCTCCTGGTGCTGGGTCGCATCGACCGGACCGGCGAACACGATCGCTCCGCCCGGCCGCAGCAGCGGCGCGCCGAGCTCCAGGAACATCGGGTACCGGCTGGGCATGGCGTCGACGAACACCAGGTCGTAGGCGTCCTCGGTGAGCTTCGGCAGCACCCGCTCGGCCAGCCCGGCGATGAACCGGGTGCGACCGCGCGCCACGCCCTGCGCGGCCAACGCCTCGCGGGCGATGTGCTGGGCCGACGCGTCGACGTCGATGGAGGTCAGCACGCCCTCGGGCACCATGCCGCTGAGCAGCCAGCTCGCCGAGGCGCCCGTGCCGGAGCCCACCTCGACGACGGATTTGGCGCGCAGCACGGTCGCCAGGAACCGCAGCGCGGCGCCGACGGACGCATCGATGGTGTCGTGCGCTGGGTCGGTCACGGGCCCGATGGATCCGCGGGCGTCGCCGAGCATGCTGCCCGGCCGGTCCAGCGGACCGGTGCCGATCGACGTCTCGGGTATCACGAGTCGCAAGATTATCTTCGCGGGCCGGTTCGGTTGTCCTGTTTCGGCACATCGTTAGACGCCTGTTTCCGTGAACCCGCCGGTCTTGCGCCGATCAGGTGAAAGTCAGGTTCTCAGGCTGCTCTCAGCGCTCTTTCATCCGTCCCTCACGAGCGCGCGCGAGAGTGGAGGGCGAATCGAGGGCGGACCACGCCCTCAGCGATAGCGGCGACACCGCGGAACGCGCTGCGCACCACCCGCTCCGGACCTTCACCGGGAACAAAGCGGCGGGCGAGTTCGTTCCCCTTGTGCACCAGCCGCAGGAGGTGGCTCCACGTCCGATGCCAACACAGTCGATGAGTCCGGCCGTTCGAGCGGACCAGAACACCGTCGCCGCCGCACCCGTCTCGGATGCGGAGTGGACGCCACCGTCCTGGGACGAGGTCGTCCGCGAGCACGCCGACCGGGTCTACCGGCTCGCGTACCGGCTCAGCGGCAACCAGCACGACGCCGAGGACCTCACGCAGGAGACGTTCATCCGCGTCTTCCGCTCGCTGGCGTCCTACAAGCCGGGGACGTTCGAGGGCTGGCTGCACCGGATCACCACGAACCTCTTCCTCGACATGGCCCGCCGCCGTTCGCGGTTGCGGATGGAAGGCCTGCCCGAGGACACCGACCGGCTGCCGAGCACCGGCCCCAGCCCGGAGCAGGTGTTCTACGAGACGCACCTCGACCCGGACCTGCAGGCCGCGCTGGACGAGGTGCCGCCGGAGTTCCGCGCGGCCGTCGTGCTCTGCGACGTCGAAGGACTCTCCTACGAGGAGATCGGAACCACCCTCGGGGTGAAGCTCGGTACTGTGCGCAGCAGGATCCACCGCGGCAGGCAGATGTTGAAGGCCACGTTGGAAGCTCGGCGGGAACAGGCTCGGGAGGAGTCGGCATGACGGCTCGGCGAGGGTGGGGGCTGTCCGAACAGCACCTCGCGCTGGACGCGCTCGTGGCATTCGTGGACGGAGAGCTCACCGCCAACGCCCACGACCGCGCCGCCGCCCACCTCGCCCGGTGTCCGGCCTGCGCGGCGGACGCCGCGGCGCAACGGCAGGCGCGCACGGCGGTGCGCTCCGCACCCGCCCCTTCCGTCTCGGCGGGCCTGCTCCAGGCCCTCCAGGCGATACCGTCGAGCGCTGAGCTGCCCGCCCAGCCCGACGGGCTGGCGCTGACCGAGGACGGGCAGCTCGTCGCGGTCAACCCGGGAGCACGACCCGGCCGGTTCGGTTCCGGAGCCGCCCTCGGCTCCACCACTCCGCTCGGCGGCGGCCAGCAGCCGATGGGCACGAGCACCCCGCTCGGCGCGACGTCGCCGGACCAGCGCGCCGGGCGCGGTAGGCGAACGGGTGCGGGCGTGGTGTTCTCCGGGCTGGTGCTCGGTGCGCTGGCCCTGGTGAGCGTTCCCGACGAGCAGCTCCCCCCGACCGACGCGGGCCCGATGCCGCACCCCGGCGAGGCCTACGACTCGGCGATGATCCCGGCCTCCGCCCGGCTGAGCGAGCCGCCGCGCGACGCCCCGGCCCCGCCTCCGCCGTCCGAATCGGCGGCCTTCCCCAGCTCGGACGCTCCGGCGACGCCGTCGGGCTCGCCGCTGATCTCGGCCTCCGTCCAGCCCTGAACCACCTCGCCCCGGGCGAATCCGGTGTGCGAGCGGGCACCTACGCGGACTTCACCTGATGCTGGGCAGGATGTGCGGTGGACGCCCACCACCGGTACCGGTGCGCGGGACGCCACCTTCATGTGATCCACTCGCATGCCGATGTGTCGACGACTTCGCAGGTCCGGGGAGCGATGAGCGAGCAACCGAGGAAACCCGCGCAGGGATCCGACCCGGTGCGGCCTG
Source organism: Saccharopolyspora gloriosae (assembly GCF_014203325.1). NCBI lineage: Bacteria > Bacillati > Actinomycetota > Actinomycetes > Pseudonocardiales > Pseudonocardiaceae > Saccharopolyspora > Saccharopolyspora gloriosae. The sequence goes on along the minus strand of NZ_JACHIV010000001.1, from coordinate 557,953 downwards.
ATCGGACCCGTCCGCACGGCGACCAGGACGGCACCTTCCCCACCGGCGGCGCGCCGCGCGAGCAGGCGCTGCACCCGTGGCAGCAGGGCTCCGCAGCGCCCGCGCGCGGGGTCCCCGCCGAAGACTTCCAGCGCCCCGGCACCGGCGGCGAGCGGCCTGTGGCGCGGACCGGCAACGGGCCTTCCGAACCGCACGAGACCTCGCCGCCGAACCCGGCGGGCCCCGCCGGACCGGGGCACCAGCCCGCCGCCGCTCAGCAGGACGACCCGCAGCGCCTCGGGGCACGCCCGACGCAGCGCCCCGACGTCGACCCCGCGCAGGCCCGGACGTTCGGCAGGCCCAGCGGCGTGTCCGGCAGCTTCCACCCCGACGCCTCCCGACGGCCGGGCTCGGGCGTCGAGCAGGCACCACCACCGCCGGACGCGCTGACCAAGGCCTTCGGCCGCCCCCAGGGCACGCCCGATTCGCTGCAGCGCGAGCCCGGCGAGACCCCGCCCGCGACCACCACCGAGCAGCCCGCGACGTTCTGGAACGACCGCGGCGACCGGGACCCGTGGCGCAACCCCTCGGCGAGCTCCGTGATCGGGCCGCCCGCGCTGCCCGAGGAGGCCGCCGAACCCGACGCCGAACCCGGCCCCGGCCCGCTGCTGAGCGCCCGCGAGGTCCTGTTCGGGCGCCGGGTGCGCCCCCGCTCGCTCGCCGCGCTCGCCGGAGTCGCGGTGCTGCTGGCCGGTGTCGGCGGCTTCGTCGGCCGCATCACCGCCGAGGAGGGCAACCCGCTGACCAACCCGGACGTGACGCTGGCCGAGGTCGAACCCGGCATGGAACGCCCCAGCGGCGGCGTCGCGGGCGTCGCCCACCGCATCGTGCCCGCCGTGGTCTCGGTGGAAGTGCACGTCGGCGCGCAGGGCGGCAGCGGCTCCGGCGTGGTGATCGACGGCAACGGCTACATCGTCACCAACAACCACGTCGTGTCGATGGCCGCGGACACCCCGGGCGCCAGGGTCTCCACGGTCTTCAGCGACGGCAGCCGGGTGCCCGCCCGGATCGTGGGGCGGGACGTGAAGACCGACCTCGCGGTGATCAAGGTCGAGGTGGCCAACCCGACCGTCGCGCAGCTGGGGCGCTCCGCCGATCTGGCCGTGGGCGACCAGGTGATCGCCGTGGGCTCCCCGCTGGGGCTGGCGAGCACCGTGACCACCGGCATCGTCAGCTCGGTGAACCGGCCGGTGCGGCTGGCCGGGGAAGGCACCGACACCAACGCGGTGGTGGACGCGATCCAGACCGACGCGGCGATCAACCCCGGCAACTCGGGTGGTGCGCTGGTCGACGGCAACGGTGCGGTGGTCGGCATCAACAGCGGCATCCGCACCATCGGCTCCGGCGGTGAGGGCGGCTCGATCGGCCTCGGGTTCGCCATCCCCATCGACGACGTGCGGCGCATCTCCCAGGAGCTGATCCGCGGTGGCAGGGCCGTGCACGCCGACCTCGGGGTCAACGCCAAGTCCGTCAACGACGGCACGACCGACGGCGCCCAGGTGCTCAACGTGCGGGACAACGGCTCCGCGGCGGCGGCGGGCATCGCCGAGGGCGACGTGATCATCCGGGTGGGCGACCGGAAGGTCAGCACCGCGGACGAGCTCGTGGTGGCCGTGGACCGCTATCCCGTGGGCAGAACGGTCCCGGTGACCGTGGTGCGGCAGGGCCGTGAGCTGGTGTTGGACGTGGCGCTGCGCTGAATGCGCATCCAGTTGGGAAAAGTGGCGTTTCCGCAAGGTCCGTCCGGGTGGGTAGGCTGGCGGAGCGCGACGCGCACGGCATGGAGTGAAAGGTGATCCGAGGTGTTCGACAGCATCGGCTGGGGTGAGATCCTGGTCCTCATCGTCGCCGGTCTGTTCATCCTCGGCCCGGACCGGTTGCCGGAGGGCGCAGCGTGGCTGGGCCGCACGATCCGCCAGGTCAAGGAGTACGCGACGGGCGCGCGCGATCAGCTGCGCTCCGAGCTGGGACCGGAGTTCGACGACCTCCGCAAGCCCCTCGAAGACCTGCGCGGCATCCGCGACTTCAACCCCCGCACGGCGGTGACCAAGCACCTGCTGGACGGCGAGAACCCGCTGAACCCGCCGCTGAACGGCAACAACGGCAGCAACGGCAACAACGGGTCGACTTCCACTCCGCCCAAGCCGCAGTCCCAGCCGCAGACACCGCTCGCTCCGGGGGAACGGCCGCCTTACGACTCGGACGCCACCTGAGCCTCGGGTTCCGGCGCGGCGGCGCCCACCGTCCGAGCTCGCCGACTGCGCAGCACCGGCACCGCGGCGAGGACCAGCCAGCAACCGAGCACGGCGGTCATGCCCGCCCAGCCCCACGCCGCGTAGGCCACGCCGCCGAGCACCCCGCCGACGCTGCTGCCGCCGTAGTAGGCGAGCTGGTACATCGCGGAGGCCTGCCCGCGCGCCGAAGGTGACGCGAGCAGTCCGACCCAGCCGCTGGCCACCGAGTGGGCGGCGAAGAACCCGCCGGTGAACACCACGAGCCCGGTCAGGATCACCACCAGGTTCCCGCCGAGCATCAGCAGCAGCCCCAGGACCGCCGTGCCCAGTCCGGCCAGCAGCACCGGGCGCCGCCCCCAGCGGTCCGCGAGCCGCCCGGCCAGCGCCGAGGTGACGGTGCCCGCGGCGTACGCCAGGAACGCGAGAGCGGCCAGCGCGGGCGGCACCGACAGCGGCGGCTCGACGAGCCGGAAGCCCAGCACGTTGTAGACCGCGACGAACGACCCCATGCCGAGCGCGGCGACCAGGAACGGGGGCCGCAGGGCCGGATCGGTCGCGGCGGCGCGCACCCCGGTCAGCAGCGGTGTCCAGCGCAGTTCCTGGCGCCGCTGGTGGCGCTCCCGAGGCAGCAGCAGGACGAACGCGACCGTGCAGATCCCGGCCAGCGCGGCGACCGCCGCGAGCCCGCCGGTCCAGCCCGCGAAGTCACCGGCGATGCCGCCGAGCAACCTCCCGGACATGCCGCCGATCGTGGTGCCCGCGACGTAGAGGCCCATCGTGGTCCCGAGGTCCCGGCCGCCGGTCTCGTCGGCGAGGTAGGCGGCGGCGACGGCCGCGATGCCCGCGACCGCGGCTCCCTGCACCAGGCGCAACGCCACCAGCAGCGGGAAGTGGGCCACGAAGGGCAACAGCAGCCCGATGGCCTCCGCCAGCAGCAGCGAGCACACCATGATCCGCCGCCTGCCGAACACCTCGGACAGCGTGCCGAGCGGGATCGCGGCCACCGCCAGGCCCAGCGTGCCCGCGGAGACCAGCAGCGCCGTGGTGCCAGGGGCCAGCGCGAACGACTCGGCGAACTGCGGCAGCACCGGCTGCGGCGCGTACAGCAGCGCGAACAAGGCCAGGGCGCCTGCCAGCAGTGCGAGCCGGATGCGCCGGATCCGGTTCAGGTCATCGGTGAGCACGTGGGCGACGGTAAGCAACGCTAACTAATGCGTCCAATTCATCGAACATCGACAATCCATGCCGTGACGCATGAATCAGATGGATCGCTGGACGCCGCCCAGCTCACCGCGGATCTGGCCCCGACGTTGAACCTGCTGCGCACCGTCGCGGCGGAGGGGCATCTCACACGGGCGGCCCACCGGCTCGGCATCCCGCAACCCACCGTAAGCCGCACCCTCGCCCGGCTCGCCGATCGCCTCGGGACCGAGATCGTGACGCGAGACGGGCGCGGCGTGCGGCTCACCCGCACCGGGGCGAAGCTGGCTGCCGCCGCCGACGACGCCTACCGCGAACTGGCCGACCGGTGCCGCGAAGTCGTGGAAGAACTCGATCCGGACCGGGGACGGGTGGCACTCGGCTTCCAGCACACCATGGGCGGCGCCCTCGTTCCCGAACTCATCAGGAGCTTCCGGACCGACCATCCCGGAGTGCGGTTCCGGTTGGTCCAAGGTGCGCGCGACGAGCTGCTGACCGGGGCGCGGGACGGCAGGCTCGATCTCTGCCTGGTCTCGCCGATGCCGTCCGGCCCGGAGTGGGAGGCGAGCCCGGTGACGCGCGACGAACTGGTCGCGGTCGTGCACACCGACCACCGCCTCGCCGGGCGCACGAGCGTCCGGCTGGCCGACCTCGCGGGTGAGGACTTCGCGCTGCTGAGCTCCGGCTACGGGCTGCGGCGCATCGTCACCGAACTGGCCGGCGCGGCGGGCGTGGCGCTGCGGACCGCGTGGGAGGGCGAGGAGGTCGACACCGTGCGCGGACTGGTCGCGGCGGGTCTCGGCGTCACCGTGCTGCCCAGGGCGCTGGGCGGTGCGGTGGCGGGCACCGCGGAGATCTCGTTGAGCCCGGCCGCGCACCGCACCGTCGGCATCGCCTGGCCGGCCCACCGCACCCCGCCTCCCGCCGTGCACGCCTTCCGCGAGCACGCGATCACCCGCGGAGACCCACCGGCCGGATGCGAATGATCCCGCGGCGGATCACGCCCGCCACGGGATCACTCGGACATCAGCGGTGTCACTCGGCCAGCGAGGCGGCGAGCTCCACGAGGGTCCTGGCCGCGAATCCCGTCGCGCCCGGGACGACGTCGTCGTAGGCCTTGTCCGCACGCCCCGGCCCGGCGATGTCCAGGTGCGCCCACGGCACCGCGCCGACGAACTCGCGCAGGAACAACGCGGCCGTGATGCCACCCGGTCCTTGCGGCGCCTGGCGCACGTCGGCGAGCTCGCCCTGCACGTCCGCGGCGTGGTCCTCCAGCAGCGGCATCCGCCACCAGGACTCGCCGACGCGCTCGCCGGCCTCGCGCAGCGCGCGCTCCAGCTTCTCGTCGGTGGCGAACAGTCCACCGGTGCGCAGCCCCAGCGCGACCTTCATCGCCCCGGTCAGCGTGGCGACGTCGACGATGAAGTCCGGCTCGTGGCGCTGCACCGCGTAGGCCAGCGCGTCCGCGAGCACCATCCGGCCTTCGGCGTCGGTGTTGGCGACCTCGGTGGTCTTGCCGCCGTAGTGGCGCACCACGTCGCCCGGCCGGTAGCTGCTGCCGGAGACGTGATTCTCCGCGGACGGCACCAGCGCCGTCACCCGCACCGGCAACCGCAGCCGGGCGATGGACAGCAGTGCGCTGAGCACCGCGCCGCCACCGGCCATGTCGGTGCGCATCAAGTGCATCCCGTCGGCGGGCTTGATCGAGATCCCGCCGGTGTCGAACGTGATCCCCTTGCCCACCAGCACCAGGTGCGGGCCGGACTTCACGCCCTCCGGCCGCCAGGTCAGCTCCAGCAGCCGCGGCGGGCTCACCGAGCCGCCGCCGACCGCGAGCACACCGCCGAAGCCCTTGTCCGCCAACCACTTCTCGTCGCGGACCGTCGCCGTGACACCCGGCAGCGGTCCCGCGAGTTCGGTGCCCGCGCCGGCGAGCCACACCGGGTTCTTCACGTTCGAAGGTGCGTTGGCCAGGTCCCTGGCCAACGAGGTCGCCGCGGCCCACTCGTGCGCGCGGGCCGCGGCGGCGCGCAGCTCCGCCGGGTCGACCCCGTCGGGCACCACCAATAAAGCCTTGCGCATCCGCGGCGCGGCCGGTTCGGCCGACACCCGGAACCGGTAGTCGCCCAGCGACAACCCGAGCGTCAACGCCGAGACGAGCTCGGCATCGGCGTCCGCGGGCAACCGCACCTGGACGTACTCCGCTTCCGCCGCGTCGCCGAGGTCCGCCGGGTCGGCGTCGTCCTCCGCGATGCCCTCGCCGAGCCGGGCGCGCGCCGCCCGCGCGATCGACGCGCCGATGGAACGCCACCGGCCGACGCCGGAACCGGCGCCGACCACCCAGCCGAAACGCCCGTCCGGCAGCGGAACCGTGCGCACATCGCCCACGGTGGCCGTGACGCCCAGCGCCTCCAGCAGCGAGGGGTCCACGCCCCACGGTTCGGCGGCCGCGGCCAGGTCAGGCCCGGAGGCCCCGTCGAACACCGGCACCGCCGCCGGAACGCCGTCCCGCCACCGCGAGACCACGTCCACTTCGACCAGTGCCGTCGGGATCACCGGGAGCACCGCGTGCTCCGGGGTCCGCGACGAGCCGAACACCGAGGAATCGGACACGGATTGAAATCCTTCCCGCACTCAAAGAAAAGGCCGTCTCGGCCACTCCACGGATACCGGCCCCGGCATCGACCTCGGATGCCAGGGCCGGCGACGATCGGGTGCACGCCGATCGCTTGCGCAGCGGCCTCAGCCGGTGACAGATTCCAGGGCCTCGCCCAGGTTCGTTGCCTCCTCCACCGACATCTCGACGACGAGCCGCCCACCGCCCTCAAGGGGGACGCGCATTACGATTCCGCGACCCTCCTTCGTCACCTCGAGGGGACCGTCACCGGTCCGGGGCTTCATGGCCGCCATAGCGTGCTCCCTCCGTGAACTCTTCCCACCCGCTGATCGCCCACAATCAGTCGGGTCCGGTTCCATTCTCCCCCATCCGGACGCAGCCGCGAAACCGAACCGATCAACTCGTGTCGCTCTTGCGCTGGTCGAATACCGGCGGCGGGTGGCAGACTCAGCCTTCGTGCGGGCATGTTCGGGACTTTTCGGCTCGCAGCACGGCCATTCGTGCGAGCGTCGTGCTGCCATTGCTGCATTTCCGGTCGACCGTCCCATCAGGACCGTTCCCGAGATGCGCACCGTGATCGCGCCGGCACTCCCCGTGCGCAGTCCACTGTGGATGCGCTGGTCAGAGTGCCCGCGGCCCGCACACCTCAAGCGACGAAAGGGCGAGAAGTGTCGGATGTACTGCTGACCCAGGACACCGGTGGCGTGCGGCTGATCACGCTGAACCGGCCGGAGTCGTTCAACGCGCTCACCGTGGAGCTCAAGCTCGCGCTGACCGCGGCGCTGCGCGAGGCCGCGGCCGACGACGCGGTGCGGGCGGTGGTGGTCACCGGTGCGGGACGTTCCTTCTGCGCGGGCCAGGACCTCAAAGAGCACATCGCGATGCTGGAGTCGGACGATCCCACTCCACTGCGGACGGTCGAGGAGCACTACAACCCGCTGATCCGCGCGGTGGCGACCATGCCGAAGCCGATCATCGCCGCGGTCAACGGCAGCGCCGCGGGCGCGGGCGCCTCGCTGGCGTTCGCCTGCGACCTGCGCATCGCCGCCGCGGACGCCAAGTTCCTGATGGCCTTCGCCAACGTGGGCCTGTCCTCGGATTCCGGCGCGTCCTGGACGCTGCCGCGCCTGATCGGCTACGGGCGGGCGATGGAGCTGATGCTGCTCGCGGAGCCGGTCGCGGCCGAGGAGGCCCTGCGCATCGGCATGGTCAACAGGGTCGTCGACGCGGGCCACGCCACCGAGGCGGCGATGGAACTCGCCGGACGCATGGCCACCGGCCCCACCAGCGCCTACGCGCGGATCAAGGAAACGATGCGCGCCGCAGCGGCGGAGGGGCTCGACGAGGCCCTCGACGTGGAGGCGGGCGCGCAGATCGAGGCGGGCCAGACCGCCGATCACCGCGAAGCGGTGGCGGCCTTCGTCGCGAAGCGCAAGCCGAACTTCACCGGCCACTGAGCCTTCCAGGGCCGTTCGCCCCGCTCGACGGCGGCGGACGGCCCTCGCTCACCGGGCGAGAGCCGGGTACTCCGCGCAGAACTCGGCGAACCGGTCCAGCGACCGCCGCAGCCCCCAGGTGAAGGCGGGCCGCACCACCGGCCACATCATCCCGGTCCCGGCAGGCGTCGCGAGGTCCTCCCACCACACGAACGTCGACTCGTCCGACTCGCCGCGCGCGATCACCCGGAAGCCGCCCTCACCGGAGACCAACGCCCCCGTGTGGCGCACCCGGCAGCACAGCGGCACCCGCATCTCGATGATCTCCATCGTGTCCAGGAAGCCGACGCCGCGCAGTCCGGTGAACGCGGCCAGCGTCGTACCGCGACCACCGTCACCGCTGACCACGTGCACCGTGGTGCCCAGCATCCACTCGCCCTGCCGCGGCCAGTCCGTCGCCGCCGCCCACACCTGCTCCGGTGCGGCGCGCACCGGCACCTCCAGCCGTAGCTGCGCGTTGCCCACCCGACTCACTCCTCCCGGTCCACCGCCCGGGCCCGCTGCAGCTGCTCGCCCGCGACGTCCAGCTGCCGCTGCAGGACGGCGACCTGGCCGCGCAGGTCGTCGACCTCGTTGGCCAGCCGCTCCAGCGCCCAGTCCACCTCGGCAGCCTTATACCCGCGCACGACCTGTTGAAACCGCAGCGAGCGCACATCGGCGCCTTCGACGTCGACGGCGGGCAATCTGGTCGGCGTCGCGCCGGGCGGTAGCGCCTCCAGCTGCTCCCCCCGCCCGAAGACCAGGGCAGCGAGCAGGTAGATCACCGCGGCGACCACGAGCACGACGAACAGGTAGATCAGCGCACTAGCCACGCTCCGATCGTGGCACGGCGCCCGTGCTCGGCGGCAGCAGACCTCGATGTGCGCGGACTCGGTCGCATCACCCGTCCGTGCGCTGGCGTCAGGTCTTGGCGGAGGCCTGGGAAGGGATGACCTTGCCTTCGAGCACGCCCTCGATGGCGGAGGTGAACTCGCGCCACGCCCGGCGCTCCGAGTGCAGCGTCTCGACTCCGGACTGGGTGAGGCGGTAGGTACGGCGCTGCCTGCCGCCGACCGTGCTCCACGCGCTGCTCACGTAGCCCGCGCGCTCCAACCGGCGCAGCGCGGGGTAGACGGTGCCCGTCGGCAGGTCCAGTGCACCACCGCTGCGCTGCTGCAACGCCTCGATGATCGCGTAGCCGTGCAGCTGTCTGCCATCGAGCGTGGCGAGCAGCAGGGCATCAAGGTGGCCGCGGAGCGCATCAGCCTTCACAGGTAGCGACTCTACGGTCATTTCCCACCACTGTCACCGTCCGGGCACAAGGGGCCGTTGGTCCTTTCCCGATTCTCCCAGGCGTGAATTGGATCACTCACCCGCATGGCGGGCGGCCTCCTCGGACGAATGCTGCGCCGATGGTCCGAAGAGGTGGCGCGGGAGATCGCGGTTCGTGATCGGCCGCGGTGAACCACGGCCCCGTTCGTGGGGCATTGCTCGGCCGAACGAGTGGATCGATTCACAAGGGACTCATCGCGGCGGTTCGGCGGCCCACACTGCGGATCACCAGGCGCGCCCCCGCGGGCGCGTGCCGACGAGCAGGCAGGAGGTCGGCGTGCGCGACGACAGCGAACGACACGCTCCCGGTTCGATCGACGAACGGGAGGTCATCCTGCCGTCTCCCAGGAACCAGCCCGACGCCGACCCGGCGCCGCAGAGCGCCCTGTCCGTCCGGTCCGGCCTCGAAGATCTGCGGGTGCGGATCGCCGCGCTGGTCGAGGCGGTGCACCAGCTGCCCGCCACCGGACTCGAACTCGACGAGGCGCAGTGGCGCATCGACGAGCTCGCCCAGGAGATCAACCGCCCGTACCCGAGCCGGCCGCGGGTGCGGTCCCGCTGGCTGCGGCTCGCACCGCTGCTGCGCGAGCTCGACGCGGCGCTGCCGGTGGCCGCGACCGGCCGCATGATCGACGACGCCTTCTGACCCTCCGGCGCGGTCAGGCCAGGGCGCGCAGCACCTGGCTCGGCGGCCGGGTCCCGGCGACGGCGGCGACCATGTCCACCACGCGCCGGGTCGCCGCGACCTGGTGCGCGCGGAACACTCGCGCGCCGGACCAGGCCGCGACGGCGGTCGCCGCCAGCGTGCCCTCCAGCCGCTCGGAGACCTCGACGTCGAGGGTCTCGCCGATGAAGTCCTTGTTCGACAACGCCATCAGCACCGGCCACCCGGTGTCGACGAGCTCACCGATCCGCCGGACCAGTTCCAGCCCGTGCCAGGTGTTCTTGCCGAAGTCGTGCGTCGGGTCGATCAGCACCCCGGCGCGCGGCACCCCGAGCGAGACGGCGAGCTCGGCGCGTTCAACCAGTTCCGCGGCGACCTGCGCGACCACGTCCGAGTAGCGCGCCCGGTACGGGTCGGTGCGCGGCGGCAGCCCTCCGGTGTGCGAGCACACGACGCCCACGCCGAACTCGGCGGCGACCCGCGCCACCTCAGGGTCCGCCCCGGCCCAGGTGTCGTTGAGCAGGTCGGCGCCCGCCTCGCACACCCGCCGGGCGACCTCGCCGCGCCAGGTGTCGACGCTGATGACCAGCTCGGGATGCCGTTGCCGAACCGCGGCCACGAACGGCACGACCCGGCGGGACTCCTCGTCGGCGTCGACCCGTTCGCCCTGCGCTCCGGCGCGGACGCCGCCGATGTCGACGATGTCGGCGCCGTCCTCGACCGCGGCGTCCACGGCGGCCAGCGCGGCCTCGGCGGCGAAGGTGGCGCCGCGGTCGAAGAACGAGTCGCGGGTGCGGTTGACGATCGCCATGACCAGCGCGCGGTCCGCGGCCACGTCCTTGTCACCGAACCGCATCGCGGGCTGAGACGTCATGCCCCGATCCTGGCACGCCGCCGTACTGCCCGTGTTCGATCTCGGCTTGAGCAGCGGGTCGTTCAGCGGAACCTCAGCGGTTGGTCTTCTTGCATTGGTGGTCACTGCTCAGCGGCTCCGCCGCTGACAAGACGACGACCTCACTTCGAGATCGAAGACAGCCGGTCAGGCGCACGCGTCGAGTGCCGCGTCCACCTCGGTGACTATCGTCAGCGCGTCGAGCGAGCGCTGCGAGGCGAACCCGTCGGCGACGAGGCCGCGCACCCAGTCCAGCATCCCGCGGTAGTGCCCGTCGGGGTCGAGGATCACCACCGGCTTGCTGTGCATGCCGATGTAGCGGGAGGTCCACACCTCGAACAGCTCCTCGCAGGTGCCGATGCCGCCGGGCAGCGCGAGGAACGCCGAGGCGTGCGCGTCCATCAGGCCCTTGCGCTCCCGCATCGTGTCGACGACGAGCAGTTCGTCCGCGTCGTCGTCGGCGACCTCCAGGTCCACCAGAGCGCGCGGGATGACCCCGACGGAACGGCCGCCGCCAGCGCGGGTCGCCCTGGCCACCTCACCCATCATGGACACCCGGCCACCACCGGAGACGAGCGTCCAGCCGCGCTTGGCGATGCCGCTGCCGACCTCCGCCGCGAGGTCGAGGTAGCGCTGGTCCACCGGCCCGGATGCGCAGTACACGCACACCGCTGCCCCGGTGGTCTCCTGCTCGCTCAATGCGCGTCCTCCCATGCTTGATATGCCTCTTCCACGATGCGCACGGCATCCTCCACGTCGTCGGTCAGGTGCAGCAGGGCCAGGTCCTTCTCGCCGACCTTGCCGGACGCCAGCATGGTGTCCCGGACCCAGTCGTAGAGGCCCTGCCAGTAGGAACGTCCGAACAGCACGACGGGGAACTTGGTGACCTTCTTGGTCTGCACCAGGGTGAGGGCCTCGAACAGCTCGTCCATCGTGCCGAAGCCGCCCGGCAGGCAGATGAAGCCCTGGGCGTACTTGATGAACATCGTCTTCCGGGCGAAGAAGTATCGGAAGTTCACCCCGAGATCAACCCACGGGTTGAGCCCCTGCTCGAAGGGCAGCTCGATGCCGAGTCCGACCGAGAGCCCGCCCGCTTCGGAGGCGCCGCGGTTGACGGCTTCCATGGTGCCGGGGCCGCCGCCGGTGATGACGGCGCACCCGATGTCGGCCATCGCCGCGCCGAGCCGCCTGCCGATCTCGTACTCCGGGTGCTCGCGCGGGGTGCGGGCGGAACCGAAGACCGTCACGGCGCGCGGCACCTCGGCCAGCGCGCCGAACCCCTCCACGAACTCGGATTGGATGCGCATCACCCGCCAGGGGTCGGTGTGCACCCAGTCGGTCGGGCCGCGCGAGTCCAGCAGGCGCTGGTCGGTGGTCGTCGATTCGTGCAGCCGGGAGCGGCGCAGCACGACCGGTCCGCGTCGTTTCTCCTGCGGGCGCTCCGCGCCGTTGGGTGAGCCCTCGATGGTCATGGAACGAGGGTAAGCACCTGCGGGAGAACTCCGGGTTCCGCGCCGGTGACCACGTGGTGCCGTGTCGGCGCGGGACTCGCCGCGCCGAGCGGCCATGGCCCCGCCGACCTGCGGCGGAACGCTCGGACCGGGGTGGACCCGAGGCGTACCGTGAGCAGTACGACGACCCGACTGGTGCCCGTCCGGCGCAGGTCGGCGGCACCGAGGCCGCGGATCCAGGTTGGGGGCCGCCATGCTCATCGAGCTGCTCGTCATCGTTCTGGCCATCGCCGTGCTCTGCGCCGGTTCCGCCGCGAAGATCATTACGCAGTACGAGCGCGGAGTCGTGTTCCGCTTCGGCCGGCTGCAGGAGTCCGTGCGCGGGCCGGGCCTCACCTTCATCGTTCCGGTGGTGGACCGGCTGCGGAAGGTGAACCTGCAGATCATCACCATGCCGGTGCCCGCGCAGGAGGGCATCACCCGCGACAACATCACGGTGCGGGTGGACGCGGTGGTGTACTTCAACGTCACCGACCCGGCTCGGGCCGTGGTGAACGTCGAAAACTACCTGTTCGCGATGGGCCAGGTCGCCCAGTCCTCGCTGCGTTCGATCATCGGCAAGAGCGACCTCGACGACCTGCTCTCCAACCGGGAGCGGCTCAACGAGGGCCTCGAAGTCATGATCGACAGTCCGGCGCTGCACTGGGGCGTGCACATCGACCGGGTGGAGATCAAGGACGTGTCGTTGCCGGAGTCGATGAAGCGCTCCATCGCCCGGCAGGCGGAGGCGGAGCGGGAACGGCGCTCCCGGATCATCGCCGCCGACGGCGAGTACCAGGCTTCGCGCAAGCTCTCCGACGCCGCCGGGGTCATGGCCGATGCGCCCGCCGCGCTCCAGCTGCGCCTGCTGGAGACGGTGGTGGAGGTCGCGGCGGAGAAGAACTCGACGCTGGTCCTGCCGTTCCCGGTGGAGCTGCTCCGCTTCGTCGAGCACGTCCAGGGCTCGCAGCAGGCCACGACGGCGCAGGACGAGCCCGCAGCCCCGGACACGGCCCCGGACGCGATCGCCCAGGTCCCCGAACCGGCGGGCGTACCGGACGTCGAGGGGATGCCTGCGGTGCACGACGCCAGGATCCTGCCCGGAGCTCCCGCGCAGGACCTCGGCTCACCGAGCGGCCGCTGACCCGGCGGGGCGGCCTCAGCGCAGGAAGCGGGTGAGGACGTCGGCGCAGTGGCGGATGTCGGCGGTGGGCACGTTCTCCTGCTGGGTGTGCGCCAGAGTCGGCGAACCGGGGCCGAAGTTCACCGCGGGCAGTCCCCGCGCGGCGAACCTCGCGACATCGGTCCAGCCCAGCTTCGCCACCGGTTCCCCACCGGCCGCGGCGACGAGCTCCGCGGCAGCGGGCGACCCCAAGCCGGGCAACGCACCCCCGGAGGCGTCGACGACGGTCACGTCGAAGCCGTCGAACACCTCGCGGACGTGGGCTTCCGCCTCGGCCAGGGACTTGTCCGGGGCGAAGCGGTGGTTGACCGCCACCACGCACGAGTCCGGAACGACGTTGCCCGCCACACCGCCTTCGATCCGGACCGCCTGCAGCCCCTCGTGGTACTGCAGGCCGTCGATCACCGGTTCGCGCGGGGTGTAGTCGAGCAGCCGCCGCAGGATCGGCTCGGCGGCGTGGATGGCGTTGTCGCCCATCCACGCGCGCGCCGTGTGCGCGCGGGTGCCGCTGGTGCGGATCTCCACGCGCAGCGTCCCCTGGCAGCCGGCTTCGATGGTGGCGTTGGAGGGTTCGCCGACGATGGCAAGGTCGCCCTGCAGCCAGTCCGGCAGGTCCCGTTCGATCCGGTTGAGCCCGTTGCGCTCGGCCGCGATCTCCTCGCAGTCGTAGAACAGGAACGTGAGGTCGTGGCGCGGTTCCGGCAGGGTCGCCGCCACGTGCAGCAGGACGGCGTCGCCGCCCTTCATGTCCACGGTTCCGCACCCGTGCAGCACTTCGTCGTCGCCGGAGCCGGTGCGGCGCGACGGCAGGTTGTCGTTGATCGGCACCGTGTCGAGGTGCCCGGCGAGCAGCACCCGCGAGTCCCGCCCCAGGTGGGTGCGGGCGAGCACGGCTTCACCGCTGCGCACGACCTCCAGGTGCGGGGCCTGGGTGCGCAGCGCGTGCTCGACGGCGTCGGCGATGCGCCGCTCGTCACCGGAGACGCTGGGAATGTCCACCAGCGCGGCGGTCAGCTCGACGGGCTCGGCACGGAGATCCAAGGGCGCGGTCACCCCAGGCAGGCTACCCGGCCGCCGGTCCGGCCCGCCGCCGCGACACAGGAGTGATCAACGCCACTCCGGAAGTCCACGATGGACACTGGTCGCGGCGGAATTCGCCGCTGCGGTGGGCAATCGCACGATCACGAACAGTGCACGAGCGCCCGGACGAGCCGACCCCTGGAGGGCGGTGCCGGAATGCGCCGATTACCGTTTTTCGCATGAGCGCGCAGACACCCGACCCGCAGACCACCGGCGCCCACGGCGTCGGCCTGGCCACCGTCACCGATGACGGCACCGTGCTGGACACGTGGTTCCCCACCGTCAAGCTCGGCGAGCCCGGCGAATCCCGCAGCACCCGGCTCAGCGCCGAGGAAGCGGCGAACTCCCTGGGCGCGGCCGGGGCCGCGCTGCTCGGCCGCGACGACGCCCGCGGCGTGGACGTCGTCGCCGTGCGCACCGAGATCGGCAGGCTCTCCGACCAGCCCGCCGACACCCACGACCTCTACCTGCGCCTGCACCTGCTCTCGCACCGCCTGGTCCGCCCGCACGGGCAGAGCCTGGACGGCATGTTCGGGCTGCTGTCCAACGTCGTGTGGACCAACCACGGCCCCTGCCCGGTCGAAGGGTTCGAGGCCACCCGGATGAGCCTGCGGGCGCGCGGCCCGGTCACCGTCTACAGCGTGGACAAGTTCCCCCGCATGGTCGACTACGTGATGCCCTCCGGCGTGCGCATCGGCGACGCCGACCGGGTTCGGCTCGGCGCGCACCTGGCCAGCGGCAGCACCGTGATGCACGAGGGCTTCGTGAACTTCAACGCGGGCACGCTCGGCGCCTCCATGATCGAGGGCCGCGTCTCGGCAGGCGTGGTCGTCGGGGACGGCTCCGACATCGGCGGCGGCGCCTCGGTGATGGGCACCCTCTCCGGCGGCGGCAAGGAGATCATCTCCATCGGCGAGCGCTGCTTGATCGGCGCCAACGGCGGCGTCGGCATCACCCTCGGCGACGACTGCGTCGTGGAGGCCGGGCTGTACGTCACCGCGGGCACCAAGGTCTCGCTGCCGGACGGCACGCTGACCAAGGCTCGCGAGCTCTCCGGTTCGAACGGCCTGCTGTTCCTGCGCAACTCCGGCACCGGCGCCGTGGAGGTCCGGCCGCGCTCCGGCGGCAAGGTCGAGCTGAACGCGGCGCTGCACGCGAACGACTGACCGGCCGCGCGGCTCGATTCGACCACCGAACGACGGGGGTTCACCGGTCCGGAATCGGTGACACTGGTGGTATGAACCGCCCCTTCGGCACGTCCGGCCTGCCACCAGAACCCGTGGTGGCGGGCCGGACCGACCCGATCGCCCAGCACGTCCGCGCCGCGCTGGACGCCCGGCTGCGCACGCTGCTGGAGCACGAGCCCGGCGCGCGAAGCGGCGAGGAACCCGAGCGGCTGCACCAGATGCGCGTCTCGGTCCGCCGGATGCGAGCGGTGCTCAAGTCCGCCGGACCGTTCCTCGACCAGCGCTGGTCGGAACCGCTGCGTGAGGAACTGGGCTGGCTCGGCCGCGAACTCGGCGAGGTCCGCGACCTGGACGTGCTGCTGGGCCGGCTGCGCGGCGAGGCCTCGGATTTCGAGGCGGCGCAACGGGAATCCGCGGCCCTGCTGTTCGGCCCGCTGGAGATCGAGCACCGGGCCGCCCGGGAGTCGCTGGTGATCGCGCTGGACGGGCAACGCCACCGAGCGCTGATCGACGCGCTCGTCGACGCCGTGCAACGCCCGCTGCCCGCCTCGGACGTCGAGCACTGCGGGCCGCGCGAGCTCCGCGCGCTGGTCGCCAAGCAGTACCGGCGGGTGCGGCGCACCGTCGACGAGATCGGCACCGACCCGACCGACGCGGAGCTGCACGAACTGCGCATCCTCGGCAAACGGCTGCGCTACACCGCGGAACTCGCCGAACCGGTGCTCGGCAAACCGATGCGGCAGCTGCTGGGCGCGGCGAAGCGCTTCCAGGACGTCCTCGGCGAACACCGGGACGCCTGCCTCGCCGAACGGCGGGTGCTGGACCTGCTCGCCGCCCGGGGCCCCGCTCCCGACCCGGCGATCGCGTTCGTGGCCGGTCGCCTGGTCGAGCGCGAGCGCTCCCGCCGGCTCGCCCACCGGGAGCAGTGGCACGAGAGCTGGCGGGAGCTGCGCGGTACTGCCGCGAAGGTGTGAGCGCTCAGCTCAAGCGGTCCGCCGCCGCCTGGATCCGCTCGTCGGTGGCGGTCAGCGCGATCCGGACGTGCCGCTGCCCGGCCGGGCCGTAGAACGTGCCGGGCGCGACGAGGATCCCGCGCTGCGCCAGCCAGCCCACCGTGTCCCAGGCGTCCGCTCCGCGCGTCGCCCACAGGTACAGGCCGCCGTGCGAGTGCTCGATGGTGAACCCGGCCGCTTCCAGCACGGGCCGCAGGACCGCGCGGCGAGCCGCGTACAGGTCGCGCTGCACGCCCACGTGCTCGTCGTCGGCCAGCGCGGCGGTCATGGCCTGCTGCACCGGTCGCGGCATGATCATGCCCGCGTGCTTGCGCAGTTCCAGCAGGCGCCCGACCAGGTCGGGGTCACCGGTGACGAACCCGGCGCGGTACCCCGCGAGGTTCGACGACTTCGACAGCGAGTACACCGCCAAGATCCCGGTGGGGTCCGCGGTCACCGAGGGGTGCAGCACCGACACCGGTTCGGCTTCCCAGCCGAGCTCCAGGTAGCACTCGTCCGAGGCCACCACGGCCCCGGCTTCGCGCGCCGCCCGCACCGACGCCGCCAGTTCGGCGGCGTCGAGCACCCGGCCGGTCGGGTTGGACGGCGAGTTGAGCCAGACCAGCGCGGTTCCGGCTGGCGGGGTCTCGCCCGGGGCGAGCCGCACCACCTCGGCACCGACGAGCTTCGCGCCGACCTCGTAGGTCGGGTAGGCCAGGTCCGGGATGGCGACGACGTCGCCCGGTCGCACCCCCAGCAGCGTCGGCAGCCACGCGACCAGTTCCTTGGAACCGATCGTGGGCAGCACCGCCGCGGGATCGACGGTCACGCCGTGCCTGCGCAGCAGGGCGTCCACCGCGGCGGCCCGCAGCTCTGGGGTGCCGTGCGTGGCCGGATAGCCGGGGATGTCGGAGACCGAAGCCAGCGCCGCGCGCAACGGCTCCGGCACCGGATCGACCGGCGTGCCGACCGAGAGGTTCACCAACCCGTCGGGATGCGCACGTGCCGTCGCGGTCTGCTCCGCCAAGGAATCCCAGGGGAAATCCGGCAGTCGCGGGCCGCGCAGCGCGTGCGCCCCGTCCACGGGATGCGTCTCGGAGGTCATTCTCCCTGCGGCGGCAGGCTGGTCACGGGCTCGACGTCCTTCTCGACCTTGCCGACCTTGGCCGCGCCGCCGGGCGAGCCGAGCTCGTCGAAGAAGTCCACGTTCGCCTTGGTGTAGGCGCCCCACTCGTCGGGGACGTCGTCCTCGTAGTAGATGGCCTCCACCGGGCAGACCGGCTCGCAAGCACCGCAGTCGACGCACTCATCGGGGTGGATGTAGAGCATCCGCCCGCCTTCGTAGATGCAGTCGACAGGGCATTCCTCGATGCATGCCTTGTCGAGCACGTCGACGCAGGGCTCGGCGATCACGTAGGTCACGGTTGCTCTCCTGCTTGTTTTCGATCCGGACCAGGCTTCCGCTACCCGGCCGATGACAGTATCCCCCGGCCCCGGCGCGGCGGGCCAAGGTGGTCCCGCCGCACGGGACCCGATTCGACCATACGACGGCCCGCCCACGACGGTAAACGCCGTAAACCCCTAGATCACCGACGCGTCACCGCGTGGCCTTCGGCCCGCAACCACTTCGCGCCGAGCTTGCCGATGCGCCGCAGCGCGGAACGTTCGCCCAGGTAACCACCTACGACACCGACGATCGGTACGTTGCCGAGCCACTCGTGGTAGAAGCGGCCCTGCGGGCGTTTGTCCAACTCCGAGTCGATCACCCAGAGCGCACGTGCCATTCGCCACACCGTGCGCACGACCGCCTTCAGCCGGGAGCCGCCGGAGCGCTCCGCGGCGTCGAGCTCCTCGGTCAGCTCCGCGGTCTTCGCGTCCTCCTCGGCCTGCGCTCCGCCGCGCGCCCCGGAGGCGACGTCCTCGGCGAGGTCGCGGTCCAGCAGCACCTTCGCGATCAGCCGCACCCGCGTGGGGTGGTCGGTGACGCCGTGCTCGGCCGCGATGGCCGACAGGACCAGGCCTTGGCCCGCCAAGCCGAGCGCGTTGCGGATCGGCAGCCGCGAGGTGAGCGCGCCACCGAACCGGGGCAGGCCCGCGACGACCGCGACCAGCCGCCCCACTCGTTGCGCCCACCAATCGCAGCGCTCGTCCACGCCCATCGCGTCCCAGGTCGAGCTGCCCGGCAGCCGCATGCCGTCGAGCTGCCGCAGCATCTTCTGCAGCAGGCCCGGTCCCTTGTCCGGCTCGTGCTCGGTTCCCGCGCGCCCGCCGTCCGCGTCGGCGCCGTCGGCCACCCCGGCGCCACCGGCGGTTGTTCCTGCGCCGTCGGCTGCTCCTGCGCTGTCGCCTGCACCGGCACGCTCGGCTGATCCGGCGCCTTCGCCCGGGCCGTCGGCTGCTCCGGCATCGTGCGGTGAACTCCGCTGCGGCTGGTCATCGCCCGTCGTCGCCTCGCCGGCCGGGGCGGCGCCTTCGGCCTGGACCTCGGCCGCCGTGTCCTCGAACCGGCCGCGCAGCCGGAACGGGTCGGACTGCCGCAGCACGTCCAGCAGCGGCGTGGTGGCGCGCACGAACGGGCGCAGCACCACCGCGACGCGTTCATCGGTCAACACCTCGGCCACGACCGCACCTCGCTACTTCCCCGCAGGCCTGCCCAGGACGATCCCGAGCATCATCGCCGACGGCAGCGTTCCCGCACCGATCAGCAACAGCGTCCGCCAATCGTTGCCCAGCAGCATGACGTCGCCGCCGGGACCGAAGAGGCCGAACACGAAGATCGTCGCGAACCACACCACCAGCGGCGCGCCCGCGACCCGCCTGCTCGCCGAGAGCCGTCCCGCGGCCGAGACCAGCAGCGGAGTCGTCACGGCGGCGACGGCCGTGGTGATCGGGAACGGCACGCTGCCGATCCACAGCGGCAGGAACAGCAGCTCGACCAGCGCCAGCACCACGGCGTCGAGCAGCAGGAATCCGAACACCAGCCGGTCGTAGCCCGTCACCGCGGCGCCACCGGTTCGGTCCCGCTCACGCCGAGCCCGCCGAACAGGTCGTGCTCGCCACCCGCCGGGTCGCCCGTGGCCAGCACGTAGTGCTCGGTGTCCGAGAGGGGCTGCGCCACGTCGTTCGACAACGCGTAGGCGCCGACGCCCTCGCCGTTGTTCCACTCGTCGACCCACACCCGCACCTGCGTGCCGTGCGCCCGCAGCGCGCGGATCTTGCCGGACAGGTGGTCCGCGATGTCGATCACCGTGGTGATCGACTCGTCGGCCACGCTCGGCAGGTCGTCGACGCCGGGGAGGTCGAAGGGCAGCGCCTCGGCCGTGGCCAGCGCGGCCAGGCCTTCGCGGAGCCGGTCGCGGGACGGCACGACGTGGAACACCCGGAGCACGTCCGCGACCTCGGCCGCGGCGGCCATCGTGACGTCGTGGGCCCGCACGTGATCGGGGTGGCCGTACCCGCCGTCGGCGGCGTAGGTGACCACGACCTGGGGCCGCACCTCGCGCAGGACGGCGGCGAGCGCCTCGGTCTGCTCCGCGAGGTCGCCGACGGCGAACGCGCGCGGGTGGGCGGCGGGCAGTGCCCCGGCTCGGCCCGGTTCCTCCCACAGCATCCCGGAGTCCCGCCAGCGGCCGATCCCGCCGAGGAAGCGGTGGTCGGCCACCCGCAGCGCCGCGCAGGCCGACCGCAGCTCGCCGACGCGGTAGCCGCCGAGCTGATCGGCCTGGTCCGCGGCCAGTCCGCGCAGGCTCTCCGGGATGACCTCGCCCTCTTCGCCGAGCGTGCAGGTCACCACGGTGACCTGCACTCCGCGCGCCGCGTAGCGCGCGATCGTCCCGCCGGTCCAGAGGGTCTCGTCGTCCGGATGCGCGTGTACCAGCAGCAGCCGGGGTGGAGCCGTCAGCGTCACCGGGCCAGCCTAATCGGAACGGTCTCCACCTCCACGCGGTGGTCGAGCGGCTGCGGAGGCGCCCTGTCAACCAGCGCGGATCAACTTCACCCGTGCCGGTGGACCGAACCGCCCGGACGGATCACCGTCCCTGCAACGCGTCCAGCGCGATCGCCTGGGCGAACACCAGCCTGCGGTCCAGCCGCTCGTCCTCGATCTTGATCACGTAGCGGTCCCGCAGGGAGACCTTCCGCTCCACCGACACCGCGTTCTCGCCGTCCACGGCGAAGTCGAAGTGGTACGGGAAGAAGAACGGGATGTTCTCCAGCAGCGGGATGAACTCCCACAGCCTGCGCAGCACCGCGATCGGCTTGCTCCGCTCGTGGCCGGTGCAGACGGGGCGCCCCGGCTGCTCCAGGTGCCACGTCGAACGGGTCAGGGACTTGCGGAAGTCCTTGCGGAACAGCCCGATCGGCGCACCCGCCGCGTCGGTCACGTCGTAGCCGGAGGCGAGGTCCAGCGCCTTGCGCGCCCGGAACCCGGCCAGCACCTCGGACTTGTCGGAGTCGGTGTAGAGCGTGACCTGCTCCTTGAACGCGACCCGCTTCTGCTGCGCGAACGCGACCAGTTCGCCTTCCCCGCCCTGCCCGTCGTCGGCGCGGATCTCGTACCGGTTCACCATCAACGTCATGCGCTGCCGCATGTGGAAGACCCCGACCTGCTGCAAACGCCCCGTCTCCACCACTTCTCCTCCGATCCCCGGCGAGCCGAGGACACCCCGGCCCACCTGCTGACCGGCAGCGGAGCCCCACAGCCCCGCCGCCGAAGGCAACACTCAACATCCCCTGGGCCACACCCGAGCAGAACGGGCCCAGTCCTCAGTACCCGTCGTTGTCGCTGGGGGTGCCCTGCCATTGAGCTGCCGTGGAGAACGGGCCTGCGAGCCCGTTGCCGCGCTGCACGCCGCGCACTTCGCGGCCGAACGCCAGCACCTGCGCCTGCTGGTACAGCGGCAGCGCCACGGCCTGCGACCACAGCACCGATTCGACCTTCGCCGAGGCCTCTTCGAACGGCAGCGCTCCGCTGAGGGCCGCGTCGATCGTCGGTTGCAGCAGCTGGTCGCAGAACCCGGTTGCGGTGAACGGGAACGGCTGGTCGTCGGAGTCGACGCCGGGGCAGCCGTAGGAGGCCGCCATCATCGCCGCGGGGTCCCCGTCGGCGGGCCGCGGCGCGATCGCCATGTCGACGGAGCTCGACGCGCCGGGCTCCTCGGACAGCGGGTTCGTCGGCAGCATCTCGCCGAACATCTGATCGCTGGTCGGCGTGACCACGGTGGCGTGCACGTCCTGCGCCCGCAGCTGCTTCGCGGCGGCTTCGGCGATGCGGATGTACTGCTCGTGCTCGAACGGAGCCGCGATCACCAGGTTCAGCGTGCGACCGTCCTTCGTCCAGGCGCCCGCTTCGTGCCGGTATCCGGCTTCGGTGAGCAGTCGGCGCACCCGTTCCGGAGACGGCCCGTCCTCGCCGGGAGGTTCGGTGGGCGTGTAGCCGCGTTCCGACGGCGCCAGCACCTGGCTGTGCGCGTGCAGCTGGTCGCCGGGGCCGCCGCCGCTTCCCGCGTCGATCAGCGCCTGCCGGTCGAGCCCGGCCACGACCGCGTTGCGCACTCGCGCGTCGGCGAGCTGGGCGCTGGTCGGCCGCAGCAGCACCTGCATCGTGGCCGGCCGGGGCACCGTGCTGACCTGCACCGAGGAACCGAGCTCGCGCAGCGCCGCCATCGTCGAGCGGTCGGCGCCGAACACCGCCAGGTGGCTGTCGCCGCTGCGCAGCGCCTCGACCTGGCCGGCCTGGTCGCTGGCGCGCAGCACGATGCGGTCGGAGACCGCGGGCGGACCCCAGAACCGGTCGTTGCGTTCCAGGATGATCTCGCCGCGCTGCAGGTCGACCTGCCGGATCGCGAACGGCCCGCCCGAGGCCGGGTAGCCGCTGTCCAGCGCCGTCGTCCAGCCTCGCGGCGCGTCCCGCAGCAGGTGCGCGGGAAGCAGGTTCGTGAACAGGCTCTGCCAGCCCGGGTAGGGCCGTTCGAAGGTCACCTCGACGGCTTTGCCGCCCTCCCGGGACTGCACGTCGTCGATCAGCTGGTACCCGGCCGGATCCGACACGCCCGGTTGGGAGCGCAACTGCTCCCACAGGTAGACGAAGTCCTCGGCGGCGATCGGCGCACCGTCCGACCAAGCCGCTTCCTTGCGGATCCGGTAGTGCACCGTGAACCGCTCGGCCTCCGGCAGCACCTCCGCCGACTCCATCAGCGTCGTGTCCAGCGTCCGCGTGCCGTCCGGCGCGGGCCGGAACACCGAGGGCAGCATCAGGCTCGACAGCGCCGAACTCGTCGGCGACAGGTCGGCCAGCGTGTGCGGGTTGAACCCGCCCTCCAGCGAGTCGACGCCGACGACGACCTCGGTCGGCATCGGTTGCGTCGAGGGAGCCGTCTGCGGACTGGGCTCAGGCGGCTCGACCAGCGGGGGCGGCGGCGCGTCGGTGCAGGCCACCACCAAGCTCCCGATGGTGACCAGCAAGCTGACCACGGTGAACGGACGTCGACCCTGGTGCACGCTGCCGAACCTCCCCTTTGTCCCCGGTTGCCGAATCCAGGCGGGCGCGATGTCCCCCCAAAGAAGGACGCGCGGAAACCCTCATGGTTCCGCGCGTCCTTTCAACACTGCACACCGGGGTGGAAACGCTCAGCTTCCGCTCAGGTGGAACGGGGAGCTCAGCCGTTGTCGCGAGCCTTCGCCCGCGAGCGCTCCCGGCCGCGGGTCGTGCTGTCGAGCACCATCTTGCGCACCCGGATCGCGTCCGGACCGACCTCGACGCACTCGTCGCCGGAGCAGAACTCCAGCGCCTCCTCCAGGCCCAGCGTGCGGGGGCGGGCCAGCCGCTCCAGCTCGTCGCCGGTGGCGGAGCGCATGTTGGTGAGCTTCTTCTCCTTGGTGACGTTGATGTCGAGGTCCTCGGCGCGCGGGTTCTCGCCCACGACCATGCCCTCGTACACCTCGGCGCCGGGCTCCACGAAGAACGTGCCGCGGTCCGCCAGCTGCATCATCGCGTAGCTGGTGACCGGGCCGGTGCGGTCCGCGACCAGCGAACCGGTGTGCCGCGTGCGCAGCTCGCCGACCCACGGGAAGTAGCCCTCGAAGACGTGGTTGGCGATGCCGGTGCCGCGGGTCTCGGTGAGGAACTCGGTGCGGAAGCCGATCAGGCCGCGCGACGGGATCACGTAGTCCAGCTTGATCCGGCCGGTGCCGTGCCCGTCCATCGTCTCCATCTTGCCCTTGCGGCCGGCCAGCAGCTGCGTGATCGCGCCCAGGTGCTCCTCGGGGGCGTCGATCGTCAGCCGCTCGAACGGCTCGGAGAGCTTGCCGTCGATGGTCTTGGTGACCACCTGCGGCTTGCCGACGGTGAGCTCGAAGCCCTCCCGCCGCATGGTCTCCACCAGCACCGCCAGCGCCAGCTCGCCACGTCCCTGGACCTCCCAGGTGTCGGGGCGCTCGGTCGGCACGACCTTGATGCTGACGTTGCCGATCAGTTCGGCGTCGAGGCGGTTCTTCACGAACCGCGCGGTGACCTTGGTGCCGCCGTTGCGGCCGGTCATCGGCGAGGTGTTCACACCGATGGTCATCGAGATCGCCGGGTCGTCCACGGTGATCCGCGGCAGCGGCTGCGGGTCGTCCGGGTCGGCCAGGGTGTCACCGATGGTGATGTCCGGGATGCCCGCGATCGCCACCAGGTCACCGGCGTAGGCCTCGGTGGTGGAGACGCGGTCGAGGTTCTCGGTGATGAGCAGCTCGGTGAGCCGCACCTTCTCGACGGTGCCGTCCTCGCGGCACCAGCCGACGGTCTGGCCCTTGCTCAACGTGCCCGCGTGGATGCGGCACAGCGCGATCCGGCCCAGGAAGGAGGACGCGTCGAGGTTCGTCACCAGCGCCCGCAGCGGCGCTTCGTGGTCGCCGAGCGGAGCGGGCACGTGCTCCATCAGGGTGTCGAACAGCGCGGTGAGGTCTTCGTCCTCGGGGAGGTCGCCGTCGGTCGGCTGCGTGCGGCTGGCGCGGCCCGCACGGGCGGAGGCGTAGATCACCGGGAGGTTCAGCACGGCGTCCATGTCCACCGAGCCCTCACCGTCGTCGAGCTCGGAGGCGAGGTCCAGCAGCAGGTCGTGGGCCTCTTCGACGACCTCGGAGCACCGCGCGTCGGGGCGGTCGACCTTGTTCACGACCAGGATCACCGGGAGCTTGGCGGCCAGCGCCTTGCGCAGCACGAACCGCGTCTGGGGCAGCGGCCCCTCGCTGGCGTCGACCAGCAGCACCACGCCGTCGGCCATGGACAGGCCGCGCTCGACCTCACCGCCGAAGTCGGCGTGGCCGGGGGTGTCGATCACGTTGATGGTGACGGGGCCGTCTTCGGTCACCCGCCGGATGGCCGTGTTCTTGGCCAGGATCGTGATGCCCTTTTCCCGCTCCAGGTCATTGGAGTCCATGACCCGGTCGACGAGCTCGGCACGTTCGGAGAAGGCGCCGGATTGCCGCAGCATGGCGTCCACCAGGGTGGTCTTACCGTGGTCGACGTGCGCGACGATCGCGACGTTGCGCAGATCGGTACGGATCCGCTGGTTCGGTTCGGCGACGCTGGTGGCGGGCACGCGAGCACTCCATGAGTTGGAAGACAAAGATCGGGTCTGGCATGGCGGCGGCGCTTGTCGACCTGGGCTGCCACGGCTCCGCTGCCGCCGCTGCGGAACTCGCGGCCCCGGCGCGGACCCGCGCTCCGGGGACCCCGTTGTTCCGGCACGGTCCGCCCATCGAAGAAAGGCGACCGATCACGGACGGCGGGGCCCGACACGTCACGGGCCCGACACTGCTAAGGCTTCGGTGCGTTGTCGACACGCGGCCTCTTCCAGCGTAGAGCACTTGACGGCCGGGCCCGACGACAGGTGTTGAGCGCAACACCCGCGCAGGCCGCATCGAGTTCGCAACGGGCGGCCCACCGGCCCTACGCTGACGGCGTCCGGTCCCCAGCGGACGTCTCCGGCAGCGGGAAGCCCAGCGTGAGCAAGAAAACGATCAAGGTCAAGCGAAAGTGCTGCCATTCGCGCCCACCGTGCAAGAAGTGCCCGATCGTGGTGTTGCGCGAAGCGTTGAAGGACGCAAAAGAGCACGAAGTCAAGAAAGCGCAAAAGAAGTCTAAGAAAGACTCAAAGGGAAAGAAGTCGCACTGATCCGCACCTCGGCGTCAACCCAGGCGCGGATCGATGTCGTACGCCTATTCGGTTGCGGGGACGAGCTGGTCCGCGTACTTCGCCATCTCCGGCACCGTGCGCAGCGCCTGGAATTCGATCACCTCGTGCCGCGCGAGTTTTCGCAGCTCGAAGGGATCGGTGGCGAGGATGGCCTCCAGCCTTCCCCGAGTCATGGAACGGGCTATGAGCACGCCGCCGGTCAACGGTCTTCCCGGTTCCGGAGTTCGATGACCGGTCGTGATGAAGTCACCGGCCTCGTAATGTCGAGTCACCCACTCATAGTGATCCACCAATGCGCCGTCGATGTCTGATTGCGGAGCGGTGTAGTTCAGCAATACGACGAACATGATTCCACGATAGTCCTCCCGCACCGCGAATGCCTATATCTCTCTGCTAAAGTGCGCGCCGTGCACGAAATGTCGCATCCGCGCCTGAGCATGTGGTGGGCCGCCCGAGGGCGGCCCCGGCTCGTCGTGCACTGAACCCGCACGCACATCGGTCGCCACCAGGCGGCCGAGCGGTGCGAGGACCGGACTGGTGAGCGGCTCCGATCAGCAGGAGAGATCGTGACCCGTTTGTCCGGCATCACCCCGTCCGGCCACGTCCACTTGGGCAACCACCTCGGCGCGCTGCGCCGCTGGGCGACCGAGGGCGGGCCCGACGACCTGTACTTCATCTCGGACCTGCACGCGATGACCATGCCCTACCGGCCGGAACGCCTGCGCGCCCTCACCAGGGAGAACCTGGCCGTGCTGCTGGCCGGCGGCATCGCGCCGGAGACGGTGTTCGTGCAATCCGACCTGGCGGGCGAGCTGGGCGCGCTGAACTGGGTGCTGGAGTGCGCTTGCGGCTACGGCGAAGCCGCCCGGATGATCCAGTTCAAGGAGAAGGGCGCCGGCCAGGACACCGCCCGGCTCGGCCTGCTCACCTACCCGGTGCTGATGGCCGCGGACATCCTGCTGCAGGGCACGACGGAAGTCCCGGTGGGCGTCGACCAGAACCAGCACGTGGAGCTGGCGCGCACCTTGGCGCGGCGGTTCAACGGCACCTACGGCGAGGTGTTCGCGATCCCCCGGGCGGTGGTGCCGCGCACCGCCGCGGCGGTGCGGAACCTGTCGGACCCGGCGCGCAAGATGGCCAAGTCCGCGCAGCAGCACGCGGGCGTCGTGTTCGCCCTGGACGAGCCGGACGTGGTGCGGCGCAAGTTCCGCCGCGCGGTGACCGATGACCTCGGCACCGTCCGCTACGCCCCCGACGAGCAGCCCGCGGTGGCGAACCTGCTGGAGATCCTCGGGGCGTGCGGGGACGTGAGCCCGTACGCGGCGGCGGAGGCGGCGAGCACCTACTCCGAGCTCAAGGACGCCGTCGCGGAGGCCGTGATCGAGCAGCTGCGACCGGTCCGGGAAGGCGCCCGGGAGCTGCTCGACGATCCGGCCGAGCTGGACCGGACCAGGCAGAAGGGGGCCGGGCGCGCGGCGGAGCGGGCCCGGCCGAGGCTGGACGCCGCGTTGCGGCTGGCCGGACTGCGCTAGGCGCGCGAACGGGTCGGACGCCCAGCCGCGCGGCCGACCCGTTCGTTCACCAGTTCGAGTGCACTCGGCCGAAAAGGTGGCGAACACCTGATCGACGTCGGCAATCTGGGCTCATGACCACCGCGAACACCACCCGGACCAGCACTCGCCCCGCAGCACGCGCGGGCGCCGAGCGGATCGTCAGGCCAGCAGGTCGCGCAGCGAGTGCACCAGCACGCGATCGGCCTCCAGCCAGTCGAACGCGCCGAGCTCGGCCGCGGGCGCCCAGTGCACCGCGCGGTGTTCGACCGCCGTCGGCTCCGCTTCGGGGTCGGCGAGTTCCGCGGTGTGCACCCGCAGCAGCATCCCGTTGTGCAGCGGCACGTCCGTACCGACCCGTCCACCCGGCACCACGTCGACGCCGAGTTCCTCCTTGCACTCCCGGATGACGGCGTCCTGCTCGCTCTCCCCGGCCTCGACCCGGCCACCGGGCAACTCCCACTTCCCCGCGTCCCGCGCCGGGAAGTGCCGTTGCTGCACCAGCAGGCGTCCGCCGCGCGTGATGGCGGTCCCGACCACCACGGGCCTGCCCGCCCACTCCTCGGCGAGCTCGCCGACCGCGCGCAACCGGCTCGCCAGCACCGCCAGCACCACCCGCCGGCCCAGCACGACGTCGGCCAGCCGCCCGAGCGGCCCGAACGGGGTCGTCCACCGCAGCGAGTCGGTCAGCAGCGTGTGACCACCGGCTTCGGCCAGCACTGATTCATGCCGCAACTCCGAGAGAGGACCAGCGATGAGCACCGATTCCAGCCGCCCGGCGTCGGCCCGCACGATGCGGGTGCGCAGCCTCGCCAGCCCGGCTTTCCGCACCCGGAAGGCGAGGTCGTCGCCGGGAACGAGGAGTTCCGCGGTGGGCGTGAGCGCCCGGCCCTGGATCCCCAGCGCCCGCAAGCCGTCCTCCGCGGTGCGGGTGTGGCGCAGCGCCGCTCCGACCGTGGTCAACGGGGCCGCTATCAAACCTGTGCTTCGCAACACCGACACGGGCGAACATCCTGCCCCACACCCCGCGCGGCGGTCTCCGGGGTGGTTCCGGTTCGCGAAGTCGCTCGCCGAGCGGTTCAAGGCGCCCCTCGCACAGCGAGCGCGACCGCCCGGCAGGACGGCCGCCGCCGAGGTGGCGCGCTCGCTGCCGAGCGCTCCTGCGGCGGGATCGCGCTCGAGCCGGACGCTGCGCACCGCGTTCGCAGCGGCGACCTCACTGCTGACGGGGCACCGGCCGGAGCGGGCCGGGCAGCGGCCAGCGGACCTCGATCCGGGCGCCGCCCTCCGGCGATTCCGCCGCCTGCACCGAACCACCGCGCCCGCGCACGGCCTCCGCGACCAACGCGAGCCCGAGCCCGGACCCTCCGGTGCCACGAGCCCGATCGGGCTGCACCCGGTGGAACCGGTCGAAGACCAGGCCGCGGTGCGCGGCGGGGATGCCGGGGCCGTCGTCGTCGACGACCAGCCGGACGGACTCGGCCGCGGGCAGCAACGACACCCGCACCAGCGCCCGCGCGTACCGCAGCGCGTTGGTGATCAGGTTGTCCAGCACCCGCCCCACTTCCGCCTCGCCCGCGAGGATCACCACGGTTCCGGTCGGTGCGGTGACCCGCACCCTGGGGCCGGACCCGCGCAGGTTGGCCCGGTCCGCCGCGGCGCGCACGGCGCTGACGAGCTCGATCGGCTGGTGCTGCGGCTGCGAACCCGACTCGGCCCGCGCGAGCGCGAGCAGGCCGTCGACCAGGTCGGACAGCCGCCGCGCTTCGGCGGCGATGTCCTGCAAGGTCTCGTGCGCGAGTTCCGGATCGGGGTGCACGACCGCCACCTCGGCCTGCGCGCGGATGGAGGCAACCGGGTTGCGCAGCTCGTGCGCGGCGTCCCCGGTGAACCGCCGCAACCACTCGGTGTCCCCGTCCCGGCGGGCCAGCATCTCGTTGAGCGCCACGGCGAGCGCGCGCAGTTCGTCGTCGGCGTCGGAGACCGGCAACCGGTGTCCTTCCGGCAGGCTCACCGCGGCGAGCCGCATCCGTTCGACGGGTCGCAGCGATCTGCGCACGACGAGCCAGGTCGCGATCCCGACGGCCCCGGCGGCGAGGATCGGGCCGAGGGTCAGGGCACGTCCCGCGGTGCGCAGCGCGTCGCCGTGCCCCACCAGGTGCGCGGCTCCCAGCACCAGCCGCGGACTGCCCGCCGGGTCGGGCACGACCATGCCCACCCAGCGGTACAGGCCCTGGTCCACGCCGTACGAGGACGAATCGAGGAGGCCTTCGCCGCTCTTGAGCGCGCTGACCTCCCACGAGGTCAGTTCCGGAGGCGGCAGCCCATCGACGGGGGCGCCCGCAGTGTCCAAGATCCGGATCTCGCCGCCCGCGAGCCGGTTCGGCACGGCACCTGCCGCCACCTGGCGCGCGGTGGTGCCCACCTTCGTGCGCAGCTCGGTGTCGACCGATTCGATCAGCAGCCAGCTGATCAGCCCGACGCTGATGTGCGCCAGCACTCCGAGTCCGACGAGCGCGACCAAGGTCGCCACCGCGCTGGTCCGGAACTGGAGGGTGCGGCGCGCCCACCACGCGCGCAGCTGCCGCAACGGCCACCACCTCACGCGGACGAGCCCCCATCGCGGGTGAGCTTCGCGGGATCGGCCCCCGGTTCCTCGTCAGGCAGCTGCTCGGCGCTGATCTGGTAGCCGTGCCCGCGGACCGTGCGCACCAGGTGCTCGGCACCGACCGCGGCGAGCTTACGGCGCAGGTAACCGATGTAGACCTCGACGACGTTGCGGGTCACGAACTGGTCCGCTCCCCAGACGAGCCGCAGCAGGTCTTCCTTCGGCACCACCGTGCCCGGCCGACCGGCCAGTGCAACGAGCAGCCCGTACTCCCGCGGGGACAGCGTCACCGTCGATCCGGACCAGGTGACCTCGCGGCCGTCGCGATCGATCTCCAGCTCGCCCACCCGCAGCACGTCGTGGCGCACTGAGCTCTCACCACGTCGCGCCAAGGCGCGCACCTGCGCGGTCAGCACCAGGAAGGAGAAGGGTTTGACGAGGTAGCCGTCGGCACCGAGGTCGAGGCCGTCGGCCTGGTCGACTTCACCGTCCTTCGCCGAGAGCAGCAGCACCGGCGTGCTCACCCCTTGGCCGCGGAGGCGCTCCAGCACCCGGTAGCCCGACAGGCCGGGCAGCATCACGTCCAGCACCACCACGTCGAAGGAAC
The DNA here is from genome assembly GCF_014203325.1 of Saccharopolyspora gloriosae. NCBI lineage: Bacteria > Bacillati > Actinomycetota > Actinomycetes > Pseudonocardiales > Pseudonocardiaceae > Saccharopolyspora > Saccharopolyspora gloriosae. The sequence goes on along the minus strand of NZ_JACHIV010000001.1, from coordinate 527,624 downwards.
CGGTCGAGGCGAGCCGCAGCGCCTCGGTTCCTTCGACGGCCACCGTGACCTCCATGCCTTCGGCGGTCAGGCCACGGCGCAACGCCGTCCGGACACCCGGTTCGTCATCGACCACCAACACCCGCGGCTGCATCTGCTCAGCATGCCGTGGCCGAACCCGCTCACGCACCGAGCCCTGAGATCCCTCTCAGCTTCCCCGGCCCGTTCTCAGGTCCATCTCAGTTCGGCAGGGCCACGCTCACGGCAGCGGATCGAAACCAGGAGGACCGCATGAAACGCAGGAATGTCGTGTTCGCCGCGTCGGCCGGTGGGCTGGCCGGACTGCTCGGCTTGACCGTGCTCACCCTGCCCGCCGGTGCTGACGAGGACCCGCAGCTGCCCCCGGTCGCCCCGGAGCAGCTGGTCGAATCGGTGCTGACGGCGACTCCCCCGGCGTTGTCCGGAACGGTTCGAGTGGACAACGCGTTGGGGCTGCCGTCGCTGCCCGGCGCCGACGGCGGCGCCGCTTCGATGCTCGCCGACGGAACCAGCACGCTTCGGGTGTGGAACGACGGACAGGGCCACAAGCGGGCTTCGATCCCGTCGGCCTCCGGCGAGGTGACCGTCGTCGACGACGGCTCCGCGATCTGGAAGTGGGACTCCGAGTCCCGCACCGCCACCAAGGGCGACAAGCAGCAGCACGGTCCGGGAACGCACGCCGGCGGCCCGGACGGCCGCGGCCCGGACGCCGCGGTGCAGGACCCGGCGACGTTGTCCCGCGAGATCGTCGGGCAGCTGCGGCGGACCAGCGACGTGGCGGTGGACGGCACCGCGCGGGTCGCGGGCCGGGACGCCTACGAGCTGGTGCTGACGCCGAAGCCCGCCGAGCGCACCGTGCTGCGCGAGGTCCGGCTGGCGGTGGACGCGCAGACGCGGTCGCCGCTGGAGGTCACCGTCCTGACCAACGGCTCGGACGACCCGGCGTTGCGCGCGGGCTTCTCCGACCTCGACCTGTCCCCGCCGGACCCGGCGATGTTCCGCTTCACCCCGCCGGACGGCGCGAAGGTCGAGGAACACCCCACCGGCGACCGGTCCCCGGCGGACCGCCCGCAGCACCCGGCCGGTCAGCACCCGACCGTGGTCGGCGACGGCTGGGACACGGTGGTCGTCACGCGCCTGCCGCAGACCACGCAGTCCCACGGCGAGCAGCCCCCGGGCGAGCAGTCGGGACGCCCCGGCTTCGCCCCGGAGCGGGGTGGCGAGCGGACGACCCCGCAGGCGCTGGCGCAGCAGCTCGGCAAGCCCGTCAACGGCCCGTGGGGTGAGGGCTGGCTGATCAGCACGAAGGTCGGTTCCGCATTGGTGACCGCCGATGGCCGGGTCGCAGCCGGCGCGGTGCCGGAGCAGGTGCTCACCGCCGCTGTCGGGACTCCGTGATGACCGAAGTGGCCGACCAGGCCGAACAGGTGGGGGCGGTCGCCGCCGCCCCCACCCCGGTCGAGGTGTACGCCGCGCGCACCTCCGGGTTGCGCAAGACCTACGGCGACACGGCCGCGGTGGCCGGAATCGATCTCGCGGTCCCGCGCGGCGCCGTGGTCGGGGTGCTAGGGCCGAACGGATCCGGCAAGACCACCACGATCCGGATGCTGCTGGGCTTGATCAGGCCGACGGCCGGTTCGGTGGAGCTGCTCGGTCACGCGTTGCCCGACGAGGCGGACCGAGTGCTGCCGAAGGTGGGCGCGCTGGTGGAGGGGCCGGGGTTCCACCCGTTCCTGTCCGGCCGGGAGAACCTGCTGCGCTGCGCGGCGATGGAGCCGAACCTGGCGAGCCAGGACATCCGCTCGGCGGTGGACGAGGCGTTGCGGCGGGTGGGGCTCACCGCTGCCGCCGACCGCCGGTTCCGCGGCTACTCGCTGGGCATGAAGCAGCGGCTGGGGTTGGCCGCGGCGCTGCTGGTACCGCGCGAGCTCGTGGTGCTCGACGAGCCCACGAACGGTCTGGACCCGGCGGGCACCAGGGAGATCCGGCAGATCATCGCCGAACTGCACGCGGTGGGCACGACGGTGCTGGTCTCCTCGCACCTGCTGGCCGAGGTCGAGGCGACCTGCACCCACGTGGCCGTGATGCACCGCGGCACGCTGGTCGCGCAGGGAGGGCTGGCGGAGCTGCTCGAGTCGGGCGGCCCGCACCTGATGATCTCCACGTCGGACCTCACCGCCGGCTTGGACGCGTTGCGGGACAACGGGATCTCCGCTCGCGTGGAACAGCAGGCCCTGCGCGTGGATCTGTCCGAAGTGGACGCTCCGGAGGTGCTGGCGACGCTGGTGCGCGCCGACGTCGGGGTGCACGAGGCGCGGCGCGGGCGCGCGGGCCTCGAGGACCTGTTCGCCCGGCTCACCGAGGAGGAGTCATGACCGCGACCGTGTCCGCCGAGGTTTCCCCGGCACCCGCCGGGCGCCGATCGGCGCCGCTGGCGCGGGTGCTGCTGGCCGAGTTCCGCTGGGTGCTGCGCCGCCCGCGCAACCTGCTCGCGCTGCTGATGCTGGCGGGACTGCCGGTCCTGATCGGGGTGGGGATCGCGCTGACCGGTGGACCGGGCAGCGGCGGGGGCCCGGGGCTGCTGAGCTCGGTCGCGGGCAACGGCCTGGTGCTGCCGGTGGCGAGCATCCTGCTGGCGCAATCGATGCTGCTGCCGCTGGTGGTGGCGATGGTCGCGGCGGACGCGATCGCGGGCGAGGCGTCCCACGGCACGCTGCGCGGTCTGCTGATCGCGCCGCTCGGCCGGGTTCGCCTGGTGGGCGTCAAGTCCGCGGGCGTCCTGCTGATGGTCCTGCTGTCGGTGCTGGTGCTCGCCGTGAGCGGCCTGCTCACCGGTTTGATCATCGTCGGCGGGGACGGCTTGGTGACGTTGTCCGGGACGACGCTGTCGCTGGGCGCCGCGCTGGGCAGGATCGCGCTGGCAGTGCTCTGGTGCGCGGCGCAGATGGCGGCGATCGGCGCGGTGGCGCTGGCGCTGTCCTCGCTGACCGAGCACCCGCTCGTGGTGATGGCCGGGACGATGGCGGCGCTCATCGTGTTCGGCGTGCTGGGGACGGTGCCGTCGCTGGAGTGGCTGCGTCCGCTGCTGATCACCACCGACTGGTCCGCCGTGATCGACGTGCTGCGGGATCCGATCTTCACGGACACCTTGTCCACGGGCCTGCTGCGAGCCGGTTGCTACCTGGTCATCGGCCTGTCCGCGACGGTGTTGCGCATGGTCACCCGAGACGCGTGACCCCGTGCCCGCCTGAGCATCCGCGGACCGCGGAAGCTCAGGCGGGCCGTAACCCTGTGACCCGGTGCAGCGGGACGCCACCGCAGCCCGGACAACGCGTCGATCGCCGCCCCCCGGAAAATCGACGACAGCCGCAGCGAGCGGGCCCCTAGGCTGCGGGGGTGGAATTCGAAGTCGATGACGACCCGCGACGCGTCGATCGCGACGCCGTGTGGGAGTTCCTGTCCACCGAGGCGTACTGGGGCCGCAACCGGACCAGGGAAGCGTTCGACCGCCAAGTCGACGGCGCGTGGCGCATCGTCGCCGCCTACCGGAAGCAGGACGGCCGGTTGCTCGGCTTCGCCCGAGCCTTCTCGGACGGAGTGCTCAGCGCGTACCTCGCGGACGTGTTCGTCCTGCCCGCCGCGCGCGGGCACGGGGTGGGCGTCGAGCTGGTGCGGGCCATGATCGAGGACGGGCCGGGCCGGGACTTCCGGTGGATGCTGCACACGGCGGACGCGCACGGCCTGTACGAGCGGTTCGGATTCGCGGCGCCCGACTCGGATTTCCTGGAACGACCGTCCGGCTGAGCGGCCGTTCAGTCCCCGCCGACGAGCGCGATTCCGTCGGGGTCCAGCCTCAGCCGCACCTCGTCTTCGATCGCGGGCGCGTCGGCGATGTGCGCGACCGCCTCCACCCGGCCGAACTCGGGCACGTTCACCGCGAGCCGCACGTGATCGTGCCGGTGGACGCGTTCCCGCACGGTGCCGACCGGTTCGGCTCCGCCGGGGACGTCGGGCCGGGCCCGCTCGGCGCGCACTCCGGCGGCGCGCAGGCCGAGCCGCGCGTCGCCGTCCTTCGCGGTCACCTCGACGGTCCCCAGCGCGCAGGTCGCCGTTCCGTCGCGGACGGTCGCCGGTAGGAACGTGGTGCAGCCGAGGAATTCGGCCACTTCGTCGTCGGCGGGGTGCCGCCACAGCAGTGCGGGCGTGTCGGCCTGCAGGACCGCGCCCCGCGCCATGACGGCGACCCGATCGGCGAGGGTGAACGCCTCGTCGTGGTCGTGCGTGACGACCAGCGCGGTCGACGGGCCCTGCCCGAGCAGCGCGGCGAGGTCGACGGCGAGCCGTTCCCGGAGCATCCGGTCGAGCGCGGACAGCGGTTCGTCCAGCAGCAGCAGTTCCGGGTCGGCGGCGAGCGCGCGGGCGAGCGCGACCCGCTGGGCTTCGCCGCCGGATAGGTCGGTGACCCGGCGCGCGCCGTATCCGGCGAGGCCGACCAGCTCCAGCAGTTCCGCGACGCGCGCGGCTCGGGCGGCCCCGCCGACGCCGCGCATCCGCGGCCCGAAGCCGACGTTGCCCGCCACGTCGCGGTGCGGGAACAGCTGCCCGTCCTGGAAGACCATCCCGAACCTGCGCTGGTGCACCGGGACCGCGTCGAGGTCGCGCCCGTTCCAGCGCACCGCTCCCGCCGTGGGCCGTTCCAGCCCGGCGACGGTCCGCAGCAGGGTGGACTTGCCGCAACCGGACGGCCCGAGCAGCGCCAGGACCTCGCCGTCCAGCACGGACAGATCCACCTCTCGCACCGCCGTCGTCTCGCCGAAGCGGACGGTGAGCCCGTGCACTTCCAGCCCCATCAGAATTCCTCCACGGCGTCGGTACGTCCTCGGAGCCGCTCGATGAGCACGACGCCGAGCACGGTGACGATCATCAGCAACGTGCACGCGGCGTAGGCGAGTTGCGAATTGAGCTCGCCGGGCCTGCCGAGCAGCCGGGCGATGGCCACGGGCAGGGTCGGCGCGTCGGGCCGGGCGAGGAAGCCGGTGGCACCGAACTCGCCGAGCGCGATGACGAATCCGAAACCCGCCGCGGCCAGCACGGTTCGCGCGGCGAGCGGAACGTCGATCTCGCGCCGGACCCGCCACGGCCCGGCGCCCAACGTCGCGGCGGCCTGGCGCAGTCGTTCGTCGATGGCCCGCAGCACCGGCAGCACCATGCGGATCACCAGCGGTGTCACCACCAGCGCTTGCGCGAACGGCACCAGCAGCGGCGAGGTCCGCAGATCTCCCGGCAGCGAACCGAGCGTGATCAGGTACCCGAAGCCGACGGTCACCGCGGACACGCCCAGCGGCAGCATCAGGGCCAGGTCGAGGCTTTCGGCGACGGCCCGGCGCCGGATCGCGACGAGCACGAAAGACGCCAGCAGCCCGAACAGCAGCGCCATCCAGGTCGCGTCGACGGCGGTGCGCACCGAGTTGAGCGCCGCTTCGAGCCCGGTGACCTCCAACGTCCCGTTCTGCCCGGTGCCCAGCAGCGCCCGGTACCCCGCGAGCCCCCACCCGTCCCTGGTGGACACCGATCGCAGCAGCAAGGTCACGATCGGCGTGCCGAGCCCGCACAGCACCAGCCCGGCGAGCCCGACGACCCACCACTCCGCTCCCTGCGGACGCCGCGCGGTGTCGGACGGCGCGCGCAGCCGCAGCGCCGTTTCCCGGCGTCGTCGCGCGACGGTCGCGACCAGCAGCGCGGCGACGACGGCCGCGAGCTGCAGCAGCGACAGCGCCGCCGCGCCGGGGAGGTCCAGCAGCTGCACGGTGCGCAGGTAGATCTCCGTCTCCAGCGTCCGCAGCTCACCACCCCCGAGCACCAGCACCACGCCGAAGCTGGTGGCGCTGAACAGGAACACGACCGAGGCGGCCGATCCCAGTGCGGGCAGCAGCGCGGGCAGCGTCACCGAGGTGAACGCGCGCAACCGGCTCGCGCCGAGCGATCGGGCAGCGTCCTCCATCCGCCGGTCGAGGTGGCTCCACAGCCCGCTCACGGTGCGCGCGACGACGGCGACGTTGAAGAACGCGTTGGCCAGCACGATCGCGAGCACCCCGGCATCGGCGCCGAACAACGCCCGGAACGCCATGCCCACCACGATCGTCGGCAGCACGAACGGCACGGTCACCGCGACCCGCAGCAGCCCGCGGCCGGGGACCGCGAGCCGGGCCAGCACGTAGGCCAGCGGCAGTCCCGCCAGCAACGCGACGGCGGTGGACGCGGCGGCTTGCCCGAGCGTGAAGCCCACGAGCCGCCACGTCGACGGCTCGACCAGCACCGCCCCGGCTTCACCGCGCAGTCCCAGCCCGACGATCGCCGCGACGGGCCAGGCGAAGAACAGCCCGAGGAAACCGAGCACGATCACCGCGGCGAGCGCCACGGGCAACCGCCGGCGGAGGCCGTGGTTCATCCCCGCACCAGCGTCCGCCACTGCTCCACCCAGCGGTCCCGGTTGCGTTCCACCTCGGCGGCGGGCAGCTCCGCCGGGTCCTGCGGCAGCGGCGCGCTCTCCGCCCAGCCCGGAGGCAGCGCGACCCCGTCGACCGCGGGGTACACGTACATCTGGTCCGGCACCTGCGCTTGGAATTCAGGTGAGAGCAGGAAGTCGACGACTTCACCGGCGGCCTGCGGGTCCTTCGCCCCGGCCAGCACACCGGCGTACTCGACCTGCCGGTAGCAGGTGTCGAGCAGTGCCCGAGTCCGGGGCCGACCGGTCTCGTCGACCTCCGCTGCGGGCGAGGAGGCGTAGGACAGCACGATCGGCCGCGGCCCCTGCCCGGTGGCTCCGGAGAAGTCCTGGTTGTAGGCCTCTTCCCACCCGGCGGAGAGCTTCACGTCGTTCGCGGTCAGGTCCCGCCAGTAGTCCTGCCAGCCGGGATCGCCGAAGGCGGCGACGGTGCCGAGCAGGAACGCGAGCCCGGGTGAGGACGTCGTCGGGTCCGGTAACGCGATCAGCCCGCGGTAGCGGGGGTCGGTGAGGTCGCGCAACGTCGCGGGCTCCGGCACCCGGTGCTGCGCGAACCAGCCGGTGTCGATGTTCAGGCACACGTCGGCGACGTCGATCGCGGTGAGCCGCTGCTCCTGGTCCTGCGCGTACCGCTGCGGTCCGCGTTCGGCCGCGGCGGACCGGTGCGGCGCGAACACGCCTGCGCCGAGCGCGCGGGACGCGAACGTCGAGTCGACGCCGTAGGCGACGTCGCCGAGCGGCGCGGCTCGGGACAGCACCAGCTTGTTCGTCAGCTCGCCCGCGTCACCGCTGTTGCGGACTTCCAGGTGGATGCCGCTGCGCCGTTCGAAGTCGGCGAGCACGGCGGGGTCGGCGACGAACGAATCGTGCGCGACGAGCGTGACGGTGCGCGCGGCGGGCTCCGGGCCGGAGCTCCCGATGAGCGAGCACCCGGTGGTGAGCGAGGCGACCGCAAGGGCGGCGACCCAGCGCAGGTAACGGTTCAACGGTCCTCCCGAGCAGCACACGGCAACGGCCACGTGTGCAACGTCGAGCTGATCGCGACACCTCCCTGCGCCGGCATGATCCGGTTCAGGTGCGGACGGTCGAGGGGATTCGCCCCTCCTCTCAGCCCAGCGCGCTGGACTCCCGTGGCGACGGCAGTCTACGTGTCACCGCTCCGGGTGGGGCCGACGGTCGCAATCCGGCCGGTCGACCACCACCATGGAGCCATGACCGAACTGCTGAACGACACCCAGGTCGCCGAAGCGCTCGCCGGACTGCCGGAGTGGGCCCAGGACGGAACCACGATCACGCGGACGGTGGAGTTCGCGAGCTTCCCGCAGGCCATCCAGGGCGTGAACCGGATCGCGGAGATCGCCGAGAGCGAGAACCACCACCCGGACATCGACATCCGCTGGCGCAAGGTCACGTTCTCGCTGTCGACGCATTCGCAGGGCGGCATCACGGCGAAGGACGTCACGCTGGCGGAGGAGATCGACGGGGTCGTCGACGCCCTGTCCTGACCTCAGCCGGTCAGCACCAGCTCGGCGGCTTCCGCGGCGCAGCCCCAGGACAGCGCGACGCCGCACCCGGAGTGCCCGTAGTTGTGCACGACGGTGCCGCCGCCGAACCGCTCGACCTCCAGCCTGACCGCGTCCCGTCCGGGGCGGAGTCCCACGGTCTCGCCGAGCACGTCGGCTCCGGCGAGCAGCGGTTCGACGTGCGCGCAGCGCCGCAGGATGGCGGCGCCCGCTTCGCGTCCGGGGATGCGCGACCAGTCCTGGTCGACCGCGGTACCGCCGAGCACCACGTGGTCGCCGTGCGGCATGTACGCGGTGAACTCGGGGCCGGCTCCGATCTCCACGAAGTACTCGGTGACACCGGGGTTGCGCACGACGACGTGCTGGCCCCGCACGGGACGCACTCCGGGATCGCCGACGAGTTCGTGCGCGCCCACTCCGGTGCAGTTCACGACCCTGCCCGCTTCCTCGACCGCTTCGACCAGCGAGGACACCGGGCTGAGCAGCAGTTCCCCACCGGCGGCCCGGAACCGCTCGGTGAGGTGGTCGAGGTAGCGCGGCATGTCGATCAGCGGCGCGGTCGCCCGGTAGCCGCTGACGAACCCGTCCGGTAGCTCGTCGGGTGCGCAACGGCGCAGGTCGGGCAGCAGCAGCGCCTCGGGCGGCAGCTGGTCGCCGAGGTCGACGCGGGCCGCCATCCGCCCGGCGGCGAGGTGCACGCCGCTGGTGTCGTCGGCGGCGAGTTCGACGAGGCGGTGGTAGGTGCGGGCGACCCAGCCCTGAACGCGGTCGGCGGGTTGCAGCAGCGCCGGCCCCCACATCGCCCCGGCGACGGCCGAGGTGGTCTCGGCGGGCCGTTCGTCGGTGCGGATGCGCACCGGGACACCGGCTTCGGCGAGGGTGACGGCGGTGCTGAGACCGGTCACTCCGGCACCGATGACCAGGACGGGCTCGGTGGTAGCCATCTTCGGCACGCTAGCAGCGATGCCCGCTGCGCACGGCCCGCTTCGACGGGCGCGGGCGGACGGTGGCCGTCACCCCGTCGACGGCGGGGCGGGAGCAGTGCTCGAACGGTGCGGGGTGGGCGGCGGCGCCCGCCGCATCGCGCGCGGCGGGCTATCCCGCGAAATCGCGGATTTCGCCTGCTAGTCCTCAAGAATGGTGATCGTTCCGGTGTCACCACAGTTACCGCAACCCTTGCCGTTGCAGTCCCCGCAGATCGAGGTGATGAGCTGCATGGGCACAACTTAAAGCGGCCGGTAACGCCATGCGAATCATGACACCCGGCGCTTCTACCAGCAGCTGAGCGGCACCAGCGCTCAGCTACCGGCACCTCGCAACGTTTCACCCGAATGTGCCGGATCCGCATTCGGCACTCCGGAGAATTCCGCGTGAGCCGCACCCCGACCCCCGATCAGGGGTCAACCGATCGACAACGACAGCAATCGTTTCCCGGCACCTCCGCTCGAACGCATCGCGGCCCGTTCTCCGGCCAACCCGAGACCGGCTTCCCGAATCGCACCGGCTTCCGCGCTCCTCCCCGGTACGCCGTCAACTTGAACCCGATCTACCTGCGGATTCCTCGCCGCGGCAGTCACCCAGGACTGACCGCCCATCTTTGATCTTGTATTTCCAGGTGAGCGGCGTTCGTGGTCGTTTGTCCTGTCAGCGGCGAAGCCGCTGAGCAGTGACCAGCCTGAGCAACAAGACCACCGGCGGGTTCTCAGCGGCTTCCTCGCGAGGACAGCGATTTCGCCGTGCACGGCATACATCAGAAATCGCGATCACACCGGCAAAAGGGCAGCGAGGAAGCCGCTGAGGTTCCGCTGAGCGACCCGCTACGCAAAACCGAGGTCGAAGACAGGCAGTAAAGTTGCGCCATGGAGCGGGTGGATTACGTGGACACGTTCATCGCCGTGGCCGAGGACTGCCCGGCGAAGACGGGAACGGTGCCCCCGGCCAAGGGCGATGATCCTTCTGTCTCCGCGCGCACCTACGCGCTGATCGCGGGGCATCCGTACGAGTTCACGTCCGGCGACGTCCTGTTCACCGTCTTCGCGGATCGGCAGGGCATCCCGGACGAAGATCGGGTCCACGCCCGCCTCGAGTTCTTCGCGCGCAGCCAGCCGTGCCTGCGTTCCTCCCAGCTCGGCAAGCGCTACGGCTGGGGCATCCACGCCGACGCCCGCGGCCGCCTGGCCTTGTACGCCGTGGACGGCCCGGAGTACGCGGAGTTCACCTCCGGCCGGCGAAGCGCCGACTCGGGCGCACCGATCACCCTCACGAGGGCCATGCGCAACTCGCGCGCGCGGCCGTGATCACCGTTCGCGCGGAACCCGGCGGCACTGGCCACGACGTCGGCGACCGCCGCATACTCCGGCGGTGGACCTCAAACGAGCCGTGCCGATCCTGACCGTGCCCGAGCTGCCCACCGCCGTCGCGGCGTACCAGCGAGTGCTGGGGTTGGACGTGCTGATGGACCACGGCTGGATCGCCACCTTGGGCAGCGGCGGCACGGCCCAGTTCAGCCTCATGACCACCGACCGCACCGCCCCCTGCAACCCCGTCGCGTCGCTGGACGTCGCCGACGTCGACTCCGCGCACGACGAGGTCGTGCGCCAGGGCTTCGAGGTCGTCCACCCGCTGACCGACGAGGAGTGGGGCGTTCGGCGCTTCTTCTTCCGCGACCCCGGCGGCAACGTCATCAACGTGCTCACCCACCGCTGACCCCGCCCCGACGCAACCCTCAGGAGCAACGCCGCCGGTCACACGTTGAAGCGGAACGAATTTGCGCGGACGCGCTACCAGCGAAAACATCCGCGATAGCTGCCCTGACCTGCTCAGACGTTGTCTGCAACTTATCAACGTTTGGCGGCCGTTTTTGGCGTCCTGACGAGCGGCTGACGAATGATCACGTCGCACCACCTGCCCGCTGCCCTCACCCCGTCGACCTGGCTTCAGCCCGATCAGGTCGTGTCAAGGGGGCCACCTCTGAGCTTCACCGTACCGGTAGCTCGGGGGCGGCCCCCTTGACGCGTCCTGATAGCCCGTGTGGAGGTCGATGGGGTGAGGGCACGCCAGCATCCCCCTGAACCGCGGGCTACCGCATCCGCCCCTCACCCTGTTGGCCTGCCGCCCGGCGAGGGCATCCGTGGTCCGCGTTCAGCCCTAATGCCGGCATAAATCCCACCGGCAGAAAACCCCTGGTCAGCACTCCTTGAAGGGGACCACAGCCAGGCAACCCACTACGCCCGGCGAGACGAGGCCGCCCGTAGGAACTGGCCAGACGACCACCATGTCCACGCGACCACACCGCGATTGATCGAGAGGCCGACCTCCTCACCAGGCGCGATCATCCCGGCATGGAACGAGTAACGATCAACTTGGATGACCTCACAGCCGCTGACCGCGAAGCGCTCCACAATCGCGCTCACAGCGACGGCAGGGAGATCGAAGACGTAGTGCTCGAACTGATCCGCGCGGGGCTCCACGGCTCGGTGCACAACGTCAACACCGGCCACGTGAGCGGACCCAGCATCCAGACCGGGCGCATCGACGGCGATATCAGCTTCTGAGGCCCCTTCACGCGCCCCTGGCCGCCTGCCTTCCGCCTTTGGGCCGCGCGCGGGTCGCCGGGACCGGCCGGAGGCCGCACGCCCGGCGTGCCCGCTTGCGCGGCCCAGCAAAACAGCAGGCAGGCGGCCCCGAAGGGGCCGCCCTTGATGAAGAAAAGAAACTCCTCACACGAACGCTGAGACCGCGACGGCTACTCGCTCGCGTCGATGATGAGTGGCGCATCGCCCTGAACCCGTAAAGCGTGGGCGAGATTGATCAAATCCTCGGCGAGCGCGTTCCGCTCCGCCGCCGTCATCTCGCCTGCGCCGAGGTCGAACGCCGCCTGATCAAGCGCCCATTGCATCTGGCGCGCTAGCACGCTGATCGCCCTAGTCTCCATCGGACAATCGTTGCATTCGATGCGTCCGTATACAAGCGTGGCCGATCGAGGGCAAGCGGGGCGTTTGTGGGTCATCGTTGCTGCGTGGCAGGCAGGCTTGTGCCTACGGGTGTGGCAGCGAAAGAGATCGGCGTGGATCGAGCGACGCTGGTCCGCTGGTGGCAGCGCGGCCTGGTCAAGCCGCCGGTGGTGACGGCTGGCGGTCATGCCCGTTGGGACACGGAAAGGCTTCGCCTGGATCTGCGGGCGCACCGCGAGCAAGAAGATGGGTGAAACACCGCTCGCCGTATCCAGCCGAAGCCCGCGTGCTAGCTCCTGAGTTCGCTCATGTGCTCGATGACGGCAGTGGGCTGGTGTGCTTCCAGTAGCTCCCGCTTGCCGCGCTTGTTCGCATAAGCGATCACTGGAATGCCGACCGCTTGAGCCGCGAAAACATCCGTCAGCGAATCTCCGATCATGACCGTGTCGCCGAGGCGCGCTTCCATCGCGGTCAACGCCTGGTTCAGCAAGAACGGATGAGGCTTCAAGAGCGCCGGGTCTGCACCCTCGCGGGCACTGATGCCCTCGACAAGTGGGCGCATCTCGTACATGTCGAGGTATGCCAAAACCGCCGCCTGCGAGTTGTTCGACACGATGAACACTCGCTGCTCCCGTTCTCGCAGAGTCCGTAAAAGGGCTTCTACTCCCGGCGTGGCCGGAGCGCTGGCGATGGCTCGAACTTCCAGCTCCCGCAACTTGCCTTCGACTAGTGCGGGCTGGTCGTCCTGCTCGGCTGCATGCTTGAGGACGTCGAACGGGTCTCGACTCTGGGCGACCGACCCAGGAAGCTCCCCGTCAAGGAACCCTCGCAACTCGTCGGCTACAACTCGGTCCGGCAACCCTCCAAACACGGCGCAGACGGGGCCGTCGAAGTCCAACAGCACGTGTCGACAGCCTGCGAGAATCCCGGCGGCGGTCACGGCGAAACCTCTCGGCCGACCGTGCTCCACACGCTGTCGAACCACATCTGCGATTGCTGCACGAAGATCCCACTCAGCGACTCGTCGCCAGGCTCAGTTGCGTAGTGCAACAGCGTGGCGTCCTTACCCATCAGATCCCACATTGGCGTGTCCTCGCCGTCTAGCGGGACCGTGTGCTCTTGCACGGGGTAGTAGCCGAAGAACGCTTCGAGCTGGTTGATCAGGTACAGCTTGAACAACGGCACGGCGGGATACACCCGGAGTTCGGCGGTCGCGTCGGCGATCAGCCCGCGCCTGCCCAACTCGTTCACTGACTCCACGATTGCGTGCGTGTGCCGCTGCATGATGCCCGCGGCGCGCTTCCGGAACGCTGGACTGTCCGACAGGTCTTCAACCTTCGCAGGTAGAGACCAGGGCATTTCCGTATCCGGAACGAGTAGGCGCACCCGGATCGAATCGGGACGGAGCCGACCAACCCGGATCTTGTCGAGGGGCTCAGTAATTGCACCGTGCAGCGTCTCCCCCGAGAAGCCAGCAAAGTCCAGGGTGACGTTGTCCTGCTCGAACGCGTGCTCCAAGTGCGGACGCAGCCCAATCGGCCGCTCCGTGCGCTCTCGGACGAAGACGCCACTCCCTTGCCGAGAAACCACTAGCCCCTCGTCACGCAGGATGCGGATCGCCTGCTGCACGGTCATCCGCGCAACGCTGTAGCGCTTCGCCAGCTCCGCTCCAGAGGGAAGCTTCTCGCCTGGGGTCAGCGTCCGCGTCAAGATCGCTGCACGTAGAGCGTTCGCAACCTGCTGGTAGGGCGGACGGGGGTCATCGGGATCAAGTTCCTGCATACGCCCAGGTTAACGCCTTGAACCTCGATCTGACTAGCCATGTTGGCCAACCTGTTGACATGGCTAGCCATGCTGCCCTAATCTGTACATGGCTAGCCAAGCTGGCCCACTGAAAACGCAGACGAACGAGGTGCAGAGATGCTGAAGAACGTTCCGGTCCAGTTCGAGGGCTACAAGGTGCGGGCGCTGGAGGCGCCGACGGTGAAGATGTTCCAGAACGACGCAGGGAAGATGGAGACGCAGACCGACCGCGACGGCGCCCCGCTGTATGAGCTGAGTGTGTTCCTGCGCCAGCACGCCGTGGAGGGCCAGCGCACCCCGAAGGGCTTCGAGGTCAAGGTGACCTTGGAGACGGAGCCGCAGGAGCCGCTGGAGGACGCGGTGGTCGAGCTGATCAACCCGCGCATCTCGCAGTGGGCGCGCAACGGCCGCGAGGGCGTGTCGGTCCGCGCGGTGGGCGCGAAGCTCGCGAACTGATCCCCGCTGTTGATTCCCGGATTCTGCATCCGGTTTCTGATGTGACTTTCTAAGCCGTTCTGGCTGCTTGTTCTTTAACAAAACCATAGTGGGCCGAACTATGCCTTTTTCCGGCGTGAATTGACCGCCGGAATGCTGGATGAAACGCCGCGAGGCGTCGCCGGGAAAGAGACCGGCCTGATGAGTCCCGCAGGGCATGTCAGCACTTCAACGCAAAGGGGTGCGTTATGACGGGTGACGTCGTCGAGTTGGGCGCGATCGGCAGCAGCGGCGGTGACAACGCATGAAGTTCCAGGAAAGTCCCCATTGGGAAACATTCGAGAAGTTTGCTCGGGTCTTTGAAGACGCGAAGGCGATCACGGGGTCGTTGAGGGGCTGTGTTGCTGAAGCCGAGTCCCTTCCGGCTACCGGCGCTTTTCCCGGCGCTGCGGTTGCAGAGTCGGCGCGTGAGGCCATGCAGAAGATGAGTGTGGTGTCCGGGTTGGTCGATCAGGCCATGGATTCGCTAGCAACGCTGATCAAGGTCGATGAAGAAGACCGAATGCTGCACGGACACTGAGAGGAGTTCGGGCGTGATCGAAATCCTGGGTTTTCACGGTTCCGGGTGTGTTGAGTCGAAGTGGGGAGGTGTGTCGGGTGGCGGGCGGTGAGACGGACCTTTTTGGAAATCCGGTGGTGCCGCTTCCGCCACGGAAGGCGCCTCGCCGGTCGGTGAATGACATGGAGGTGATCGAGCGGGTTTTGAAGCAGGCAAACACGGACCGGTTCATGTTGATCGGCGAGTTCCGCCAGCAGGTGTATCGGTGCACGACCGGGGATGAGGTCGAGGAGGTTCCGGCGGAGACCGAAGCGGTGGTGCATCAGCTTCTCGATGCCGGGTGGCTGGAGGTCGGCGGCACTCACCAGGTCCGCTACGGGCGTTTGATGGGTCCAGCACGGTCGGTGCTGGTGCCGACGAGGTCCCGGCGGAAGTCGGAACGCTGGTCGGTGCTGTCCAAGCCCAGCCAATGGGGGCAGCGTCGAAAGACGGCGTGATTCCCCTTTTCATCAAATAGAAGGAGTGATGCGTAATGCAGGTGCAGGCGTGGAATCGTCAGGCCAACAAGAAATACGAGGGCCTACGGAAGGCGATCGAGGATGTGCGGATCGCCCTCGAAGAGGCCGCGAAGATGCACTCCAAGATCGGTGCCGCCAAGTCGTCCGAGTGGCGGATGCCGACGAAGGATCAGATCGTCGGCGCGCACAAGAAGGCGGAGCAGCAGTTGCACGTGTTGAGGGAGTCCACGAAGAAGTGGGAGAAGGAACTGACGTCGCGCGGCTGGAGGGTGTGAACAGTATGTCCCAGTTTCAGGTGGACGCCGTGGTGCGTGATTTGGATAAGGCGATGAAGAACCTGCGTGAGTCGATGGCGGGCCTTCAGGTTCGCTCCGCCGGGTTCAAGAAGGAACACGACGAGTTGGCGCGGGAGGTGGCGAACTACTCGGTGGACTTGCTCGACGTGTCCCCACACATGAAGACCACCTAATTCAATCCTATTTCCCGTTTCGGGGGTCGGCCACCGCACCCATGGCGGCCGACCCCCTTTTTTTCGAGCAGTGGAGGAGTGAGTAGTGATGGCAAAGGTATCCCGCCCCAAGGGAATCGAGTGGCGCGCGGCCGGATGGATGGCCCGGCACCCTGGCATGACGTCGGCTCCCCCGCTGCTGACCGCGAGCATGGCCGAATTCGGGACGATGCCGACAGCGGCGACGCTGGCCTGTCTCGGTGCCGCCGGATTGTCCTGGTATCGGGGGCATCCGGACTCGTTCGATCAGCACGCCGCCCCGGCGCTGCGGTCGTTCCGGAGACGGTGGCTGCGGTATGTGGCTGGGCGGTGGCGGAACTTGATGATCGATTGCGAGTTCAGCCGGGAGAACCGCCGCACCGGTCATGTTGAGGTGCCCCGCCTGGTGCGGGTCCGGTCGGCGTCACCGTCGATCGACACCCTGTACGTGAAGCCGCTGCGGGGGCAGTCGTTGAAGAAGTTCACCGACGCCACCGAGGAACTCGCGATGGCGCTCAAGGCTGACGGTTTGGGCATCGTCAAGGTCAAGCCGCAGTTGATTGCGATCACGGTGGTGCGGGGGAACCCGTTCTCCGAGCTGATCGCCCCTGCCTCGATTCCGGAGGATTCCGCCGACGTGGATCTGTCGGCGATCTTCATGGGTGAGGACGAGTACGGAAACGACTGGTTCGAGCCGCTGAAGGGCGGTCACCTGCTCGGTGTCGGCGCCACCGGTTCCGGGAAGCGATCGCTGCTGTGGAACCCACTGTTGGCGATGGGTCCGGCGATCCGTGACGGGCTTGTGCTTCCGGAAATGTGTGATCTCAAGGGCGGCATGGAGGCCGGAGACGCCCAGCCCTTGTTCCACCGCTACGCCGCCGAACCCGCCGACGCGTTGGAGCTCATCGAGGGCTACCGGGACGACATGAAGGCCACCCAAGCCCACCTGTCGGCCGCTGGGATGCGGGAGATCACCGTTTCGCGGGAGACGCCGTTCCGGCCGCTGTTCATCGACGAACTGGCGATGATGACCGCACTGGCCGATTCGAGCACCACGCGCCAGGCAGTACGGCTGCTGGCGGAGGTCATGACCCAAGGCCGCGCGGCTGGATTCGCGGTCTGCGCCTACTTGCAGGAGCCGACCAAGGACGTGCTGCCGATTCGGGATCTGTTTACGGGCCGGATCTGCCTACGAACCACCGCCGCCAACCACCCGGACATGGTTCTCGGGGAGGACATGCGGCTACGTGGGGCCTTGGCCGATGAGATCCCCGCCGACGCCGAACACGCCGGGATCGGCTTCCGGGTCGATCAACGTTCCCGGCGTCCGATCCGGGTCCGTGCGGGCTGCGTCTCCGATGGCGACATTGCCGAACTGGTCCGCTCCTGCACGCCGACCGCCGTGGACGACTCGAACGTCGTCCGGTTCCGTCCCGATGACGACGCGGACGACTCGGAGGAGTTCGACGCTGCCTGACCGCCTGATTTCAGTAGACGGCCCCACCTGGGTACCGATCGAAACATCTCGGGTGGGGCCTACCCCTACGCGAGAGGTAACGCTCATGTTGGCAGAACTCGCCTTAGCCGTCACCGCGTCCGGCACCGCCGGGATGTCCCTCTACGCCCGGTACCTGTTCACCTGCCTGAACACCGATCCGCTGACCGGGCTGGCAAACCGTGCCGCCCTGGAGCGCCGATTCGCCCGCGCCCGCCGACGCAGGCAACGCGTCGCCGTCCTGCTCGCCGACGCCAACCGGTTCAAGTCGATCAACGACACCTACGGGCACCGCGTCGGTGACCTCGTGCTTTGCGAGATCGCCACCGTCCTCGCCCTCCATGCCCGACCGGGCCTGCTGCCCGTGCGGCTGCACGGTGACGAGTTTGCCGTTCTGCTCACCGGCTTGGACGCCTTCACCGACCCGGCTGCGGTCGCGGACCAGCTCGCCGACGCAGTCGGAGACGTCTCCGTGGTCAACGGTCACCCCGTTGAGGTGTCGCTGTCGATCGGCACCGCCACCGGTCCCGCCACCGGCGGGCTTCCCGACCTGCTCACCCGCGCCGATGCCGCGATGTACCGGCGCAAGAACAGCAATCGCACACCCGTTTCCCGTTGACACAGAAAGGAAAACACTCATGTTTCCCACCGTCCACTTCGCCCTGACCGGCCGCTCTTTACTCGTCCTGCTGGGCCTGGTCGTCGGCGCGCTGCTCGTACTGGCCGGGGTGTGGGTCTTCATCAGTCCCGGCTACGCCATCGGCGGCGGGCTCGCCCTGATCCTGCTAGTCCGGGGTGCCATCGCCCTGATCACCCCGTCGAACCCGCAGCAATAGGAAGGAGGTAATCGGTGATGTGGCCGTTCCGCGCATCCCGTGATCGGGGGCAGGGGCAGACCCGGCGGGTGGACAAGCTCGGGGCGAAGATCGCCGAGTCCAAACGGCTGCGTCCCCTGTCCCTCGATCCCGACTTGATCGCCGTCGCTATGGAGCGCACCCGCCGCCGCACCGTGGCCGGGCTGTGGTTCTTCCTCGCCCTGGGGCTCTCGTTCACCACTACCGGGGTTCAGGCGTTCCTCGCCGGGGACGCCGAAACCAATGACCCGGTGTGGTGGGCGGCCTGGACGGTGGAGCCGATGTTCGCCGGGCTGTTGATCCTGCTCCTGAACTTCGAGGCTGTGATCCTCGCCCACGGAGTCGAGCCGGATCACCACTGGTGGACCCGCATCAAACGGGTCTTGCTAGGGACGACGCTGTTCATGAACGTCGTCCCCCAGCTCGATCCGGACCGGTTCCAGCTCGGCTCCCTCGCCGTCCACCTGATCATCCCGATCATCGTCTACGGGCTCGCCGAAGTGATCCCGGTGATCCAGGCACGCTCCCGACAGGTCGTCATGCAGGGCTACGCCGACGCCGCCCACCAAGACAACACCGGTGACCACGGGAAACCCACCGCTCAAGCGGCTCCGGCCTCAATGCCGGCCGAATCGGCTCAGCCCGAATCCGCCTCGTCGGAACCGCGGGAACCGGCACCACCGCAACCTGCCACACCGACACCGGTGCAGGCGGTTCGCAGGGGGCCGAAGCTGCCCCCGCCGATGGCAAAAGCTGTCGCCGACGCCTACGCCGACGCCAGCGCGGCCGGACGTGCGTTCACCGCTGCCGACGTGCAACGAGTCGCCAGCGTCCCGGACGGCATGGCCGAACAGATCGCCACCAGCTACACCCCCGCCAACGGGCACACCGTCAAGGTCTGAACCCCGTTGCGGCACAACTAAAAACGCGCTCTCGCTCAACCAGAAAAGGGGCGGGGCACTCCACACCGGACACACCGGCGCGAGTGCCCCGCCCCTTTTTCTCATGCTCGGAGGTCACTACTCATGTCCTCGCCCGCCGCCCTGTCTCGCCCCAACTACCGCGCCACCGACCGCTTTACCGACCACCTCACCGGCCCTGGCTATCCCCGGTGGCGCGAACAGATGATCTCCACCGGCGGATGCACTCACCCGATCCGCCTGTCCGGCACCTGGGCCGTCCACGACGCGACCGGGACCGAAGTCACCTCCAACACCGGGCACGTCCTCGTCCCCTGCGGCAACCGCCGCGAGAGCGTCTGTGTGGCCTGCTCCGACCGCTACGCCGCCGACGCCTTCCACCTCCTACGTGCGGGCCTCTCCGGCGGCACCAAAGGCGTCCCCGACCACGTCACCGAACGCCCGAGGGTGTTCCTCACCCTCACTGCACCCTCATTCGGCCCGGTACGCCCGGACGGCCAGGCGCGCCAACCCGGCACCTACGACTACGCCGGGCACGTCCTGTTCAACGCCTCCGCCGGGGAACTCTGGCGACGCTTCACTATCGCCGTCGCCCGCCACCTCGCCAAAGCCGCCGGAATCCGAGTGCGGGACTTCGCCGACCAAGCCCGGCTCTCCTTCGCCAAAGTCGCCGAATACCAGCGACGCGGCGCGATCCACCTGCACGCCGTGCTTCGCCTCGACGGCCCCGGCGGCGCCCACTCCCCCGCGCCAGCCTGGGGGTCCACCGACGTGCTCACTGATGCCATCCACGCCGCGCACGCCCAAGTCCGCTACACCACCCCCGAATTCGCCGGGCAGGTGCGGGAATTCGCCTGGGGCCAGCAGATCGACGTCCGCCCCATCAGCGCGGCGAACGCCTCCCGATTCGAGGACGACGGCGGGCAGATCAACGAAGACCAGATCTCCTCCTACGTGGCCAAATACGCCACCAAAGGCACCGGCAAGTCCGAAACCCCCGACCGCCCGATCCGCTCCGCCGCCCAGATCGAGCACATTGCCGTCAACGAGCACTACAAGCGGCTCATGCGCACCGCCTGGAACCTCGGCGGCCCCGTGCCCTGTCCCGACTGCCACCCCCACGGCGCACACAAAGCCGAGGGCTGCGGCTGCGAAAACGGCCCCTACTGCGACACCTGCCGCAACGGCGGACAAATCCCCGGCCCGCTGGCCGAACTCAAACTCCGCCGCTGGACACACATGCTCGGCTTCCGAGGCCACTTCCTCACCAAATCCAAGATCTACTCCACCACCTTCGGGCAAATCCGCGACGACCGCCGCCAATACCGGCTTGACGAAACCCTCACCAAGTACGGCATTGCAGGCGAACCGGTGACCGTCGTCAACCACTGGGACCTCGCCAACGTCGGCTACCGCACCGCCGAAGAACGCGAACTCGCCAACGCACACGCGGAAAGCAGGCGAGCCGAACGACAGCGCAACCACGCCACCGAACGAAAGGACTAACCATGTTGCGCAATTTGTGGGGGCCCGGGGACGTGGCCTCATACTTCGGAATCCCGGTTCAGACGGTCTATCAATGGCGCCACAAGAAGTACGGCCCGCCGTGCCGAAAGATTGGCCGCCATCTTCGGTACAAGCCCGAAGAGGTCGAGTCCTGGTTCAATTCACTGGAGGCATGAAATGGCAAGCATCCGCAAGCTAGCAAATGGAAAATGGCAAGCTCAATTCCGCCCGATCCCTGGCGGAAAGCAGATCACCCGGACCACTCGCCGAAAGATTGACGCCCAGCAGTGGCTGGATGAGCAGACGGCAGCCATGAAGATGGGCCAGTTTGTGGACCCCACCTCGGGGCGCGTGACATTCTCGGAATTCTTTGAGGATTGGGCCAAGCGTCAACTCTGGGCATCTGGCACCGAACGCGCAATGCGCCTCGCTACAAAGTCCGTCCCGTTTGCCGATGTCCCTATGTCCCGCATTTTGCGCTCGCATATTGAGCTGTGGGTCAAGAACATGCAGACCGAGCAGACGGGATACGGGCGCAAAGAAGGGCTAGCTCCGGGCACGATCAAAACGCGTTTCAACAACGTCCGATCGGTTTTCCGCGCCGCTGCCCGCGATCGAGTGATTGCGTCAGACCCATCGGAGGGGGTTCGCCTGCCACGTGTCCGGCGCGGCGAAATGGCCCTGAACATCCCTACGCCGAAAATGGTCAAATCAATCATCCAGGAGGCCGATCCGGGGTTTGGCAAGTTCGTAAAGCTGTGCGCGTTCGCAGGACTTCGACTTGGGGAGGCCGCCGCACTCCGCGTCATCGATTTCGACTTCGAGGCGCGCACGGTCTCGATCACCCGCCAAGTGCAACGTCAAAACGGGCGGACGGTAGAGATCCTCCCGCCGAAGCACGGCTCTGAGCGGATCGTGTTCCTCGCGGACTCGCTCAACGCTGAGCTGCGCGAGTACGTCGACGCGCTTCCGGGCGTCGGTGGTGATCGATGGCTGTTCAAGGGCGAAGCGGCGTACCCGCTTCATCAGAACAGCATTGGCTACCTGTGGCGCAAGGCCCGTTCAGCCGCCGGGTGCGAACAGGTCCGCCTGCATGACCTCCGGCACTTCTACGCATCGGGACTGATCGCGTCAGGCTGCGACGTGGTGACGGTTCAGCGGGCGCTCGGGCACTCCAGTGCCAACATCACGTTGAGCACGTACGCCCACCTGTGGCCGACCGCAGAAGACCGAACCCGAAGCGCCGCCGCCGGACTGCTGCGCGACGCTCTGGGATCGGCTGACGAACCACTGACGAACAAAGAAGGCGAAGACGGCTCTGAACAGCAATAACGTCGTCTTCTACACGTTGAAGCGGAACTCCACGACGTCGCCGTCGGTCATGACGTAGTCCTTGCCTTCCATGCGGACCTTGCCCGCGGAGCGGGCGGCGCTCATCGAACCCGCGTCGACGAGGTCCGGGAAGGACACGATCTCGGCCTTGATGAAGCCGCGCTCGAAGTCGGTGTGGATCACGCCTGCGGCCTGCGGGGCGGTGGCGCCCTGCGGGATGGTCCAGGCGCGGGCCTCCTTGGGCCCGGCGGTGAGGTAGCTCTGCAGGCCGAGGGTGTGGAATCCGGCGCGAGCCAGGGCGTGCAGGCCCGGCTCCGGCTGACCGACGGATTCCAGCAGTTCCCGGGCCGATTCCTCGTCGAGCTCGATGAGCTCGGATTCGACCTTGGCGTCGAGGAAGACGGCGTCGCCGGGGGCGACGAGGTCCCGCAGTTCCTGCTTGCGGGCGTCGTCGGAGAGCACGCCTTCGTCGGCGTTGAACACGTACAGGAACGGCTTGGTGGTGAGCAGGTTCAGCTCGCGCAGTTCCGGCACGTCGGCCTTCTTCGCGGTGAACAGCGTGGTGCCGCCGTCGAGGATGGCCTTCGCCTCGTTGGCCGCTTCCAGCGCCGGGCGCTTGTCCTTGTTCGTCCGGGCTTCCTTCTCCAGCCGCGGCAGCGCCTTGTCCAAGGTCTGCAGGTCGGCGAGGATCAGCTCGGTGTTGATCGTCTCGATGTCGCTGGACGGGTCGACGTTGCCGTCGACGTGCACCACGTCCGGGTCGTCGAACACGCGGATGACCTGGCAGATCGCGTCCGCTTCGCGGATGTTCGCGAGGAACTTGTTGCCGAGGCCCTGGCCTTCGGAAGCGCCCTTGACGATGCCCGCGATGTCGACGAACGACACGGTGGCGGGCACGAGCTTCTCGGAGCCGTACAGCTCGGCGAGGGTGGCCAGCCGGGAATCGGGCAACGGCACGACACCCACGTTCGGCTCGATGGTGGCGAACGGGTAGTTCGCCGCGAGCGCGTCGTTGCTGGTCAGTGCGTTGAACAAGGTGGACTTGCCGACGTTGGGCAGCCCGACGATTCCGAGGGTGAGGCTCACGGCCGGTGATTCTAGGTGGTCCGGGGGTCGATCGACTCAGGTGGCCCGGGGACGGGCCGGTACGACCGGCCCGCGCCCGTCGCCGATCGTCACGGCTCAGTCGTCGTCCTGGTCGTCCCCGCCGTCCTGGTCGTCGCCGTCCTGCTGGTCGTCCTGCTGGTCGCCGTCCTGCTGGTTGCCGCCGTCCTCTTGCTCCTGCTGTTGTTGCGGCGGTGCGGCGGGGTCGTTGCAGCCTGCGGTGACGGTGAGCGCCAGCAGCGCGCCCGCCACGCCGCCGACGGCCTTGAGCCCGCGGGAACGCCGAATCATGGATTGAGCCATGAGCCCGACATTAGGGATGAACCACGCCACTGTCATCAGCCGGGCGCGGAGCTTTCTCAGGTATCGAGCTCGATCGTGGAGCCGTGCTCGCGGGACTTGCGGATGCGCAGGCGGATTCCGATGCGCTGGCGCATCTCGTCCACGTGCGAGACCAGGCCGATGACCCGCCCGCCCGCGCGGAGTTCGTCGAGGGTGTCCATCACCAGGTCCAGGGTGTTCGCGTCGAGCGTGCCGAAGCCTTCGTCGATGAACAGCGTGTCCAGCAGCGCGCCACCGGTCTCCCCGGCGACGACGTCGGCGAGTCCCAGCGCCAGCGACAGCGAGGCCATGAACGATTCGCCGCCGGAGAGCGTCTTCGCCGAGCGGGTGTGGCCGGAGTAGTCGTCGAGCACGTCGAGCCCGAGCCCGCCGCGGGTGCCGCGTGCGCCCGCCGCGTCGGAGTGCACGAACGAGTAGCGCCCGTCGCTCATCCGCTGCAACCGGCGGGTCGCGGTGACCGCCACCTCCTCCAGCCGGGCGGCCAGCACGTAGGAGCGCAGCGACATCTTGCGCGCGTTCTGGCCGCGCCCGTTGACGACGTCGGCGAGCGCCTCCAGTTCGGCGTGGTCGGCCAGCGCCGGGCCCAGTTCGTCCCAGGCCGCGCGCAACCGGGTCGCGAGCGACCGCACGTCCTGTTCGCGCTGTTCGGCGCGTTGCGCGGTGGCGGTGGCCCGCTCGGCGGCTTCGCGGGCGGTGGTGGCGGCTTCTGCGGCGGCTTCCAGGCCGATCTCGGTGTCGGCGTCGACGCCGAAGAGTTCTTCGCTGCCGAGTGCGGAGTGCGCGGTGGCCCGGCGCTGTTCGGCTCGGGTGAGGTCGTCGGTGAGTTCGGCGCGGCGGGTTTCGCCGCGTTCGGCGGCCAGCGCCGCGTCGATGTCGTCGAAGCCCGCTTCGACGGCCGCCTCGTGCAGCGCCGCGCGCTGCTTCGCGAGGCGCTTCTCCGCCTCGTCCCGGGCACCGCGGGCGGTGATCAGGCGGTCGAGGCGCGCGACCCGGTCGAGCAGGTGCGCGCGGTGTTCGGCGATGCCGGGGTGCTCGCCGCGCGCCGCGTCCAGCCGTTCCGCGCGAGCGTCCGCAGTGGACTGGAGCCCGGTGCGTTCGGTGCGGGCCGCGGCGATCCGCCGATCCAGTTCCCCGCGCCGCTCGGTGAGCCGCTGCGCGGAGGACTCCAGGTCGGCGAGCTCATCGGCGCGGGCGCGGGCTTGATCGGCCAGGGCGCGGACGGTGTCGCGCTGCTCGGTGGCGGCGGCGGTGGCGGCCACGAGGTCGTCGGTGGTCCGCTCGCCGACCCGCTCCAGCAGCAGGTCGAGGTGCCTGCGCGCGTCGGTCTCCCCCGTCGCCGCGGCCTCGCGCCGGGACTGCGCCTGCTGCTCGGCCTGCTGGGCGCGTTCCTCGTCGTCGGCGGAGACCGAGTCGTCCACGGCCGCGCGCGGCTCCGGGTGCTCCGCCGAACCGCACACGGGACAGGCGGCACCGGCGGCGAGACCGGCGGCGAGTTCGGCGGCCATGCCCGCGAGCCGGCGATCCCGCAGGTCCAGCAGGGTTTCGCGGGCCTGCTGGTGGGCGTCCACCGCGCGTTTCGCGGCCTCGGCGGCCTGCTCGTAGTCCTGCCGCGCCGCGGGCACGGCGCGGGCGGTGCGCAGCAGTTCGGTGAGCTCCGCGACCTTCGCGTCGGCCTGCTCGCGGCGGGTTTCGGCTTGCTTCGACTCGTCGAGCCGCGCCCGAGCGGTGCTGATGCGCTCGGGCAGCGCGGTCTGCTGCTCCGCCAGCTCGGCGCCCGCCCGCTCGTCGGTTTCGATGCCGCGGGTGAGTTCGGCGAGCCGGGCGTGGTCGGTTTCCTGTTGCCGCGCTTCGGGAAGCAGTTCGGTGAGCGCCCCCGCGCGCTCCCGGTGGGTGCCCGCCTGCGAGCGCAGCTCGTCGAGCGAGGCGTCGAGGTCCGCACCGGGGCAGTCCGCCTCCGCACGTCCGGCTTCGCGGGCCGCGCGATCCAGTTCGGTCTCGGCTTCGGTCGTCGCGCGGCGGACGGTGAGCACCGGCAGCACCCGCTGCGCGGCGTCCAGTTCGGCGCGCCACTGCTCGTGGGTGCGGCGCTGCGCATCGAGTTCGGCCAGTTCCGCGTGGGCGCCCCGCACTCGGCGGACCTTGTCGGCGAGCGCGCGGCGCGCGGTCAGCTCCGCGTCCGCGGCTTCGCGCCGGTCGGCCAGTTCGGCGCGGGCGCGCCGGGTCTCGTCGAGCTCCGCGGTGAGGTGCTTCTCCCAGCCTTCCAGCCAGAACCGCTCGTCGGCCCCGTCCTCCGGGTCCTGCCCGACGACCTGGGCGACGCGCGCGACGAGCTCGCGGACCTGCTGGGTGTGGGCCTCCACCGCCCGGCCGCGTTCCCGGCGGTGCTCGACGAACCACTGCTCGACGTCGGCGAACCGCTGGGTGCCGAACAGCTTCTCCAGCAGCTTCTCGCGTTCGGTGGTCTCCGCCCGCAGGAAGTTCGCGAACTCGCCCTGCGGCAGCAGCACGACCTTCGTGAACTGGTCGACGCTCATCCCGAGCAGCCGCTGCACGGTGCGATTGACCTCGTCGATGCGGGCGGAACCTTCGGACGGGGCGCCGTCGGGGGCGTCGCTGATCCAGGTCAGCGAGGCCCTCGCGTTGCGGGTGGTGGTGCCTTCGCCGCGCTTCTTGCGGTGGTCGTACTTGGGGCTGCGGACGATGCGCAGCCGGTGGCCCTGCACGGTGAGCTCCAGCTCGACCGAGGTGGCCACGTCGTCGGCGGCGGTGTCGCAGCGCAACTGCTTGACCTGTTCCCGAGCTCCGGGCACGGCGCCGTAGAGCGCGAAGCAGATCGCGTCGAGCAGGCTGGTCTTGCCCGCGCCGGTGTCGCCGTGCAGCAGGAACAGGCCGTCGGTGCCGAGCGCGTCGAAGTCCACTTCGGCGCGGTCCCGGTACGGGCCGAACGCGGTGATCGTCAGCTGGTGCAGCCTCATTCGCGCACCTCGGCGAGCTGCACGGCGTGCAGGGCTTCGGCCAGCAGCGCGCGTTCGCCCTCGGTGGGTTCGGAGCCCCGGCAGTCGGCTACGAAGCCGTCGGCCACCGCCGTGTCGTCCCGGCCGCGCACGGCCTCCGAGTAGCGCAGCTCCGCGGTGGCCCTGCCGCCCGCGGGCTGCCATTCCAGGTGCACCGCGTGCGGGAAGCGCTCTTGCAGGGCGCGCATCCCGTCCAGCGGCCGGACCTCGTCGGTGAGCGTCGCGGACAGGAAGCAGTCCTCGTAGGCCGCGTACTCCGGTTCGGTGAGCAGCGCTTCGAGTTCGCCGCGCACCGTCGCGAGTTCGCGCGGCACGGGCAGTTCGTGGCGGCGCACGTCGTGCAGCCCGGTCGCGTCGAGGTCCACCAGCCAGACGGATTTGCGCTGCGCAGCCTCGGAGAACGAGTACGCCACCGGACTGCCCGAGTAGCGCAGGTGCTCGGCCAGCCGCTGCGGCCCGTGCAAGTGTCCGAGCGCGACGTAGTCCACGCCGTCGAACACCGCGCCCGGGACGTCGTCCACGCCGCCGACGGCGATCGTGCGTTCGGAGTCGCTGGCGTCGCCACCGGTGACGAAGGCGTGCGCGAGCACCACGGATCGCGGTTCGCCGCGGGCTTCGAGGTCGGCGCGGATGCGGTTCATCGCCTCGGTGAGCACCGCTTGGTGACCGCGTTCCTCGATCGGGCTCGCACCCGGCACGTCGGCGTGCGAGTCGAGCACCTGGCGCGCCGGATCCGGCTCCAGGTAGGGGATTCCGTAGAAGGCGACCGGCCCGTGCTCGTCGTCGAGCAGCACCGGTTCGTGCAGCTCAGAGATGCGGGTGCGCAGGTGCAAACCGCCGGCGGCGGCGAACTCGCCGAACGCCCCGACCCGCGCCGCGGAGTCGTGGTTGCCCGGTGTCACCACGAGTTGCGCGCCCGCCGCGCGCAACCGGCCGAGCACGCGCACGCAGGTCTCGACGGCCTCGCCCGACGGCACGGCGCGGTCGTAGAGGTCCCCGGACACGACGACGACGTCGACGTGCTCGTCGGCGATCAGGTCGGCCAGCCCGGAGAGCACCGATTCCTGCTCCGCGAGCAGATCGCGGCCGTGGAACGTGCGTCCCACGTGCCAGTCGGAGGTGTGCAGCACCCGCATGGCGGTCAAGTTACCGAACCGCTCCCGCCCTGATCGCGCTGCGTCGGCGGGGGTCGCCCGAAAGATCGGATGTCGCCACGCACCGCGTCCGCTCCGTCGCGGACCGATCTCCGAACCGAGCCGCGGGCCGCGTCGAAACCGCAGATCAAGCACGGTGAACGCGCTGCCCACCGCGCTTGCCGGCCACCCGCTGCGGCGGCGTTCGCGCCGCTCGCACGACATGCCCCGGCGTGTCGGATCACCCTTGTCCAGCAGGCGAAACACCGCGCGTTCGGCCGATCACGGGGAGCTCGCGGCGATGGCGGCCGGATCGTCGGACCGATGCGGGATGATCGGGTTCCCCGCCGAGAGGAGATCGTCATGGGTACCGGCGTGCTGACCGCCGTCGTGATCGTGCTGATGCTGCTGTTCGCGGGGGCGCTGCTGCTGATCTGGCGGCTCTACACCGACTCCGCGCGGCGTGCCGACGACGCGCTGCGCATGGTCGAGACCGAACGCGCCCGCACCGTCGAGCAGCAGGCCGCGCTGCGCCGGTACGAGGTGGCGTTCGCGTCGATCACCGGCCGCGGCGAGCTCGGCGAGCAGGTGCTCGTCGAGACGGCGAAGTCGCTGGGACTGCGGGAAGGCGTGCACTTCAGCGTGCAGACCGACTTGGCGGGTGGCGGTGCCGCCCGGCCGGACCTCGTGCTCACCGTCGGCGGCGGCAGGCAGGTCCCGGTGGACGCGAAGGCGAGCCTCGCGGTGTGGGCCGAGGCGATGGAGACCAACGACCCGCAGGAGCGCGGCGAGGCGCTGCGGGTGCACGTGCGCAACATCCGCTCCCGCGCGACGGAACTCGCGGGCAAGGGGTACCAGCGCTGGGCGGACGCGATCTACGGCACGATCATGTTCGTGCCGTCCGACGCGGCCGTGGTGACCGCGCTGGACACCGACCCGAGCCTGCTGTCCTGGCTGCTGGACAAGCGCGTTTTCCTGTGCGGGCCCACGAGTTTCGCGGTGCTCGCCTCCGCCGCCCTGTTCGCGGCGACCGAGCGCACCATCGCCGAGGACATCGAGCAGGTGCGGTCGCAGGCGGTGCGCGCGCAGCGGGCGGCCTCGGGCGCGGTGGAGGCGGTGAACCTCTCCAGCACGCACCTGCAGCGGTTCGTCTCGGCCCGCCGCCGGGAGCTCGACGCGCTGGAGTCGTTCCGCGGCGCCGTGCAGCCGCTGGCCGAGAGCGCGGGCGGCTCGGCCTCCATCGGAACGGTCCGCCGCGAGGAGGAGGGACTCGTCGGCACCGAAGCCTCCGAGAACTGAGGCCCTGTCGTTGTGCTCGTCCTGCTCGGGTGGCGGAACTCGCTTGGTCGCTGCTCGGCCACTGACAGGACGAGGAGCGGGAACGCCGCTCACCCGTACACCGACGCCGTTCGGTTGCCAGGCGCAGTGCGGGTCAGCCGTGTTCGGCGAGGAAGGCGTCCATCGCGTCGACGATCATCGGGACGCTCGGGCCTGGTGTGAAGCCGTGGTCGAAGTCGTCGTAGGGGTGCAGCGCGACGTCCACGCCGAGTTCGCGCAGCGCGTCCGCGAAGTCCAGGCTCTGCTTGATCGGCACCAGGGAGTCCTTCGTGCCGTGCTGGATCAGGAACGGCGGCTCGGCACCGGAGAGATTGCGGATCGGGCTGGCCGCGTCGGCGTGGCGCGGGCACTCATTGGGCAGGCAGCCCAGGTACTTCCGCACCGTACGGCGCGAGTAGTCGGACAGCCGCGGGTTCGCCAGTTCCGCTTCGACGCTCAGGTCGGTCGGGCCGAACCAGTTGACGACACCGCGGATTCCGGTGAGCCCGCCGCCGGGTTCGTCCGGATCATCGGTGACCGCCCCGAGCTGCGAGACCAGCAATCCGCCCGCTGAGGCGCCCCACAGCACGATGCGCTCCGAGTCGAGCCGCCAGTCCCCGGCGTGCCGCTGCAGCCAGCGGACCGCTTCGGCGACGTCCTCCACCTGCGCCGGCGCGGGGCCCAGATCGCTGAGCCGGTAGTCCACGGTGGCCACCGCGAACCCCTTGCTCAGCATCCGTTCCGCCGCCAGCGACTCGGCCGCTCCACCGGCGGCGAGGCGCCCGTCGATCGCCCGATTCCCCGCGTCCCAGCCACCACCGTGCGCGTAGACGACGAGCGGGTGCGGGCCGTTGCCCGCGGGCAGGAACAGGTCGAGGGCCAACGGCCCGCTCGGGCGCTGCGCGTACACCTGGTCGGCCACGGTCCGGCTCGCTCCCAGGTCTGCGGCCGCCGCGCCGATCAGCGTCCCGCTCCCCGCTTCGGACGAGGCGAGGCATCCCGAGGTGAGCGCGGCCGCGGTCAGCACCGCCGTTCCGGCCAGCACCGCTCGCCAGACCCGCCGTGCCGAGGCCATGCCGCCCTCCCGGAACCGTTGGCTCCGATCACCGGTGCCGACCGCCAAGGACCATAACAACCCCTTCACCCGTTCGAGTGGCTCCAGCACGCCCCAGCAACAAGTCAACGGACCGTTCGACCAACCGAACCGGACAAACGGTCCGCTCACTACGAACCACAACACCGCCGCACGAGCCCCAGAAACGAGTCAACGGACCGTTCATCCAAGGGGATTGGACAAACGGTCCGCTCACTCCAAACCACAGCACCGCTGCACGAAACCGGAAACGAGTGAACGGACCGTTCGCCCAACGGGATTGGACGAACGGTCCGTTCGCTCGGAACCGCGGTGCGCGGGGGTCAGGCGTCGGCGGCGTGCTGCTGGGCCGCGAGGAAGTGCTGGATGTCGGCGGTGGCGGTGTAGAGCTCCAGGTAGCGCTGGTAGAAGGCGTCGTAGCGCTCGGTGCGGGCCGCGTCCGGCACGACGGTCCGCGCCACCGGGTTCCACTCGCGCTCGTTCACGGCGGTTCCCGTGGCCACCCCCGCCATCAGCGCGTCGCCGAAGGCGGCGCCGACGGTCTCGCTCGGAACCTGCTGCTCCTGCCCGGAGATGTCGGAGACGATCTGCGTCCACAGCCCGCCCTGGGTACCGCCGCCGACGGCGACGAGCCGCCCCGCGCGGCCACCGGCGGAGCTCATCGCCTCCAGGTTGTGCCGCACCCCGTAGCCGATGCCTTCCAGCGCGGCCCGGTACACCTCGGCCCGGCCGTGGCTGGTGGTGAGCCCGAGCAGCGCACCGCGCGCGTCGGGGTCGAAGATCGGCGTCCGCTCCCCGGCGAAGTACGGCAGCAGCAGCAACCCGCGGCTCCCGGCGGGGGCACCGGCGGCCTGCTCGACGAGTTCCGCGAAGTCGCCGTCGACGAGCCGCCGGATCCAGTCGGTCACCGCGCCGGAGGTCGCCATGCCCGCGGCGAGCGTGTAGGTGTCGGGGAAGACGCCGCAGGTCCCCCACAGCGCCGAGTGCGGCCGGGGGTCGGTGAGCACCTGCACGAAGAACATCGTCGTGCCGTACATCAGCATCACGTCGCCGGGTTCGCGCACGCCCGCGCTGGTGGCTTCGGCCCAGGCGTCGATGGTGCCGGTGGTGACGGGCAGCCCTTCGGGCAGTCCGGTCTCGGCGGCGGCCTGCGGGCCGACCTTCCCGACGATCTCGGTGGGCCACGCGAGTTCGGGCAGCGGCAGGTCGGGGGCGACGCGCTGCGCCCAGTCCTTCGACCAGTCCCGTGCCTGCAGGTCGTAGAGCGGGTCGCACTGGCTGGCGGAGTGGTGGTCGAGCACGTAGCGCCCGGTGAGCCGGTGCACCAGGTAGGAGCTGCACATGAGCAGCTTCTCGGTGCGCGCGTAGATCTCGGGTTCGTTCTTGGCGAGCCACCGGATCTTCGGCCCGACGGCTTGGCTGGTCAGCGCGGATCCACCGCGGCGCAGGATCTCGTCGGCGCCGAATTCCTCGGTGAGCTCGGCGATCTCGGTGGTGGCGCGGGTGTCCACGCCGTAGAGGATCGCGGGCCGCAGCGGGTTGCCGTCGCCGTCGGCGGGCAGCAGCACCGGGCCGATGCCGCTGACGCCGAGCCCTTCGATGCTGCGGCCTTCGGCGGCGGGCACGAGTTCCCGCACGATGCCCACGAAGTCGTTCCACCACACCGATTCCGCGTCGTGCTCGACCCAGCCCGGATGCGGGTAGGAGGTCTCGTGCGGCCGGGTCGCTCGGGCCACGATGCGCCCGTCGGTGGTGACCAGCACACCCTTGGAGCTCGACGTTCCGACGTCGACTCCGATCAGCACGCCCTCAGACATCGCCTGTTCCTCCCGCTCGTCCGGTGTTCCCCGCGGCATCGTAAAGACCTCGCCACCGGGTGATCCGCACTCCTGTCCGTTTCGGACTTCGCGGGCCGCCCGGTGGGCCATCGGCCGGAGCCCGATTCCGACCGATGGCCGCTGGACGTGGCCCGTGACCTGGTGCTGATCGGAATCGAGCCGCTCCAGGTCCGCTTTTGGCTGTGCCCGCTTCAGCTTGTTCGGCTTTGCCTCACCGGCTGAGCGCGCGCTGGAGCCGGACGGCTCAGCCCCGGGTCCACTCGTCCAGGCGCACGCCGAGCTGCTCGGCGACGGCGCGCAGTTCCGCGCGGTGGTCGCCGGGCACGGCGTGCAGGTGGTTGGCGCCGAACTTGGACAGGAACACGTCGCCGGGCGCGTCGAGCCGGGCGAACGCGTGCGGCCATTCCGGGGTGGACTGCTCGACGAGGGTGCGGTTGGTGTCGTCGTCGTAGCTCTCGAACTCGCCGAGCATCATCTGCAGCCGGTACTCCCCGGCTTCCCTGGTGAGCCTGCCGAGCGTCATCTGCCCTGGTGCGGCGATGTGCTGCACGGATGCGCCGCCCGCAGGGAAGAAGAACACCTCCGGGTAGAAGTTGACCTTCGCGAGGTTCTCCGCCGGGTCGTCGCTGCGCGCGGCGTACCAGGTGGCGTGCTGACCGGAGTTGCACAGGTCCCAGATGTCCCGGTCCGCGTGGTAGTGCCGGACGTCGGCGAACAGCACCGGGGTGCGGGCGACCTGCTTGAACAGCTGCATGGTCAGCGCGCCGTCCATGTCGGCCTCGGTGGCGCAGACGTGGGTCTCCTTCGGCCCGTTCCAGTCGTAGGGGTCGTTGAGGAAGGCCTCGGTGACGTCCATCGTCGCGAAGTTCTCGGTGAGTTCCGGCTGGCCCTTGATGCCGGAGAAGTCGAGGTGGCGTTCGGCGATGATGTCGCGGACCGCGATGTAGGAGCGGATCTGGCGTTCCAGCAGGTCCGGGGTGAGCTTCTTGCCGTCGTAGTGCACTCCGGCGGCGTGCTGCTCGATCCACTCGCGGCCCTTGCGGGCTTCGGCGGCGTCGGCCTTCTCGGCGCGCAGCACGAGTTCGTACTGGTCGATCTCTTCGACGTCGATGCCGAACTGGCGCTGCCACTGGTCGGTGTTGGCCACGGCGGTGTTCATGCCCATGGGTCGCCCGCCGAACCGGCCGAAGGTGGCTCCGCGCAGCGACTTCACCGCGGCGGCGGCGGTCGCCTGCACGCCGATGGCGGCGGCGAGTTCCGGGGAGTCGGGGGCGCCCCAGGCCCGGGTGTGCTTGCGCCCGATCTGGTCGAGCGCGCCGCCCGCGGCGAGCATCCCGACGAGGCCGGGTTCGGTGGGGTCGGTGCTGGCGACGAGCACCAGCGGGCTGCGGGTGGCGTCGGCGGCGAGCATCGTGAAGTGCGGGAACGACCAGACGGTGTAGTAGAAGACGGTGACGTCGACGTCGGCGGCGGCCACCTCGCGGGCCACGGAGGTGGCGAGCACGTTGGTGGCCACGAGGTCACCACCTGCGACGACGTCGTGCCCTGCAGCCCGCAGCGAGGCCACGAGGGCGTCCTGCTTGGCTTGGATGAATTCCGCGTTGCGAGCGTGCACATGATCACGACCGTCGGAAATGCCGACCACACCGATGCGGGCCACGGGTCCTCCCAGGTTCTGCGGAACGTGCCAGGGTTGCGTCGGGACGTGCCATTTCGGTTCGCGGGCCACGAGATCGTCGAACGGACCGGTCCGCCGACGAGCCGCCCCGCTTCGAGAACGATCTCGTTCCGGGTCGGCTCTCACCGCGCCCGGCCGGGTTCGGAGAACGCCACGGGCGTGCCTGCGCTGGGGTTCCGCGCCTGCCGCTGCCACCCGAATTCGTTCATCGATGACCGACCGGGTTATGAGCAATCGTTTTCCCGGAAGTTATTCTGGGCTTGGCGAGGCTGTCAAGGAATCCACGCCGCAACCACGCGGCCAGCCGACATCAGGAGGTCCGGTGGCGACGATCAGTGACGTGGCGGCCAGGGCCGGCGTGTCCACCGCGACGGTCTCCCGCGCGCTCAACGGCAAGAGCACCGTGGATCCGGAGCTGGCCGCGCGGGTCGCGGCGGCGGCCGACGAGCTCGGCTACCGCCCGAACGGACCGGCCCGCAACCTGCGCAAGCAGGAGACGGCGGTCCTCGCGCTGATCATCTCGGACGTGGAGAACCCGTTCTTCACCGCGATCTCCCGAGGTGTGGAGGACGTCGCGCACGCCGCCGGCTTCTCGGTCGTGCTGTGCAACTCGGACGACGATCCGGCGAAGGAACGCGAGTACTTGGACGTGGCGCTGCAGGAGCGCGTCGCGGGCGTCCTGCTGTCCCCGACCGGCCGGGAGGAGGGTGCCGCGCTGCTGCGCGCGCACGCGACCCCGATCGTCGCGCTGGACCGGCCGCTGCCGGGAGGCGGGGACACGGTCCTGGTGAACAGCGGCAGCGCGGCGAAGAACGCCACGCTGCACTTGGCGGAGCAGGGCTACGTCCGGATCGGCTGCCTCACCGGTCCGAGCGGCATGCCCACCGCGGACGCGCGCCTCAACGGGTACCGGGAGGGCTTGGAAGCGGCGGGGCTCGCGGACTTGGGCTTGGTCCGGCACACGGAGTTCCGCGCGGCCGGCGCCCGGCGCGCGGCGCGGCAGCTGCTGGACCAGGACGAGCCGCCGGACGCGTTGCTGGTCGCGAACAACGCGATGGTGGTGGGCGTGCTGGAAACGCTCGGCGAGCTGGGCCTGCGGGCGGGCCGCGACGTGGGCGTGATCGCGTTCGACGACGCGCCGTGGGCCACGTTGCTGGATCCGCCGTTGAGCGTGGTCTCCCAGCCCGCCTACGACATGGGTTCGCTGGGGGCGCAGTTGTTGCTGCGCCGCATCGGTGGTGACCGGGGTGAGCCGACCACGCGAACGTTGTCGGCTCACCTCGTCGCGCGCGGCAGCACCGAGCGCTCCACCTGAGTCACCGGACGGCGGGCAGCGCCACCGTCCGGAGCATTTCGTCGATCTTCGCGGTGAGCTTGCGCCGGTCGGCGGGGGCCACGGTGAACCACTGCCGCCCGTCGCCGCCTTCGCGCTTCTGCGTCAGGTAGCAACCGTCCGCGCCGGTGAAGAACGACACCGAGTACGGCGGCCGGCGCGTGCGTCCGACTCGCCGGTCGTGGCTGCGCGCGGTGAACACCCCGTCCAGCTCGCGTTCGGCGGTGAGCACCGTCGCCAGCACTCGCGCGTCGGCGCTCTTCACCCCCGCACCGGTGAGCGCGCTGAGCAACGTCCCGTTCGGGTTGTTGCGCCTGCGCTTGGTGGCGTTGTCGAGCACTTCGGTCGGCACGCTCGCCGTTCCGCCGCGCCCCGGGGTCAGATCGCCGATCAGCTCCACCGCGTTGCCCGCCGGGCCGCCGTACTCCTGCCTGCTGAGCACGATGTCCTGCAGGTCATCGTTGTTCTCACCGTCGGCTTGGTACGCCTGCACCGTGGCGCGGCCCTGTTCGACGCAGACCGCGTTGAACGAGGTGCCTCGCTTGGCGTGCACCGCCACCCCCACCGCCAGCGGCGGTTTGGTCAGCAGCTGCCACGCGTCGTCCAGGAACGGATGCAGATCATCGCGTTCCAGGTACCCGAGGCGCGCCAAGTCCTGGCTGCCCGCGCGGGAAGCGCGGGTGCGCTCGTCCTCGGTGGGTTCGCCCGCCAGCCGCCCCACCCGCAGCAGCGGGTGGATGTGGCTGTCGAACCGCTCGCACAGGTAGGCGGCGGCGAGCGGGCTGATCGACATTCTGCCTCGGCTCATCAGCGGTCCTGGTTCTCCCAGTCGCCGAAGACCGGCGGGGCCACCGCCCGCATGTCGTTGGTGAACACGTCTTCCTCCTCGATGAGCCAGCTGGGCCGCTCGCGCTCGGCGTCCTCGCCCTGCTGACCGCCGCGCTGACCGGCACCGCCCATGCCCGCACCGGGCGCACCCGCGCCACCGCGGCCGGCCGCTCCGGCACCACCGGCCGCGGACGCACCGCCACCGGCGCCACCGAGACCGCCGACCCCGGCACGACCACCGGCCCCAGAACCGGCACCGGCACCGGCACCGGCACCTAGACCACCCGCGCGACCACCGGCACCACCGGCGGAACCACCGGCACCACGACCGCCCGCGGCGCCACCAGGACCACCGCCCGGCGACGGCGCCCAGCGACCGTTGTGCGGGTTCTGCCGCTCCCAGGCCCCCGTGCGCGGGTTCTGCCGGTACAGCGTTCCGTCGGGACCGCGCACGACACCCGGAGGCAGACCACCGCTCGGCGGAGCAGGCGCCCAAGCCGAACCGGACCCGGCCGGAGGAGCCCCCGCACCACCGGACCCGCCACCCAGCGACGGAGCACCGCCACCGGAGACGGGCGACGAAGCCCACGACGAGGAACTGCCCGCAGGCGCCCCACCACCGGAGGAAAGGCTGCTGAACTGCGAACTCCCCATCGCACTCTGCGCGGAAGGAGTCGTGGCACCGACCGGAGTCGCGTTGGCCGGCTCACCGGGCATCGGCTGGAACTCGGGAACCGCGGCGAGGTTGGCCTCGGTCTCGCGCTTGTAGCGCTCCTGAACCTCGGTCGCCCGGTCGTTCGTCAGCTGGAAGTCTTCTTGCCGCTCTTCGTAATCACTCGCCCAGCCGAGGTACCAGGTGTCGTCGTAGTCGTCGACCCACCCCTTCTCCGGCGGATCAAGCTGAACCGGACGACCATTGCTGAGCGTCTCGCCCTCGCCGGGAATCTCGTGGAACGTCGAGTTCTGCGTGGTGGCCTGATTCGCCAGCGCCTTGCTCACTGCTCCGGCGGTCTCAGAGGCGGCCCTGGCGTGCGGCACGATCTCGTTGATCGATGCGTTCGCCGCGTCGGCAGCACGGCCTTCGTGCGCGGACTCGGCGTCGCCAAGAGCGGCCTCGATGTCCGTCGCCAACTGCTCAAATCGACTCTTTGCCTGTTCCCACGCAGCACTTCCGTGGTTCATCGCGCTCGGCAGCGATCCAGAGTCAGGCGACCCGCCCATATCTGCGCGCAACTGCTTCGCCACACCGGCGAAGCACATGCCAGAGCCAGTAATCCCGCTAAATTCGGATACAGGAGAAGACATATTCAACCTTTTTCACTTCGCCGAAGGAAGACCGGGAACAGACCGCTCGAGTGCACCCTTCGCATACGAGCACGGATCAAACTTCTCACCTGGGGGAGTGTCAAACGCAAAGGAAAACAAGATCTGATCATCCTTGGTGGCGAGATAGATTCCACAACTACCCGATTCCGGCGGAGCGTTATTCGCTTGCACCGCAGGATGCCCGGCGATCTCCATCTCAGCGAAGTCGACATAACTCGCCGCAGACTCCCGATACTGCTGAATGGAACGCCCAGGGATAGCGCTCAACGCGACCGAGGTCTCCCCACCAGGAGACTGCCACTCACACGAGTCCGGCATCGTCGGGTCCAGCTGATTCGGTGTGACCTCACCCGTCGGCTCCAACCCCATAGCTTGAGCGTCGCCAGCTTTCAAAAGGTCACACGGACTCGCCCCCGAGGCTTCGCGCGGATCCTTGACTTCCGACGGCTTCTCATTCGGCACCGTCGACTGAGAGCCATCACCCCCGGCTTGATCTCCAATAGCGCAGCCAGAGACAAGGATCGCCGACGACGCCAGCAAGGACAGGAGGCGCACCGCAGACGAATTCCAGATCTTCATTTACCTTTACGCCCGCCCAACTTGATTGGCGTCAACCGTCGCATTGTCGTCAGCCTGCCTGTACTCTTCCAGGGTCTGGCGATATGACTCGATTTTCGCCGTCAGCTTTTTAACAATTTCCCCAGCCGTTCCCTGCAACGAGGCATCGACCCCACTTGCGCGCGCTTCAAACAGCTCTCGCGCCGTCGCAGTTGTAGCGTCTTTCGCGGTCAACTCACCTGGCATCGCCATTTGAGAACTCTGCGTCAGTCGCCTAGCTTCATCCCGAGCATCTTCGAGCTTCCGGATCGCACCTTCAAGTGCTTCTGGGTCAATTCTGAACCCGGTCATGCTTCCTCCCCTGGCATGTCCACGCGTCAGCTGAGCATGGTGCACGCTCGGGCATCCACGCGTGCGCGAACCTACTCAACTACCGGTATGACGATCAACACAGTAGTTGATGACGCGCCGAGGGTGATCGCCACCCGTTCAGCCCAATGGTTTCCAAGGCAGAGATTTGCACATTCCGTTGACCTGCATTGACGGCGATTCACAGCGATGATCAGCGGGTGTGCCGACGGCTCCGAGCCGACCAGGACTGCGCCGATGGGGAGAGTGAGATCTCAACCGGACCGTGACCGTGCTGCCACCTGGAACGAGCAAGACGGCACCGTGCCGAGCCGAACCGCTCACCGCAGTCCCGGAATATCCGATCGCAATGCCGTGAACGTGACGATCGTGGCCACGAACGACAGGAACGCGGGCAGGAACAGGAAAGCCGTGTACACGAGAAGTTCGACGCCGCCTTCGGAATCCAAGTGGAGGGAAAACGCCGCCAGCGCGCTCAAGGCGAACACGCCTCCCATCAGAATGACCGAACCGCGGCGGCTGCCGGTTGCACCGTTCGCCTCCAGCCATCCGGTCTTGAAGTACGACCGCGCCGTAAGCGTGAAAACGCCGTGCATGAAGCCGAACAGCGCTGCCACTGCTGTCAGCATCGCTGTGAGCACCGCGAAGCTGCCCACGGAAACCAGGAAGAACGGCGCCGGAATTCCAGCCGCGCCCACCATCGCGGAGACGAACAACAACGGCAGTCCTGCCCCCAGCAGGCATCGCTTCGCGTGTCGAATCCACGCAGCGGAAACCGGGATGTACCTCGGCGGTGGCGGCGGGCCGTACGGGATGGAGACGACCATCAGAGCCTTCCTTCATCACCACTGTGGAGGCTCAGGGCGCACTGACTTGAACATCAGCCACCACGCGATTCCAGCCATGAACATCGGGGCCGCCATGAATACCAGGTAGAGCACGAGTTCCGCGTCCAACACGATCGGCCCACTGCTTCGATCTGCTGAAGTACTGATGATGAGCGCCAGGAGAGCCTCGGAAAAACCGTTCATGACGACAGTCCCGATGCACAACACCAACGCCTGCCGGACGAGTACCCTGGATCCGGCGACGTCGAAGAACCCGCCGCGGAAATACGACTGACTCAACAAGACGGACAAACCCAGCAGCCAGCCAAATAATGCGAACATTCCTACCGTCAGCGCAACCCCGATAGAAAGCGTGTTCTCAGAGACCGGCAGGAAAAAAGTCCATGTCACGCCGACCACCGCAATGATCGGGTATCCGATCATCAGCGCTAAACCCGTGAGCAGCAGACGCAGCTTCTTCGTGCGTTCCCACTCGGGCGACACAGGAATGAACCTAGGCGTCGGCCCAGGGCCAGTAGGAATCGGAATCATCGGACCTCCCAGTTGGACCCATCACCATCGCTGGCACTGCCGTCACCCAGATCGACGCCATTGTTCGGCTTCGTCCACTGCTCACCTAGGCCATCGATGGCACTGCTGATGATCTGGACCTGCGAGTTGATCGGCTGAACGGTGGCGTAGAAAGCAGTCACAGCAGCCCCGATAAGACCGACGACCACGGAAGCGACTCCGGCGATACCGACGACAGCCGCCGGTGCCGTGACGATCCCCGCCAACCCGGCGATTGCACCCACCAGCCCCACCGCGAATGTAACCACCGCGACCCAGACAGCCACCCAGAACATCTCAATGGCGTTGGCTAACGAATCTAGCGCCGTAACCATCTTGTCGGCGGCACCCTGAATGCTGGTCACCGCACCGGACTGCCCGGGGACAAGAGCCTTGTACGCCTCGGCAGCTCGCCCTTCCCATTCGATGTTACTGCGATGCTTATCCAAGTTGATAGCACCGGCGACATCTTTCAGCGACGCCGAAACCTGATCGGACCACTGCTTCGAAATCTCACGCAGAAGGTCAACTTGACCAGGTTTTTGAACAAATTCGTTGATGTCCTCGAAAATCTTCAAATGGATCTTCCCGAACTCTTCCATCCCCTTTTTGATCGGTTCGATCAGGCGCAGGAAGGCTTCGGGCACCCAGCTCAACACTTGATTGACGCCGTCGTAGAGCTTCTGGACCATCTCTTGCACTTCGGTGAGCTTTCCGCTCACCATGTGGATGACGTCATCTCCGGCGGCTGCGGTCACGGGTGTTCTCCAAGAAGATTGTTCAGCTCGTGTACGGCGGCGTCGTCGTCGGCTTGGTACTGCTCGGCCGCAGCTGTCAGATCGTCGGCTATCTTGTTGAAATATTGCTGCCCTTGGCCGAGCAAGTCTCCGATCGCGGTGCGCAGCTCTTCCAACGTGTCGTCCAAGCCGAGCTCATCACTGAAGTAGAACCTGTCAGCGTCGTTGATCCGCGCGGCTTCCACCGCCTGCTTTGGGCCGTTCATCGCTTCGGCTTGTTCGCGCCACAGGGCTGCGTCGGTGTGCATGGCGTCGAGGGCGGTTTTGATGCCTTCTCCGTTCGGGGGTGCCATCAGGGTCCCTTCGGGGGGTCGGTGACGAAGCCGAGGCGGCGGAGGAATCGCTGCGGGTCGCTCGCCAGCGCGAACAGTTGGGAGATCGCCGGACTCTGCGGTCCGTTGGCCACATCGCCCGGGGAGGTTTTGCTGCGCAGGACTCGTAGGACGTCGGCGAGTTCGCGTTCGATCTCGCTGTTGCGCGCGGCGCTGCACCAGGTCGCGTCGATGACGAGGTCCAGGATCTGGCCTTGTTTCGACGTTCCCCGGACGTGGCCGCCGCTGCTCTGGCCGGACACCATCGCGCCGACGGCGTCGGTCATCCGCTGGTTGAACGCCTCCAGGTCAGCGGACACGGCGTTGATGAGCTGCATCGCGTCCGCGGCCGTGATCGGCTCATCGGAGGCGGCGATGCCTTCGACCGGCTTCGCCGGGGCCTCTGGCGGAGCGGATTGCACGAGCTCGGCCTGTGCCGTCGCCGCTCGCATGGTCGCGTCGTTCGCGGCGGCTACGACGTGCGTGGACAGGCTGCGCGGATCAGTCGTGCCCTTCCAGCCGGAGGCCAGCTCGACCGAGCGGAACTCGCCGGTGTCGGTCACGTGGACCGTGACGACACCCGCCGGGTCCCGGCCGCGGAGCAGGTCGTCCGCCGAGTCCGATCGCTCGGAGTTCCGGGCCGCCTCGGGCTCTAGATCTTCCTCGTTCAGCTGCCACCGTTGATCCACGGGTCGGCACCCTACCTAGACCAGGCGGTACCGGTGTTGATTCGCGGAAACTCCGACGCCACAACAGCCGAGCAACCGTGCCGAGCGCTCTCAGCCGTCGAGCCGGCCCGCTTTCACGGCCCCGAGGAAGGCGCCGAACGCGTTCGCGTCGAAGTTCAGGATCGGGCCGGTGGCGCCGAGTTTGGAGTCGCGGACCGCGGAGCGGTCGGCGGATAACGCGACCTCGACGCACGCTCCGCCGTTGGCGTTGCTGCGGGTGGACTTCCGCCAGTTCACGGCCGGTGTGTCCTGGGCGGTCACGGTGCCACCTTCTTCTGTCCTATTCGAGCTTCCCGAGTGCGTCCCGGATGAGCTCGGCCGAAGCGGACTCGCTGAGCGCTGCGACCCTCAAACGGTTGAACGCAACGGTATAGGACTTGAGGTGTTGCGGACCAGCAAGATAATCCGCGTTCGTCAGACCCTCCAGGTAGAGGATCGTCTTCTCCGGCTCGGCGAGGTTGAGGATGGTGAACGGCGATCCCAACGCCAGGTGCGCCCAGTCGGACAGCGGCAGGACCTGCAACGTCACGTGCTTCAGCTTCGCCACGTCCAGCAGCACGTCGAGCTGTTCGCGCATGACCTCGCCGTTTCCCACGACACCGCGAATCGCCGGTTCGCCCAGGACGACCGACAACTCCGGAGGATTCGGCGAGGTGAGCCGCGCGCGGCGAGCGACGCGACTGTCCGCGATCCGCCCCACGTCCTCCGGTCGCACGGAGATCGCCTGCTTGAGCAATGTTTCGGCGTAGGCCTTCGTCTGCAAGATGCCCGGGATCATGTCGCCGTAGTGGATCAGCAGTTCGCCGGCCACCGATTCCATGCCCACGTATGACCGTGCCCAGTCCTGCACCCGCCCGTAGCTGCCGCGCTTGCGCGCTTCCTTCGCCAGCTGGTGG
Organism: Saccharopolyspora gloriosae; assembly: GCF_014203325.1. Lineage (NCBI taxonomy): Bacteria > Bacillati > Actinomycetota > Actinomycetes > Pseudonocardiales > Pseudonocardiaceae > Saccharopolyspora > Saccharopolyspora gloriosae. The sequence goes on along the minus strand of NZ_JACHIV010000001.1, from coordinate 485,654 downwards.
ATGCGTTCGGTCCGGTCGCCGTCGACACCGCAGCGCTCGGCGATCCGGTCCAGCTCGGCGGCGGAGATCGTGCGGGCACCGTTCTCCAGCTTGGACACCTTGGAGACGTCCCAGCGCAGCAGGTCGGCGATCTCCTTCGGCTCCACTCCGGCCGCTTCACGCATCCTGCGCAGTTCCAAGCCGAGTTCGAGCCTGCGGATGACCGGCCCCGGGTTCGTCACGCTGCCTCCTAGATCGCTCCGCGACAGTCTGCCGCGTACCGCTCGAAAACATGATCCCCCTAAAGGGCGACTATCTAGATGGCATTGCCGCTTATAGATTCGACTTAGCGGCGATCCGACGTCGCTGACGTGGGGTCGGTGGTCTCCCCTCCTCCCCGACCGGGCCACCGGCTCCACGTCTCCAGCCGATTTCCGGGGGTGGCAATGCTGTCCGGAGTTGAGTCCTCGTTCCTCCCGCACCTCGCGGCGATCCGCGCCAGCGTGCGGGCCGGGTTCCGGTTCCAGCACGTGCCGAGCCGGGGCGAAGTCCTCTCGGTGCACGGATTCCGGGCCTCGCACGGCGCGATGGACACCTACGTCGCGCACGACCGGCACGACGCGACGGCCGCCCGCTACCGGCTCGCGGACCTCGACCGGGGCACTCCGCAACCCCTGTGGCAACGGCACGGGAACGTCGCCGACGTCGTCACCGAACTGCTCGAACTTCCCCCGCACGGCGCTCCCGGCGCGCCCGGCCGCACCGGGAGCGCGAGTGCCCTCTGGCTGCCCTCTCATGTCGTCGCCTGACCCCGCCCGCGGCTGGCCCGGCGTGTTCACCAGTGACCGGGTGCACCACGTCTCCCCGGCCAACGCGCGGCGGATCTCCCATGGCGCGCAGCGGAATCGGCTCGGCCTCGCCGACTGCGGCGCGGTCTGCGCGCCACCCACCCCGAACCAGTGGCCGCTGACCGCCTGCCCGCTCTGCTACCCCCGGACATGACGGTGCCCGGTGGTCGACGAACCACCGGGCACCGTCAGCGGGAATCGCTCAGTACTGGAACACCTCGTACCGCGAAGCCGTCCACGGCGGGGCGCCCTGCACCGGGATCAGTTCCACCCGCACCTTGCCCTTGCCCTCCGTCAGCGCGGCGGGCAGCTCGAAACCGTCGTCCAGCCAGCGGTGCGTGCCGTTGCCCAAGGGCTGCAACCAGGTGCCCGCCGACTCGCCGTCGACCCGCACCTCCACCTGCTGGTAGGCCTGCGCTTGATCGCTGAGCCTGCGCAAGTGGGCACCCGCGTTGTCCTCGCCGAGCTCCACGTCGAAGCTCACCGGACCCGTCGACGCCGCCACCTGGCCGCTGCGCTCCACATCGGTTCCCTCGAAGCGGGACTGCAACGGCTCGACCGTCTCGCCGCCCGCCTCATAACCGTGCGAATCGCGGCTGCCGCGGTCCGACAGGTCGAGGTCGTCGACCTTCTCCTGCGACACCGGATGCCCGCCGTACCAGTACGCCGTCGAGCTGTAGTCGCCCGGCTCGTCGTTGTTCGGACCGTGCTCGATGTCCGCGATCAGGCCGTCGTTGAACGGCATCGCGTCCGGCACCTGCAAGCGGTACGCGCCCGTGCAGTCGTACTGGCAGCCGTCACCGTTGAGCTCGTGCGCCGGGTTGCCGGCCAGCGGCATCGAGAACGTCGTGCCGTCGCGGAAGTACCAGCCCGACTCGTAGTAGTCCTCGCTGCCGGTGCCGTGCCACGCCGGGCTCGCCGAACCGTTGACGTAGAACCGCTCGTCGCCCTCCAAGTAGTTGCGCTGGTTGGCGACCGCGTTCGTCTCCGGCATCGACAACGGCTGGTTGCGGTGCGTGGCCGCCGCGTTCGGCGGGATCAGGCCGCGCATCGTGTGCGTCACGCCGTAGAACGTGCCCGAGCCCTTCGCGTCCAGGAAGTTCCAGTCCTGGCCCTCCACGGTCCGGCCGCGGTGGTGCGTGGCGTTGAAGTAGCCGGTGTTCTCGTCGACGTCCTTCGGCGCCGTCGAGACCTCCGCCGTCATGCCCTCGATCGGCACGCCGCCGCCGTTGACGATCTCCACGGTCGCGCTCTGGCTGAACGGCATCGGCCACCACGAGGTGTACCAACCGCCGTCGCCCGGATCGATCGACGTCATCATGCTGCGGACGTCGTACTCACCGAGGCCGGAGCCGAAGAACTCGCCGATGGGGGCGTCCACCGTCGTCTTGCCGTCGAAGGTGATGCGCAACCGCGCCGATTCCAGCACGTGCTCCGAGGCGGTCACCTCCTCGGGGCTGAAGCCGTAGCGGCCCAGCAGCTTCTCCCGCGCGAACACCGCGTTGTCGATGCGGTAGCCGTGCGCCGCCTCCTCACCGGGATGGGCGGGGCCCACGTCGAGCACGTCGGTGCGCACCCACTCGCCGTCGACCAGGCTCTGCACGTCGTAGCGGAACTCGTTGACGTCCAGCGACGAGGACACGAACCGGCTCGCGACCTCCACCGAGGACTTGCCCGCGGTGAGCTCGGCGGGCACGTCGATCGCCTGCACCGCCCAACCGCCCGGCGCCGCCGGACCGCTGCGCCACTCACCCGCGGGGGCGCCGTCCACGCTGAGGGTGGCCACCTGGTCGGCGACCTGCGGGTCGGAGCGGCGCACGATGCGCACGCCCTCGTTGTCCGGGGCCACCGCCGCGTCGAACCGGCTGCCGCCGCCCGCGCCGAACGCGCGACCGTCGTCGACGACCCGCGGGCTCGGCACGATCTGCGGGATGCGCAGCCGCAGCTCGTTGATCTGCCCAGGCCCCTCGATCTGCGCCACCGGAGCCGCCGTGCCCGGGACGACGCCGAAGTCGCGGCGGGTCGGCTGCGCCTCCGGGTCGGTGCCCTTCGGGTCCGCGACGCCGAACATCCGCAGCCGCGCCAGCACGTCCTCGGCGGGGTCCGACGGGTCGAAGGTGTCCACGCCCTCCGCGTCGCCGAAGGAGCGGTAGTCCACGTGGTAGAAGTTCGGGTTGTTCTGCACCGTCACCCGCATCGACTCGCGGTACGGCATCGGCACCTTGATCACCGCGCCGCCCGCCGAATCGTCGGCGTTGCCGACCAGCGGCCATTCGAACGGCGCGCCGACCCGGCCGCTGACCACGTCGATCAGCGGGGCGTCGAGCACCGTGCGGCCGTCCAGCTCGATCACGATGTTGCCGGTGCCGGTCACGTCGCCCCACGGTTCGCGGGTGAACCAGATCGAGGAGATCTCGCCCGCACCGGCCCGTTCCGCGATCACGCAGCCGCGGTCGCTCTCGCGCAGGCAGGAGAAGGTGCCTTCGAAACCGTCGTCGTTGCTGCCGTCGCGGGCGAAGCTGGAGAACTGGCCCGTCTGCTCCGAGCCGCGCAGCTGGGCCAGACCGTCCGGCTCGCGGTAGGTGTCCCAGCCGACGCTGCCCTTGTCCGCCGCGCGCTGCTGCGCCGAACCCTGAGCGGCGGCCTGCGTCGGGCCGTGGCCGGAATCAGCGACCATCGCGGCGGCCGCCAGGGACGCGACACCGAGAAACGCGCCGAACCTCCTCGGCAGCCGTTTCGCAGCGCGCAGCGCGTCACTACTGCGGTCTCTCATCAAAGCTCGCCCTCCCCACATCACTATCCACAGTGGACAGCGTTGTCCTGGTCATTCGACGGTGGTGCGCGGTTGGGATCGGATCGGTCGGTCCCCGGAACGCGGGCGCGCAAGATCACGCGCTCCCTTTCAGACCGCAGCGTAGGAAGAAACCGGTGCCTCTCCAAGGAACATCGCGGAACCGACGGAATCCGGAGTACGAAATTCACTCATTAAGATGGTCACCGGCGCGAGGCGGGAGCCACTACCACCAACCAGGTGGATTTGATTCCTTTTCGGTGACAGCTGGTATTGCCAAAGAAAGTCGCACGCCAGGACAACTTCGCCCTAGCGTGCGACCTGCACCTTCACCGAATCAGTAACCGTATGTGGTAAGCGGGAGTCTCGCTCAACCCTGATTCAACCGGGCGTAGACCTCGCCCGCGTTCTCCTTCGTGATCAATTCCGTAGGAAGGGTTTGCTTCTTCTCCGTCGGCCGGCAATCCACCAGGATCTTCTTCGCCGCCTCGACGGCCTCCTCGCCGCCCGTCGGATTGAGGAAGGTGGCCTGCAAACGTCCTTGCTCCACGGAACGAATACCGCCGGCCTCGATCGGCAGGCCATCGATGCCGACGAATTTCAGCTGCTGCGCCCGACCGGCCGCCTCCGCCGCCAGGTACGCGCCCTCGGCCATCGGGTCGTTGTGCGAGTACACCGCCTGCGCGTCCGGGTGAGCCTTGAGCAGCGCGTCCATCTTCTCCTGGCCCAGCGACCGCTCCCAGTCCCCGTCGCCCTGCCCGATGATCTCGATCTTCGAGCCCTCGATGCCCTGCATGAAGCCGTCGTGGCGCTCACCGGCCGGCGTCGACCCGGACAGGCCCCTGATCTCCAGGATCTTGCCGCCGTCCGGGAACAGCACGTCCTTGAAGTACTCCCCGGCCTGCCTGCCGATGTCGACGTTGTCCACACCGATGTACGTGGTGTACGCGTCCCCGTTGACCTTGCGGTCCAGCAGCACCACCGGAGTGCCCGAGTTGTATGCCTTGCGCACCACGTCGGTCAGCGGTGCCGCCTCGTTCGGCGAGATCATCAGCAGGTCGACCTGCTTGGTCAGGAACGACTCCACGTCGCTGACCTGCTTGGCGTTGTCCTTGCCCGCGTCCGAGAACTGCACGTCCTCGAACTGCGGCACCTGCTCCGCCGCTTTGCGGATGTCCGCGTCCATCCGCACCCGGTACGGCTCGGCGAGGTTCGCCTGGCTCATGCCGATCGTGTACTTGCCGTCCGGGCCACCGCAGCTCTGCCGCGGATCCTGCGGTTGGGCCTGGCCGGTGTTCTCGCTCGTCGTGCCGCACGCCGCGGCGGTGACGGCCAAGGCGGCGCAAGCGGCTGCGAACGCAGACCTCGTTGTCTTTCGCATCGTGCTTCCTTCCCGAAGAACTCCAGGGACGCGTCGAGGGGGCGGGTGGAATCGGAGGGACCGGGAACGGCTTCGCGGAGCCAGGACCGGCTGACGGGATCGGAACGGGCCGGAGTCAGGCCGTGGGGCGCAGCCGCTGCAACGCCGCGGCGGCCACGATCACCAGACCCTTGATCAGCAACTGCATGTCGGTGTCGACGCTGTTGAGGCTCAGGATGTTGTTGAGGATGCCCAGCAGCAGCGCGCCCGCGATCGTGCCCACCACCGACCCGCGCCCACCTGCCAGGCTGGTGCCACCGACCACGACCGCCGCGATGCCGTCGAGCTCGTAGGCCAGCCCGTCGTTCGGGCTGCCCGCGTTGAGCTGACCCGCGTGCACGATGCCCGCCAGCGCGGCGCAGAAACCGGACAGCGCGAACGCGACGATCTTCACCCGGTTCACCGGCACACCGGACAGGCGCGCGGCCTTCTCGTTGCCGCCGATCGCGTACAGGTGCCGCGAGTAGGCGCTGTAGCGCAGGAACAGGATCGCCGCGACCGCCACCACCGCGAAGATCAACGCCGGGATCGGCACCACACCGCCGAACGTGCGCTCCCCCAACAGGGAGAACAGCATCGGCGCCTGGCCCTCGCCGTCGCCGTAGGAGATCTGCACGGTCTCGCCGCCCGACCACATCCGCGCCAGACCGCGCGCGATGTTCAACCCGGCCAGCGTCACGATGAACGCCTGCACGCCCAGCAGCGCCACCGCCGCGCCCTGCAGCACGCCGAAGATCAACCCGATCAGCAGCACCAGCAGCGCCGCCAGCAGCACCCCGAAGTCGTCGTTGACCAGCAGCACCGCCGACCCCACCGCGGCCAGCCCCAGCACCGAGCCCACCGACAGGTCGATGCCGCCGATCAGGATCACGAACGTCAAACCGACCGCGATGATCCCGATCTCCGACACCGCGCGCACGATGTTGAACAGGTTGTCGCTGGTCAGGAACAAGATCTGGCCGTCGTCGCCGCGCGGGGACAGCACGATCGCGGCGAGGAACACCGCGACCAGGCCGAAGAAGCTCTGGAACCGGAACAGCGTCTCCGCCACCTCGCGGCGCGACGGGCCCCGAGGTGGCTCCGGTGCGCTCGGCGAAGCCTCCCGCTCGTGCGTCTGCTCGCTCATCGTGCGCCTCCCCCCGCGACGGGGCCGCGCCCCGCCTCGACAGCCGATGACTCGTCCTGCGACACCTTTTCCCCCATCGCGGCGGCCAACAATTCGGCTTCACCGGCCTGGGTGGTGTCGAACTCCGCCACGCTTCGGCCGTGCCGCAGCACCACCACGCGGTGACACACGCCGGTCAGCTCCGGCAGCTCCGAGGACGCCAGCAGCACGCCGATGCCCCGCGCGGCGATCTCCCCCAGCAGCTCGTAGATCTCCGCCTTCGCGCCGATGTCCACGCCGCGCGTCGGCTCGTCCAGCAGCAGCAGCCGCGGTTCGGTCAGCAGCATCCGGCCGAACACGACCTTCTGCTGGTTCCCGCCGGACAAGGTGCCCACCGGATCGGCGATGCGGCCCAGCTTCACCTTCAGCCGCCGCACGCTGCGCTCCGTCTCGCCCGCCTCCGAACTCCGCCGCACCAGGCCACCGAATCTGAGCCGGTCCACCACCGAGAGCACCATGTTCGCCTGCACCGAGTGCCCCAGCACCAAGCCCGCGGCGCGGCGGTCTTCCGGGACGAACGCGATGCCCTTGCGCAACGCCTCGCGGGGGCCGCCGGGCCGCACCGGCTGCCCGTCCAGCAGCACCGAGCCCTCCCAGCGCCCCGCCGAACCGGCGCCGAACAACGACTCCAGCAGCTCCGTGCGCCCCGACCCGAGCAACCCGCACACGCCGACGATCTCGCCGGCCCGCACCGACACGTCGATGCCGTCGGGTTCCCGCCTGCCCACCCGGTGCCTGCGCGGCCGCACCCGGAAGTCCGACACCGACAGCAGCTCGTCACCGGGCGGGCTCTCGTCCTGGTTGCGGAACAAGGTGCGCACCGAGCGGCCCACCATCGCCTCCGCCGCCTGCTCCGCGGTGAGGTCGCGAGCGTCGAACTCGGCCACCCACCGGCCGTTGCGCAGCACCGTCGCCCGGTCGGCGACGGCGCCGATCTCGTCCATCCGGTGCGAGATGTAGACGATGCCGGTGCCGCGCCTGCGCAGCTCGGAGATCACCGCGAACAGCCGCTGCACCTCGGAGTTCGACAGCGCCGAGGTCGGCTCGTCCATGATCAGGACCTTGGCTTCCAGCAGCAGCGCCCGCGCGATCGTCACCAGCTGCTGCTCGCCCACCCGCAGCTCGCCCACCGGGCGCGACGGGTCGAGGTCGATGCCGGTGCGCTGGAGCAGCTCGCGGGTCCGCTGCGCCATCCGGCGGCGGTCCACCACACCGGCCCGGCGCAGCTCGCGGCCCAGGTAGAGGTTGTCGGCGACCGACAGCGCGGGCACCAGGTCGAGCTCCTGGTGGATCATCGCGATGCCGGCCTGCTGGGCATCCGAGGGCTTCGCGAACCGCACCGGGTTCCCGTCGACCGCGACGGTGCCCTCGTAGTCGGCGATGTCGCCGGAGAGCACGCGCATCAACGTGGACTTGCCCGCGCCGTTCTCCCCCAGCAGCGCGTGCACTTCGCCCTCGTGCACGGTCAGGTCCACACCGTCGCACGCCAGGACACCGCCGTAGCGTTTGGTGATGCCGGTCAGCTCTACCAGTGGCGCCGTCATTCGAGTTCCCCCCGCCATCCGACCGCTGTCACCCGAAGCAACCGACGAACACGAGAAAACGATTGCTCGGACGCTAAGAGTTTCCAGTTGCTTGTGTCAAGGTTCACAGTCCACCCGCCCGAGGCTCAGCCGCCATTCGGCCGCGCCTGGGATCACACAACGGTCACGAGGGCACGAAGCACCGCAGGTCCGCGATCAACTTCCGGAGAGGTCGTTCCACGCCCGTTCTAGACCGTTACGGTTGTGCGCGTGACCGCCACTCGCGAGCGCCAGAGCGCCCCCACTCCCGACAACGGCGCCCCACAATGGGCAGAACGGTCCGCTTTCGGCAGCCGTGGCGTGCCCCTATGGGGAGCAGTGCTGATCGCGGCGGGCGGCACCGCGCTGGGCGCGGTGATCGACCTGATCCTCAGCGGCACCCCCGGATTGATCTTCAAGATCGGCCTGATCGTGGGATGCCTGGCCTCGGTGGCGCTGGTGCGGCGGGGCAACCTGTTCGGGCCGATGGTGCAGCCCCCGCTGGTCGCCACCGTGGTGATGCCGATCCTGGTCGTGCTGTTCGGCGGCGGCACGAACAGCAGCGGCATGATGGGCAAGGCGCTATCGGTCGTGCAGCCGCTCATCGCGGGCTTCCCGATGATGGCGATCACCACCGCCGCCAGCCTCGCGTTCGGCCTCGTGCGGATGTTCTGGCTCCAGCGCGCCGACCAGGACGACATCGACATCTCCGACACCCCGACGAAGAAGCGCCGGCCGGTCAAGCCGCCGAAGGAGACCGGGCAGGACGCCGCCCGGCAGCCGCGCAAGCGCTCCGCCGACGGCGAGCGGCGACCCGCCGCCGGCCCGCGCGGTGAACGCGGTGAGCGGGGTGAGCGGAACAAGGCGCGGCGGCCCGCTTCCGAACAGGGCGGACGCCCCCGCGACGGGGCCAAGCGCGACCCGCGTCCCGAACGCGGCGACCGGGCCACCCCGCCGGCCCGCGGCGGCGAACGCGGTCGCGGCACGCCCCCCGGCCGCACCGGCTCCGGTGGCCGCGGCCAGCCCGGCAGGGCCGCCGACCGCGGCGAAGGACGCCCCCGCCCCGCGCCCGGCCGCGGACGGCCCGAACCGAAACCCGACCCGCAGCGCAGGCCCCGCAAGCCGCGGCGCGACGACGACTTCTTCGGCTGAGCCGGACGCGCACGGCCGAGCCACCGCTCGCCTCGGCCTCGCGAACCCCGCCGAACGCAGCACGGCCCGCCGGACCATTCGGTCGAGCGGGCCGCACTTGGATCCGGAGTCGGGTCAGCGCACGCTCTTCGGGGCGTCCGGGTTCTCCTTGAGGTCCTTGCGCAGTTCCTTCGGCAGCGAGAACTGGATCTTCTCGTTCGCCGTGGTCACCTCTTCGACCTCACCGTCCCAGCCGCGCTGCGACAGGTGGTCCAAGACCTGCATGACCAGCACGTCCGGCACCGAGGCACCGCTGGTCACGCCGACCGTGGTCACGCCCTCCAGCCAGGACTCCTCGATCTGGTCCGCGTAGTCGATCAGGTGCGAAGCCCGCGCGCCCGCCTGCAGCGCGACCTCGACCAGGCGCTTCGAGTTCGACGAGTTCTGCGAACCCACGACCAGCACCAGATCGCACTCCGCGGCCATCGCCTTCACCGCGATCTGGCGGTTCGACGTGGCGTAGCAGATGTCATCGCTCGGCGGCGCCTGCAGATCCGGGAAGCGGCCCTTGATCTGGTCGACCCGCTCCATCGTCTCGTCGACGCTGAGCGTGGTCTGCGACAGCCACACCACCTTGTTGGGGTCCCGGACGTTGACCTTGTCCACGTCCTCCGGCTTGTCGACCAGCTGCACGCGGTCCGGCGCCTCGCCCGCGGTGCCCTCGACCTCCTCGTGGCCCTCGTGGCCGATCAGCAGGATGTCGTAGTCGTCGCGGGCGAACCGGTTGACCTCCTTGTGCACCTTCGTGACCAGCGGGCAGGTCGCGTCGATGGTGCGCAGGTTGCGGGCCTTCGCCTCCTCGTGCACCGCGGGGGCGACGCCGTGCGCGGAGAACACGACCAGCGCGCCCTCCGGGACCTCGTCGGTCTCCTCGACGAAGATCACGCCGCGCTCCTGGAGGGTCTCCACCACGTGCTTGTTGTGCACGATCTCCTTGCGCACGTACACCGGCGGACCGTAGGTCTCCAGCGCCTTCTCCACCGTGATCACCGCGCGGTCCACACCGGCGCAATAGCCACGGGGTTTGGCGAGCAGCACGCGCTTGGCGCGCCGGCCCTCCGGGGTCGTCGTGTCCTGATCGGGGGTGCCCTGGTCAAGGTCGCCTTGGGCGAGGCGATCGGCGGCCTGCGGCGAGGTGCTCATACCTGCCAGGGTACGGACCACCTCGCGACGGGTCAGCCCTGCGGCCACCCACCTCACCCGTACCGCGCGTCACCGGTCCCGCGCCCGGCGGAGCCCACCGGCCGAGCGCGGGGGCGAACCTCATGTCCCAGGACGATGGTTTCCCACGCGCGAGTGCGGGAAGGTAGGGCCCATGTCGACGTATCCCTTGCCGATCCGGGTCGCGGCCGGACTCGCGACCGTCACCGTCGAACAGACCCGGCAGCTGCCCGCGCAGCTGCTCGGCCTGCCGCTGACCGTGGCCAGCCAAGCGCTGCAGCTGTCCATGCGGGTGCAGCAGCAGATCACCGAACTGGCCATCCGCGGCGACGAGACGCTCAGCGCCTGGCAGGGCACCGAGGACGAACCCGAATGGGCGACCTTCGACGAGGACGAACCACCGCCCCCGGCGGAGCAGCGGCTGGTGAACGTCGCCGAACCCACCGACGGCTCCGACGTGCTCGCCGAGTACGACGGCATGAGCCTGCCGCAGCTGCGCGGCAAGCTCCGCGGCTTCTCCGCCGACGAAGTCGAGGAGTTGCTGGAGCACGAGCAGCGGAACGAGAACCGCGTCGAGTTCGTCCGGATGCTCACCAACCGCCTAACCCGCCTCCGCGGCGAAGACTGACGTCTGCCTGGATCCGCCTCCTGGTCTGCGTAGTGGGGCAGGTGGCGGAACCTCAGTGGATTTCTCGCTGCGGGATCTTTTTCCCGAGTGGCTCCGCCACGAGGGAAAAAGCTGTCCTCGCGAGAAATCCACTGAGAACCCGCAGGTGGTCGGCTTTTCGACGTGGGCTATGTGCTTCGCACATACAGGCACGGCCTCCGGCCGCCAAGCAGGCTTGCTTCGCCGCCCAAAGCACGGCTACGCCGCAAGGCACGGCTTCGGCGGTTGGGGTCGTTGGGGGTGGGGGCGCCGTATGATCGCGCCGCTGTTGCACGGACGTGGAAGGAGCGGTCCTGAACGCACCCGCCAACCAGGCGCCGACCAGCGCGGAAGAACCGTGGCCGGTGCGCACCGTCGCCCGCAAGATCGCCGACTGGATCCACCGGCTCGGCAACATCTGGGTCGAAGGGCAGATCACCCAGATCTCCAACCGCCCCGGCGCCGCCACCTCGTTCCTCACCCTCCGCGACCCCTCCGCCGAGGTGTCGCTGACGCTGACCTGCGCGTCCTCGCTGCTGCGCAAGCAGGATCCGCCGCTGACCGACGGCAGCCGCGTCGTGGTCCACGGCAAGCCCACGTTCTTCGTCGGGCGCGGCACGCTGAGCCTGCGCGTCGACGAGATCCGCGCCGTCGGCATCGGTGAACTGCTCGCCCGCATCGAACGGCTCCGGCAGCTGCTCAAAGCGGAAGGCCTGTTCGACCCGGCCCGCAAGCGCCCGCTGCCGTTCCTGCCGAACAAGGTAGGCCTCATCACCGGACGGGCCTCCGCCGCGGAGCACGACGTGCTCAGCAACGCGCGGCTGCGCTGGCCGTCGGTGCGCTTCGAGATCCGCAACGTGGCCGTGCAGGGCTCCACCGCGGTGCCGCAGATCCTCGACGCGCTCGGCGAACTCGACCGCGACCCCGAGGTCGACGTGATCGTGCTCGCGCGCGGCGGCGGCAGCGTGGAGGACCTGCTGCCGTTCTCCGACGAGACCCTGTGCCGCGCGGTGTCGACCTGCCGGACCCCGGTGATCAGCGCCATCGGGCACGAACCGGACTCACCGCTGCTGGACCACGTCGCCGACGTCCGCTGCTCCACGCCCACCGGAGCGGGCAAACGAGTCGTACCGGACATGGCCGAGGAAACGCAGCGAGTGCACCAACTGCGCGACCGCGCGCGACGTGCGCTACACGGATGGGTGGATCGTGAGCGCAGGCTGCTCGACTCGCTGCGCAGCCGCCCCGCGCTCGCCGACCCGCACGGCCCGCTGGCGCGCAGATCAGAGCAGGTGCAGGTGGCCCGGGACCGCGCGCGACGGGCCATCACCGGCGTGCTCACCGCCGAAGGGCACGCCATGACCGCGACTCGATCTCGCTTGACGACCCTCGGTCCTGCGGCCACTCTTGCTCGCGGGTACGCGATCGTGCAGCGCGTCGACTCCGACGGAGCCGACGGAGTGCTCCGGTCGATCGAAGAGGCTCCGGCGGGAACCACGCTGCGGGTGCGGGTCGTTGACGGAGCGGTACGCGCCGTGGTGCCCGACGGATCGGAGTAGCAGAACGAGGGAGGTCGTGGTGCAGGGACAACAGGAGCCCACATTCCTCCCGTTGACGGTCGCCGTCACCCGCTCGCCGCAACTGCGCGACGCGGAGCGGGTTCGGCAATGCGTCCACGAGGCGGACGCGGCGGCGGTCGGGTGCTGGAACGCGCTGCTCGGCGGCTGCGATTCCACCGAGCGCAGGACGCTGCCGGTGAAGCTGCGGGCGCTCGCCGACGCGGCCTCCGCCTACGCGGGGACCCGGTGGTGGGTCGGTCACGGTTCCGGACATCGACGTAGGGTCACCGAAGCGCAGTTGCGCATCAACGACGCGGTCCGCGAAGGCGACGGCGCCGAGTTCGCCGAGGCGTTCATCGGCTACGACCAGGCCATCGCGACCGCCGTGGTGTCCGTGCCCAGCAAGCTGGAGAGCCCCACCCCGTGACGAACAACGAGCAGGACGAGCACTTCGACCCGGTCGCCGACCACCCGGACGTCGCCGAACTCGGCTACGAACCGGCCCGCGACGAGCTGGCCGACGTGGTCAAGCGGCTCGAAGCCGGCGGCCTTTCCCTGGAGGAGTCGCTGGCCCTCTGGGAACGCGGCGAAGCCCTCGCGACGGTGTGCGAACGCCACCTCGCGGGCGCCAGGGAACGCGTCGACCGCGCCCTCGCCTCCGTCGAGGAACCCGGCCAACAGCAGTAGTGGGCTCGCCCACGTGACCCGGCTTCGGGGTGGGCGATCTGCGAAGATCCCCGGTAACGAGTGCGGCGCGCGGAGCCGGCGCGCCATGCCGATGAAGTCAGCTCGCCATACCGGGAGGCGCGATGAGCACGTCCACCACGCAGGGCCGCCACGAGGCACCCGACCGCAACCTGGCCATGGAGCTGGTCCGGGTCACCGAAGCCGCCGCGATGGCCGCCGGGCGCTGGGTGGGTCGCGGTGACAAGAACTCAGGTGACGGCGCCGCAGTGGACGCCATGCGCAAGCTGATCGGCACCGTCTCGATGCGCGGCGTCGTCGTCATCGGCGAAGGCGAGAAGGACGAAGCGCCGATGCTGTTCAACGGCGAGGAGGTCGGCAACGGCGAAGGTCCCGAGGTGGACGTCGCCGTCGACCCCATCGACGGGACGACGCTGCTGAGCAAGGGCATGCCGAACGCGCTGGCCGTGCTCGCCGTCGCCGAGCGCGGCGCCATGTTCGACCCGTCCGCGGTGTTCTACATGGAGAAGCTCGCCGTCGGCCCCGAGGCCGCGGGCGTCGTCGACCTCAACGCGCCGACCGCCGAGAACATCCGCCGCGTCGCGAAGGCCAAGCACATCGACGTCTCCGACGTGACGGTCTGCATCCTGGACCGGCCGCGGCACGAGGACCTGGTCCGCGAAGTCCGCGAGGCGGGTGCCCGCATCCAGTTCATCTCCGACGGCGACGTGGCAGGCGCGATCGCCGCGGCCCGGCCGGACAGCGGTGTCGACATGTTGATCGGCATCGGCGGCACCCCCGAAGGCATCATCACGGCCGCGGCGCTGAAGTGCCTCGACGGGGAGATCCAGACCCGGTTGTGGCCGAAGGACGACGAGGAGCGGCAGAAGGCGATCGACGCCGGGCACGACGTGGACCGGGTGCTGACCACCACGGACCTGGTGCGCGGCGACAACGTCTTCTTCTGCGCCACAGGCATCACCGACGGCGCGCTGCTCAAGGGCGTGCACTACCGGGCGAACCGGTGCAGCACCCAGTCCATCGTGATGCGCTCGAAGTCGGGCACGGTGCGGATGATCGAGGGCCTGCACAAGCTGACGAAGCTGCGCGAGTACTCCGACGTGGACCTCGACGGCGCGGGCGAGAACGCCCGCCACGGGCTGCTGCCCTGATCTTCCGCTAGGCCGAACGGACCGCTCATCCCGATGGGGTGGGCGGTCCTTTCTTGTGCTCTCCGGATCGATCCTCGCTGGGGCGACGGGCACTTTTTCCCGGTATTTCCCCGAAATCGGCCGATCGGGCGGACTTGACCTGCACCTCGACCCGCATCGGCGCCGCGGCACCGGCGTAGGGGCGACGGGCACACCGCCATAAGTGGGTGCCTCGGTCGAGTGAAGCTCCTTACCGTCAGTGGTCACTCGGCCCGCCGCACCGGACCGAGCTCCACTACCGGCCGATCCCCGAGCCGGGTGTACGGAAGGACTCGTCCCCCATGCGCACACGCTCCCTGCTCACCGGAGTGCTCGCCGCGGGCGCCGCCCTCGCGATGGCCATGCCCGCATCCGCCGCCGAAGAGCCCACCCCGATGGTCGTGGGCGGACACGACGCCACCGAGACCTACTCGTTCATGGTGTCGCTGCAGTCCGGCGGCGGGCACATCTGCGGCGCTTCGCTGATCAAGGCGGACTGGGCGGTCACCGCCGCGCACTGCGTCGAAGGCAGCGAGCCCGCGGACCTCTCCGTGCGCGTCGGCAGCCTGGAGCACGCCTCCGGCGGCGAAGAAGCCGGGATCGCCGACATCGCCACCCACCCCTCGGCGGACCTCGCGGTGATCAAGCTGGACAAGGCCGTCGAAGCCGCACCCATCTCGATCGCCCCCGAATCCGGCGCCACCGGCACCGAAACCCGCATCATCGGCTGGGGCCAGACCGTCCCGGCACCCGGCGGCGAAGCCCCCGCCACGCTGCAAGAACTCGACACCGCCGTCGTCGACGACGCCGACTGCTCCGGCATCACCGGCGAGAGCGAGATCTGCACCTCCAACCCCGGTGGCGACTCCGGCGCCTGCTACGGCGACTCCGGCGGACCGCAGATCAAGGGCACCGAAGGCTCCTGGGAACTGATCGGCGCCACCAGCCGCTCCGGCAACAGCGACTCGAACTGCGCGACCGGCCCCTCGATCTACACCGACGTGTCGGCCCTGTCCGACTGGGTCGAGGAGAACACCGCGGCCTGACCGTGGTCCCTAGTCCGGCCGCCCTTCCCTACGGAAGGGCGGCCGTTCCACGTGTGCGGGGGTCGGGGTCTTTTTGCTTTGGGGGTCGGGTGGCGGAACCTCAGGTGTCTTCTCGACGTGGGCTATGTGCTTCGCACATACAGGCACGGCCTACGGCCGCAAGGCAGACTTCGCTTCGCTCGTCCACTGCACGGCTTCGCCGCCGGGCACGGCCTTCGGCCGCGAGGCAGGCGTGGCTTCGCCCGCCCAACTGCACGGCTTCGCCGTCCGTTGCGTGGGGTTTCTGCTGGGGGTGTGGGTCAGCTCTGGTTGGAGGAGTGGCCTGGGAAGAGGTGGGTTTCGGGGTTGATGGTCGCGGCGATGTTGTTCACTGCTGTGGCGGCCTCGCCGAAGCCGGTGGCGATGAGCTTGACCTTGCCGGGGTAGGAGGCGACGTCTCCTGCCGCGTAGATGCGGGAGCGGGTGGTGCGCATCGTGGTGTCGACCTTGATGGAGCGCTTGTCCAGGTCCAGGCCCCAGGATTCGATCGGGCCCAAGTCGGCGGTGAAGCCCAGGGCGGCGACGACGGTTCGCGCCGGTAGCACCCGGCGCTCGTCGCCGAGCGCCAGCTCCACCTCGTGCACGCCGTCCGCGTCCCCGCGCACCTCCGCGACCTGCGCCTCGGTGATGAGCTCGACGCCGAGGTCCTCGACCTTGCGCACCAGACCGGGATGCGCGCGGAACCGCGCCCTGCGGTGCACGAGCGTGACGCTGCGGGCGATCGGGTGCAGCGCGAGCGCCCAGTCGAACGCCGAATCGCCACCGCCGACGACCACCACGTCGTGACCGCCGTGCACGGACAGGTCGGGGACGAAGTGCACGACGCCGCGCCCGAGCCAGTCCCCACCCGCGGGCAGCGGACGCGGCGAGAACTCACCGATACCCGCGGTGACCAGCACCGCCCGCGCCCGCACCGGCCGGCCCCCGACCTGGACCAGCACTCCATCGTCCACATCGGACAGCTCGGTGGCGTCGCGCCCGAGCAGGTAGACCGGGTCGTACTGCGCCGCCTGCTCCACGAGCGCGGCCACCAGGTCCCGGCCGCGGACCGCGGGGAACCCGGCCACATCGAAGATCATCTTTTCCGGGTACATGGCCGTCACCTGACCGCCCGGTTCCGGCAGCGAATCCACCACCGCCACCGACAGGTCCCGGAACCCCGCGTAGTACGCCGCGAACAGCCCCGTCGGGCCCGCGCCCACGACCAGCAGATCGACCTCGAACGGCTCCGACATGCCCACCCCCACTCGCACCGGTGCAACGTGGATCACATCCGAGCCTAGCCCCCGCGCCCGCCCGATGTCGCCGACGCGCACCCGCCCGGCGCCCGCGGCGACCCCGCGACCTGCGCGGAACCGGACCGGCTACGAGCCCGGCCAACGTGATCGGCCCACCACCCGCGTTCCGCGTCCCGACCGGCTGGAAGTGGGGCGGCCCATACTGACCGGACCGGCCGGATCGGAGGACACTTCGGTCATGGCTGAACAGGACTACCGGATCGAACACGACACGATGGGCGAGGTCAGGGTCCCCGCCGAAGCCCTGTACCGCGCGCAGACCCAGCGCGCCGTGGAGAACTTCCCGATCTCCGGCCGCGGGCTCGAACGCGCCCAGATCCGCGCCCTCGGCCTCCTCAAGGCCGCCACCGCACGGGTCAACGGCAGGCTCGGCATCCTCGACGCCGACATGGCCGAGGCCATCGCCGCCGCGGCCGACGAAGTCGCCGAAGGCCGCCACGACGAGCACTTCCCGATCGACGTCTTCCAGACCGGTTCGGGCACCTCGTCGAACATGAACGCCAACGAGGTCATCGCGACCCTCGCCACCCGCGGGCTCGGCCGCGAGGTGCACCCGAACGACCACGTCAACGCCTCGCAGTCGTCGAACGACACGTTCCCCACGACGATCCACGTCGCGGCCACCGAAGCCGTGCTCAGCGAAGTCATCCCCGCCCTGGAGCACTTGGCCGGGGTCGTCGAGGGACGTGCCGCCGAGTGGACCGAGGTCGTCAAGTCCGGGCGCACCCACCTGATGGACGCGGTCCCGATCACGCTCGCCCAGGAGGCGGGCGCGTGGGCCTCGCAGGTCCGCTTCGGCGTGGAACGGCTGCGCTCCGGTCTGGGGCGGCTCGGCGAACTGCCCATCGGTGGCACCGCCGTCGGCTCCGGCCTGAACGCGCCGGAAGGCTTCGGCCAGGCCGTCGCCGAAGAGCTCGCCCGCGTCACCGGACTGCCGCTGACCGAGGCCCGCGACCACTTCGAGGCGCAGGCCACCCAGGACGGCGTGGTGGAGACCTCCGGTCACCTGCGCACCGTCGCGGTGAGCCTGAACAAGATCGCCAACGACGTGCGCTGGCTCGGCTCCGGCCCGCGCACCGGCCTGGCCGAACTGGCGCTGCCGGACCTGCAGCCCGGCTCGTCGATCATGCCCGGCAAGGTGAACCCGGTGATCCCGGAGGCCACGCTGCAGGTCGTCGCCCAGGTCATCGGCAACGACGCGGCCGTCGCCTTCGCCGGCGCGCAGGGCAACTTCCAGCTCAACGTGAACCTGCCGGTGATCGCGCGCAACGTGCTGGAATCCGCGCGGTTGCTGGCGGCGGTGTCCCGGTTGCTGGCCGACAAGGTCTTCGCCGAGGTCACGGCCAACGCCGAGCGCGCCCGCGAGTACGCCGAGGGATCGCCGTCGATCGTCACGCCGCTGAACCGCTTCATCGGCTACGAGGAGGCCGCCTCGATCGCGAAGCAGGCCCTCAAGGAACGCCGGACCATCCGGGAGGTCGTGCTGGAACGCGGTCACGTCGACGCGGGCACGCTCACCCTGGAGCAGCTCGACACCGCCCTCGACGTGCTGGGCATGGCGCAGCCGAAGTGAGCCGGACGCGGCCGTGCGCCCCGCTGTTCGGCGAGGCGCACGGCCGATCCGGAGCACCCCCAGTGGTTCCGGATCACGACTGAGACGCCGCGCGCCACCCCCGCGGTTCCGTCGATCTTGAGCGAGTTGTCGGTGGACGTGGGCACCATGGGCGGATGGTGTCGCTGAACGCGGTCGTCGCCGCATCCGCCGAGGTCGCGGCCACCCGCGCCCGCACCGCGAAGGTGACCGCGATCGCCGGGCTGCTCACCGGGCTCGACGCGGCGGAGGTGCGGCCCGCCACCGCGCTGCTCGCAGGTGAACTGCCCGGCGGCCGGGTCGGGGTCGGGTGGTCGACGTTGTCGGCGCTGCACGTCGAGCCCGCGACCACCCCTTCGCTCACCGTCCTCGACGTCGACGCGGCGGTCGACGGGCTGCGCGGCATCGCCGGCACCGGCTCGGGACGGCGCCGCGCCGAGGCCTTGCACGACCTGCTCGGCAAGGCCACCGCCGAGGAGCAGCGGTTCCTGATCCGGTTGCTCGGCGGCGAGCTCCGGCAAGGGGCGCTGGAGGGCGTGATGCTCGAAGCCGTCGCCCGCGCCGCCGACGTGCCCGCCGCGCCCGTGCGCCGCGCGTTCATGCTCTCCGGCAGGCTGCCCGCCACCGCTGAGGCCGCGCTGCTGGGCGGTTCGGCGGCGCTCGCGGAGGTCCGCCTCGAAGTCGGCAGGCCGCTGCGGCCGATGCTCGCCTCCCCCGCCGACGCGCTGGACGCGGCGCTGGCCGAGCTCGGCGCCTGCGTCGTCGAGTACAAGCTCGACGGCGCGCGCATCCAGGTCCACCGGTCCGGCGAGCAGGTGCACGTCTACACCCGCACGCTGCGCGAGATCACCGGCCAAGTCCCCGAGATCGTCGCCCTCACCCGGAGCCTGACCTGCGATTCCGCGGTCCTCGACGGCGAGACGCTGGCGCTCGCCGACTCCGGACGCCCACGCCCGTTCCAGGAGACGATGGCCCGCTTCGGCGCGCAGAGCCCGCGCGACGAGGTGCTGCGGCCCTACTTCTTCGACTGCCTGCATCTGGACGGAACGGACCTGGTCGACGAGCCGCTGCACCGCAGGCTCGACGCGCTCGCCCGAATCGCACCGGAACACCGGGTCCCCGGCGTGCGTCCGCATTCCGACGCCGACGCGGCGGCGGTCCTGGACGACGCTCTCGACGCGGGCCACGAGGGCGTCGTGGTGAAAGCGCTCGACTCGCCGTACGCGGCGGGACGCCGCGGCCGGACCTGGCGCAAGATCAAGCCCTCGCACACGCTCGACCTGGTGGTGCTCGCCGCCGAATGGGGCCACGGGCGGCGCAGCGGCCACCTGTCCAACCTGCACCTCGGGGCCCGCGATCCCGACGGCGGGCCGCCGATCATGGTGGGCAAGACGTTCAAAGGACTCACCGACGAACTCCTCACCTGGCAGACCAGCGAGTTCCCCCGCCACGAGACGCACCGCGACGACTGGACCGTGCACCTCGCGCCCGAGCTCGTCGTGGAGATCGAACTCGACGGCGTGCAGGTCAGCACCCGCTACCCCGGAGCGGTCGCGCTGCGCTTCGCCCGCGTGCTGCGCTACCGCCCCGACAAGGACGCGGCCACCGCCGACACCATCGAGGCGGTGCGGGCCATGCTTCCCGGCGGCGGAGCGCGGGATGAGAAAGTGGAGCCATGACCACACCAGGCGACGACGAGCAGGTCGGCTCCATCGACATCGGTTCGGGCAGCATCGATCCGCGCGATTTCCAGCCCAGCACCACCTCCGCCAAGGCCGAGTTCTACGTCGCGCTGATGCTCATCGAGATCTCGTCGGAATCCGCCGCCGAACCCCAGCTCTACGAGGAGTCCTTCGTGCTGGTCAAGGCCGAATCGGACGAGGAGGCCAAGGAGAAGGCCGTCGACTACGGCAAGCAGCAGGCGGCGAGCTACCACAACGAGGACGGCGAGCTGATCACCTGGAAGTTCAAGGAGCTCATCGAGGTCAAGCAGGTCGAGGACGCCACCTTCGACGACGGCTCCGAGCTCTACAGCCGCTTCTTCCGCAACTACAGCGCCTACCGCTCCTTCGAACCCCTCCTCAGCGGCGAAGAGATCTGAGCGGCGCCTCGCACGAACCCGGCCCGGCCAGACCGCGTTTCCAACCCACCGGTGATCTTTCAACTCGTTCGAGTGCACGAGCTTGATCTCGAACGCACGTTCCCGATCTAGTCAGGTGAGTGTTCTTCGCCGCCTACGCCGACGAGTCCTACGACCTCGATCTCGGCGTCTACATCCTCACCGCAAGCCTCGTCGACCTGACCGAGGCCGAAACCATCCGCACCACGCTCGGAGGCTTGCGCAAAGGCGGGCAGAAGCTCCACTGGAGCAAAGAACCTGACCTCCGGCGGGAAGAGCTCGCCAAGGTCGCGAGCGCATTCCGCAGCATCAGCTTGGCCACCGTGGGCACCGCACTCCCGATGAACGCCGAACGAGCCCGGCGGAAGTGCCTGGAAGCGGTCTTGCCGGAGATCGAGGCGGCGGGAACGAACATGCTGGTGATGGAGTCGCGCCAGGTTCGCAACGACAAGCTGGACAAGCAGACGCTCGCAGTCTGCAAGCGCAAACGAGTGATCTCGACGAAGGTGCACATCGAATTCATGCCCGGCAGCACGGATGCGCTGCTCTGGCTTCCGGACATCGTGTGCGGGGCTGCGCTGGCCGCGTACCGAGGCGACGAGCGACATCTGGAGCAATTGTCCAGCGCCGCGATCGTGATCGAAGTGGATGCCTCGTGACCGGGCCCCTGAAAACGCAGAGGCCGGGGTCCCGCCTCCGGCGGGGGGTCCCGGCTTACTTCCACGCACCTCGGTGCGCAGCTGCTGTCAAACCTAGCCGTGCCGCCGCAACATCCGCAACATCGAGGCGCCACACTTCCGGATGATCTACAGCCCGTTCCCGCGCCTCTACAGCAGGTGGTCGTGCGGGCGAATCACATCGTCGCGGCCGGTCCGGCACGTATCGTGGACGACTGTGCAGTTCTTGAACGGGCAGCAGCCCACCACCGACCTGACCTATGACGACGTGTTCCTGGCACCGCGCCGCTCCGGCGTCGAGTCCCGGTTCGACGTCGACCTCTCGACCTCCGACGGATCGGGCGCGACGTTGCCCGTCGTGGTCGCCAACATGACCGCCGTCGCGGGCCGTCGGATGGCCGAGACCATGGCCCGCCGCGGCGGGCTCGTGGTGCTGCCGCAGGACGTCGCCCCGAGCGCCGTCGCCGAGATCGTGTCGTGGGTGAAGGAGCGCCACCCCGTCTGGGACACCCCGCTGGTGCTGCGCCCGGACGACGCCGTCGCCGACGTGCTCAACCTGCTGCCGAAGCGTTCGCACGGAGCCGTCGTGGTCGTCGACGACGACCGGCGGCCGGTGGGCGTGGTCGACGAGGCCGCCTGCGCGGGAGTGGACCGGTTCGCCCGGGTCGGCGAGGTCGCCGACCACCACCCGGTGGTGCTGGCGCTGGAGACCAAGCCGCGCGAGGTCTTCGAGCAGCTCGACCGCCAGGGCAGGCAGGTCGCCCTCGCCGTCGACGCCGAAGGCAGGCTCGCCGGGATCCTCACCCAGCGCGGTTCGCTGCGCGCGGAGATCTACGCGCCCGCTTTGGACGCCGCGGGCAGGCTACGGGTCGCCGCGGCGGTGGGCGTGAACGGTGACGTGCCCGGCAAGGCGGCGGCGCTGCTCGCTGCGGGCGTGGACGCGCTCGTCGTGGACACCGCGCACGGCCACCAGGAGAAGATGATCAACGCGCTGCGCTCGGTGCGCGCGCTCGACCCGACGGTGCCCGTGGCCGCCGGCAACGTGGTCACCGCCGACGGCGTGCGCGACCTCGTCGAAGCCGGCGCCGACGTGATCAAGGTCGGCGTCGGTCCGGGCGCCATGTGCACCACCCGCATGATGACCGGCGTGGGCCGTCCGCAGTTCTCGGCCGTCGCCGAATGCGCCGCCGCCGCCCGCGAACTCGGCAAGCACGTGTGGGCCGACGGCGGGGTCCGCCACCCGCGGGACGTGGCGCTGGCGCTGGCAGCCGGGGCTTCCTCGGTGATGGTCGGCTCCTGGTTCGCGGGCACCCACGAATCACCCGGCGACCTGCTGCGCGACGAGCACGGCCGGGCGTACAAGGAGTCCTTCGGCATGGCGTCCAAGCGCGCCGTCGGCGCCCGGACCCGCACCGACAGCGCCTTCGACCAGGCCCGCAAGGCGCTCTACGAAGAAGGGATCTCCAGCTCCCGGATGAAGGTCGACCCGAAGCGCCCCGGCGTCGAGGACCTGCTGGACGAGATCAGCTCCGGCCTGCGCTCCTCCTGCACCTACGCGGGAGCGCGCACCCTCGCCGAGTTCCACGAGCGGGCGCTGGTCGGCATCCAGTCCGCCGCGGGCTTCGCCGAAGGCCGCCCGCTGCCCACCGGCTGGTGACCTGCGGGGGGGACCCGTTCGCCTCCGACGACGCGAAGGCCTCCGGCCCCGGAGGCCTTCGTCCTGCCGTCGCGAGCCCGGTCAGGGGCGCCCGTGGTCGCGGGCGCCCCCGACCGGCCGTCGCTCAGGGCGTGAACTCCCCTTCCAGCATCTCCGTCACCAGCGCCGCCACCGGCGAGCGCTCCGAGCGGGTGAGCGTGATGTGGGCGAACAGCGGGTGCCCCTTGAGCTTCTCGATCACCGCCGCGACCCCGTCGTGCCGCCCGACGCGCAGGTTGTCCCGCTGCGCCACGTCGTGGGTCAGCACCACGCGCGAGTTCGCGCCGAGCCGGGACAGCACCGTGAGCAGCACGTTGCGCTCCAGCGACTGGGCCTCGTCCACGATCACGAACGAGTCGTGCAGCGACCGGCCCCGGATGTGGGTCAGCGGCAGCACCTCCAGCATGCCCCGCTCGGTGACCTCTTCGAGCACGTTCTCACTGGCCAACGCGCCCAACGTGTCGAAGACCGCCTGCGCCCAGGGCTGCATCTTCTCGTTCTCGCTGCCCGGCAGGTAGCCCAGCTCCTGGCCGCCGACCGCGTACACCGGCCGGAACACCACGACCTTGCGGTGCTGCTGGCGTTCGAGCACGGCCTCCAGCCCGGCGCACAGCGCGAGCGCCGACTTGCCGGTACCGGCCCGGCCGCCGAGCGACACGATGCCGACGTCCTGGTCGAGCAGCAGGTCCAGCGCGATGCGCTGCTCGGCGGAGCGGCCGTGCAGGCCGAAGGCCTCGCGGTCGCCGCGCACCAGCTTCACCTGCTTGTCGGCGGTGACCCTGCCCAGTGCGCTCTGGGTGCCGGCGAGCAGCCGCAGCCCGGTGTTCGCGGGCAGGTCCTTGGCATCGTCGAGATCGGCCTCGCCCTCCTTGAACAGCACGTCGACCGATTCCGGTGGCACGTCGAGGTCCGCCATGCCGTTCCAGCCCGTGGAGACCACGTCCTGAGCCCGGTATTCGTCGGCCTCCAGCGCGACCGACGCCGCCTTCACCCGCAACGGCATGTCCTTGGTCACCAAGGTGACCAGGTGCCCGTCCGCGGCGAGGTTCAGCGAACACGCCAAGATCCGGGCGTCGTTGGAGTCGGTGCGGAAACCTGGTGGCAGCACCTGCGGATCGGAGTGGTTGAGCTCGACGTGCAACGTGCCGCCGAGCTCGCCGATCTCGACCGGCGCGTCCAGACGGCCGTGCTCGATTCGCAGTTCATCGAGGCCGCGCAGGGCCTCGCGGGCGAACCAGCCGAGTTCGGGGTGATGCCGCTTCGCCTCTAGTTCGCTGATCACGACCAGCGGTAGCACCACGCGGTGCTCGGCGAAGCGGGTCATCGCCCACGGATCGGACAGCAGCACCGAGGTGTCGAGCACGTAGGTGCGGACCTCCGTTGGGGCTGCGACGCCTGCGGAAACCTCGGCCTGGGCCGGGTGTTCCGCTGCGGCCTGGGAACGTCGTGTGGTCACGGCTACTCCCTCGCGGGCGTGGGGCACACGCCTGCTCGTCGGCGGGCCGGGCCTGCCCCTGCCTGGCCTGGCCGAACCGACGGACGGTCCGGCGCAGCCACCGAGGCCGCGCACCGGCCCCGAGCGACCACGGAGGACGGTGATACCGTCCGATCCAGCCAACAGCCACGGTCAGGGCCTCCCCGGACGGGCCATTTACGCGTCGACCCGTCACTTCGGACGCTACCTCCGTGATTCCGTTCTGGGCAGGCGACCACACAGGTGATTCGCCAGAACGTCAGACGGGTGTCACGTACGCACCGGGTTCAGTGCACCCGGATGCCACCGCGCACCGCGTCCGACTTCCCCGATGACGTTGAAATGCCTGCTCACAGCGGCGCTTCCACGATGTGGCGGTGACTTCGGAACACGGCCGCGGGACCCCCCGAACGTACGCACGTGCCGTGATCAACACAGCGTCCACTTTGGTCTGATCGAGTGAACAACGGGATCTTTCGTGCTTTTCGGCTAGCTGAACGCATCCGCTGATCGGATCAGCGCCGATTCCCCCGGCAGGCCCGCCCGGCCGTTCACCGACGGGACGTCGGCGAGCGCGACCGGCGTCCACGGCTCGCCGAGCCGCTTCCCCAGGTCCTCTCCGGCGGCGATCCTCCCGTGCAGCAGCTCCGCTCCCACGACGTAGGTGACCGCGTAGAGCCGCCACCGCGGATCCGCGATGAACCGCACGAACGCGCGAGCCCGCGCCGCCGGCAGGCACGCCCAGCGGACCAGCCGAGCCACCACCTCGTCCTCGCCCGCTCCGTCCTCGTGCAGCCACAACGCAGCGTCCAGCCGAACCCGGCGCAGCCGCAGCAGCACGTCGTGCACCCGTTCCGCCAGCTCCCCGTCGAAGGCGACGCCGGACTCCGCCAGCACTTCCGACGCCCACCTCCCCCAGCCCGGCCCCACCGCGAGGCGCAGCCCTGCGTCCGCGAGCCCTTCGGCGAGCAGCGACTGCGGCGTGTCCCGCAGGGCGATGCGGTGCTCGTGCCACCCGCGCTCATCGACGAGCAGCCGCTCCTTCCGGCAGTGCTCGGCGTGGTGACCGGGGTAGGACTCGTGCGCGACCAGTGCCGGGAGGTTCCCCGCCCACCCCGCGCGCTCCAGGTCGATCGCCACCAGCGAGCGGAACTCGCCCAGGTACCGGTGCAGCGCCGCCCACGGCCGGGCGCGGACGAAGCGGTAGCGGACCTGCTCCTGCGTCGGCAGCTCCACTCGCGCGCGCACCCGCGCGCGCAAGGCCGCCGAGAGCGCCCGGACGGCCCGCGGCACCACCTCCGGCGGCACCCGCTCCCGCTCGGACAGCAGGGCGAGCCGCGCCGCCGGATCACCGGAGCCGGGCAGGACGTCGGACAGTTCCGCGTGCGCCTGGCGGTACCGCTCCGGATCGCCGCGCTCCGGGCGGACCTGGAAGCACCCTTCGACCTCGTCGCGGAACGACATCGGCTGCCCGGCGAGCTTCCTGCCGCGGCACTCCAGCGCGGCGAGCTGCGCGTCGAGGAACCTGGCACGCACCTCCGGCAGCCCGGAATCCGGCAGCGCGGCGCGCAGCCGAGCGGCCTGCGCCACGAGCGCGCCGGGGCTTGATACGGGCTCACGCTCGACGCCGCGGCACGTCCGCGGATCGGCGGTGCAGGACAGCACCGTCCCGTCGTCGAGCCGGCCGAAGCGCAACCCGAGCCGGAGGTATCCGCGCACCAGCTCCGAGGGGTCCACATCCGGACGGTACGGCCGCGCGAGCAGCACCGGAAGCCGCCGAACACCATTGCGCGCAACCCCGCGATCGAACCGGAATCGCCGGATGATATGCGAGCGATTTCTTACTCCCCGGTAGCCGCAAACCGAGCACGACCCAGAACTTGAGGGCCAAATTAATAGACCACACGATGGTGTTACCCAGCTGTGCTTACACCTTCAGGAATGGTTAGGTTTTTTTCGCGGCTGCCTCCCTGGGCGACTTCCGGGGTGCTCGTGAACGAGGGACCGCGGCCGCAACACCCGAAACAACAAGGAGCATCCAAGTGCTGAAGAAGGCAGTGATCGTCGCCGGCGCGGCGGCGGGTCTGATGGCGCTGGCACCGATCGCCAACGCGGACAGCGCGGACAACGACGGCGTCAACCTGCTGAACGACAACAACCTCAGCGTGCTGCCCGTCCAGGCCTGCGGGAACAACGTCGCCGTCCTCGGCGCCGTCGTCCCGATCCTGTCGCCGCAGACCAGCGACTGCACCAACGCCCCGGTGGTCGACCACCCCTCCGCCAAGGGCTGAGCAGGCTCTAGCCCCAGTCGCGGGAAACCCACTTGGAGCGGTTCGCGAGAGACGATCTCATTTCGCTTCACGTGTGTCGAATGCGACGGATTTCTGATTTCGAGGTAGTGTCACCGACCTAGCCGGAATCCCGTTCGACGATTCGAGCAGGATCCGTTCTCCGGTGACATCTCGATCGCCCTGAATCGGTGGCGGTGTGCGCGCACACGGGTAATCGTGCCGCTTCAGGGCATCCCGCGGCAATACACAAGGAGAGTGAACGCAATGATGAAGAAGGCAGTGATCGTCGCCGGTGCGGCGGCTGGCCTGATGGCCCTCGCTCCGATCGCCAACGCGGACAGCGCCGACAACGACGGCGTCAACGTGCTGAACGACAACAACATCAGCGCGGTGCCGGTGCAGCTGTGCGGCAACAACGTCGCCGTCCTCGGCGCCGTCGTCCCGATCCTGTCGCCGCAGACCAGCCAGTGCGTCAACGCCCCGGTGGTCGACCACCCCTCCGCCAAGGGCTGACACACTCGGCGCTCGTGTGGATGCAGAAAAGGCCAGGCCCTTCGGGACCTGGCCTTTTTGCTGCGCGGTGAACGATTTCCGCGCGGCTGGGCCGAATCCGGTGCGCTCCCGCCGCCGTACCGCGGGGCGCACCGGTCGAACGCTCAGCCCGCGCCGTAGCGGCGGTGCCGCGCCGAGTACTCGCGCAACGCGCGCAGGAAGTCGACTCGCCGGAACGCCGGCCAGTACGCCTCGCAGAACCAGAACTCCGAGTGCGCCGACTGCCACAGCATGAAACCGGACAGCCGCTGCTCACCGGACGTGCGGATCAGCAGGTCCGGGTCCGGCTGGCCGGAGGTGTAGAGGTGCTCGGAGATGTGGTCCACGGTGAGGAACTCCGCGAGCTCCTCGATGGTGGTGCCCGTCTCCGCGTGCTGCTGCAGGAGCTTGCGCACCGCGTCGGCGATCTCCTGCCGTCCGCCGTAACCGGCGGCGACGTTGACCTGCATCCCGGTGCGCCCCTCGGTGCGCAGCGCGGCGGCCGAGAGCCGGGCGGCCGTCTCGGTGGGCAGCATGTCCAGCGCCCCGACGATGCGCACCCGCCACGGGTTGCTCGCGTCGGTGAGCTCGTCGACGACCCCGGCGATGATCTCCAGCAGGGCGTCGAGCTCCGCGCTGGAGCGGTTGAGGTTGTCGGTCGACAGCAGCCACAGCGTGACCACCTCGACCTTGGCCTCCTGGCACCAGCCGAGCAGTTCGCTGATCTTGCGCGCACCCGCCCGGTGGCCGTGCGCGATGTCGAGCCCGGCTTCCTTCGCCCATCGGCGGTTGCCGTCGAGGATCACGCCCACATGTCGCGGCGCTCTGGCGCCTCTGAGCTTGCGGCGCAGCCGCCTCTCGTACACGTCATAGATGAGTTCTCGCACACGAACCTTGAGCGCCACGCTCCCTGAGACTACGCGCGCCCCTGTCCAGCCCCGACGGTCCCTCCGCCGAATGCGGACGGTGACGGCCGGAATCGCGCCGCGGAGCTGCAACGGACATCACCGCCATTGGGGGAAGGCGCACAACCTACGGTCCCGTAATCTTGCGCTGTGACTAGCGCCCTGACAGCTCGACGCGCCACCTCCGACATCAAGCCGAGGATGCGCGGCTGGATCCACCTCTGGTCCCTGGTCGCCGCCGTCGCTTCGGGCGCGACGCTGATCTCGCTCGCGGCGGCCACCGTGGGTGCCGCCGCGGCACTCGGGACCTCCATCTACGTGGCGACCGTGCTCGGCCTGTTCGGGGTCAGCGCGCTCTACCACCGCAAGACCTGGAACTCGGTGGACGCGCGGACCTGGATGCGCCGCCTGGACCACTCGATGATCTTCCTGTTCATCGCGGGCACCTACACGCCGTTCGCGATGCTGGCGATGCAGCCCACCACCGGCGCGGTCGTGCTGGCCGTGGTGTGGGGCGGCGCGCTCGGCGGCGTGGTGCTGAAGCTGGCGTGGCCGAACGGGCCGCGCTGGGTCGGCGTGCCGGTGTACCTCGCGCTGGGCTGGGTCGCCGTGTTCGTGCTGCCGGAGCTGCTGTCGAACGCGGGCGTGGCGGCGTTCGTGCTGCTCGTGGTCGGCGGCGTGCTCTACTCGCTGGGCGCGATCTGCTACGCGAGCCGGTGGCCGGACCCGTGGCCGAAGACCTTCGGGTACCACGAGTTCTTCCACGCGGCCGTGACGGTGGCGGCGATCTGCCACCACGTGTCGATCTGGCTCGCCCTCTACGCCTGACCTGGGACGCACCGCCCGCCTGCCGCACGAGGGCAGGCGGGCGGCGCGCTGATCAGCGGGCGAGCGCGGACATCAGCTCGTCGGCCGAAGTGACCGGGCGATCGCATACGTACCCGCGGCAGACGTAGGCGGCGGTGCGCCCGTCGACGAGGCCGCGCCCGGCCAGCAGCGGCACCGCGTCCGCCTCCGGTGGTCCCGCCACCGCGACCGCGCCGCCCGGCGCGTGCCTGCGGGCGACGGCCAGCAGCTCGGCCCGGTCCGCGTCCTGGTCTCCGGCGACGGCGATCTGCACGGGCCCGTGTGCCAGCGCCTCGGCGGTGGCCAGCCAGTGCCCGGCGAAGCGCGGCGCGCGCTGCCCCAGCAGTCCCGCCCTGGACACCGCCTGCTCGGCGGCCTCGCGGTACCGGGTGGCGCGGTCCGAGCCGGCCAGCGCGGCGGCCGTCAGCAGCGCGGCGGCGGTCGCCGAAGCACCCGACGGGCTGGCGTTGTCCGTGGGATCGGAGGGTCGCCGCACCAGCGCCTCCGCGTCCGCGGCGGTGTCGTAGAAGACGCCGGGGTTCTCGTGATCGGCGAACTTGTCCAGCGCGGTGTCCAGCAGCTCGCACGCCGCGTCCAGCCACCGCCGCTCACCCGTGGCCTGGTGCAGCGCGAGCAACCCCTCCGCGAGGCAGCCGTGGTCCTCCAGGACCCCGGCCGCATGGCCCACGACGCCGTCGCGGGAGCTGCGGCGCAACCGCCCGTCGACGAGGTGCCGCTCGACCAGCAGCTCGGCGACCCGGGCGGCGTCGGTGATCCACTGCGGTTCGTCGAGGACCGCGGCGGCTTCGACCAGCGCGGTCAGCGCCATGCCGTTCCACGCCGTGACCACCTTGTCGTCGATCCCCGGCTGCGGCCGGCGGGCGCGGGCGTCCGCGAGGACCTCGCGAACCCGGCGCCACCGCACCGGGTCGTCAGGATCCCGGTGCAGCTGGAGGGTGGAGGCGCCGTGCTCGAAGGTGCCGTCCGGGGTCACGGCGAGCAGCTCCGCGGCCCACTGCGCGTCCTGCTCGCCGAGCACTTCGCGCAGCTCCTCCGGCGTCCAGACGTAGGTGAGCCCTTCGACGCCCTCGGTGTCGGCGTCGAGGGACGCGGCGAACGCGCCTTCGGCGGTGCGCAGGTCTCGCAGCAGGAACTCACCGGTCTCGCGGGTCACCCGCCGCGCCGACTCAGCCGAGTCGGTGTCCAGCCGTGCCAAGTGGGCGTAGGCGCGCAGCAGCAGGGCGTTGTCGTAGAGCATCTTCTCGAAGTGCGGCACGACCCATTCGGCGTCGACGCTGTAGCGCGCGAAACCACCGGCGAGCTGGTCGTACAGCCCGCCGCGGGCCATCGCCTCGCAGGACCGCTGCGCCAGGCGCAGCGCCTCGGCCGAGCCGGTGCGCTCGTGGTGGCGCAGCAGGAACTCCACGACCATCGACGGCGGGAACTTCGGCGCCCCGCCGAACCCGGCGTTCGCCTCGTCGAACTCGGAGCCCAGCCGGGACACCGCCGACTCCAGCACCTCGTCGTCCAGGCTGGATTCGGGAAGCGGCGGGCGCTGCCCGGCGAGCTGCTCGACGACTCGGGTCGCGGCCTGCCGAACCTCGGCGCCGCGCTCCGACCACGCCGCGGCCACGGCGTCGAGCAGCTGCGGGAACGACGGCATCCCGTGCAGCGGTTTCGGCGGGTAGTAGGTGCCGCAGTGGAACGGTTCGCCGTCCGGCGTGAGGAAGCACGTCATCGGCCAGCCGCCCTGCCCGGTCATGGCCTGGGTGGCCTCCATGTACACCGAGTCGACGTCGGGACGCTCCTCCCGGTCGACCTTGATGTTCACGAAGTGCTCGTTCATGACGGCCGCGATGTCGGCGTCCTCGAAGGACTCGTGCGCCATCACGTGGCACCAGTGGCACGCGGCGTAGCCGACCGACAGCAGCACCGGCACGTCCCGGCGGCGGGCCTCCTCGAACGCCTCCGGCGACCACGGCCACCACTGCACGGGGTTGTCCGCGTGCTGCAACAGGTACGGGCTGGTCGCGTCTTCAAGCCGGTTCATGCCGCAACCCTCCCACCCGCCGGTGATCACCGCACCCATCCGGCCCGGCGCCGGAACACCCCTGCTCGCAGGGTCGATCCGGCGCTCGGACGGGGGCTAGCGGGTAGTGGTACCGCCGCCCTTGGCTTCGGCGTCGGCCGCTTCGGGGTCGGCGTCACCCGCCGCGTCCGCTTCGGCCTTCGCCTTGGCTGCGGCTTCGGCTCGCTGGACGCGGGCCGGGGCCGCCGCGGCGGCGCGCTGCTCGTCGAAGCTGACCGGCAGCTTCTTCAAGTGCTTGGTCATCGAGCGGATCAGGAACGCCACCGCGATGGCGAACACGACCAGCAGCAACAGCCCCACCGGGGAGGACTTGCCGAAGTCCTCGCCCTGACCACCCGGGTCCGCCGGCGGAGCGGGCGACTGCGCGACCACCCAGGTCAGCGCCTCGTGCGCGTTCATGCCGACACCTTCTCCCGCACTCCGGAGAACAGGTCGTCCTCCGGCAACGTCGAATCGACCAGCGAGCGCACCAGCTCGTAGTCCTCCGTGGGCCACAGCGCTCGCTGGATGTCCAGCGGGACCGCGAACCACCGGCTGTCCGGGTCGATCTGGGTCGCGTGCGCGCGCAGCGCGTTGTCCCGCACCTCGAAGTATGCCCCGCACTCGACGCGGGTCGTGACCCGCTCGTCGTTGTCGGGCCTGCTGCCGTCCCACTTCGCGAGCCAGTCGCCGTAGGGCGACTCCAGGCCGCGCTCCAGCAGGGCGTCGTGGAACAGCTGCATCTTCTTCCGGGAGAAGCCGTGCGAGTAGTACAGCTTCAACGGCTGCCACGGCTCGCCCGCGTCCTGGTGCAGCTCCGGGTCGCCCGCCGCGTCGAACGCGGCCATCGACACCTCGTGGCAGCGGATGTGGTCGGGGTGCGGGTAACCGCCGTTCTCGTCGTAGGTGATCACGACGTGCGGGCGGAACTCGCGCAGCAGCGCCACCAGGTCGGCGGTCGGCCCCGCGGGATCGACCGTGGCGAAGCAGCCCTCCGGCAGCGGTGGCGTCGGATCGCCCTCGGGCAGGCCCGAGTCGACGTAGCCGAGCCAGCGGTGCCGGACGCCGAGGATCGCAGCGGCCTCCGCCATCTCCTGCCTGCGGATCGCCTGCATGTTGGCCAGCACGTCCGGTCGTTCCATGGCCGGGTTCAAGATGCTGCCCGCTTCACCACCCGTGCAGGTGACGACCATCACGTCATGGCCGTCGGCCACGTAGCGCGCGGTGGTCGCCGCCCCTTTGCTGGACTCGTCGTCCGGGTGCGCGTGCACCGTCATCAGACGCAGCTTCTCGGCCATCGGAGGCATGTTCCTTCCTGCTCACGTCACACCCGGCCCCGCTGACTGCCGGCCGGACACCCACAGGGATACTCAACGAGGGTGTCGCCACCCATTGTTCCCAATGGGCCGACATTCCCGAACGGCCGGGCGGGCATCGTCCGATCCGGCTAACCCCGATCGGAGCAGGAGGCGGCGGACGGTGAGCAGCCAGGTCCCCGAAGGGCGGTACGGGTCTCGCGCCCGGCGAACCGTCCCGCCGGTGGCCCGCTGGGCGCTCGGAGCCGTCGCGGTCGTCGTCCTCATCGCCGTGGCGCTCGTCGGGTACCAGAACCTGGGCAGCCCGCCGATCGAAGGCAAGCAGACCGCGTTCGAAGTGCTCGACGACGGTTCCGTCCAGGTCACCGCCGAAGTGCGGCGCGACGATCCGGCCAAGCCCGCCGCGTGCGTGATCCGGGGTCGCGCGGAATCCGGCGAAGAGGTCGGGCGAAAAGAGATTCTGGTGCCCCCGGCGGACGGCACGATCCAGCTGGGCACGGTGCTCCGTACCTCTCATCGAGCGACCATCGGGGAGGTGTACGGCTGTACCTACCGCGTTCCTGAATATTTGTCCACCCACCAGCGGCCAACCGGGTGAACAACTCTAGTCGGCCCCGGATGCTGAGATAATGCACTCCTTCGGTGGGCTGATTTGTGCTATCGTCATCAGCAGCACGGTCCCGCGCGGGCCGTGTTTTTTCCGTTCCTAGCAGTACCCGGAATTCGCAAGGACGGAAGTTGTCGGCCCGCGGAAGGCGGGTCGCCGTCGACGAGGAGTGGTGACCGTGAGCGATACCCAGGTGACCTGGCTGACCCAGGATGCTTATGCGCGGCTCAAGGGCGAGCTCGATGAGCTCGTGGCCAACCGCCCGGTGATCGCCGCGAAGATCAACGAGGCCCGGGAGGAAGGCGACCTCAAGGAGAACGGCGGGTACCACGCCGCTCGCGAGGAGCAGGGCCAGCTCGAGTCGCGCATCCGCCAGCTGCAGGAACTGCTGCGCACCGCCCAGGTCGGCGACGTGCCCACGGAGTCCGGCGTGGCCAAGCCCGGATCCGTGCTGACCGTGCGCTACGACGGCGAGGACGACACCGAGCAGTTCCTGCTGGCCAACCGGGAAGAGGGCGCGCACGGCGACCTCGAGGTGTACTCCCCGACCTCCCCGCTGGGCCAGGCGCTGCTGGAGGCCAAGGAAAGCGAGACGCGGGAGTACGAACTGCCCAACGGCGGCACCATGAAGGTGACCCTGGTCAAGGCCGAGCCTTTCGCCGGCTGAACCATCAGCGGTAGCGGGCGTGACCTGAGCACGCCCGCTCCGCTTATCGGCGCTCGCTTTATCGCGCACTCCGGGCGGCGCGCGCACGTCTTCGCATCACGCCCCCGATAACACGACGCGCTTGGTCTCGCAGACCACTCGATCAGCGAGACCAACCCGTTCGGCTCCCGTTGCCGCGCATCGTGGATTTCGCATCGAAAACGTCAGGAAGTGAATTCCCACTTTCCTGAACCGATCTCGTACACATCGTATTCAGCGTCCCGTCGAATGAATGACGCATTCGGATCGGCGCGCACCGCGATCGGCACGTGGACCTCGGCGGTGGTGTTCACCGGAACCTCCGCTTCGAGCCGGTACCCGCCGTCCACCCGGGACCACCGCGTCGCGATCTCCCCGTACGGCCCGGAGAACCGCGCGGCCGCCCGCCGCACGCCGCCGCCCGGGCGCGGTCGCACGAGCACCCTGCGGAAACCCGGGTCGAGCGGTTCGATGCCCGCGATCGTCCGGTACATCCATTCGCCGACGGAACCGTAGGCGTAATGGTTGAACGAATTCATCGACGGATCGTTGAACTCGCCGTCCGGCCGGATCGAGTCCCAGCGCTCCCACATGGTCGTGGCACCGCGGTCGATCTGATACCCCCACGAGGGGAATTCGCGCTGCTCCAGCAGCCGGTAAGCGGTGTCGAGGTGACCGGTGTCGGTGAGCACCGGCAACAGGTACGGGGTGCCGAGGAAACCCGTGGCCAGGTGCCCGCCGCGCTGCTCGATGAGCGAGACCAGCCGATCGGCCCCGGCGGCGCGCAGCTCCGCGGGCACCAGGTCGAACGACAGCGCGAGCACGTATCCGGTCTGGGTGTCGCCACGGCCCGCCGCGGCGTCGTCGCGCAAGCGGCCGGTCTCGTCCAGGTAAGCCCGCTGGAAGGCCTCGCGCACTCGTCCGTGGTGGTCGCGGTGACGCTGCGCGTCGGCCGTTTCGCCGAGCGCGTCGGCGGCCTGCGCGGCCGCCCGCGCCGCGTAGCCGACCCAGGCGGTGGCGATGAGGTCGCGCCGCGTCTCCTCGTCCACGTTGAGCCAGTCCCCGTAGCGCGCCCCGTCCGCCGGGCGCAGGTCCCCGTCGCTGGTCGCGGTCAGGTGGTCGAGCCAGCGCAGCATCGCCGGGTAGTTCTCCGCGAGCGCCCGCCGGTCGCCGAAGCGCTCGTAGAGCAACCACGGGACCGTGACGCCCGCGTCGCCCCACCCGGCCGTTCCCGCGCCGAGGTCGCCGACGGCGGGAGCGACGTCGGGGAACGCGCCGTCCGCGCTCTGGGCGTCGCGCAGGTCGGTGGTCCACTTCGCGAGGAACCCGGCCGAGCCCGCGACGTAGGCGGCGGTCCCGCAGAACACGTTGATGTCGCCGGTCCAGCCGAGCCGCTCGTCGCGGGCCGGGGTGTCGGTGGGAATGGACAGGAAGTTGCCGCGCTGCCCCCAGGTGATGTTGCGCTGCAACCGGTCCAGCATCGGCTGATCGGTGCTCAGCGACATCGTCTGCGGCAGGTCGCTGTGCAGCACCAGGCCCACCACGTCGGCGGGTTCGGGGGCGGCGCCGGTGACCTCGACGTAGCGGAAGCCGTGGAAGGTGAACTTCGGTTCCAGGACCGCGGCGCCGCCGGCGAGCACGTAGGTGTCGGTGGCGGTGGCCTCCCGCAGGTTGTCGGTGTAGGCGGTGCCGTCGGGGTTGAGGACCTCCGCGTGCCGCACCCGCACCTCGGTGCCCGCCGCCGCGTCGACGTGCAGCCGCACCACGCCCACGATGTTCTGGCCCAGGTCGTAGACGAAGGTGCCGGGGGCGGGTTCGGTCCGGTTCACCGCGGGCAGCTGCTCGGTCGCGCGCACCGGCGGATCGGCTTGGGCGACGGGGGCGACCGCGATGCCGTCGTCGACTTCGACGGCGGTCCAGGAGCTCGCGTCGTAGCCGGGCGAGCTCCAGCCCGGGGTCGCGGCGCGGGCGTCCTGCTCCTCGCCCATCAGCAGGTCGGAGGAGCGGATGGCTCCGGTCGTCGTGCGCCAGCCGTCGTCGGTGCCGACGGTGCTGCGGCTCCCGTCCGCGTGGTCGAGCTCCAGCTGCGCTCGCAGCAGCGGCCGGTCGCCGTACTGGCCGGGACCGAACATGCCCACGTGCCCCGCGTACCAGCCGGGCCCGAGGTGCGCGCCGAGCACGTTGTCGCCGTCGCGCACCAGTTCCGTCACGTCGTAGGTCTGGTACTGCACCCGCACCCGGTAGTCGGTCCAGCCAGGCGCGAGCCGGTGATCGCCGACGCGGTGGCCGTTGAGCTCCGGTTCGTAGACGCCGAGCGCGGTGGCGTAGAGCCGGGCGCGCACGACCGGGGCGGCGACGTGGAAGTCCTTGCGCAGCTGCGCGGTGCCGCCGTCGGGTGGCCGGATCCAGCGGGCCGTCCAGTTCGCCGCGTCCTGCAGACCGGTCTCCCACCAGGCCGGTTCTCCGTACGGCGAGGCGGTGCCCTGCGCGTCCCAGACCCGGACCGACCACCAGTAGCGGGTGCGCGGCCGCAGCGGGGGGCCGCCGTATTCGACGAGCAGCGAGTCCCCCGCGGGCACCTCGCCGCTGTCCCACACGTCGGCGGAGCCTTCGCGCAGCAGGTCGGCGGAGGTCGCCACGAGCAGCCGGTAGGCGGATTGCACCTGGTCACGCGCATCGGAACCGAGGTGCCAGCTCAGCCGTGGCCGGGGCACGTCGAGGCCGAGCGGTTCGGCCGCGTGTTCCACGCCGGTGCCGGTCACGCGGATGCCGGGCCCGGCGGCGGCCGTGCCGCCGGGGCTCATCGCGACGAACGCGGCGGTGCCCGCGGTGGCTTTGAGGACGGTGCGCCGGGTCGGTCAAGGACGGTCCATGTCGCCTTCCTTCTCCCAGCGCGGGGCGCCGGTGGCGATCACGGGCGGGTGGATCTTCGCCGGCGGGGACCGCGGATCAGCACTGCGCTGGGCTGTTCCGGAGTGAGCTCGGACGGATCAGTTAAACGTTTCATGCCTGCGCATCAACACCGCTGGACGGGCGGCGCGGGTGCGAACCGAGAGGTTGCCTCGGATTTGCAACGAAATCGCATGCGGTCAGGGGCAGCGACGAACGATCACCGCGAGGAACGGGCCGGGCCGAGTCGAACCCCAGCGGGCGCAGTGATCTTAAAACGTTTCAAAAAGAAAGATACTCAGCCCCGCGCGAGATCGTCAAGGCGCGGCCGGAGGATCACCCGCCAGCCGCTCCAGCAACGGCCGCACCCGCGGCGGCACCGGCGTGGACAACGCGATCGACGTCGACGTCCGCAACACCTGCGGCGCCGCCACCACCTCGTCGATCACCCGCTGCAGGTCCGCGTTCGAACGCGCCACCAACCGCACCCACAGATCGCCCTCGCCGGTGGTCGTGTGCACCTCGCACACCTCGTCGATCGCGGCCAGCCGCTGCGCCACCGCGTTGCGCTGCCCCTGCGCGATCTCCAGCACCGCGAACGCGGTCAACCCGTACCCCATCGCCGCCAGGTTCAGATCCGGCGGGAAACCGCGCAGCACCCCGCGCCGACGCATCCGGTCCAGCCGAGCCTGCACCGTCCCGCGCGCCACGCCGAGGCGCCGCGAGCACTCCAGCACGCCGAGGCGCGGCTCGTCGGCCAGCAACAGCAGCAGCCGGGCGTCGAGCGCGTCCAGCTCGGTCTCCTCGAAGTCCACCAGCGCCTCCCTGCACAACCTGACCAGCCGATCCGCCCGCCGATCGGCACTTCTGCACACCTTGCCCAGCAGAACGGAAGTCCCTTGCGCAGCATGCCCGACCGGCTCACGCTGCAGCGCACGAACCTCGCACAAGGCAGGGAGGCCATCGTGACCGGCACCGTCGACCACGACGACATCGGCACCACCGGCAAGCTCGATGACGTCACCTTCGATCAGATGCGCCGACTCGTCGGACTCGTCGACCACGACACGAGCCACGACCCGTTCCCGGTGCGGGCGATGGACGCGGTCGTGTTCGTCGTCGGCAACGCCACCCAGAGCGCGCTGTTCTACCAGGTCGCGTTCGGCATGGAGCTCGTCGCCTACCGCGGCCCCGAACACGGCTACCGCGACCACAAGTCCTACGTGCTCAAGTCCGGCTCCGCCCGCTTCGTGCTGCAGGGAGCCGTCGATCCGGACAGCCCGCTCGCCGACCACCACCGGGCGCACGGCGACGGCGTGGTCGACCTCGCGCTGGAAGTGCAGGACGTGGACCGCTGCGTCGAACACGCCCGCGCGCAGGGCGCGACGGTGCTCGACGAGCCAAACGACCTCACCGACGAGCACGGGGTGGTGCGCACCGCTGCCATCGCGACCTACGGCGAGACCAGGCACACGCTGATCGACCGCAGCCGCTACACCGGCCCGTACCTGCCCGGGTACGTCGCCCGCAGCAGCGGCTACGTCAAACCGGAAGGGGCGCCGAAACGCCTGTTCCAGGCCGTCGACCACTGCGTCGGCAACGTCGAACTCGGCGACATGGACCGCTGGGTCGGGTTCTACAACCGGGTGCTGGGCTTCGTGAACATGGCCGAGTTCGTCGGCGACGACATCGCCACCGAGTACTCCGCGCTGATGAGCAAGGTCGTCGCCAACGGCAACCACCGGGTCAAGTTCCCGCTCAACGAGCCCGCCGCCGGGCGCAAGAAGTCGCAGATCGACGAGTACCTGGAGTTCTACCGGGGCGCGGGCTGCCAGCACATCGCGCTGGCCACCGGCGACATCCTGCGCACCATCACCGCGATGCGCGCCGCCGGCGTGGAGTTCCTCGCCACGCCCGACTCGTACTACGACGACCCGGAGCTGCGGGCCCGCATCGGGGAGGTGCGGCTGCCGATCGAGACCTTGAAGGAGCACGGCATCCTCGTCGACCGCGACGAGGACGGCTACCTGCTGCAGATCTTCACCAAGCCGATCGGCGACCGGCCGACGGTGTTCTACGAGCTCATCGAGCGGCACGGCTCGCTGGGCTTCGGCAAGGGCAACTTCAAGGCGCTGTTCGAAGCCATCGAGAGGGAGCAGGAACTGCGCGGCAACCTCTGAGGCACGCTGCCTCCGATCCTTCGCGACGAAGATCGAAGGCAACCTCCGAGGTCGCCTCGCCGTCCCACGCAGGGGGTCGGGTTGAACCCCGGCGGGTCCCGCGCCGTTCGCGCGCGGACCCGCCGGGGCCTGCGGCGGTGCCGGTGCGCGTGATCACCGGCATCGCCGCCGCACGATCAGTGCTTCAGCGTTCGGAGGTGACGGTGAAGCCCGCGCGGGTCAGCTCGGCGACCACGTGCTCGCGGTGCTCCGGCCCGCGCGTCTCCAGGCTGATCTCCACGTCGACCTCGCCGAGCGCGAGGGCGCCGGAGATCCGGGAGTGCTCGATGTCGAGCACGTTCGCCGCCAAGTCCCCGAGCTGAGCGACCAGTCCCGCCAGCGACCCCGGCCGGTCCGGCAGGCGCACCCGCAGCGACAGGTAGCGGCCCGCCGAGGTCATGCCGTGCCGGATCAGCTGCAACAGCAGCAGCGGATCGATGTTGCCGCCGGAGAGCACCGCCACCGTCGGCGCCGTCATCAGGTCCGGGCGCTCCAGGATTCCCGCGACGGCGGCGACCCCGGCCGGTTCGGCGACCAGCTTCATCCGCTCCAGGCACAGCAGCAACGCCCGCGACAAGGCCTGCTCGCTGACCGTGATCATGTCGTCGACGAGCGCGGACACGTGCGCGAACGTCACCTCGCCGGGCTCGGCGACGGCGATCCCGTCGGCCATCGTGCGGGTGTCCTCGATGCGCACCGGCGCGCCCCGCTCCAGCGACGCGGGCCAGGCGGCGGCCTGCTCGGCCTGCACGCCGATCACCCGCACCTGGGGGCGCACGGCCTTCACCGCGGCGGCCACTCCGCTGATCAGGCCGCCGCCGCCGGTCGGCACCACCACCGTGCCTGCGTGCGGGAGCTGTTCGAGGATCTCCAGCCCGACCGTGCCCTGCCCGGCCAGGACGTCCGGGTGGTCGAACGGGTGGATGAACTCCGCGCCCGTCCGGTCGGCGTGCTCCTTGGCCAGGGAGAGGGTTTCGGACAGCACCGCGCCCTCCGCCCGCACCGTCGCGCCGTAGGACTGGGTCGCCGCCAGCTTCGGCAGCGTCGCGCGCTCCGGCATGAACACGGTGGAGCGGATGCCCAGCAGCGACGCCGCCAAGGCGACGCCCTGCGCGTGGTTGCCCGCGCTGGCCGCCACCACCCCGGCGGCGCGCTGCCGCTCGTCGAGCGCGCGCAACCGGACGTAGGCGCCGCGCAACTTGAACGCCCCCGTGCGCTGGAGGTTCTCGCACTTCAGGTGCACGTCACCGCCGACGTGATCGCTGAGCACCCTGGAGTGCGCGAGCGGGGTCCGCCGGACCACGTCGGAGAGCTCCTTGGCCGCGGCGTGGATCCGGTCCAGGCTGATCAGGTGCATACCGCCAATCGTGCACCAGCGCGAACCACGACCGCCGAGCGAGGTGTTGGGTACGCTGCGCAGTACGCGTGATCGACCTGCGGCACCGGGGCTCTGCCGGGCGCACGCGGCGGACCCACTACTGCGCGGCGGCGCGCGGAGCAGGCGCTGGCGGGGAGGACGTATGGCACCGGCGATGGCTTCGACGGGGACGTTGTCACTGGTGGGCGGCATCGCGCTGGCGACGGTCCTGTCCGCGGCGGCGGTGTTCGCGGTGGCTCAGAGCGGCTGCGACGACCCCGGCACGTACCGCGAGCGGGACGGCGTCGTCGAGCTCATCGGCGGGTGCGTGCAAGCGGAGGACCTGCCCGTCACCCCGGCGCCGCAGCTCGGCGACGCGCCGCACTCGCCGCCCGCGGACATCGACCCGTCGATCGCTCCCTGATCCGGACGGCTCGGCGACGACGGCCCGTCCACCCGGCCGATGCCGGGCGAACGGGCCGCTGGTCCGAACGGGTCAGAGCGCCGCGAGCAGGTCCTCGACGAGGTCGTCGGCTTCCTCGATGCCGACCGACAGCCGCACCAGCTCGCCGGGCACCTGCAGCACGGAGCCCGCGGTGCTGGCGTGGGTCATCTTGCCGGGGTGCTCGATCAGCGACTCGACCCCGCCGAGCGACTCCGCCAAGGTGAACAGGCGGGTCTTGGCGCACACGTCCAGCGCGGCCTGCTCGCCGTCGACGTGGATGAACGAGATCATGCCGCCGAAACCGTGCATCTGCTTCGCCGCGACCTCGTGACCGGGATGCTCGGGCAGGCCCGGGTAGTAGACCTTGGAGACCTTCGGGTGCTCGCGCAGGGCCGCGGCGATGCGTGCCGCGTTGGCGCTGTGCCGGTCCATCCGCGCCGCCAGCGTCTTCACACCGCGCAGCGTCAGCCACGCGTCGAACGGCCCGGGGACGGCGCCCGCGGTGTTCTGCAGGAACGCCACCGAGCTCGCCAGCGCGTCGTCGGAGGTGAGCACTGCGCCGCCGACCACGTCGGAGTGGCCGCCGAGGTACTTGGTGGTGGAGTGCACGACCACGTCCGCTCCGAGCTCCAGCGGACGCTGCAGGTACGGGGTGGCGAAGGTGTTGTCGACGACGAGCTTGAGGCCCGCGTCGCGCGAGACCTGCGCCAGCGCGGCGATGTCGGCGATGGTC
Organism: Saccharopolyspora gloriosae; assembly: GCF_014203325.1. NCBI lineage: Bacteria > Bacillati > Actinomycetota > Actinomycetes > Pseudonocardiales > Pseudonocardiaceae > Saccharopolyspora > Saccharopolyspora gloriosae. The sequence goes on along the minus strand of NZ_JACHIV010000001.1, from coordinate 444,626 downwards.
AGCAGCGGGTTCGTGGGCGTTTCGACCCAGAGCACCTTCGTCTCCGGCCGCACCGCCGCCCGCACCGCGTCGACGTCGGAGACCGGGACCGGCGTGTACTGCACGCCCCACTCGGTGAGCACCTTGTCGACCAGGCGGAACGTGCCGCCGTAGGCGTCATCGGGAATGATCATGTGGTCGCCGGGTCGCAGCGTCCCGCGCAGCACGGCGTCGGTGGCCGCCATCCCGGAGGAGAAGGCACGGCCGTGCTTGGCGCCTTCGAGCTCCGCGAGGCACTGCTCCAGCGCGGTGCGGGTCGGGTTCCCGGTGCGCGAGTACTCGTACCCCGAGCGCATGCCGCCGACGCCGTCCTGGGCGTAGGTGGAGGTGGCGTGGATGGGGACGATCACCGAACCGGTCGTCGGATCGGGTTGCTGGCCCGCGTGGATCGCGCGGGTGGCGAAGCCATCACTCATGTGTCGCAGCGTACGGACCACACGCCCCTGCGCCGTTCGGCAGGTCGCCGTTGCGATCCGACGCGTTCGGGCGAAGACCGCCGCGCGCACGACGACGGCCCCCGACCGAGGTGGTCGAGGGCCGTCGTGGCTGGTTCAGCGGGTCACCACTGGGGCGGCTGCTGCCCCGGCTGCTGCGGGTAGCCACCGGGCTGCGGCGGCTGCTGGCCGTACTGCGGCTGCCCGTACTGCGGGGGCTGGCCGTACTGCGGCTGTCCCGGCTGCGGCTGCCCGTACTGCGGCTGCCCGTACTGCGGCTGACCGTAGGGGTTCGGCTGGCCAGGCTGGGGCTGGCCGTAGGGGTTCGGCTGCCCCGGCTGCGGCTGGCCGTAAGGGTTGGGCTGGCCGGGCTGCTGCCCGAACTGCGGTTGCCCCGGCTGCTGCCCGAACTGCTGCGGTTCTCCGAACTGCGGCTGGCCAGGCTGGGGCTGGCCGTAGGGCTGCGGCTGGCCCGGCTGCGGCTGGCCGAACTGGGGCTGGCCGTACGGCTGCTGCGCGTAACCGGCCTGCGGGCCGCCCTGCGCGGCGGGACCGGCGTCAATCCATTCCCGTGTCGCGGGCAGCATCGCCAGTACCGCGATGGCGATCGGAAGGATCGCACCGACGATGTTGCCGATGACCTCCGGCACGGTGGTGGCGAATCCGATCGCGCTGATCAACGCGATCAACGCGGCGAGCCCGGCGCCACCTGCCGTCAAGTACGGCCCGAGAGGCTTGCGCAAGATCAGGAATACGCCACCCACCAGCATCACGATCACGCCGAGGAGGCTCAGCAACTGCAAGCCGCCTGGAAGGCCGGCGAAGATGCTCATTACGAGAACGCCGAGGACGTTCAGCCCACCAAGAACGGCGGCCACCCAGCCGGTGACCTTGGCGAGGGTGCCGTTCTCCGCACCGGATTGGCCCGGACCGCCGGGCATCTGCGGCGCGAACCCCGGCTGCCCGGGAGCGGCCTGCGGCGGCGGTGCGCCGAAACCGGCCTGCGGCGCCGGGAAGCCGCCACCGGGAGTACCGGCGGGCGGCTGCTGCGGGAAGCCGCCGGGCTGGCTCTGGGTGCCGGGCTGGCTGTACATCGGCTGCGGGGGCTGCATCGACGGCGGCACCATCTGCGTCGCCGACTCACCGCCGCCCGCGTTGCCGGGCTGTTCGTACATCGGCTGCGGCGGCTGCATCGACGGCGGCACGACCTGCGTGGAGTCCCCACCCGCGGACGGCTGCGCGGGACGCACGACCTGGGTGGAGTCCGCGGACGCCTGGCCCGCGTTCTGGTCCAGTTGCGCGGGGCGGACGACCTGAGTGGCGTCCGCGCCGGAGGACTGGTCGGTGGCCGGGGTCTGCGGGTCCAGCTGGGAACTGATCTGCGACTCGGCGGCCTGCGCCTCCGACTCGGTCCCCTGCGGTTGCTGTCCCTGCTGACCGCCGTCCGGCGGCTGCGGAGAGCTCATCGGGTTTCCTGACCCCCTTGGGCGTGAAGCATGACGTCTGAAGCGAGTTGATCGTCCACACGCTATCCGATATGTCAGCAGCGTAGCGGCCGTCCGTAACGAAAAGTCAACGCCCGGCGATGAACGCGAGCACGTCCTGGCGGGTGACCACACCGGCGGGCTTGCCGCCGATGAGGACCATCGCTCCGTCGGCGCCCGCCAGCGCCGACATCGCCGCGCTGACCTCCTCACCTGCGCCGATGGTGGGCAGCGGCGGGGACATGTGCTCCTCGATGCGGTCGGCGAGCTGCGCGCGACCGGCGAACAGCGCGTCGAGCAGATCGCGTTCGTTGACCGCTCCGGCGATCTCCGCGACCATGATCGGCGGTTCGGCGTTGACGACCGGCATCTGGGACACCCCGAATTCCCGCAGGATGGCCACCGCCTCCGCGACGGTCTCGTTCGGGTGAACGTGGACGAGCTCGGGGATGGTGCCGTCCTTGCGCAGCAGCACGTCCTTGATGGCTGCGCCCGCGTGGTCCGGGGACAGGAAGCCGTACTTCGCCATCCACGAGTCGTTGAAGACCTTGCCGAGGTAACCCCGGCCGCCGTCGGGCAGCAGCACCACGATCACGTCGTCCGGCCCGGTGCGCTCCGCCACCCGCAGCGCCGCCGCGGCGGCCATCCCGCAGGAACCGCCGACGAGCAGCGCCTCCTCGCGGGCGAGGGACCGGGTCATGGTGAACGAGTCGGCGTCGGAGACGGGCACGATCTCGTCGCAGATGTCGCGGTCGTAGGTCGTCGGCCAGAAGTCCTCGCCGACGCCCTCGACGAGGTACGGCCGCCCGCCGCCGCCGGAGTACACCGAGCCCTCCGGGTCGGCGCCGATGATCTGCACCTTCCCGCCGGAGACCTCCTTGAGGTAGCGCCCGATGCCGGAGATGGTGCCGCCGGTGCCGATGCCCGCCACGAAGTGCGTGATGCGGCCTTCGGTCTGGCGCCAGATCTCCGGGCCGGTGCTCAGGTAGTGCGACTCGGGGTTGGCGGGGTTGGCGTACTGGTTGGGCTTCCAGGCGCCGTCGATCTCGGTGACGAGCCGGTCGGAGACGCTGTAGTAGGACTCGGCGTGCTCCGGCGGCACCGCCGTCGGGCAGACGACGACCTCGGCGCCGTACGCCTCCAGCACGCTGCGCTTGTCCTCGCTGACCTTGTCCGGGCAGACGAACACGCAGCGGTACCCCTTGCGCTGCGCCACCATCGCCAGGCCGACACCGGTGTTGCCGGAGGTGGGTTCGACGATGGTCCCGCCGGGCTTGAGCTCCCCGGAGTCCTCCGCGGCTTCGACCATGCGCAGCGCGATCCGGTCCTTGACGCTGCCACCGGGGTTGAGGTACTCGACCTTCGCCAGCACCGGCGTCGAGGCGGACTCGGCCAGCGAGTTCAGCCGCACCAGCGGGGTGTTGCCGACGAGGTCGATGACGTGCTCGACGTAGTCCACAGCGAGTCCCTTTCGCTCTCCGTGACGATGTGGGGCTGAGCCTAAGTGCCCGATTCCCGCATCTTGTCGCACGGGTGGTCCGGTGGCGTGCCGTTCGGGCGGTTTCGACACCGGCGCGAGGTGATCCGTTCCACGCGGCGTGGTCCCCGGCTAACCCTGCTTCGCCGCGGGGCGACAAGCGGGTGGGAACGTTTTTCACCTCGAAGGCGTATTCAGTAGTAGGGACGCGTCGGGGTGGCGCGAGGAGGAGCGGGGCATGGTCGGGGCGCGGGTGTTACGGCTGGCGATGGTCGCGGCGGGGACCGTCGGAGGGGTGTCGGGCGCCGCGTACGGGCTGCTCAACGGGCAGTCCTGGTACGCGCGGCGAGCCATCGGCGAACCCGTCGGCGTCCCGTTCCGCTCGGACGGCGTCCACCTGCCGGACGGCACCGGTCCGGTCGCGTCGCCGCCGGAGGGCGATGCGCCGCTGCGGCTGGCGGTCCTCGGCGACTCCTCGGCGGCCGGGCTCGGTGTGGAGGCGCCGGACGAACTGCCGGGCGTGCGGATCGCCCGGGGCCTGGCGGCGGAGCTGGAGCGGCCGGTCGACCTGACCACTTACGCGATCGTGGGCTCCACGTCGCGGGACCTGGCGGCGCAGGTGGACGCGGCGCTGGTGGCCCCGCCCCAGCTGGTGCTGGTGATCATCGGCGCGAACGACGTCACGGCCCGGCTGTCGGTGGCGGAGTGCGCGGCGCTGCTCGGTGCCGCGGTGGCCCGGCTGCGGGAAGCCGGGGTGGGCGTGGTCGCCGGGACCTGCCCGGACCTGGGGGCGATCCGGCCGATCCCGCAGCCGCTGCGCTCGGTGGCCTCCTCGTGGAGCCTCGCGCTGGGCCGCGCCCAGCGCCACGCGGTGGAAGCCGCGGGCGGCGGCGCGGTGCCGCTGGCGGACCTGCTGTCCCCGGAGTTCCTGACCCGGCCGCAGGAGCTGTTCAGCCCCGACCGGTTCCACCCGTCGGCCGCGGGCTACGAGGCCGCCGCCGGGCTGCTGCTGCCCGCGTTGTGCTCGGCGATCGGCGAGTGGCAGGGCCCGCCGGTACCGCAGCCACCGGTCCGCTCGTCGGCGGCGGAAGCGCGTCGCCCCACCAGCCGCGTCGTGGCCCGCCTGAACCGGAGGTTCGGCCGCCGCCAGGCCACGTGAGCGCTCCGCTTCGGCGGCGGGCTTCGCCCGGTTCGGGCGGTGCCTCCGGGTAACGAGCGGCGCCGGGGCGGAGTTGCTGGTGACGGTCGTCTCAGCACGTCGGGACCGATGTCGGTCTTAAGGTGGCGCGAGTAGCCGGCCCAGCCGTGCCGCCGCCGGCGCGGCGTCCCGTAGGCGAACGAAGGAGTTCCCGAATGCCCGAAGCAGTCATCGTCTCCGCCACGCGCTCGCCCATCGGCCGCGCGGGCAAGGGCTCGCTGGTCGACGTGCGCCCGGACGACCTGGCCGCGCAGATGGTGCGCGCCGCGCTGGACAAGATCCCGCAGCTGGACCCCACCGAGATCGACGACCTGATGCTCGGTTGCGGCCTGCCCGGCGGCGAACAGGGCTTCAACATGGCCCGCGTCGTGTCGGTGCTGCTGGGTTACGACCAGCTGCCCGGCACCACCATCACCCGCTACTGCTCGTCGAGCCTGCAGACGACGCGGATGGCGCTGCACGCCATCAAGGCCGGTGAAGGTGACGTGTTCATCAGCGCCGGTGTGGAAGCGGTGTCCCGATTCGCGAAGGGCAACTCGGACTCGCTCGACGACACGCACAACCCCGTGTTCGCCGACGCTGAGGCCCGCACCCAGGCCACCGGGGAGCAGGGCGCCGACGAGTGGGTCGACCCGCGCGAGTTCGGCAAGGTGCCCGACGTCTACATCCCGATGGGCCAGACCGCGGAGAACCTGGCGCGGGCCAAGGGCGTGAGCCGCGACGAGATGGACGAGTTCGGCGTGCGCTCGCAGAACCTGGCGGAGAAGGCCATCGCGGACGGGTTCTGGGCGCGGGAGATCACTCCGGTGACGACGCCCTCCGGCACGATCGTCGACGCCGACGACGGCCCGCGCGCCGGAGTCACGAAGGAGGCCGTGTCCGGCCTGAAGCCGGTGTTCCGCCCGGACGGCCGGATCACGGCCGGGAACTGCTGTTCCCTCAACGACGGCGCCGCCGCGCTGGTGATCATGAGCGACGTGAAGGCGAAGCAGCTGGGCCTGACCCCGCTGGCGCGGGTCGTGTCGACCGGCGTGTCCGGCCTGTCGCCGGAGATCATGGGCCTCGGCCCGGTGGAGGCCTCCAAGCAGGCCCTCAAGCGCGCCGGGCTGGGCGTCGGGGACATCGACCTGGTGGAGATCAACGAGGCGTTCGCCGCGCAGGTCATCCCCTCCTACCAGGAACTGGGCTTCCCGCTGGAGAAGGTCAACGTCAACGGCGGCGCCATCGCCGTCGGCCACCCGTTCGGCATGACCGGCGCCCGCATCACCAACACCCTGATCAACTCCCTCCAGTGGCACGACAAGCAGTTCGGCCTGGAGACCATGTGCGTCGGAGGCGGCCAGGGCATGGCGATGGTCCTGGAGCGGCTTTCCTGAAGGTGCCCCGGCCGGTTTGCTTTGGTGTCCGGGTAGCGGAACCTCAGGTGTCTTCTCGCTGCGGGATCTTTTTCCCGAGTGGCTCCGCCACGAGGGAAAAAGCTGTCCTCGCGAGAAGACACCTGAGAACCCGCCGGTGAGCGGCTTTTCGACGTGGGCTATGTGCTTCGCACATACAGGCACGGCTTCGCCGTGAGATGCAGAAGGGCCTCTCCCGTGGTGGGAGAGGCCCTTCTTGTTCGCGTTGGAGCTAGACCGGCTCTCGCTAGTCGTTCTGGAAGTACGACAGGAGGCGCAGGATCTCCAGGTAGAGCCAGACGAGGGTGGTCATCAGGCCGAAGGCGACGTACCAGGCGAACTTGGCATCGACGCCGCTCTTGATGGCCTTGTCCGCGGCGTCGAAGTCCAGCAGGAAGCTGAACGCGGCGATGCCGATGCAGACGAGGCTGAAGATGATGGCGAGCGGGCCGCCGTCGCGCAGGCCGAGGCCGCCTTCCATGAAGAAGCCGGCGACGAGGTTGAGCAGCATCAGGATGGCCGCGCCCGCGAGCGCGCCGATGATCCACTTGGTGAGCTTCGGCGTGACGCGGACGGCGCCGGTCTTGTAGACCACGAGCATCGCCGCGAAGACACCGATCGTGCCCGCGATCGCCTGCATGACGATGCCGGAGCCGCCACCGCCGGTGAAGCCGTCGACGGCTCCACCGATGACGTAGCTGATGCCGCCGAGGAACACGCCTTCGACCGCCGCGTAGGCGATGACGAGCGCCGGGCTGACCTTCTTCTTGAAGATGATGATCAGCGACAGCACCAGGCCGATGATCGCCGCGGGCAGCGCGAGCGCGTAGGCGCCCGTGATGTAGGTCGCGGCGCCGGTGCCCACGGTGAGGGCGAGCGTGATGGCGGTCTTGGTGACCACGTCGTCGATCGTCATCGGGCGCGTCGCCTTCGGCGGCGCGGCCGGTGCCTGGCCGGGCGCGCCGAAGCCGCCCTGGCCATGGTTGAAGTTCGCGTACCCGCCGTTGGTCGGCAGGTTCTTGAACGCTGGGTTGCTCGTAGTGCGCAACTCGTCCTCCTGGGCGTGTTTTGCGCCGTCTCCGGTACAACGACCGAACCTGCCGGTCGGTTCCCCACTGGTAAAACCGACTTTACCCGCTTGGCGGTAGCCGGTTCCCGCCTGTCCGGAAGCTACTCCCGCGGGATAAACGGTGAAATGACGATCACTCACCGTCGCAACCTTTTCGAGGTGTGGCCGCGAGTGCCCGGTCACCACCGAAATGGCCGCTGCGCTGCGGCCGAACGAGCACGAGCCGCCTCAGGACACGGCGAAATCTCGCTCCGGGTAATGAGATCGATTACACCGAATGACCTCTTGTAGCTACCGCGCGTGACCGAAAGGATGCGCCTGGGTGTCCGCGTGCCATGTCGGGGGGCTTTCGCGCCGGTCAACGCCATGTCGCTCTGCACGTGACCGGATCGCAGCACGCCGATGCCCTCTCTCCCAGACCGAGACTGGAGCTTGCATGCGCACGTTCAGGAAGTTGCTCACAGCGGTGGTGGGTTCCGCTGTGCTCGCCGGCAGCGGTTTGCTGGCGACCACGGGAACGGCCATCGCCGCGCCGGAGGAAGGAATCGGCCACGAGACCACACCAGGACAGCCCTACGCGGGCATCGAACGGGACCGGGACTGGCTGGGTTCCTACATCGTCGGCGGCAACCAGGTGTGGTGCGTCCGGTTCGCGCTGAAGGCACCGGACACCGGCGAGCAGTACGAGCCGGGTGACGAGCTGCTGACCAAGTGGGGCACCCCGCTGGAGGACGACGTCGCGGCGAACATCTCCTACCTGCTGCTGCGCTACGGCAACACGGAGAGCGCGGACGAGGCGGCTGCGCTCGCGCACTTGCTGCACTCGTGGACGTCGGCGCCGCGCGACGAAGGCGACCTCGACCCGGGGCTGCCCTTCGACAAGATCGGCTACGACATCGACTTCCAGCTGGGCAAGCTGCCGCAGGGCGCCAAGGACGCCGTCGAGACCCTGCGCGCGGACGCGGAGAAGAACCGCGGTCCGTGGGAGGCCGCGCTGACCGCGCCGGAGGACCCCCAGGTCATCGGCGAGGCGGCGGACTGGACCTTCGCGGTCAGCCACCCCGACGGCACCGGCGTGACCGGTGTCCCGGTGAAGATCACCGCCACCGACGCCGAGGTCGAGGGCCTCGGCGAGGACGGCACGATCACCACGCCGGACAGCGGTGACCCGCTCCAGCTGAAGGTGACGCCCACCGGGCCGAACCCGAAGCTGGAGGGCGAGCTGGCCACCCCGGCCGAGCGCCCCTACGTGCAGCAGGCCGTCGAGAACCCGGACGGCGTGCAGCGCGTGGTGTCGACCGGCGGGGAGAACCAGGTCAAGGTCGAAGACGTCACGACCGCGGTGACCGCGCCCGGCAAGGTCGCCGTCGGCAAGATCGACGAAGAGAGCAAGGCGGGCATCGCGGGCGTCCCGCTGCGCGTCAGCCTGCCCGACGACAAGCCCGCGCTGAAGCAGGACGGCACCGAGCTGACCGGCCCGGACGGGCAGCCCGCCGTGGTCACCACCGGCGACCAGGGCACGGTGGAGATCGCGGACCTGCGCACCCCGCAAGAGATCAAGATCACCGAGGTGGCTCCCGCGCAGGGCTACGAGGAAGCGTTCGACGCGGCGAACCCGCCGTCGGTCGTGGGCACCGTCGAACCCGGCGGCACCCTGACGCTGACCGTGACGAACAAGGCCAACACCCCCACCGTGCCGATCTTCATCCCGGCCGGTGACCCGGGTGTCAGCGGTGGCGTCGTGGCCGCCGAGGACACCGGCGCCCTGTCCCCCGGACTGCTCGGACTCGGTGCGCTGACGCTCACCGGCGCCGCGGTGGCCGGTGGCGCGGCGTGGCGCAAGCGGCTCGTATCGGCGGGTGAGCGTTGATCGCGCAGCGGCGGCGCCTGCTCACGCTGGTCCTGGCCGGCGTGGTCGGGCTGGTCGCGGTGGTCGCCGTCGTGGCGGGCACGCTGCTCCGGGGTGGCGCTGAGCAGTCGGCCCCGGCCGCGGCACCACCACCGGCGCAACCGGCTCCGGTGCAGGTCGCGGACCTGCCGCCGCAGCCGGTGCACGTCCCGGCGGGCCAACCGCCGGGCACCGTCCGGTTGCCGCAGGGCGGCCAGGCGGAGCTGGTGCGCAAGGAGATCGACCGGTCCGGGACCCTCCCGGTGCCGGACGGCGTCGGCGAAGCCACCTGGTGGGGTGCCGGTCTGGACTCCCCCAAGGGCGCGACGGTGCTGGCCGGGCACGTGAACTGGAAGGGCGCCGTCGGACCGTTCGAAGAGCTGTGGGACTCCGCTCCGGACCAGGAGGTCACCGTCGTCGACGACGACGGCACGGAGTGGCGCTACCGCGTCTCCGAGATCGTCACGCTGACCAAGGAAGAACTGCCCGCCCGCGCGGCGGACCTGTTCGGCCAAGGCGGCGAGCACCGGCTCGTGCTGGTCACCTGCGGTGGCCGGTACGTCGGCGGCGACCTCGGATACGACGAAAACCGCATCGTCGTGGCTACTCCGGCATGACGCGGATGAGCTGCGTAGTGGTCGGGTAGCGGAACCTCGGTCGGTCTGTCGCTGCGGGATCTTTTTCCCAAGTGGCTCCGCCACGAGGCACGGCTTCGCCGCTGACGAGATGAAGAGCTGGAAAGAGAAGAGCGGGGTCCCCATGTCGGGGGCCCCGCTCTTCGTTCGACTGCTTAGCCGCTAGCGGCGTTTCTTCTGGCTCTTCTTCGCCGACGCGGCCTGCTTGCCCGGTCGCTTCTTCTGCTGCGGGCGCCGGTTGACCTGTCGGCCGTCGGTGCGCTGCCCGGCTGCCGCGGTGGCCTTGCCGGGCGTGGAGCCGTTGGTGGCGGTGGAACCGGTCTCCTCCTCGGACGCGGCCTCGTCATCGGAGGCGTCGTCCTCGGCGTCCTTCTTGACCACCTGGCCGGGCTTCTGGCCGGGCTTCGGGCGCGGCGCGTCCTTCTTCGCCGCCATCTCCTTCTGCTTCTCCCGCTCCTGCTCGCGGTCGATCTTGTTGCTCAGGAAGTGCTGCTGGCCCAGCGTCCAGATGTTGTTCGCCATGAAGTACAGGACGATCGCGATCGGCAGCACCCAGCCGGAGAACAAGGTGCCGATCGGCGCGACGTACATCATGAACTTGCCCATCATGGCCGTCTGCGGGTTGGCCATGGAGGCGTCGGTCTGGCGCTTCATCGACATGCGCATCGTGACGAACGTCGCGATGGACGCGATCACCATCAGCGGCAGGCCGACCGAGATCATGTTCAGCCGCGTGGTCCCGAACGCTTCGAGCACCGCGGTGGGCTGGCTCAGCCAGTTGCCGAGCTTCGCGCCGAAGATGTCGGCGTTGATGAACGACTCGACCCCGGCGCGGTCGAAGATGTAGTTGTTCGGCGCCTGCGGCGTGAACCCGCGCAGGACGTGGAACAGGCTCAGGAACACGGGGATCTGCAGCAGAGCGGGAAGGCAGCCACCGATCGGGTTGACCCCGTGCTCGGACTGCAGCTTCTGCATCTCCTGCGCCATGCGCTGCTTGTCGTTCTTGTGCTTCTCCCGCAGCTTCTGGATCTGCGGGGAGAACTTCGCCATCTTCCGGCCGGCGCGCATCTGGCTGATCGCCGGTTTGAGCAGCACCACGCGCAGCGTGAACACCAGGAAGAACACCGACAGTGCCCAGGCGAACCCGTTGTCCGGCCCCAGCATGGTGCCGAAAACCCTGTGCCAGAACCACAAGATGGCCGACACGGGATAGAGGATAAAGTCGAACACTCAACCACTCCTGGTCATCGCCCGGCAGTCAAACCCCGGGCCCGCTTGCACGGCCGCGCCCGCCCTGTGCGTACCGGCCTCAGCCCTACCAGGGTGCCATGCCCGCGCACCCGGACGAGCCGCGGCGGGGCATTACCACGCAGCGTGATCGCCCCGACGCGGAGCGTCCACCCCACGAGCCCCGTCCGCCCCACTGCGCGCACCGCCGCGGCCGGCACCGCGGGAAGTGCGCGGACTCACTCCTCGGCGAGGGCGCCCAGGAGGGCTTCGCCGTACTTGTCCAGCTTGTTCTGGCCGACTCCGCTGATGGTCCCCAGTTCGTCCAGTGTGGACGGACGCTGCGCCGCGACCTGGCGCAGCACCGCGTCGTGGAAGATCACGTACGCGGGCACGCCCTGCTCCTTCGCGGTGGCCGCGCGCCAGGCGCGGAGGCGTTCGAACAGCGGTGCCGCCTCGGCGGGCATCTCGACCTGGTCCGCCTTGCGCGCCTTGGCGGCCTTCGGCTGCTTCGCGGGCTTCTCCGGTTCGCGGCGCAACCGCACCGAGCGCTCCCGGCCCAGCACCTCGCCGCTGGCCGCGGTGAGCACCAGCGTGCCGTAGTCGCCCTCCACCGCCAGCAGGCCCTGCGCGAGCAGCTGGCGCACCACTCCGCGCCAATCCGCCTCGCGCAGGTCGGTGCCGATGCCGAAGACGGTGAGCTCGTCGTGGCGGTGCTGGTCGACCTTGTCGTTGCGCTTGCCGAGCAGGATGTCGATGACGTGCCCGGCGCCGAACTTCTGCCGCCGCTCGTTCTGCAGCCGGTACACCGCCGACAGCAGCTTCTGCGCCGCGATCGTGCCGTCCCAGGACTCCGGCGGAGCCAGGCAGGTGTCGCAGTTGCCGCAGGGCTCGCCGTCCTGGCCGAAGTAGGCCAGCAGCTGCACCCGGCGGCACTCCACCGTCTCGCACAGCGCGAGCATCGCCTCCAGGTGCGTGCCCAGCCGCCTGCGGTGCGCGTCGTCGCCCTCGGAGTTGTTGATCATCTTGCGCTGCTGGACGACGTCCTGCAGGCCGTAGGCCAGCCACGCGGTGGACGGGAGGCCGTCGCGCCCCGCTCGGCCGGTCTCCTGGTAGTAGCCCTCCACCGACTTCGGCAGGTCCAAGTGCGCGACGAACCGCACGTCGGGCTTGTCGATGCCCATGCCGAACGCGATGGTGGCGACCACCACCAGCCCTTCCTCGCGCAGGAACCGGGACTGGTGCGTCGCGCGGGTCCGCCCGTCCAGGCCCGCGTGGTACGGCACGGCCGGGATCCCGTTCTGGCTGAGGAACTCCGCCGTCTTCTCCACCGACGACCGCGACAGGCAGTAGACGATCCCCGCGTCCCCGGCGTGCTCGGTGCGCAGCAGGTTCAGCAGCTGCTTCTTCGGATCGTTCTTGCCGACGATCCGGTACTGGATGTTCGGGCGGTCGAAGCTCGCCACGAAGTGCCGCGCCTGCGTCAGGTCCAGCCTGGTCGCGATCTCACCGCGGGTGGCCTCCGTGGCGGTGGCGGTCAGCGCGATGCGCGGCACGTCCGGCCAGCGCTCGTGCAGCATGGACAGCGCGAGGTAGTCCGGGCGGAAGTCGTGGCCCCACTGCGCCACGCAGTGCGCCTCGTCGATCGCGAACAGCGAGATGTTCCCCTTGTCCAGCAAGGACAACGTCGACTCGACGCGCAACCGCTCCGGCGCCAGGTAGAGCACGTCCAGCTCCCCGTTGAGGAACGCGGCCTCCACGGCGCGGCGCTCCCCCGCGTCCTGCGTGGAGTTCAGGAACCCGGCTCGCACGCCGACCTCGGTGAGCGCGTCCACCTGGTCCTGCATCAGCGCGATCAGCGGCGACACGACCACGCCGACACCGTCCCGGACCAGCGCCGGAACCTGGTAGCACAGCGACTTCCCGCCACCGGTGGGCATCAGGACCAGCGCGTCACCGCCGGCGATGACGTGCTCGACGATGTCCTGCTGCGGCCCCCGGAACGAGTCGTAGCCGAAGACGCGGTTCAACACCCCCAGCGCGTCGGGCGCGGCAGGATCGGCGACGGGACTGCTCTGCGCGGAAGTCACCCGGCGATTCTACGAAGCGGCCCCCGACCGGATCCGGGCCATCGTGCACCGGTGTGTCGGACGGGCTCGCGCCGCGATCAACTCCGCGCCGCCGCCGTCACCGGCAGCGTGGCGCGCAGCGTGAACCCGCCGTCCTCGTGCGGTTCGGCGCGCAGCTCGCCGCCGAGCAGCTCGACCCGCCTGCGCAGGCCGTCGAGACCGCGCCCCGCGCCCCGTTCGCCCGGACCGCCCGGACCGTTGCGGACGCAGACGCGCACCGCCTCGTCCTCGTCGCGCACCTCCACCTCGGCCGTCGCTCCCGGCGCGTGCCTGCGGGCGTTGGTCAGCCCCTCCTGCACCACCCGGTGCGCGGTCCGGGCGAGCACGGCGGGCAGGTCGCGTTCCGCTCCGGCGTCGGTGAACTCCACCGCCTGACCGGCGTCGCGCACCTGCTCCACCAGGTCGGACACCGATTCGGACTCCCCGGCGGCATGGCGCTCGGTCGCCGAATCGGGGTCGTCGAGCAGCGCCAGCAACCGGCGCAGCTCGGTCATCCCCGAGCCGCCGAGCTCGCCGATGCGCCGCCCCGCCTCCCGCGCCGCCGGATCCGAACTGCTCACGGCGAGCGCGTTGGCGTGCAGCACCAGCAAGGTCAGCACGTGCCCGAGGTTGTCGTGCATGTCCGCGGACAGCCGTTCCCGCTCCGCCGCCTGCTCCTGGCGGGCCACCGCGACCCGCTCCCGGGTCAGCGCCTCCGCCCGATCGCGGCGCGCCTGGGCGAGCCGCCGCGCCAGCACCGTCGCGATGCCGCCGAGCACCGGGGCGATCGCCGCCAGCGACGCGGCCGGCCCGAACGACTCGGTCCCCGCGCCCGCGACCACCGCGTAGGCCAGCACCGCCACCGCGGACGTCGCGATCTCCCACCGCGCGCGGGCCCGCTCGGCCACGCGCGCCGCCGCCCAGGACAGCGCCAGCGGCACCCACAGCACGGCGCCCGCGACCATCAGCGCGCGCCACGGCGTGTCCAGCAGGTACATCAGCGCCGCCACCAGGAGCACCGCGAGCAGCCCCAGGTGCGGGCGGGAGCCGGAGCGGCCGATCACGACCGTCGCGGCGAGCTGCGCGACCACGCCCAGCGGCAGCGCCACCGGCAAACCGCCCTGCGCCGGATCGCCGGACAGCACCAGGTAGCCGAACGCGGCGCCCAGCACCGCCAGCGCCAATGTGAGCCGGAACAGCACCCGGTGCGCGCGGCGGATTCGTGCCTCGTCGGTGCGGGGCGGCTCATCGCTGGTGACCACGCGGAGAGGATAGGCACCCGGCCGCCCGCACCGGCCGGTTCGGCGCGCGCTCGACTACTTTCGTCACCTGCTTCACGACTTCCGTCGCATCCGCGATGAGTTCCGCGGCCCGATCCGGTCCGAACACCTCGTAGGCGATTTCCGACCCACCTACAGTGGAACTCCCTGTTGGAGGCGGAAGGCCATGACCATGGCGAAGCACCTCGAAGACGACGAATTCCTGCGGCAGGCGGACCCGTTCCGGCGGGAACTGCTGGCGCACTGCTACCGGATGCTCGGGTCGGTGCACGACGCCGAGGACCTCGTGCAGGAGACCTACCTGCGCGCCTGGCGCGCCTACGACCGGTTCGAAGGCCGGTCGTCGCTGCGCACCTGGCTGCACCGGATCGCGACCACCGCGTGCCTGACGGCGCTGGAGAGCAGGGGACGCAGACCGCTGCCCACCGGGCTCGGCAATCCCAGCTCCGATCCGGCGGAGGACCTGGTGGAACGCGGCGAAGTGCCCTGGCTGGAACCGGTGCCGGACGCGATGCTGCCCGCCGGGAACGACCCGGCCGACGTGGTGACCTCCCGGGAGCACACCCGGCTGGCGCTGGTCGCCGCGCTGCAGCACCTGCCGCCGCGGCAACGCGCGGTGCTGCTGCTGCGGGAGGTGCTGCGCTGGCGCGCGGCGGAGGTCGCCGAGCTGCTCGGCACCAGCACCGCGTCGGTCAACAGCAGCCTGCAACGCGCCCGCGCCCAGCTCGACCAGGTCGCGCCCGCTCCGGAGAGCACCACCGGTCCGGCCACGCCGCACCAGCGCGCCCTGCTGGAGCAGTGGGTCACCGCGTTCGAGGCGAAGGACGTGCCGACCATCGTCGAGCTGTTCACCTCCGACGCGGTGTGGGAGATGCCGCCGTTCACCGGCTGGTACCAGGGGCCGGAACCGATCGGCAGGCTCATCGCGCAGCGCTGCCCCGCGGGCCCCGGCGACATGCGGCTGGTCCGCACCGCCGCGAACGGCCAGCCCGCGTTCGGCGTGTACATGCGCGACGAGCGCGGCGATTTCCAGCCGTTCCAGCTGCAGGTGCTCACGATGCGCGGGGACCTCGTCGAGCACGTCGCGGCGTTCTTCGACGCCGCACTGTTCGAGACGTTCGGCCTGCCCGCGCAGCTGCTCGCCGACATCCGCGCGGCGCGCTGACCGCGCCGTGGAGGGGAATCCGGTGGCGCCGCGCGTGCTCGGCGGCGTCGCCCTGCTGGAACGCGCCGTGGACTACTTGGCAGGCGTGCTGCACGAGGTGCCGGTGGCGGCGCTGACCAGGCCGACGCCGTGCGCGGGATGGGACCTGCGGGCGCTGCTGGCGCACCTGGACGACTCGGTCGCGGTGCTCGGCGAGGCCGTCGGCGGCCGGATCGGGCTCGCCGCGCAGGCTCAGCCGGAAGCGGATCCGACGCGGTCGCTGCGGGACCGCTCCAGGCGGTTGCTCGGGGCGTGGAACGCGGCGGTCGACGTCGACCCGGTGGCGGTGTTCGGCGCAGAAGTGCCCCGGTGCGTCGTCGTCGGCACCGGTGCGCTGGAGATCGCGGTGCACGGCTGGGACATCGCCCGCTCCAGCGGGCAACACCGGCCGCTGCCGACGGCGCTCGCCGACGACCTGCTGCCGCTGGTCGCGCTGCTCGTCGCCGACGAGGACCGGCCGGGCCGGTTCGAGGCGCCGATCGCGCTGCCGCCGGGCGCGAGCGCACCGGACCGCCTGCTGGGCTTCCTCGGCCGCGACCCGCGATGAATCCCGCCCGCGCGCACCGTCGGAACCGGAGACGGCCGCACGTCCGCTGGGGGTGACGTGCGGCCGTCTGCGGATCAGGTGAAGTCCGCGAGGCGGGCGGCGATCTCCTCCGGGGAGGGCATCGCGGCGATCTCGGCGGCGACCCGCTCGGCGACTTCGCGGGGCTTCTCGTCGGCCAGCAGGGCCCGCGCCGCGTCGTGCACCGCTTCCGCCGTGACCTCCGCGCCGAGCAGCTGCGCCCCCGCGCCGGCCGAGCTGATCGTCTCCGCGTTGCCGAACTGGTCCGCGCCCTGCGGCAAGACCAGCTGCGGCAGTCCCGCGCCCAGCGCGGCCAGCGTCGTTCCGCTGCCGCCGTGGTGCACCACCAGGTCGACGTGGTCCAGCAGCTCGGCCTGCGGCACCCATTCGTGCACCGACACGTTCGCGGGCAGCCCGCCCAGCGCGTCCGCCGCCACGCTCGGACCCGCCGCCACGATCACGTCCACGTCGAGGGTGGCGAGCCCGCCGATCGCCGCGCGCAGCACCGCCGGGTCGCCGAAACCCGTGCCCAGCGTCAGGTACACCAGCGGGCGCGTCCGCGGCCCCACCGCCTGCGGCGGCAGCTCGCCCCCGCCCGCGAACGGCACCGGGCGCAGCGGCGTCCGATCCACCGCGGCGAGGAATTCGGCGTCCTGCAGCGAAGCCGGGAAGATGTCCAGGTACGGATTGCCGACGGTGCGCAGATCTCCCGCGGGCAGCGCGATCCCGAACTCGTCGGCGATACCGCGCAGCGCCGCGTCGAAACCGGGGAAGTGCGCCGGGTTCTGCTTCCCGAACCCGTGGCAGACGCCGGGAATCCCGGCGTGCCGCGCGGCCAGGGCGGCGCCGTGGTTGCCCGCCTCGTGCACCACCAGGTCCGGGGTGAAGCCCTCCAGCACCGGCAGCAGATCGGCGGCGTAGCTGCGCGGCAGCTCGGCGCCGAACACCCGCACCACCAACGAGAGCCACTCGTCCGAACCGGGTTCCGGCCGGGTCGGGGAATTCCCGCTCGCGGCGGCGAAACCCGCGCCGATGGGCACGCCCACCGCTTCCGTTCGCAGTCCGAGACCGCTCAACGTCGGCTCGAACTGCGCGCCCGTGGCGAAGAGGACTTCATGTCCGTGCGCGCGTGCGGCGCGCGCCAACGGGACCAGTGGAAACACGTGACCATGAGCGGACAGGCTCGAAAGGAGAATGCGCACGAAGCCGACACTAGTCGCCGCGCGCAGGTGCGCGGCGAATTCCGCGCGAAAGCGGCGCCCGCATTCCGAAATGACCGGAAAGCCCCGGCGAATCTGATTCGAGCCGGGGTGATCGCGGCCCTCCTGCCACGATCACCCGGCCCCCAGTGCGGAAACCGCGGCACGACCGCCGCGGTGGAGCCGTCGAAGGTCAGGCCGCGGCCTTCTCCTTGTCCGGCAGGTGAACCAGCAGCAAACCGATCGACGCGATGATCAGGTTCTGCAGCGCGGGCTGCAGACCGTTCCACTTGTCCGATTGCCACATCATGAACCACTCACCGCCGATGACGATGAATCCGCCGCCGAACAGCAGCACCTCCAGCAGCCAGCCGAAGCTGGCCAGCTGCCGCGCGCGTTCGACGGCCCGCGCGTCGGCGTGCGGGCGGACCCACGCGACGAGCGCCGCGATGAGCACCACCGAGATCAGAACCTCCCATCCGATCACCAGGATGTACGCGGTCGTCCCCAGTCCGGGATGCGTGATCGACCGCCACATCGCGTCGGGTGAATTGAAAGTCGTGTCCATTGCGAACACGTGCTGCACGAACTCCGCATTGGTTCCGAAGTCCGTGAGGTTGCCGAAGGCGACCAGCCCCATCTGCACGGCGGAGATGGCCACCATCACCGTGATCACCGCGCGCAGACTCCCCAACGTTGCCAGAAGACGCATGCGGCGGACTGTACGCAAGGTTCCGGTGACGAGACCCTTTACGTGCTGCTATCGCAATACTCCATGCTGGACACCGGCATCGGACGGACAACGGAGGAAACATGCGGGTGTGCCTGGTCTCGCACC
Organism: Saccharopolyspora gloriosae; assembly: GCF_014203325.1. Lineage (NCBI taxonomy): Bacteria > Bacillati > Actinomycetota > Actinomycetes > Pseudonocardiales > Pseudonocardiaceae > Saccharopolyspora > Saccharopolyspora gloriosae. Next base: position 426,587 of record NZ_JACHIV010000001.1, on the reverse strand, counting down.
GGTTGGGCGGGTTCGACGGGGTGAGCATCGAGGCCGCCAAGTGGATCTCCGCATTGCGCTCCCTGGGGCATCGGGTCACCCGGGCCGCCGGCCACTTCGTCGACCACGAACCGGGTGACGTGGAGGTCACCGGCATGTGGGCGGACCGCCCCGGCGGCGACCCGCCGCCCGTCGCGCACGGCACGATCCGACGGCTCTGCGCCGAGCACGACCTGCTGGTGCTGGACAACGCGGGTTCGCTCTGGAGCGCCCCCGACGCCTCCGCCGCTTGGCAGCGGCACGCGCTCGACGCGGCGATCCCGGTGATCCTGCGACACCACGACCCGGCTTGGCAGGGCACCCCGCTGCGCGCGGTCGACGGCGACACCGTGCCGCTGCACCACCCGGCGCACCTGCACGTCCTGATCAACGAGCGGACCGCGCGCGAATTCGCGGAGCGCTGGCCCGAACTGGACCGGGCCGGGGCGCTGCGCGTGGTGCACAACCGCGTCGACGTCGACGGGCTCGGCGGCGGCGACCGCGACGGCACCCGCTCGCGGCTCGGGGTCGCACCGGGCGAACTGCTGATCGTGCACCCGGCTCGGGTGGAGGGACCGAACAAGAACATCCCCGGCGCCGTCGCGTTCGCCGGCGCCCTCGACCGGCAGTGGGATTCCCCGGTGCGCTACTGGCTCACCGACGCCACCCCGGCTCCCGCCGGACCGGTGGCGGACGCGCTCGCCGCCGCGCCCGGTCCGCTGCGCGGCCACGTCGCCGAGCAGGCCGACATGTACGCGGCATCCGACCTGGTGCTGCTGCCGTCGACGTGGGAGGGCTGGGGCCTGCCGGTCGCCGAGGCCGCCGCCGCCCGGCGGCTCGTCGTCGCGGGCCCGTACCCGGTGCTCGACGAACTCCGCGCCCTCGGCCTGCACGTCCCCTCCCCCGACGACGTGGCGGACATCGCCGAGCTGCTGCGCGACCCGGCCGCGACGGAGGCACGGCTCGACGCCAACCACACCGCCGTGCGCACCCACCTCGACGCGGCCGAACTCCCCACCGTCCTCACCGACCTCATCCACCAGTCCCGAACCCGCCCCACCACGGCCTGAGCCCACGCCGGCCGTTGTCACTAGTCCTGTCAGCGGCGAAGCCGCTGAGCAGCGACCACCAGAGCAACCGGCACCGCCGCGGGTTCTCAGCGTTCTTCTCGCGAGGACAGCTTTTTCCCTCGTGGCGGAGAGCCACTCGGGAAAAAGATCTCGCAGCGAGAGACCGGCTGAGGTTCCGCCACCCGACCACCAAGGCAAAAAGACCCCGACCCCAGAATCAAGCCATGACCGAGATTTTCGTTGTGCATCGGCGCGACCCGGACAACATCGGCGACATGGCGTGCCCGCCGTCGAACCACCCCGAGCACTTCCCGTGGCTGGCCGACGCCACCACGATCGACATCGAGCACGACATCCCGCGCTACGCGGACCGGCTGCGCCACGCCCACGTCATCTACGGCGGCGGCGGGCTCATCGGCACCGGGTTCTTCGACCGCCAGCTCGACCAGCTGATGGGGTTGCGCCCGCCGAAGCTCGTCGTCTGGGGCGCCGGGCACAACAACAACGAGCACCACACCATCACCGACCCCGGGTACCTGGACCGGTTCGACCTGGTCGGCCTGCGCGACCGGACCGGGCCCGGCCCGTACGAGTGGGTGCCGTGCGTGAGCGCGTTGCTGCCGCAGCTCGCCGACCCCGGTGAACCGCGGCACGAGATCGTCGCCTACCGCCACCGCGACCGGAAGCTCCCGTTCCCCGCCGACATCGACGGGTTGCCGCTGCTGACCAACCAGCACCACGACCTGGGCGAAACGCTGGCGTTCCTCGCCTCCGGCGCGACGGTGCTGACGAACTCGTACCACGGCGCCTACTGGGCGACCCTGATGCGCCGCCGGGTCGTGGTCGTCGATCCGTTCGCCTCGAAGTTCTTCGGCTTCCACCACCCCGTGCCGGTCGTGTCCGGGGACGGCTGGCGCGCCGCGCTCGCCGACACCCGGACGCACCCCGACGCGCTGCGGGAATGCCGCGAGACGGTGCTCGACTTCGGCGATCGGGTGCGGCGGCTGTTCGGCCGCTAACTCACTCGCACGGCGGTGCGTACGGTACCTGCGGGATCATCTGCTCCCACTGGGCGCGCGTCAGCACACCCCGCGTGGTGTCGCAGATCCGCTCCACGGCCCGGTCGACGTCGAGGTCCCACAGGTAGGCGGTGTTGTCGCCGCTGGCGGACGCCACGAACCCGCCGTTCGGGCTGAACGCCACCGAATGCACCGCCGCGCGGTGCGCGCTGAGCGAGATGCCGATCGGCTCGGCGTGCTCGGGGTCCTCGACGTTCCACAACCGGACGGTGCGGTCCTCGCTACCGGTCGCCAGGGTCTTGCCGTCCGGGCTGAACTCGGCCGACTTGACGTTCTGGGAGTGCCCGAGCAGCGGCGATCCGAGCTCTTCCGGTGCGGCCGGGTTCTCGATGTTCCACAGCCGCACCGCCTTGTCCCCACCGGTGGTGGCGAGGGTCCGCCCGTCCGGGCTGAACACCGCGGAGTACGTCGCCGAGTCGTCCATGTCCCACGGCCGCCCCACGAGCGCGGGGTGCTCCCGGTCGGCGACGTTCCACAACCGGACGGTGCCGTCGCTGCTGGCGGTCGCCAGCAGCCGCCCGTCCGGGCTGAACCGGGCGCTGTTGATGTAGCCGCGGTGCCCGAGCAGCGGAGTCCCGACCCGCACCGGGTGCGCCGGGTCCTCGACGTTCCACAGCTGGGCGCTGAGGTCGTCGTTGCCGGTGACCAGCGTCCGCCCGTCCGGGCTGAACGCCACCTCCCCCATGTACCGGGTGCCGACCTCCAGCGGGGCGCCGAGCGGTTTCGGCGCCGCCGGATCGCGCATGTCCCACAACCGCACCGTCCCGGCTCCGCCGCCGGTCGCCAGCACCTGCCCGTCCGGGCTGAACGCCGCCGCGTACACCGAACCGACCGGGCCGGAGTAGACCGTCAGCGGAGCGCCCAGCGGACGCGGCAGCCGCGGGTTCGTCGTGTCCCACACCTGCACCGTGCGGTCTTCGCTCGCGGTGATGAGGACCTTGCCGTCCGGGCGGTACACCGCGTCGTTCACGCTCGAGCTGTGCCCGGCGAGGACCTGCTCCGGCACCGACCACAACCGCACTGCCCCGTCGTCGCCGCCGGTGGCCAGCGTGCGCCCGTCCGGGCTGAAGCCGACGGCGAACACCGTGCTGCTGCCCGCGCTGAGGCTCTGCCCGATCTGCGTCGCGTTCGACGGGTCGGTCACGTTCCACAGCAACGCCGAGCTGTCCGCGCTGCCGGAGGCCAGCGTCCGCCCGTCCGGGCTGAACTTCACCGACCACACCGGCGCGTCGTGCCCGATGAGGGCGGGCCCGAGCTGGCGCACGTCGCCCGGGTCGTGCACGTCCCACAGCCGGATCGTCTTGTCGACGCTGCCGGAGGCCAGCGTCCGCCCGTCCGGGCTGAACGCCACCGAGTGCATGCCTTCGGTGTGCCCTTCCAGCGGCGCCCCGATCGGCACCGGCCGAGCCGGGTCGGCCACGTTCCACAGCCGGATGGTCCGGTCGTCACCGCTGGTCGCCAGCGTCCGCCCGTCCGGGCTGTAGGCCAAGGTCCGCACCTGCGCGGTGTGCCCCGTCAGCGGGCCGCCCAGCGGTGCGGGGTGGGCCGGGTCGGCGACGTTCCACAACCGCGCGGTCTTGTTCTCGTTCGCCGTGGCCAGGGTGCGCCCGTCCGGGCTGAACTCGATCAGGTAGATCGTGCCGTCGTCGGCGCTCAGCGGGGCTCCGAGCGGCTTCGGGCGAGCGGGATCGGCCACGTCGTAGAGGCGGACGCGGTGGTCGTCGCCCGCCGCCGCCAGCGTCCGCCCGTCCGGGCTGAACACGGCCGACGTCACCCAGCTGCCGAAGTCCCGCAGCGGCTCGCCCAGGGCCTTCGGCCGGTTCCGGTCGGTGACGTCCCACAGCCGCACGGTCCGGTCGTAGCCGGCGGTCACGAGCGTCCGGCCGTCCGGGCTGAACGTGGTCAGGTAGATCGAGCTCTGGTGCCCGTGCAGCGGCGTGCCCAGCGCGGAGTTCTGGGTGGACAGCAGGCGGGTGTCCACCGCCGGGTCGTCCGGCCGGAGCCGCTTGGCCACCAGGTCCAGCTTCGCCGCCGCGGAGGGATCGACCGGTTGTAACCGGTCGGCCTGCGCGAGCACCTGGCGGAACTCGGCGTCGTCGCGCTCGCGGACCGCCAGCACCGCCGCCACCGCGGCCACCGCGGCGAACACGCACACCGCCGCCGCCGTGGCCCGCCGGAACCAGCCCGTCCGGCGCAGGTGCCGCAGCGAGGCGGCGAGGAACTCGTGGCTGACCGCCGAGAGCTCCGCCGAATCCACCTGCGCCGCCCAGTGCCGGGCGGTTTCCAGCCGCGCCCCGCGGTAGAGCAGCGAGACGTCCCGATCTTCCTGGCGCCACGCTTCCGCGTCGCGTTCCAGCCGCTGCCGCGCCAGGTTCCCCGCGCGGTCCTGGTCGATCCAGCCGCGCAACCGGGGCCACGCGTACAGCAGCGCCTCGTGGCTGATCTCGGCCGATTCGGAGTCCAGCGTCACCAGCCGCGCCGCCGTCAGCACGTTGAGCGCCTGCCGGGCCGCTTCGCGGTTCTCGGCGTGCTCGACGATCTCCGCGTACGTCGCGCGCCTACGGGTGTCCTGGGTGTCCTCGCCGACGTGCACCAGCCGCAGCAGCACCTGCCGCGCCGCGGCCTGCCCGTCCTCGGCGAGCTCCGCCCACGCCCGTTCCGCGGTGGCGGCCACCGCACCTTGGATGCCGCCCGCCGCGCGGTACCCGGCGATGGTGAGCTTGCCGCTCTGCCTGCGCTGCCAGGTCACCAGCAGCGCGTGTGAGAGCAGCGGCAGCGCCCCCGCGTCGTACGCCCGCTGCGACGGCTTGCCGTAGGCGCGGCCCACGCTCACCCCGAGGTCGCGCAGCAGCACGTCCACCAGGCCCGGTTCGATCTGCAGCCCGGTGGCCTTCGCGGGGCCCGTGATGGCTTTGCGCAGTTCGGCGACGGTCATCGCGCCGAGCACCATCTGCCGGTGCTGCAGCGCTTCCGCGAGCTCGGGGAAGTCCAGGCACCGCGCGTAGAAGTCGGCGCGCAACCCCAGCACCACCAGCCCCGGCGAGGTGCCGCCCGCGAATCCCGTGGTGCAGCAGGCCTGCAGGACCCGCACGAACAGGGCTCGCCGGTGCTCGTCCCGGCACACCGTGAACGTCTCCTCGAACTGGTCCACCACCAGGACCAGCCGGGCCTCGTCACCGACCGCGTCCCGCACGTGCCCGGCGACCGCGTCGCGCACCGACTCCGCGAACCGGAATTCCGCGTCGGAGTCGTCGTCGTCCGATTCCGCGTCGTCACGCTCCGCTGCAGCCAGGACCTCGTTGAGCTCGGGGATCAGCTCGGTCAGCGAGCGCAGCGGATCCTCGCCCGGCGTCATCGTCCGCACCGGCCACGAGGAGGACCCCTGGTCCGCCAGCGCCCCACCGGTCAGCGCTGGGAGCAGGCCCGCCCCCAGCAGCGAGGACTTCCCCGCTCCCGAAGCGCCGACGAGCATCGTGATGCCGCCGTCGTCGGCCGCGGTGGCGAGCCGCTCCACCAGCGTGGTGGTGGCGCGTTCCCGGCCGAAGAACCATCCGGAGTCGCCCTCGTGGAACGCGGCCAGCCCGCGGTACGGGCAGAGCCCTTCGTCGGTCGGCAGGCCGCCGTCCGGCCGAGTCCCGTTCGTCTCACCGGTTTCGGCCGCAGGTGGCGCCTCCGGCGCGGCCAGCGGGCTGGTCAGCGCTTCCTCCCACCGGGCCCGCCACACCGCCAGGTCGTAGAGTCCGTCCACCGGGGGCTGCGGCTGGTTCTTCCGCGCCTCGCCGATCAGGATCTCCAGCACCACCGACAGGGCCGCGAACCTGGCGGGCACGTTGCGTCCCCGGCGCCAGTCGCTGATCCGCTGGGCCGTCGAACGGATCGGCCTGCCCCGCTCGTCGAGCCGCCGGACCCGTTCCACGGCGTCGGCGACCCGCTTCAGCGGTGGATCTCCGGCCGTGACGTAGAGCAGGGCGAACCGTTCCGCGAACAGCGCACGAGTGCCGGAGCCCGCCGCCGAAGTTCCCGCTTTCCGGTCCGTCATCCCCGTCCTCCTCCGGTCCAGATCCGGACCGGAAAATCCGGTACCCGCCGTTGAGCAGGTACTTCACCGAGCTCCGGACGCGAGCTGGTCCACGTCCGCTCCGTTGCCTGCCATGCTCTGTCACATGCTGCGCCGAACGGGCCACGGACGGTCGAGCGCGCGAATCGTCCGAAGGATCCGGACAGCAGTCAAGTGGCGGGAGGTGTGCCGCTGAGGTGCCTGGGGGTTTCGTCAGCGGCACACCACACCACATGGCCTCGCCGATAGCAGGCGAAGTCCGACCCGTCACGACCCGCATCGAACCGACCGCCACCGACGATCACGAGAGTACGCGGAGATACCCCGACCACCCACGGTGGTCGGGGTATCCGCCTTGCCGGAAACCGGACCCGACCCGAACGGCGAAACCGCACCGCAGAATGGCGACGACCGAACGGGCGCAACGGTTGCATCACTTGGAGTAGTGACCCTAATGGGACCGGACCGGGCCTCTCGTGGGCGGCGGCCGGGGCTCGGCGAGTTCGCTGCACGCGGATCCCGCGCGACCGGCGAGCCGGCGCGGATCACGCCGCGCGGCGCGGAGTTCCGCGCGGTGCACGCGCGGTTCGTGGTGCCCCCGGTCGGGATCGAACCGACACTCTGACGAGTTTAAGTCGTCTGCCTCTGCCAATTGGGCTACGGGGGCTGGGTCCTCAGCACACGTCCGGGGACGCGCGTCCTGGACGCCGGCTCGGTACCGCCGGGCCGGATCTCGGTCGCCGGATCGGACGCACCGACTCTGCACCTGGTTCCCGGTGATCGAAAACCGCCGAGCAGAGCAAGCCGTGCCCCCGTCCGCGCGGTGCTCGACCGCGGACGCGGATCATCGGTCCCACCGCGGCGCCGGAGCGGACGCGGCGAGGTGCTCGAACCGCTCCCCGACCCAGGCGTGCACCGCGGTGGAGACCGCGTCGTCCTGGGCCCGGTGCTCGAACCAGCGCCAATCGCAGTTGACGTTGACCTCCAGGAACACGTGCTCCGAACCGGTGGCCAGCAGGTCGAACGCGGCCACGTGCAGCCGCCAGAACCGGCACAGCGCCAGCAGCCGCGTCACCAGGCCGGAGGGCAGTTCGATCCGCTCCACCACGACCGAATCCGGATCCACCCACAGCTGCGCCGGGTCGAGCTTGTCCACCCGGTAGCCGATGACCTCGTCGCCCACCACGAACGCGCGGATCTCGTGCTCGGAGTCCACGAACTGCTGCACCAGCACCGGCGCGGGCTCCCTGGCCTCGGCGGAGTGGCGGATGTCCAGCGGGCGCGGGAAAAGGCCGCGCAGCGCGCCGGGTTCGGGCTCCAGCATGTGGTGTCCGGCGGTCTTGACGATGCACCGGCCACCGCCCGGCCGGCTGCGCCCGGGCAGGGTCGTCACCGCGGTCCGCGGCACCAGGAAACCGAACGCGGTGGCGTCGCGCAGCTGCGTGAGCCGATCCAGGTGCGAGCTGGAGCGCACCGGATTGATCTGCTCCCAGTCGGCCCGGCAGGACAGCCAGTTCGACACCGCGCGCCACTGCTCGCGGACGTAGGCACCGTGCACCGTCGTCGGGTCGACCGGCAGCGCGGTGATGTCGAAGTGCCGCCGCCACACCACGACGGGCCGCAGCAGCCAGCGCTCGAACTCGATCAGCGGGGTGTCGGTGTAGACGGTGAGCGCGATGTCCAGGCAGCGGTCGGCGTCGATGCGGACCATCCGGATGCCGCGCTCGGCCAGGGCGAGCGACAGCTCGTTCATCTCCATGTCCGCGGCCCGCGCCAGCACCAGCACGCACGGGATCGGGTCACCGTCGCCGTCGTTGACCAGGTCCGCGCTGTGCACGCGTTCCTGGAAGTCGAGGCTGGTGTCGTCGGAGCGGAAGAAGTAGTCCTGCCCCTGCAGCAGCAGCGGGCCGGGCCGGAAGTCAGCGGTGGACGGGCCGGGGATGGGGCCGAACGGGTGCGCGAAGTCGTCCGCCCCCTCGGTCATAGCCCCAGTCCTCCTGCGATGCCGCGATCATCGGTGGCCGGTGATGCGGGTCGGCGTCAATCGTCCTTCTTGCGGAACACCTCGGACGCGGCCTGGTACTCGGTCGCGAAATCGGCGAGCGGGCCGTCCTGCACTTCGCCGCTGCGCAGCAGAGCCGCTAACTCCTGGAGAGTCAAAGGATTCACCCCTTCCCCACGTGAGGCATCCTTTCAGGTGAAGACGCCCCGTCAGTCTTCGATTACTCGCTACTCATTGTCAAGGGTAGCGGGTCACCTGATCGCCTGCACGGAGCAGTCCCCAACTCGGACGCGAATCACCGCGTGCTCAGGGAGCACGCGGTGATCACTCGGAGTGCGGATCAGCTCGCAGCGGCCCGCTCGAAGTCGGCCTTCGGGTTCTGGATCTGACCCATCGACACGGCTTCCCGCTTGAACAGGAACGCCAGCGTCCAGTCGATGACGATCCGCATCTTGCGGTTGAACGTGGGCATCCGGCTCACGTGGTACGTGCGGTGCATGAACCACGCGATGAAGCCCTTGGCCTTGAAGCCGTAGACGTCGGCGACGCCCTTGTAGAGCCCGAGGCCCGCCACCGAACCGGCGTAGGCGTGGCGGTACTCCTTGGTGGGCTTGTTGCGCAGGCTCGCCAGCAGGTTCTTGCCGAGCTGGTTGGCCTGGCGCACCGCGTGCTGCGCGGACGGGGCGCAGGTCGCGTTCGGGTCGTCGTCGATCTTCGACAGGTCCGGGACCGCGGAGCAGTCCCCGGCGGCCCACACGCCCGGCAGGCCTTCGACCTGGAGGTGCGAGGTGGACTTGATCCGGCCGCGCTCGTCGAGCGGCAGGTCGGTGTTCTTGAGCACCGGGTTCGCCTTGACGCCCGCGTTCCACACCAAGGTGTCGGTGTCGAACTCGGTCCCGTCGGAGAGCATGGCGTGCCCGCCCTCGACGGACTTCAGGAAGGTGTTCAGGTAGACCTGAATGCCGCGCTCTTCCAGGGCCTTAACGACGTAGACGCCCATCTTCTCGCTGACCTCGGGCATCACGCGCCCGGCGGCCTCGACGAGGACCCACCGCATGTCTTCCGGCGAGATGGACTCGTAGTAGCGGGTGGCGTAGCGGGCCATGTCCTCCAGCTCCGCCAACGCCTCGGCGCCGGCGAATCCGCCGCCGACGAAGGTGAAGGTGAGCAGCCGCTTGCGCAGCTCCTCGTCGGAGGTGTTGGCCGCGGCGTCCATCTTCGCCAGCACGTGGTTGCGCAGGTAGATGGCCTCACCGACGGTCTTGAGGCTGATGCCTTGTTCCGCCAGGCCGGGGATGGGCAGAAGTCGGGACACCGAACCGAGCGCCACGACGAGGACGTCGTAGGCAAGCTCTTCGGGGCCTGTCTGCGGGTTCTCGATCGTCACGACCTGATCGGCGTGCTTGATCTCGGTGACACTGGCGGTGATCACATGGCACCGCTTCAGGACTCGTCGCAGTGGCGCTACCACGTGGCGAGGCTCGACCGAGCCCGCTGCCGCTTCCGGAAGGAAGGGCTGGTAGGTCATGTGCGGCTGAGGGTCGACCACGGTGACGGAGGCTTCGCGACGCCCCAGCTTCGACTGAAGCTGAAGTGCCGTGTACATGCCTACATAGCCGCCGCCGAGGATGAGAATCCGGGTGGGTTCGGATTTACCAGCCATGCCGACATGGTCGCACCACTGGAGTGGGACACACTCCGCAGACCCCCCCTAATGTGACGCCAGTCGCGCGTGGCACTGATCACGATCAACAGGCTGTGCGCGGACGGCTGCGCTCGGTATGGATCGCGCGGTGGACGAGAGGGCCGGAGTGATCGCCACCCTACCGACTTTTGCGGCCGGAAAGCCAACTCGCCGCAGCATCTCCCGCGTTCCGGCGACTTCGGCGATTGTTCGGCTTTCAGCGGCACTGACCAGGTGAATCACTGCCAGCTTGATCAACGCGGCCGCTGATTCGACCGAAGACCACGCAGACTTTCGATCACAACACCAGTGGTCAGACGACCTGAACCGGTACCGATCATCTGACGCGGCAACATCGGTCACGAACACCGGTCACGCCTGCGCGATGGCCACCCGTGGCCGACCCGCTCGCCGGACCGCCCCGCCGCCGCGTTCGTCCATGAAAATCTCCTCTCCTGCCTGCACTTTCGCGGTCTCCGACATCCCCGACGGCTCGACTTCCCCGAGCACCGCAAGTTCCGCGAGCAGGCGACGCATCACCTCGGGCACCGCGGTGAGCAGCACGACCGGACGGGCGCACCGCAGTGCGGTCGCCGCAACGATGGCGTCCACTGTGGACTCGGTCCGCGCATCCACATCGACACCTGACCGTTCGGCCTGATCACCCGGTCCGCGGGCCGAGCGCTTTCCCGCGAGTCGAGCGATCTCCGAAGTCACGGGCAGCACAGTGATCCGAGCGAGCACCTCGTCGAGCGCCGCCCCGACCGCATCCCCGCGCAACGACTCGGCGAGCGTCACCGCGCTGATGACCACCCGCGCTCGGCGCTCACGAGCGATCTCCAGATGCGCGCGGACTCGTGCACCACCCGCGGCGAGCTCGGCCACCGCGGATCCGTCCAAGATCAGCGTTCCGCCCGCCGCTATTCGCGGTCCGCCCATGCGCACCTCGCCTCCGCCAACGCCGTCGCCGGAACCGGGCCGTGTTCGCCCTCCATCAGGTCGGCGAGCTCCGCGAGCAGGTCCAGTTCCAGCTGTCGCGCCACCGCGTCCGTGACGTACTGGCTGAACCCGCCCGGCCCGGCCCGGCGCTGCACCGCCGCGGTGAGGTCCTCCGGGATCGACACGCTCACCTTGCGCGCCCGACCCGACGTCCGGATCTCACCGGCCGCCGCGGGCAGCACGACATCGGCGATACCCGGCGGTGGATCCGCCGCCCGGTACCGGTCGAGCAGCTCCGCCAGCCGATCCGCCAATTCGGGCAACTTCCGCCCTTGCAGAGCAGGGGTCCGCAGGTCGCCTTCGCCGTTCGTCTCCGCATCCATGACTCGATGCTACCGGCGGTGGTAACCGCCGATCCAGCACCGAACCCGCAGATCACCCCATCAAGTGATCAGCGTCGACAGCGCCGTTCCGATCAAGCGAACGGCAGGACGTCACCGGTCTCTAGCAGGGTCTTGAGGTCCGAGAGCAGCCGCGGCCAGCCCTCGCCGATCATCTCCAGCACCGTGCTTCCCGGGGCGGACCTGCCGGGTTCGTGCTGCTCGCCCCTCGAGCCGAGACCTGCCCGTCAGGTGCGCCCGGTCGCTGACGCAGCCGACGCAGGCACGTCCGCGCGCGAGGGGATCATTCGAGCCAGCTTCGCTGGCTGAAGTCCTCGTCCTCCTCCGGCACCTCGGGACGCGACCGGTTCGGCGGTGCCGCGGTCCGCTCCTGCTCGCGCAGTTCGGCGAACTGCTGCTCGCCGGTCTTGGCCAGCTCGGAGCGTTCCTGCTCGGAGAGCTTGTCGTAGTCCTCCGCACCTTTGCGGACCAGCGGGTCGAGCGCGGCCGAGAAAGCATCCGAGGTGAACGCGTCCCGAAGCCCCTGCTTCCCGGCCAGCACGTCGTCGACCAGACGCTTGAAGTTCGGGTCGTCGACCTTGTCCCGCAGCACGCCCAGCGAGTTCTTCAGGTGCTTCGACAACGCCACGTCGCCACGCGCCACGTCGAGCGTGGCCTCGTCCTCTTCCCGCACGTCACACCCCGGGGTGGTGGTAGCCGGATTCGGGCAGCTCGTGCTGGTCCAGGTCCCGCAGCGCGGTGGCGTAGCCCGCGACCAGGCCGACGAAACCCTGGGCGGCGTTCCACGCGATCGTGTGCGCCTGCAGTGCCTGACCCCACACCCCCATCGCCTTGGTCAAGGTCGCCGCGAACGCCGCCCCGGACAGGACCGGGCCGATGACGGTCCAGCTGCTCGCAGCCGCGGCGGCGAGTTCCAGGCCCATCGCGATCAGCAGGTCCAACAACATCTCGAGGAAGCTCTTGATCGAGTTCGCGGCCTCGTACATGCCGACCGCCATGTCGTTGAACTGCGAGGAGAGCTGGCGCAACGTCTCTTCCTGCGCGCTGATCGCCTTGCTCAACTCACCGAAGTAGGCGGCAGCACCGTCGGCTGCGATACCCGTCCAGTCGTGCGCGACCCCGTCCATCCCGGTGGTGTTGGCACGGGCGAACTCGACGTTGAACTCGGCCAAGTTCTCCAGCGCCACCCCGGCCTTCTGCACGGTTTCCCAGTCACCGGCGAACTGCTCGGCGACCCAGGCCCACGGATTCGTCCCGCACACCATGTCCGCGGCCTGACCGACCCAGTAGGACAAGCTGATGTACTGGCTCGCCCCGAGCACGTTCTCGACCAGGTCGGGTATCGGATCGGACGGCGTCGGCGCGGTCAGCACCGACGCAGGTGAATCCCCCATCGCGGAAACCTCTGATTCTCATTCGTAGGAGCGGTCGAGCCGCTCGGCTTGGTCGCTGTCGGTGTCCCGGTAGAACTGCGCGGCCTTGTCCACCTCGGAGGACGCGGTTCGCTGCAATTCCGCCAACTTCCGGTAGTTGGCGGTCAAGGCCGCCTTCGCGTCCTCTGCCGCCTCGACCGCCGTGACGAACATGCGCCCCTCGGAGTAGCCGAAACTGATCCACTCCTCGACGTAGTCGACGGCCTTGTTGGCGTCGCTGACGCGTTCACCAAGACTGCTGGCGAAGTCACCGATGCTCTTCGGATCCGCGGTGAAACCCATCTCAGCGCGGTACTCCTTCCCCCAGATGTGCGCTCCCGCGAGTGCCCGGCGGGCAGCCGCACCCTCGCAGGAAACCGCTTGGCGGCTGCTTTTTACCACACCGATAGAGTGAAATGTCCGTCTCGTCGTACGGGGGTCAACATGCGGAAGAACGAGCTGCCGGAGCAGGTCAGAGTGCCCGCGCAGGTGGCGGAGACCCCTGGCGCGCTGCCGGGGTGCTGCGCTCGGCACGGGCGGAATTCGGCCCGCTCGGTCGATTTCGCCCTCCAGTCGCGCGCCGAACCACAGGGCAGCCGAGCCATGAGCGCCAACCCGCTCGGCGTGGCGGGCAGGCTCGGTGAACGCGCGCAGAAGGTGCGGATCACCAGAGTGCGCGATTGGCCGCTGTGCACGACGTGCGCTCGGCAGCGGACCGCCGGGCTGGTGCTGGCGAACGCGCTGTTCTGGGGCGGGGTGGTGCTGATCGCCGGGGCGCTTGCGGCGCGGCTGATCACCGGGGTGCAGAGCCCTGCCCTCGGCGCGGCGTTGCTCGGCGGCTTCTTCGCGGCGATCGTCTCGGTCGTGCCGTTCGTGCTCGGATCGCTGCCCCGGATCACCGGCGCGCGCACCTCGGAGGACGGTTCCGAAGTCGTGCTGACGGCCCCGCACCCGGCGTTCGTCACCGCACTGCGCACCGCTGACGACCACTCCGCCTGATACGTGCCCCCGGCGGTGCCGTGGAGATCAGCCCGGATCGATCGGCCTCCGTCGGCCAGCGACCGCGATCAGCCGAGGCCCGCCAGGTCTTTCGCCTGTTCCAGGACGGTGCGCAGCATCGCCGGTGTCATCAGCTTGGTCTGCACGTTGCGCCGGCTGACGTGGTAGCAGCCGAGCAGGTGGAGATCTCGGCCGCCGTCGGTGGCGGGGAGGACGACTTGGGCGGCGTGCCCGAACTTGGGGCGCGGCGCGGGCACCTGCCACGCCGCCGCCCCCAGCACCGGCAGCACGGCCTGCCAGCCGAAACCGCCGAGCACCAGCACCACCCGCACCGTCTCGCGCAGCAGCAGGAGTTCGCGCGCCAGCCACGGGCGGCACGTGTCGCGCTCGGCGGGAGTCGGCTTGTTCTCCGGTGGGGCGCACCGGACCGGCGCGGTGATCCTGGTGCCGCGCAAGGACAATCCGTCGCCGAGCCGGTGCGCGTCCGGTTGCGAGGCGAGACCGACGTCGTAGAGGGCCTGGTAGAGCACGTCACCGGAAGGATCACCGGTGAACATCCGGCCGGTCCGGTTCGCGCCGTGCGCGGCGGGAGCGAGACCGACGATCGCGATCGCCGCGTCCGGCAGGCCGAAACCGGGAACCGGGCGACCCCAGTAGGTGTCGCCGCGGAACGCCGCCCGCTTCTCCCGCGCGACCCGCTCGCGCCACTCGACCAGCCGCGGGCACGCCGCGCAGTGCGGCACCGCGTCGTCGAGGTCTCCGAGGTCGCGGGCACCGCGCGCCGCGCCGGCGGGGTCGGTGACGGGGTCGTCGATCAGCTCGGGGATCACGCGTCCACCGTCGCAGAATCCGCGCCGGGGCGCGGGTTCCGGCACGTAGAGTTCGGTCATGGCAGCCACCGAAACGAGCACCGGCGAAGCCGGGCAGGAAACGACGACCCCGGCGGAGCCGGCGGATGACCTGGTCAGCACGCACCACACGATCACCGCGGACGGCGGTGAGCTCTCCTACACGGCCACGACCGGCCGCATCGTGCTGCGCGAAGAGGCGACCACCGACGGCAAGTTCGACGGGCTCAAGGCGAAGGCCGAAGTCCACCTGACCTCCTACGTCGTGGACAGCGCCGAGCCGCGCCCGGTGACCTTCGCCTTCAACGGCGGTCCCGGATCGGCGAGCGTGTGGCTGCACCTCGGGGTGCTGGGGCCGCGACGAGTGGTGTCCGGGGACACCGGGTCGCTCGCCGCCCCGCCCTACGGGCTCGCCGACAACCCGGAAACCCTGCTGGCGCACAGCGACCTGGTGTTCATCGACCCCGTCTCCACCGGGTACTCCCGCGCGGTCAACGGCGGCGAACCCGCCGACTTCCACGGCTACCAGCGCGACATCGAATCGGTCGGTGAGGTCATCCGGCTGTGGACCTCGCGCAACGGGCGCTGGTTGTCGCCGAAGTACCTCGCGGGCGAGTCGTACGGCACGCTGCGCGCGGCGGCGCTCGCCGAGCACCTCCAGGACCGCCACGGGCTGTACCTCAACGGGCTGCTGCTGATCTCGTCCGTGCTGGACATGGGCACGATCCGGTTCACCGACGGCAACGACCTGCCGTACCAGCTGTACCTGCCGACGTACGCGGCCATCGCGCACCACCACGGCAGGCACGGCGACCGGCCGCTGCGGGAAGTGCTGGACGAGGCGGAGAAGTTCGCCTCCGGGGACTACGCGTGGGCGCTGTCCCGCGGCGCGCGGCTGCCCGCGTTCGAACGCGCCGACATCATCCGGCGCACCGCGGAGCTCACCGGCCTGTCCGAGGAGTACGTGGACCGCGCGAACCTGCGCATCGAGCACCTGCGGTTCTTCACCGAGCTGCTGCGCGACGAGCGGCGCACCGTGGGCCGCATGGACGGGCGCTTCCTCGGCTGGGAACCCGACTCCGCGGGGGAACGCCTCACCGACGATCCGAGCGTGTCCGGGATCATCGGCGCCTATTCGGCGGCGATCAACCACTACCTGCGTCAGGAACTCGACTACGCCAACGACCTGCCCTACGCATTGCTGAGCAATCGGGTGCAGCCGTGGTCGTACAAGGAGTTCGAAGGTTCCTCGGTCTCGGTGGTGGACAAGCTGGGGGCCGCGATGCGCGCCAATCCGCATCTGCGGGTGCACGTCGCCGCCGGTTACACCGACGGCGCGACGCCGTATTACGCCGCGGAGCACGTGCTGGCCCGGCTGCCGATTCCGGAGGAGCTGCGCGCGAACATCGACGTCCGCTACTACGACGCGGGCCACATGATGTACGTGCACGAGCCGTCCCGGCTCCAGCAGTCCGCTGATCTGGCCGAATTCATCCGGCAGGACTCCTAGCCGGCGATTCCGGGGCCGCCTGCCGCAGATGCGCGGGCGGCCCCGGACGACGGTGCGGTCTCATTTCGCGCGACCATTATTCACTTTCCGTGAAAATGCGATCACGAATTGCATCAAGACGATTCGGTTGCACCACCGCGTTGACGTGGCGGAAATCCGCCATGGTCCCGGCGGAGTGACCAACACGGCATGGTCAAGATCGATTTTTTGTTGCAACATCAAAGGTATGGGCGAGAACGAACGCACCGGGCCACCGTCGATGCCTTCGGTACCGGACACCGACCGTCCCAACTCGGCCCGCATGTACGACTACTACCTGGGCGGCTCCGCGCATTTCGCGATCGACCGGAAGGCCGCCGACGACGCGCTGGAAGTCCTGCCGCAGTCGGCGGTGTACGCCAAGGCGAACCGCGCGTTCCTCGGCCGGGCGGTGCGCTTCCTGCTCTCCCAGGGCGTCGACCAGTTCCTCGACCTCGGCTCCGGCATCCCCACCGTCGGCAACGTGCACGAGATCGCGCACCGGATCAACCCGGCCGCCAAGGTCGGCTACGTCGATCACGAGCCGGTCGCCGTGGCGCACGCGCAGCGCATGCTCGCCGGCCAGTCGAACGTCACGATCACCCAAGCCGACGTGCGCGACCCGGAAAGCGTGCTCACCGCGCCCGGAGTCGCCGGGATGCTCGACTTCTCCCGCCCGGTGGCGGTGCTGGCCATCGCGATCCTGCCGTTCGTGCCCGACGACGCCGAAGCGCACGCGCTGGTCGCGAGCTACCGCGCGGTGAGCGCTCCCGGCAGCTGGCTGGCGATCTCGCACATCTCGCAGGTGTCGGCCACCGACGAGCAGGTGCGGGTGGCGCACGAGGTGATGGGCCGCACCCCGACGCCCGTGCTGTGGCGCGACCGCGACCGCATCGCGAGCCTGTTCAACGGCTACCGGCTCGCCGATCCGGGCCTGGTGCTCTCACCGCTGTGGCGCCCGGACACCCAGATCAGCTTCGGCGAGGCCGCCCAGGCCAACGCCTACGGCGGAGTGGGCCTGCTCGACGGCTGAGCAGATCCGCTCAACGCCCCGGAGAAAACGAACGGCGCCGGGCACGGGATTCGATCCCGCCACCCGGCGCCGTCCGGACCGTCACGCCACGACGTGCGGGTGTTCCTCCGCGAAGTGGCAGGCCGACGGGTGGTCTCCCAGCCGGACCTCCAGCTCCGGGACCTTCTCCGCGCAGATGTCCTGCGCCTTCCAGCAGCGGGTGCGGAACCGGCAGCCCGACGGCGGATTCGCCGGGCTGGGCACGTCACCGGTGAGCCGGATGACCTCGCGCTTGCCGCGCAACGTCGGATCGGGCACCGGGACAGAGGACAGCAGCGCCTGCGTGTACGGGTGCTGCGGGTGCTCGTAGATCTGCTCGTCGGTGCCGACCTCGACCATCTTGCCCAGGTACATCACGCCCACCCGGTCCGACAGGTGGCGCACCACGCCGAGGTCGTGCGCGATGAACACGTACGACAGCCCGAGCTCCTGCTGCAGCTCACCGAGCAGGTTCATCACCTGGGCCTGGATCGAGACGTCGAGCGCGGACACCGGCTCGTCGCACACGATCACCTTAGGCCGCAGCGCCAGCGCCCGCGCGATGCCGATGCGCTGGCGCTGACCGCCGGAGAACTGGTGCGGGTAGCGCTGGATGTGCTCCGGGTTGAGCCCGACCAGGTCCAGCAGCTCCTGCACCTTGCGCCGCCGATCGCCCTTCGGCGCCACCTCGGAGTGGATCTCGAACGGCTCCCCGATGATGTCGCCGACGGTGCGGCGCGGGTTCAGCGAGGTGTAGGGGTCCTGCAGCACGATCTGCATGTCGCGGCGCAACTTGCGCAGCTCCGGACCGCTCATCTTGAACATGTCGCGGCCCTCGAAGGTGGCCGTGCCGCTGGTCGGTTTCTCCAGCCGCATCAGCACCTGTGCGAGCGTCGACTTGCCGCAGCCGGACTCGCCGACGATGCCCAGCGTCTCGCCCTTGTTCAGGTCGAAGGACACGCCGTCGACGGCCCGAACGTGCCCGACGGTCCGCTGGAAGACGACGCCCCGGTTGATCGGGAAGTGCTTGACCAGGTCCCGCACTTCGAGGATCGGCTCACTCACTGGTCATCAGCTCCTCGGCGAAGTGGCAGGCGCTGGTCCGGCCCGAACCCAGCTGGTGCTGCTCGGGCACCTGCTCGCGGCAGCGGTCCTCGGCGCGCGGGCAACGCGGGTGGAACGGGCAGCCGCTCGGGATCTTCATCAGGTTCGGCGGCAGGCCCTTGATCGTCTCCAGGTCCTGGCCCTTGAGGTCCAGGCGCGGGATGGACCGCATCAGGCCCTCGGTGTACGGGTGGCCGGGCTGCTCGTAGAGCCCGTAGGCGTCCGCGGACTCCACGATGCGACCCGCGT
Organism: Saccharopolyspora gloriosae; assembly: GCF_014203325.1. NCBI lineage: Bacteria > Bacillati > Actinomycetota > Actinomycetes > Pseudonocardiales > Pseudonocardiaceae > Saccharopolyspora > Saccharopolyspora gloriosae. Next base: position 408,146 of record NZ_JACHIV010000001.1, on the reverse strand, counting down.
ACATCACCACGATCCGGTCCGCGACCTCCGCGACCACGCCCAGGTCGTGGGTGATGAGGATCAGGCCCATCCCGCGGTCCCGGCGCAGCTCGTCGAGCAGGTCCATGATCTGCGCCTGCACCGTCACGTCCAGCGCCGTCGTCGGCTCGTCCGCGATGAGCAGCTCCGGGTCCAGCGCCAGCGACATCGCGATCATCGCGCGCTGCCGCATGCCGCCGGAGAACTGGTGCGGGTACTCCTTCACGCGCTGCTTGGCGTTCGGGATCTTGACCTGGTCCAGCAGCTCCACCGCGCGCGCCGTGGCGTCCTTGCGGGACATGCCGCGCCGGGTGCGCAGCTGCTCGGCGATCTGGAACCCCACCGTGTAGACGGGGTTCAGCGCCGAGAGCGCGTCCTGGAAGATCATCGACATCGATTCGCCGCGCAGCTGCCTGCGCCGGTCCTCGGTGGCGGTGAGCAGGTCCTCGCCGTCGTAGCGGATCGCGCCGCCGGTGACGAACCCCGGCGGGGTGTCGAGGATGCCCATCACCGTCTGCGCGGTGACGCTCTTGCCGGAACCGGATTCGCCCAGCACCGCCAGCGTTTCACCGGCCTTGACGTGGTAGCTCACGCCGTTGAGCACCTTCGCGACGCCGTCGCGGGTGCGGAACTCCACGTGCAGGTCCTCGACGTCGAGCAGCCGTCCGCCTGCGTTGTCGCCCTTCTCGGACACAGCGGTACCTCCTACTTCTGCTTCGGGTCGAGCGCGTCGCGGACGGCGTCACCGAGCATCACGAATGCCAGCACGGTCACCACCAGGAAGCCTGCGGGGAACATCAGCAGGTGCGGGGCGACGGAGATGTAATCGCGCGAATCCGCGATCATCACGCCCCAGGACACCACCGGTGAGCGCAGGCCCAGCCCGAGGAACGACAACGTCGCCTCGGCGCCGATGAAACCGCCCAGCGCGATGGTCGCGTAGACCAGCACGGGAGCCAGGCAGTTCGGCAGCATGTGCCGGAAGATGATCCGCGCCGGGCTCGCACCGAGCGCTCGCGCGGCCTTCACGTAGTCCTGCTCGCGGGCCGAGATCGCGGCCGAACGCATGATCCGCATCGCGATGGGCCAGGACAGCGCCGAGATCGACAGGATCACCAGCGTGATGATCCGCACCGGGTCCGGGATGCCCGTGGCCGGGTTCAGCGTGGTCAGGATGACGATGGCGCCCAGCACGAACGGCAGGCCGAGGAAGATCTCGGCGAACCGCGAGAGCAGGTTGTCCAGCCAGCCGCCCAGGTAGCCGCCCACCAGGCCGAAGATGGAGCCGATCAGCACGGTCACGACCGTGGCGAGCACACCCACGATGATCGAGGCGCGCGCTCCGTAGATCGCCCGCGCGTAGATGTCGCGCCCCTGGGTGTCGTAGCCGAACCACGCTTCGGCCGAAGGCAGCTCCCGCGCGTGCGAGAGCGAACCCCGCGTGGGGTCCAGCGAGGTGAACAGCTGCGGGAACGCGGCCATCACCAGCAGCAGCAGGATGATCGCGGAGGCGACGAGGAACATCGGTCGCCTGCGCAGGTCCTGCCAGGCATCGCCCCAGAGCCCGCGGGGCTTCTCGGGGCGAGCGGCCGAGGCAGGCTCGGCCGCCGTCCGCTCGGAGTCGGTCGGCTGCGCGGTGGTGGCGGAGACAGTCGGTTCAGGCATATCGGATCCTCGGGTCCAGCACTGCGTAGAGCAGGTCGACCAACAGGTTCATCAGCAGGTACACCAGCACGAGCAAGGTCACGATGCCCGTGACGGTGGTGCCCTCCTTGGTGAGCACCGCGTCGTAGATCAGCCCGCCGATGCCCCGGATGTTGAAGATGCCTTCGGTGACGATCGCACCGCCCATCAGCGCCCCGAGGTCGGTGCCCAGGAACGTGATCACCGGGATCATCGAGTTGCGCAGCAGGTGCACCCCGACGACGCGGCGCGGGTGCAGGCCCTTCGCGGTGGCCGTGCGCACGTAGTCGGCGCGCTTGTTCTCGATCATCGAGGTGCGCATCAGCCGCGACACGTAGGCCATCGACAGGCTGCCCAGCACCAGTCCGGGAACGATCAGCTCACCCCAGGTGGCCTGCGAGCTGACGCTCGGCCGGATGAGCCCCCACTCGGTGCCCAGCAGCACCTGCAGCACGAAGCCGGTCACGAACACCGGCAGCGAGATCAGGAACAGCGTCGACATGAACACCAGGCTGTCGAGGAAGCCGCGTCCCCGCAGACCGGCGAGGATGCCGGCTCCGATACCGATCACCGCTTCGATGACCAGCGCGACGATCGCCAACCGAATGGTGATCGGGTAGGCGTTGCCGACGAGTTCGTTGACCGCCAGCCCCGAGTACGTGTCGCCGAAGTCGCCTTGCAGCAGCTGCCACAGGTACTTGAAGTACTGCACGTAGACGGGGTCGTTGAGGTTGTACTTCTCGGTCATCTCCGCGATGTAGGCGGGCGGGCACGGCCGATCGCCGCACCGACCCGCGAACGGGTCGCCGGGGAGCGCCCACACCAGGCAGTAGATGATGAAAGTGGTCCCGATGAACACCGGGATGAGCTGCAGCAACCGCCGCAGTACGTAGCGCCCCACGCCGAACCTCCTCTAGGACGCAGGCGGGTCCGGCCCGCGATTTCGCGGACCGGACCCGCAGCAATGCGATCAGGGATTGAGCTTGACCAGTTCCAGGTCGAGCTTCCGGTCGAAGCTGACGTGCACGTCGCTGATCCGGTCCGAGTAGCCGGACTGGGCCTTCTGGTTCCACAGCGGGATCGACGGCATGTCCTTGGCCAGGATGTTCTCCGCCTCGCGGTAGAGCCGCAGGCCCTCCTCCTCGCTCGGAGCCTGGTCGGCCCGGCTCATCGCCGCGTCGAACTCGGGGCTGGAGTAGCGCATGTAGTTCGACGAAGCGCCGGTGCGGTAGATCTTGCCGAGGAAGGTCTCGGCCGCCGGGTAGTCACCGAGCCAGCCGAACCGGAACGGGCCGGTGTGGGCGTTCTCGTCGTGCATCTTCAGGAACTCGGCGAACGTCGGCACCGGGTTGAACGCGCACTGGACGCCGAGGTTGGTGTTGAGCTGGTTGCAGATCGCCTCGACCCACTCCTTGTGCCCGCCGTCGGCGTTGGAGGTGATCGTCAGCGGACCGTTGAAGCCGCCAGCTTCGTCGAGCAGCTTCTTGGCCTCCTGCGGGTTGTACTCGCAGTACTGGCCGCAACCGCCGGCCTCGTAGCCCTTGATCGGGCCGCTGGGCACCCAGCCGGTCGCGGGCAGGTAGGAGCCCTCGAAGACGGTGTCGGTGATCTGCTTGCGGTCGATCGCCATCGACAGCGCGTGGCGGACGCGCGGGTCCTTGAGCTTCGGGTCGTACAGGGGGAGCTGGAGCGCGTTGTTGCTCAGCATCTCCTTGTCCACGACCCGGTCCTGCAGATCGGTGCGCCACTTGTTACCGACCAGCGCCGACGGCGGGACCTGGTCGACGAAGTCCAGGTTGCCCGAGACCAGGTCCTGGTAGGCGGTCTCCAGCTCGTTGTAGATGCGGAACTCGACGCCGCGGATCTGCGGCTTGTTCTGCCCCGCGTACTGGTCGTTGGTGACCAGCTTGATGTCGGTGTTCGGCTGCCGGGACTCGAACTTGAACGGCCCGTTGCCGACCGGGTGCTCCTCGAACGCCTCGGGATCGGCGAAGAAGCTCTCCGGCATCGGCGAGAAGGCCGTGTAGCCGAGCATCGTCGGCCAGGTGGCGAACGGCGCGTCCAGGGTGACCGAGATGGTGCTGTCGTCCACGGCGCGCAGCCCGGACATCTCCTGGGCGGTCGGCTGCGGCGGCTCCTGCGGGCCGGTGTCGCCGTCCGGGTCGGCGGGGCTGACGTCGCGGTAGCCCTGGATCTGCTCGAAGAAGGAGGTCGTGGACTGGCCGTTGGGCGCGTAGGCGGCGTAGTTCCAGGCCTTCACGAAGCTGTTCGCGGTGACCGGGCTTCCGTCGTGGAAGGTCCATCCCGGCTTCAGCTTGATGGTGAAGACCTTGTTGTCCTGGGTGTCGATCGACTCGGCGACCTCGTTGTACGGCTCACTGGTCTCGGGGTCGTAGCCGACCAGACCGGTGAACATCGCGTCGACGACGTTGCCTCCGCCGGTCTCGGTGGTGTTGGCGGGAACCAGCGGGTTCTCGGGCTCCGTGGAGTTGACCGAGATGAAGCCCTCCTCGGTCGCGCTGCCCCCTCCGCCGCAACCGCTGGCAAGCAGCCCGACTGCCAGCGGGACCGCCACACAGGCGGTCAAACGTCGCTTACGCATCAATACCCTCCCACTTCCACCCCTGCCCCGAGGACCATTCTTGGGGGCATCACGCACGACGGAGTTGTTCACCGCCGCGATAGACGAGCGTAAACATATGTGAGAAACCCTCACTTGCGTTGCCCTGTCACAAATCCGTCACTTTCTGGTTCGGTCCAGAAACCCAGGACCCACGCCCCGGAGCCGGACGACCACACTGTGAGAACTAGCTGATAGACAGCGCGATGCCGTCGAGGATGTCGTGCTCGGAGACCGACATCACGCGGATACCGGCGCGTTCGGCCAGCTCGTCGGCGATGACCTTGACGACGAGCGCTCCGCCGCTGATCACGTCGACTCTCCCGGGATGCATGGAACCGATCGCGGCACGTTCTTCATGACTCATCGTCAACAGCTCCGAAGTCGTTTCTTCGAGCTGTTTCTGGGATAAACGGGAAAGGTGAATTGCCGCCGGATCGTAGTCCGGCAAGTTCTGCGCCACTGCGGAGAGCGTGGTGACCGTTCCGGCCACTCCGACCCAGGTTCGAGCACCGGAGGCGTCGACCGCGGCGAAGGCGTCGTCCAGGATCGCGCGGGCGACCCGCTCGGCCTCGGCGACGTCCTGTTCGGACGCGGGATCGGTGTGCAGGCACCGCTCGGTGAGCCGCACGCAGCCGATGTCGGCGGAGTACGCCGCCTCGATCTCGGCCCGCGCGCCGTCCCAGCGGCCCACGACGAGCTCGGTCGAGCCGCCGCCCACGTCGGTGACCACGAACGGACCGTCGGACGGGTCGAAGTCGCCGACGGCGCCGATGAACGACAGCCGCGCCTCCTCGTCGCCGGTGATCACCTCGGCGTCCACGCCGAGCGTGTCGCGGACCATCGCGAAGAAGTCCTCGCGGTTGGCCGCGTCGCGGGTGGCGGAGGTGGCGACCATCCGGACCCGCTCCACGCCCTTGCGCCGCGCGATCGCGGCGTAGTCCACGAGCGCCGCGCGGGTGCGCTCCAGCGCCTCCTCGGCGAGCCTGCCGGTGGCGTCCACTCCCTGGCCGAGCCGCACCACGCGCATCTCGCGGTGCACGTCGCGCAGGTCGCGGGCACCGTCGAAGCTCGTGGTCACGTCCGCCACCAGCAGCCGGATCGAGTTCGTTCCGCAGTCGATCGCGGCCACCCGTGACATGGGGTACTCCTTGCTCTGGTCGGTGCTCCGAGGCGGCGCGCGGGCGCCCCGTCCTCGATCGGCGACCACGCTAGCGGCTGCCCCGAATCGACGTGCGCGGACTCACCGGTGGCGTGTCGGCACCGCGTGCCACCGAGATCATCACCGACCAGGGTGAACGCCGTCGACCCCTGCGCAACCAGGTCCCGCGGACCGGACGCACCGGCTCCGCGGCAGAACTCGATCACCTGATCGGATGATCACGAGGCAGGCTTGAACTCCGCGGGGATCTCGCACGGCTCCAGCGGTCCGGACGTCGCGGACTCCACGAACACGACCTCGCCGGGGACCGCGGTGCGCGGGTCGGTGGTGCCGGGCTCCAGGCGAGTGCCCGCGGTCTCGGCCTGCTCGCGCGGGACGAACCGGCCTTCGTCGAGCGCGGTGATCTCGCACGGCACCGGCGCCACCGGCTCCGTCGCGACCGGCGTGCTCGGCTGGGTCGAGGTTCCGCTCTGGCTCGGCGGCACCGAACCGGGCAGGTGCGAGGGCTCGGTGGACGGGCTCACCGACGACTCCGAAGGTTCGGACGTCGCAGACGGCTGCGAGCTCGGTTCCGCGGACGGCGGCGTCACCGCGCCCGCCGGAGGAGGCGGGACCGGCTGCGAGCCGGACGGCTCCGGCTGCTGCGAGCCGGGAGGTGGCGTCGTCGCCGATCCGGGAGCCGTGGTCGACGAGCCCGGTTCCGGCGGCACCTCAGACGCGGGCGGCACCTCGGACGCGGGCGGCACCGGAGGCGCGGCGCCATCGGCCGGCGGGAGGTGCGGCTCGGGCGGTGCCTCGGTGGACGGCGGCCGTTCGACGGGCGGTGCGCCCTCCGACGGCGGCACTTCGCTCGCCGGGGGCTGCGGCGGGACCGGGTCCTGCGCACCGGGCGGCACGACCGGGTCGGCGTCGCCGGGCGGCACGGTCTCGCCGCTCGCCGGCGGAGGCGCCGCGCCGGGCCACGGTTCGACGTCCACCGGCCCGGCCGAGGCACCCGGCCACGTGGGGCGCGCGTCCACGGTCGGTTCCGGCGGCGCGGCGGGCGACGGCGGGCTCAGCGCCGACGCCCCCGAGCCGAAGGCCTCCGGCGAGGCCGCCACCGGGCGCTCGGACTGCGCGGCGGGCAACCGGCTGCCCGCCAGCACGTCGTGCCCGTCGACCTCCGGCAGCGGTTCCAGCGGCAGCGGGAACGCGCCGCCCGCGTAGGCGTCCGCCCAGCGCAGCACGGTGCGCACGTAGTCGTCGGAGTGGTTGTAGCGGAACACCGCCTCGGCGAGCGCGCGCGGTTCCCGCAGGTCCCCGCCGCCGTCGCAGAGGTAGGCGCCCGCGGTGGCCGCCGCGTCGTGCACGTTGTGCGGGCTGAGCTCGCCGTCGTCGTTGCCGTCGATGGCGAACTTGTTCCAGGTGCCCGGGATGAACTGCATGGCTCCGACCGCGCGGTCCCACACCGGGTCGCCGTCGAGGGTGCCGCCGTCGGTGTCCGGGATGGCGGCGACGCCGGGGCCACCGCTGAGCCGCGGCCCGAGGATCGCCGAGAGGGTGGTGCCGTTGACGTCGATCTCCCCGCCGCGGGCGTGCCCGGATTCGATGCGGCCGATGGACGCGAGCACCGACCAGTGCACTCCGCAGCCGGGATGGGATCCGGCGAGCCGGTCGGCGGCGCCGACGTAGGCGGCCATCATCGGTTCGGGGATGTCGAGGCGTCCGCGCGGCGCGTCGTCGGGCGGGCCCGGCATCCGCTGCGGTCGTCCGGCGAGGTCGAGGACGTGCGTGCCGGGTTCCCTGGTCTGCGGCAGGTGTCCGCTGGCTCCGTAGAGGCCGCCGTCCGGAGCGGACTCGGCGCGACCGTCGCGAATGGTGGGCGGTGGCAAGGACAGCAGGGTGCTGGAGGCGGCGACGAGGAGCAGCGTGGGCGTGAGCGCGGTGGCCGCCCGCCACCTGCGCCGGTTCCGGCGGCGAGCGGTGGGACGGGTGTTGCGAACTGCCACGGTGCCTCCAGCCCCCACGAGATCGTCCGCGCTCGGGCATCGCTCCCAGCGGTGGATCCGTCACTACGGTGGCACGAAGCGGCGCGTTGCGACTCTCGCGCTCACTCCATCGAGTGGCATTAATAGCGGGTTCGATCATGCACTGTGATCAACGCCGACTGATCGAGTCCTCGTGAACACGATGGAGTGGATCTCCACTCGTGCGGCCACCCGGCAAGATCGCGGAGGCTACTTAACGGTAGCCACGTGACCTACGCTGCGGAGCATGATGCTCAGCGGCGAGCCTCGCTCCAGTTCCTCCCGTCCCGCGGATCCGGACGCCGCACGCTGGTCCACCCACCGGGTGACCAACCAGCCGCCGCCGCTCGACGGCTTCGACCCGCTGGCCTGCGACCCGGCGCTGCGCGACGCGATCACCCGGTACGCCGGGGCCGACGCGCTGCCCGGACTGCGGGAAATCGCCGCCGAAGCCGGTTCCGCCGCCCTCCGCGAGCACGGCCGCGCCGCCAACGACAACCCGCCCGCGCTGCGCACCCACGACCGCTACGGGCACCGGGCCGACGAAGTCGACTTCCACCCCTCCTGGCACCACCTGATGGAGCGCGCCGTCCACCACGGACTGCACGCCGCGCCCTGGGCACCGGACGCCGGGCCCGGCGCGCACGCCCGCCGGGCCGCCGGGTTCTACCTCTGGTCGCAGGCCGAAGCCGGGCACGGCTGCCCGATCTCGATGACCTTCGCCGCCGTCCCCGCGCTGCGGCACTCCCCCGCGCTGGCCCAGCAGTACGAGCCGGGGCTGCGCTCCACGACGTACGACTTCGGGCTGCGGCCGGCCGCGAACAAGGCCGGGTTGCTGGCGGGCATGTCGATGACCGAGAAGCAGGGCGGCTCGGACGTGCGCGCCAACAGCACCGCGGCCGAACCGCTCGCCGACGGCACCTACCGGCTCACCGGGCACAAGTGGTTCACCTCCGCGCCGATGAACGACCTGTTCCTCACCTTGGCGCGCACCTCCGGCGGGTTGAGCTGCTTCGTGCTCCCCCGCGTGCTGCCCGACGGCAGGCGCAACGAGATCCGGCTGCAGCGGCTCAAGGACAAGCTCGGCAACAAGTCCAACGCCTCCGCCGAACTGGAGTACACCGGCGCGCTCGGGCACCTCGTCGGCGAAGAGGGCCGCGGCGTGCGCTGCATCATCGAGATGGTGTCGATGACGCGGCTGGACTGCGTGCTCGGCTCGGCGGCGAACGTGCGGATCGCGCTGTCCGAGGCCGCCCACCACGTCCGGCACCGCAGCGCGTTCGGCGCACCGCTGGCCGACGCGCCGCTGATGCGGGCGGTGCTCGCGGACCTGGCGCTGGAGTCGGAGGCGGCGACGGTGCTCGCGCTGCGGCTGGCGGCGGCGGTCGACGGGCAGGCCGACCCCGCCGAACGCGCCCTGCTGCGCCTGGCGCTGCCCGCGGCGAAGTTCCACGTGTGCAAGCTCGCCTCGACCGCGGTCGCCGAATCGCTGGAATGCCTCGGCGGCAACGGGTACGTCGAGGAGTCGGGCCTTCCGCGGCTCTACCGGGAGGCGCCGCTGATGTCGATCTGGGAGGGCTCCGGCAACGTCACCGCGCTCGACGTGCTGCGCGCGCTGGAGAAGCAGCCCGAGTCGGCGGCGGCGCTGCTCGCCGAGCTCGACACCGCCCGCGGCGGCGACGCCCGCTACGACGAGGCGCTGGCGCGGCTGCGGGCGGAACTGGCCGCGCCGAGCCCTGTCCGGGCCCGGCGCCTGGCCGAGCTGATCGCGCTGACCCTGCAGGCCGCGCTGCTGCGGCGGCACGCGCCGAACGAGGTCGCCGACGCCTTCGTGGCGACGCGGCTGGTCCCCGACGTGGGACGCTCCTTCGGCACCGCCGCGGACGGCCTCGGCCTCGACCTGCTCGACCGCGTCACGCCCGCGAGCTGATCACCGGAGGGCGGTTCAGCTCGCGGGATCGGTGCTCGGCTTCTCCGGCCAGCGCCGCTCGATGATCTCCAGCGCCTCGTCGCCGAACGGGTTCACGCCGGGGCCCTTGGCCAGCGAGTGCGCCACGTGGACGTGCAGGCACTTCACCCGGTCCGGCATGCCGCCCGCGGTGACCCGGGTCCCCAGCGACTCGATCGCGTCCCGCTCGGCCAGGTACGCCTCGTGCGCCTCGGCGTAGCGCCGCGCCAGCTCCGGGTCCTCGGCGAGCCGGTCCTGCATCTCCCGCATCAGGCCCTCCGCCTCCAGCGTGGAGCAGTGACCGGTCAACCTCGGCGAGGTCAAGTAGTACAAGGTCGGGAACGGCGTGCCGTCCTCCAGCCGCGGGTTGGTCTGCACGACGGTGGGTTCCCCCGCCACGTCGCGCGCCGCGACCGCGCGCAGACCGCGCGGCGGCCTGCCCAGCTGGCGGGCGATGCTGTCCCGGTCGCTCGCGGCGACCGTCGAAGTGTTGATCACGTCAGTTCCCTGTCAGCGACTTCCACAGATCCGAATACCAGGCACCGTCGTCCTCCGGTGCCGGAGTCGCCGGCGGCGCCGTCGGTCGGCCGGGCAGTTCCACGATGTACGGCGTCTCGCCGGGCCGGACGTAACCCAGCCGGGAGCGGGCCTCGGCTTCCACCCGCTCCGGGTCGGAAAGCTGCTCCTTGCGCATCTCCAGCTCCCGCACCTGCTGGGTGAGCTCGGCGCGGTGCTGCTCCTGCGCGGCCAGCTCGCCGCGCTGGCTGAGGTAGGTGCGCAGCGGGACGGACACGCTCAGCGCCATCGCGCACAGCAGCAGCGCCAGCAGCGCGGCCCGCCTGGTCGACGACAGCTTGAACGCACCCGCGGTCTCCGACCGGGACTTGTTCTTCGGCCGCGGCCGGGAACCCGCTTGGGTTCCCGGCCGCGTCCCGGACCGCTTCGCAGGGGTCTGCGCATCCGAACGGCGCTTCGCGCCGTTCCCGCGCGTCGAGGAGGCCGTGCCTGCCCGACGGCGCTGCTGTCGATCAGAAGATCGCCCGCTCGGCATCGTCCGCACCTGTCGTCGTGGTCACCCGGCCGTTCCGACCGCTGGTGACCAGGATGTCACGCCTCGGGGTTGAGCCGCGGGAAAGCCAGTTCACCCGCGTAGCGGGCGGCGTCCCCGAGCGCTTCCTCGATGCGCAGCAGCTGGTTGTACTTGGCGACCCGCTCGCTGCGCGCCGGGGCACCGGTCTTGATCTGGCCGCAGCCGGTGGCCACCGCGAGGTCGGCGATGGTGGTGTCCTCGGTCTCGCCGGAGCGGTGGCTCATCATGCTCTTGTAACCGCAGGAGTTGGCCAGGTTGACCGCGTCCAGCGTCTCCGAGAGCGTGCCGATCTGGTTGACCTTCACCAGCAGCGCGTTGCCCGCGCGGCGGTTGATGCCCTCTTCGAGGCGCTCCGGGTTCGTGACGAACAGGTCGTCGCCGACCAGCTGCACGCGCTCGCCGAGCTCGCTGGTCAGCTGCACCCAGCCGTCCCAGTCGTCCTCGCCCAGCGGGTCCTCGATGGAGACCAGCGGGTAGTTGTCGAGCAGCTCGGTGTAGTAACCGGTCATCTGCTCGGCGCTGCGCTTGGCCTTCTCGAAGGTGTAGGCGCCGTCCTCGAAGAACTCGGTGGCGGCCACGTCGAGCGCGAGCACGATGTCGGTGCCCAGCTTGAAGCCGGCCTTGTCCACGGCGACGGCGATGAGGTCCAGCGCCTCGCGGTTGTTCGGCAGGTCCGGGGCGAAACCGCCCTCGTCGCCCAGGCCGGTGGGCAGGCCCTTGGCCTTGAGCACCGACTTCAGCGCGTGGTAGGTCTCCGCGCCCCAGCGCAGCGCGTCGGAGAAGGAGTCCGCGCCGACCGGGGCGATCATGAACTCCTGCACGTCCACACCGGTGTCGGCGTGCGCGCCGCCGTTGAGGATGTTCATCATCGGGACCGGCAGCACGTGCGCGTTCGGTCCGCCGACGTAGCGGAACAGCTCCAGCCCCGCGGAGTCCGCCGCGGCCTTGGCGACCGCGAGCGAGGCGCCGAGGATCGCGTTGGCGCCCAGCCGGGACTTGCCGGGGGTGCCGTCGAGGTCGACGAGCTTCTGGTCCACCACGCGCTGCTCGGTCGCGTCGAGACCGGCCAGCTCGGGGCCGATCTCGTCCAGCACCGCTTCCACGGCCTTCTCGACGCCCTTGCCGCCGTAGCGCTCGGCGTCGCCGTCCCGCAGTTCGACCGCCTCGTGCTCACCGGTGGAGGCGCCCGAGGGGACCGCGGCGCGGGCCAGCGTGCCGTCTTCCAGTGCCACTTCGACCTCGACGGTGGGGTTACCGCGCGAGTCCAGGATCTCGCGGGCGCCGACCTGCTCGATGATCGCCACGTGTGCTCCTAACCAGGGTTTGAGGTATGGGCGGCCCGCCCGCCTCGCCGTTGGACGCGCGAGCGGGCGCCGAACGCCCGACGACCGACCATGAGCCTATCGGTGGCGTCGGCGTCGACGCGGCCGACTTGGTGTGTCGTACGCCCCGCCCGTCGTGATCGATCAGGTCACCACGGGGCGTGATCACCACATGCTGGGACGGCGGGCGATAACATCCGCTCGGACGTCGATGCGCACCGGGGTCGGCACGTACCGTTGTCCGGGTCATGAGCAGCGAAGGCACCGTTGAAGCGTTCCGCCGGGCGGAGAGCCTGGTAGCCCAGCGCCGACCTTGGGAAGCTCTCCGCGCACTGCAACCCGTACTCGACATCGCCGAGGACAAGCCCTCCGTGCAGTTGCTGCTCGGCAGGGCCTACCTGTTCTCCGCCCAATTCCGCCGGGCCGAGCTCGCGTTCCTGCGGGTGATCGAACTCGACCCGTCCGACCACTACGCCCGGCTGGTCCTGGGCCGCACGCTCCAGCGGCAGGGCCGGCTCCGGGAAGCCCGCAGCCAGGTGAAGATGGCCGCCACGATGCACCCCGTTCCCGCGTACCAGGAAGCGCTGGGCGAGATCAACGCCAGGCTCGCCCGCCGCGACGGCTGACCGCGATCCGCCGAGCACGTCGTGCCCGGCGGGTCGCGGTGATCCGGACGCGGCGTGCTCCTCCGCGCGGGAGGGTCACTGCCGCCTGCTGGCGGCCTTCGAATAGCTCTCGGCGATCGCGTAGACCTTCTGCCCGTACTCGACGGAGTTGTTGTACGACATCACCGCGCCCCACCAACCGTCACCGGTGGTCAGGTCGCGCCCGCTGGAGCACAGGTACCGACCGGCGGCCATCGCCGCGTCGTCGAGGTTCTGCGGGTCGCCGAGCCCGTCGCCGTTGCCGTCGGTGGCCCACTTCCGCCAGGTCGACGGGATGAACTGCATCGGCCCGACCGCGCGATCGTGCGTGGGGTCACCGTCCAGCGCGCCACCATCGGTGTCGCCGATGGCACGCACGCCGGGAGTGCCGTCCAGCGCGATCCCGATGATCGGCTGCGAGGGCATTCCGTCGTCGCCGAGCACCCGGTTCCCGTAGCGGCCGTGGTTGGACTCGATGCGGCCGATCCCGGCGATGGTGGCCCAGGAGATCCGGCAGTCCGGCTTGTACTGGCGCATCGCCAGGTCCGCGTTGACGTAGGCGAGCAGCGCGCGGGACGGCACGTCGACCACGGAGGCGACCTGATCCGCCCACTCCCGCACGGGGTCTTCACCGACGGGGGCGGGCTGCTGCGCGGGTTCCTGCGCGAGCGGCGCGGCGGAGCCGGGCAGGACCGGCGCCGGTTCCACGACCTGTTCCGGCGGCGGACCGGCTTCGGGCGCGGCCTCCGGGCGGCTCAGGGTCGAGGCCAGCGCGACGCCGGCCCCCATCGCGGCTACGAGGGCCAGCGCGACGGCCAACCGCCCGACGGCGGCGACTACGCCACGCAGCCGGGATGCGGTGGGGACGGTCACGCGATCAGGTTACTTGGCGGTATCCGGGAGAACTAGGAGCGAGCACAAATCGACCCACTTCCGGAGACGACCGCACCCAGCGGAAACCGTCCCTCCGCGCGCCACGGGATCATCGTCCGCCCTCCGCGCTCAGGGTCCGGCTGGTCTTGCCGTAGTGGTCGGCGTGGTCGAGCACGTCCTGGCCGTAGTCGTGGCTCTCGTTGTAGTCGAGCAACGCGGCCCAGAACCGGTCCGGGTCGTTCATGTCGCCGCCGACGGTGCACAGGTACTGCGCCGCGGCGAGCGCCGCGTCGTCGATGTCGTGCGGGTCCGCGACGCCGTCGCCGTCCGCGTCGGCGGCCCACCGCTCCCAGGTCGTGGGGATGAACTGCAGCGGCCCGATGGCCCGGTCGAACACCGGGTCGCCGTCGAGCAGTCCGCCGTCGGTGTCGTCGATGCGCTTGACGCCGTGGCTGCCGTCCAGCGGCAGGCCGATGATCGGCACGCTGGGCCTGCCCGTCTCGTCCAGGCGAGCACCGTTGAAGCGGCCGTGGCTGGATTCGATGGCGCCGATGCCCGCGAGCGTCGTCCATGTCAGCCCGCAACCCGGGTGGCTGGCCTCGGCCGCGCGGGCCGCGTAGCCGTAGGCCTGCAATGCCGCCCGGGGGATGTTGAGCTCGTCGGACATCGACTCCGACCAGGCTTCGAGCTGGAGCTGCGGTCGCTCGGTGGTAGGCAGCGGCGGGGTACCCGCGGGCAGGACCGTCAGCGGTGGCGGGGTGACGCCGCCGTCCGGGGGCGCCACCGCGGTGGGGGGATCGGCCTGCACGCTCGGCTGGGTCTGTTGGCGAGAACTGCTCGGTTCCGAGCCGCACGAGACGAGCAGTGCGATGATCGGTACCACTCCGGCGAGCCGCCACGGTCTGCACGTGCTCAGTTGCTGCGACACGAATGTCCTCCCTCTCCCACTCCAGTGTGCACATGTCAGGTCGTGCTCAGTGGCGAACCGGACTTTTCGCACGTTGCGATGCGAGCACCGACCAGGACAACGATTCCGGCGGCCTCGCGGTTCGCTCCGTGAGCGGAGGCGACCACATCTGTCCACTGAGGACACATCGGAACGATCTCCGCAGGTGGCGACCCATCGGCCCGTCAATCCTCGAAGCCGAGCCGACTCCTCCCGCGGCGTGGCGCGAAGGAGCCCGCGTTCCGCGTCACTCCCCGACGGCCGTGCTCCAGTAGCGGCTCCACTGCTCGGAGCCGAGCGCGTGCGGGTCCTGACCGTCGTTGCGCGCGGCGGCCTCGGCGTCCCGGACCCGGCCGGCGAAGGCGAGCGCGGCGGTGCGCAGGTCGTCCTCCGGATCATCTCCGGCCAGCCTGGCGCGGGCGACGAGGTCGAACAAGACCGCACCGGGTGATTCCCCGACCGAGACCAGTTCGCGCGGCACTCCGGCCCGCTCGGCCCGCTGCACCAGCTTCGCCGCGAGCGCGGCGGCGGGCTGACCGGTCGCGACACCGTCCACGATGGACTCCCGCTGCTTCTCCCGTTGCTTGAGCTCATCCCAGCGCAGCTGCTGGGACTCCGCGTCGTGCACGGACTCGACCTCGGTGAACACGTGCGGGTGCCGGGACACCAGCTTGCCCACCAGGTCGGCGGCCACCTCGTCCACCCCGAACGGATCGGCGGCGTCCTCGGCCGCGATCCGGGCGTGGAACAGGACCTGCAGCAGCACGTCGCCCAGTTCCTCGCGCAACGACGGGCGATCCCGCTGGTCGATCGCGTCCAGCAGCTCGTAGGTCTCCTCCACCAGGTAGCGGCGCAGCGAATCGTGGTCCTGCTGCGCGTCCCACGGGCAACCGCCCGGAGAGCGCAGCCGATCCATCACCGTCACCGCGTCCAGCAGCTCGACGCCCACCGGCGGATGCGAACCGAGCAACGCCGCACCGGCTTCGCGCAACGCCTGCGCCTGCGTCGACTTCAGGTCCGGCGCGACCAGGACGATCGGCTCCCGCGCGGCCTGGTCCAGCAACGCCTCCACGGCCGGAGCCGGGGGTTCGTCGAGCGCCTCCACCGTCGCCGCCGACAGACCCGGTGCGACGTAGACCGCCGCCGCACGGCGCAGCGCGGGCACCGCCGCCGCCGGGATCACGTCCCCGAGCCGGTCGTCCACGACGACCACCGCCGACCCCGGAACCACCGGCCGGGATGGGGAATCCGCGCTCGTCCCGAACGCCCCGGACGGGGTGTTCGGACGGTCGCCGGTCACGTGATCCGCCGAACGTGCACTCTGCATGGTGCGATTGTCGCAACCACGATTCTCGCCCTCGCCGCAACGCTTGATCCATATCGCCGAGCCTGCCCCCGGCGCACCGGCGCACCCCGTCCGACACACCGGCGCGTCACCCCATGCGGGTGATCTTCGGTGGTCGGGCGGCTCATCGAGATCGGCGCGGCCGCCCGGAAACCGGCAGCGGACCGGCGATCAGGAGCGGTCGGCGGCGGGGAAGACGAACCCGATCGTCTCGTCCTTGTTCGGAGCCGCCCCCAGCGCGAGCTGGTCCCAGACTCCGTAGCGCGGGCTCAGCTCGACACCGACCCGCTGGGCGGTCACCCGCAGCAGCTGATCGCCGAAGGACTGCATCCGCATCTCGTCCGCACCCGCCGCGCTCGGCTTGGGCGGTGCCGGGGCGACGTCGCGCCGCTTGATCCGCACCACCGACCACTGGCCGGACTGCGGTTGCAGCTCGAAGGCCATCGCGGTGCCCGCCCGCGCACCGAACAGCGGAGTGCCCGCCGCCAAGTCGGGCACATCCGCCGAACGCAGCCGCTGATCCGCCGCCGCGCCCTGGCCGGCCTGCTGATCGGCCGTGACGACGGCGGTCGACTCCGCGTCGCCGCGCGCCATCCGCCGCGCCTTCTGCTCCGCCTCACCGCGGGTGGCGGCGGACGTGACGTCGTAGGTGATGGAGACCCGGTCGATGTAGCGGCGGCCGAGCTCGGCGGTCAGCAGCTTGCTGCGCACCACGGCCGCCATGTCGTCGGCGGTGTAGATCTGCCCGGCGCTGGCGGCCTGCTCGCCGCCCGCGGAGTCGATCACCTCGCGGACCCGCCGCTCGTCCACCCGCAGGCCCTCGTCCTTCGCGGCCTGGTCCACCAGCGCCCGGCGCGCCAGATCACCGGCGAGCCTGCGGCCGAACTCGCCGAGCTGCTCCTGCTCCGCGAGCTGCGCCTTGGCTTCCGGCTCCTTGTCCAGCACGGCGCGGTACCGGCCCTGCACCTCGCTGACCGGGATCCGCGCGTCGCCCACCAAGGCCGCCGCACCGACCCGGCCGGGTTCGACACCACAACCGGCGAGCAGCGCGCACGAGAGCGCGACCAACGCGAGCGGACGGAGGCGGGAGATGACGGAGCTCACAGCGATCACCCTCTCACGAGATCATCTCGGGGTGAACCCTCATCCCCGCCCCGTCAATTCACGCACGGCACACCGGCCGCGGTGATCGGCTGGTCCGGGACCTGCGCCCGCTGGAGCCCGTCGAGGCGCAGCGGACGCGCACCGGCGAAGTTCTGCGCCCCCGGACCCGCGTAGTCCGCGCCCAAGTACACCTCGACGCTGCCGGACTCCACGGCGCCGCTGGTGCGCACCGGCAGGCCGCCGAGCGCCTCCGCGACCTGCTCGCCCGCGGCCTCCTCACCCGCCGCGACCCGCACCGACGACGAGCTCATCGCCTCGGCGTTGCCCGTGGCACCGGAGCGGAACCCCTCACCGGTGAGGCGTTCCAGCACGCTCGCCGCGAGCCCCGTGACGCTCGAAGCGTTGTACACGCTCACCGTCGTCTTCGACGGGCTCCGGCTCGTCTCCTCCGACGAGGTCTCCGCCTGCGAGGTCTGCTCCTGCGGAGCGCGCTCCGCCTGCTGGCGCACCGCGCGTTCCTGCGGGGACAGCAGCAGGTTCGCCACGAACCGCCGCACCTCCGCCTCGTCGACCGTCACGTCCTCCTTGCCGGACTCCCCGACCAGCTCCACCGGGATGGTCTGGAAATCGATGTCGCCGCCCGCGATGCCCTGCATGTTCTGCGCGAAGTCCACGACGTCCCAGCCCGAATCGAGCACCACCGACTTGCGCAGCGCCGCCATCAGCTCGCCGAGCCGCACCGGGTTGCTCAACGTGCCCGCGGACAAGATCTTGCTCGCCAGACCGGACATGAACACCTGCTGGCGCACCACGCGGTCCAGGTCGTTGCGCGGCAGGCCGTGGCGCTGGCGCACGAACGCCAGCGCGTCGGCGCCGGCGACGGTCTGCGGGCCCGCGTTGAACACCGCGCCCGAGAACCTGCTGTCGTCCACATCGTCCACCAGGCACACATCGACGCCGCCGACGGCCTTGGTGATCTCGTAGAACCCGAGCAGGTTCACCTCGGCGTAGTGGTCGATGGTCACGCCGGAAAGGTCTTCGATCGTCTCGATCAGGAACTTCTGGCCCGCGGTCCGCGCCTGCCGCTCCTGCTCCTTCGGATCGGTCACGCCGTCGTCCTCCAACTCCTGCAACGCGGCCATGCGCTCGGTGTTGAAGGCCTCCGTGAGCTTGTGCTCGCCGTGCCCGTTGCCGAGGCCGACCAGCGTGTCGCGCGGGAAGGACACGGCGCTGGCGCGCTGACCCCCGTTGGGGATGCGCATCAGGATCATCGTGTCGGTGAGATCGCCGCCCTCGTCATCGGTGGTGCGCAGCTCGCGCAGCACGTCCTCCGGCAGCGGGTTGCCCTCCGCGTCGGTGCGGCTGTCGTTGCCGACGAGCAGGATGTCGACGGCGCCGTCCGGAGCGCTGACCCCGCCGCCGATCACGTCGCTCCCGGTGATCCCCCCGGTCCAGCCCTTGAGCGTGCCCCACGCGTACGCGCTGGTGCTCAGGACCGCGACGGACAGCAGAGCGATCAGCACGCGGCCGAACACCCGCCCCGCGCGGCGCTTCGGCTTGGGCCTGCGGTGATCCCGCTCGTCCACGCGCGCTACGACGGGCCTGCGGACCGTCGTCTCCTCCCCCGGCCGGGACGGTCCCGGACGACGAGGAGCACTCGGCCGCCGCTGTCCTCTCGCACGATCCACACCTCGTCCTTTCCCCTACCGGCAGAACCAGGCGGCACGTCGAACCGGCGAGTCCACCCACGAATGCAGACGCGTCACGGGCGCGTTGGTTGCCTCGTGGCGGAGGATGACCACCGATCGGCCCCGTCTTAACGCAGGTCGATCATGCGCCGTTGGTCGGGGGTTTGCCAGGCCCGCCCGGTCGGTTTGGGCGTGTGGTCGGGTGGCGGAACCTCAGCGTTCTTCTCGCTGCGGGATCTTTTTCCCGAGTGGCTCCGCCACGAGGGAAAAAGCCGTCCTCGCGAGAAGAACGCTGAGAACCCGCGGGTGGTCGGCTTTTCGACGTGGGCTAATCGCTGCGCGATTACAGGCACGGCCTTCGGCCGCAAAGCAAGCGTGGCTTCGCCCGCACACTGCACGGCTTCGCCGCAAGAGCACGGCCTTCGGCCGCGAGGCAGGCGTGGCTTCGTCCGCCCCTTTTGGGCTTGTTGAGGTGCGGGGGTGCTGCGGGGGGTTGGTCAGACGGTCAGGGCTGGGCGGCCTGCTAGGGCTGCGAGGAGGTCGGCGCACCAGTCGAGCAACGCCTCGTCCCGCAGTGCGGGAGCTCCGATGCGGCCACCGGCGGCTCCTTCCGTGGGGCGCGGCACCGAGATCGTGCGGACCGTGGCCTTGTAGACGGCCTTCGGGTACAGGCGCTTGAGCCGCATCTGCTGGGAATCGGCCAGCTCCACCGGTGCGATGCGCAGCGAGGAGCCCTGCAAGGTCACCTCGGTGACGCCGTGCTCGCGGCACACCTGCCGGAACGTGGCGACCTTGAGCAAGCGCTGCACCGGCTCCGGCAGCGGGCCGTAGCGGTCTTCCAGTTCGGCGCGCACCGCGTCCAGCGCCTCCTGATCGGCGGCGGCGGCGATCTTGCGGTACGCCTCCAGCCGCAGCCGCTCGCCCGGCACGTAGTCGTGCGGGATGTGCGCGTCCACGGGCAGGTCCACCCGCACCTCGGCCAATTCCCGTTCCAAGTCACCGGTTTCCGCGCCCGCGTGCTGCTTGAACGCCTCGACGGCCTCCCCGACCAGCCGCACGTACAGGTCGAACCCGACGCCCGCGATGTGCCCGGACTGCTCGGCGCCGAGGATGTTGCCCGCGCCGCGGATCTCCAGGTCCTTCATCGCCACGGCCATGCCCGCGCCCAGCTCCGAGTTCTGCGCGATCGTCGCGAGCCGGTCGTGCGCGGTGTCGGTGAGCGGCTTCTCGCCCGGGTACAGGAAGTACGCGTAGCCGCGCTCGCGAGCGCGGCCGACGCGACCGCGCAGCTGGTGCAGCTGGGAGAGCCCGAGCATGTCCGAACGCTCCACGATCAGCGTGTTCGCGTTCGAGATGTCCAGCCCGGTCTCGACGATCGTGGTGCACACCAGCACGTCGTGCTCGCGCTCCCAGAACCCCTGGATGATCTTCTCCAGCCGTTCCTCGTTCATCTGGCCGTGCGCGGTGACGATCCGCGCCTCCGGCACCAGCTCGCGCAGCGACCGGGCGGCCTTCTCGATCGTCGAGACCCGGTTGTGCACGAAGAACACCTGGCCGTCGCGCAGCAGCTCGCGGCGGATCGCGGCGCCGACCTGCTTCTCGTCGTAGGCGCCGACGTAGGTAAGCACCGGGTGCCGCTCCTCCGGCGGGGTGAGGATCGTGGACATCTCGCGGATGCCCGCCATGCTCATCTCCAGCGTCCGCGGGATGGGCGTCGCCGACATCGTCAGCACGTCCACGTGGGTGCGCAGCGCCTTGATGTGCTCCTTGTGCTCGACGCCGAAGCGCTGCTCCTCGTCGACGATGACCAGGCCCAGGTCCTTGTAGCGCACGCCCGTCTGCAACAACCGGTGCGTGCCGATCACGATGTCGACCGAACCGTCGGCGAGGCCCTGCACCGTCTGCTCCGACTCCCGCGGATCGGTGAACCGGGACAGGCCCTTGATCGTCACCGGGAAGGAGCGCATCCGGTCGGCGAAGGTGTTCAGGTGCTGCTGCGCCAGCAGCGTCGTCGGCACCAGGACCGCGACCTGCTTGCCGTCCTGCACGGCCTTGAACGCGGCGCGCACCGCGATCTCCGTCTTGCCGTAGCCCACGTCGCCGCAGATCACCCGGTCCATCGGGACGGGCCGCTGCATGTCCGACTTGGCCTCGTCGATCGCCGCCATCTGATCACCGGTCTCGGTGTACGGGAAGGCGTCCTCCAACTCCCGCTGCCACGGGGTGTCCGGGCCGAACGCGTGACCGGGGGCGGACTGGCGCGCGGCGTAGAGCTGCACCAGTTCGGCGGCGATCTCCTTGACCGCCTTGCGAGCCTTGGCCTTGGTGTTCTTCCAGTCGGAGCCGCCGAGCTTGTTCAGCGTCGGCAGCTCGCCGCCGACGTAGCGGGACACCTCGTCGAGCTGATCGGTCGGCACGAACAGCCGGTCGCCGGGCTGGCCGCGCTTGCTGGAGGCGTACTCCAGCACCAGGTACTCGCGGGTCGCGCCACCGACGGTGCGCTGCACCATCTCCACGTACTTGCCGATGCCGTGCTGCTCGTGCACCACGAAGTCACCGGCCTTCAGCGCCAGCGGATCCACCGCGTTGCGCCGCCGCGACGGCATCCGGCGCATGTCCTTGGTGGACGTGCCGCCGCGACCGCCGGTCAGGTCGGTCTCGGTGAGCACCACCAGACCCACCCCCGGTGCGGCGAACCCGTCCTCCAGGTCGCCGCGCACCACGGTGATCACGCCGGTCTCCGGCTCGCCCGCGATCCCCTCGGCCGCGTGGCGCACCGGCAGGTCGCCTTCCCGGAACTGCTGGACCGCCCGCTGCGCGGTTCCCTGCCCCGGAACCACCAGCACGGCGGCGCCGCCGGAAGCTGTGTGCGCGCGCAGGTCGGCGAACGCGCGTTCCACCTCACCGCGGTACGCCTCGACCTGCTTGAGGCCCAGATGCACCACGCCGTCGTCCGCGCTGTCGCTGCTGAGCTGGGTCAACGTCCACCAGGGCAGGCCGATCTCCCTGGTGCGCTCGGCGACCTCCGCGAGCCCGCGGTACGCCGAGGCCCCCAGGTCGATGGGCGCCTTGCCGCCGTCGGCGGCGACCATCCAGGACGCCTCCAGGAACTCCTGGCCGGTGCGCACCAGGTCCGCGGCCCGCGCCCGCACCTTCTCCGGATCCGACAGCAGCACGTGCGTGCCGTCCGGGACGAGTTCGGTGAGCAACCGCATCTCGCCTTCGCACAGCGCCGGGATCAGCGCCTCCATGCCCTCCACGGCGGCGCCGCCGGCGATCTTGCCGAGCATCTCGGCGAGCTGCGCGTCGGCCGTGTGCAGGCGCGCCAGTTCCTCCGCGCGTTCCGCTACCTCGGGCGTGATCAGCAGTTCCCGGCAGGCGGGGGCGTAGAGCAGCGCGTCCGGGGCGTCCGGCAGGGACCGCTGGTCGGCGACGGAGAACGGGCGGATCTCGGTGACCTCGTCGCCCCAGAACTCCACGCGCAGCGGGTGTTCCACCGTCGGCGGGAACACGTCGACGATGCCGCCGCGCACCGCGAACTCACCGCGCTTCTCCACCATGTCGACGCGGCTGTAGGCGAGGCCGGCGAGCCGTTCCACCAGCTGCTCGAAGTCGTGTTCGTCGCCCAGCGCGAGCCGCACCGGGGCCAGCTCCCCCAGGCCCGGCGCGATCGGCTGGATCAGGCTGCGCACCGTCGTCACGAGCACCCGGACCGGGCCTTCGGCGTGCTCCTCCGGGTGGGCGAGCCTGCGCAGCACCGCGAGCCTGCGCCCGACGGTGTCCGCGCGCGGGGACAGCCGCTCGTGCGGCAGCGTCTCCCAGGACGGGAACACCGCCACGCCGTCCGGGCCGATGAGGTCCTCCAGCGCCGCCGCGGTCTCCTCGGCCTCGCGGCCGGTGGCGGTCACCAGCAGCACCGGCGCCGCCGCCCCGGAGTCCGCGGCCAGCGCGGCCGTCGCGAGCGGGCGAGCCGCGACCGGGCCTTCCAGCTCCAGGTGCGGGCGGCCCGCCGACGACACCACGCGGCGGAAGGTCTCCTCCCGCAGCACCGCGTCGAGCAGCCCGTGCAACGCGGCCGGAGCCGCATCCGTCGCCGTGGCAGGACCAGCCTGGGTCATCGCAATCCCTCGCACCGAGAAAACATCGCCGAACGCGCACGGACCCGTCCCCGGGACGACCGCTGACGAGTCCGCGGGCGTGTCCGGCTCGCGGCGGGACCGGCCTGCCGGGCGACCGCTCGCGACCGAGCCGGGACCGGCTCTTCCCAGGCGGACCACGCGATGCCGGGTGACGGGAGTCGTCGTCCAGCCTACGACTCCGCACCGACACCGTCCGGCCGCCCCGCACCCGCCGCGCCGAGATGACCACGTGCGGTGCCCGGCCGGTGCCACACTGTGGTGATGCGCGCTTGCCGAGTCGCCGCCCTCGCCCTGGTCACCCTGCTCGCGGCGTGCGGCGCACCGGGCGGCGCACCTCCCCCGCCGAGCACCCGGGCGCCCGATCCGGTCCCGTCGACGTTGCGGGTGGAGGTCCTGGGCCGCGGTCTCGAACACCCGTGGGACGTGGGTTTCCTCCCGGACGGCACGGCGCTGATCGCGCAGCGCCCCGGCAGGCTGGCGCTGCTCGCCGACACCAGCCCCGGCGCGCAGCTGCGCCCGGTGCGCGCGGACCTCGACGACGTGCTCGCCGAAGGCGAAGGCGGCCTGCTGGGCCTGGTGGTGCACCCGGACTTCGCCGACAGCAGGCGGTTCGTCACCTGCCAGACTCATCAGGAGGACGGGCGTGCCGTGGACGTGCGGCTGGTGACCTGGCGCCTCGCCGACGACGGCGGCAGCGCCGAACGCGTCGGCCCTCCGCTGCTGACGGGCCTTCCGGTGAACGCGAACGGCAGGCACTCCGGCTGCCGCCCGACCTTGGCGGAGGACGGATCGCTGCTGGTCACCACGGGTGACGCGGCTGATCCGCGAGCCGCGCAGGACCGCGCCGGACTCGGCGGCAAGGTCCTGCGGATGGACCTCCGCACCGGCGAGCCCGCGCCCGGAAACCCGTTCCTCGATGCGCCGAACCCCGCCGAGCGGTTGCTGTTCAGCTACGGGCACCGCAACCCGCAGGGCATCGCCCCGCGCCCCGGCGGGCAGGTGTTCGTCGCCGAGCACGGACCGGACTCCGACGACGAGATCAACCTGCTGCGGGCGGGCGGGAACCACGGCTGGGACCCGTCGCGCGGCGGCCGCTCGGACACCTACGACGAGTCGGTGCCCATGACGGACCTGCGGCGGTTCCCGGACGCGGTGCCCGCGGTGTGGTCCTCGGGGCGCTCGACGGAGGCGGTGTGCGCGGCGACGTTCCTCACCGGGCCGCGGTGGGACCGGTTCGACGGGATGCTCGCGGTCACCGCGCTGAAGGGCTCGAAGCTGCTGCTGTTCGGCCTCGGCCCGGACGGGACCGTGCGGGAAGTGCTGGTGCCACCGGAGCTCGACGGCCTGCACGGACGACTGCGCGCCGCCCGCCAAGGCCCCGACGGCGCCCTCTACGTCACCACGTCCAACGGCACCGACGACCGCATCCTGCGCATCACCTCGGCCTGAGCCTCACGCCCCGCCGAAGACCAAGTCGTACAGAACATCCACATCGAGGTCCACAGGAACGGGCGCGGCCTTGACCGTGGCAGGAACACCGGACTCAACGACGCACGACTTGACGTAGACCCCGTTGGTCAGTTCAAAGCACAAGATCGTCGGCGGATCGCCGGGGATCGGTTCGACCCGCCAGTAGAACGGGACACCCGCTTGCGCGTAGGCGTCCGGTTTGATCATGCGATCGTCCTTCCGCGTGCGCGGGGAGACGATCTCCACGGCGAGCAGCACTTCCGCTGCCTCGACCTTGACCGTTCCGTCCCGCTGCGCCTGAAGGACGCTGATGTCCGGGATGAATCCCATACCCTCGAACAGGCTGACCCCGATCCCGCTTACCGCGAAGAGGTCCGATCGCCCTTCCGCGCGCAACGCTTGGCGCAACACGAGCCGCAGTTCGTCGTTCAGGCCCTGATGGACATAGCTGGGCGCGGGAGTCACCTGGAAATGTCCGCCAATCAACTCCACCCGGTTGCCGTCCGGGTCGTGTTCGAGCGACTCCCAGTCGGCCAGCGTGAAGGGCGGGCCGCTAGCGTACGCGAGTGCACTACTCATAGTGTCATCATTGTTGCACACTGTGATCACCCCATGTCGGCGCGGCCCTGCGCTTGATATTACGCATTCGCTCGACGGTTAACGGATCAACGCGCCCGCTCGAACCACCGGCCCGCCTGGGCCGACACCGATCAGCGCCAGCTGCCGAGCTTCGGCTTGTGCTCCAGGTGGGAGAGGCCGTTCCAGGCGATGTTGACCAGGTGCGCGGCGACCTCGTCCTTCTTCGGCTTGCGCGCCTCCAGCCACCACTGGCCGACCAGCGCCACCATGCCCACCAGCGCCTGGCTGTAGAGCGGGGCCAGCTTCGCGTCGTAGCCCTTCGCGCTGAACTGCAGCCCGAGGATGTGCTCGACCTGGCTGGCGATGTCGTTGAGCAGCGACGAGAACGTGCCCGTCGTGCTGGCCACCGGCGAGTCGCGCACGAGGATGCGGAATCCGTCGGTGGACGTGTCGATGTACTCCAGCAACGCCCCGGCGGCCTGCTCCAGCAGCGCCCGGGGGTGCCCGGCGGACAGCGCCGAGACCATCGAGTCCAGCAGCGCGCGCATCTCGCGATCGACGACGACCGCGTAGATGCCCTCCTTGCCGCCGAAGTGCTCGTAGACGACCGGCTTGGACACGCCCGCCCGATGCGCGATCTCCTCGATGGAGGCGGCTTCGAAGCCCTTCTCGGCGAACAGCGCCCTGGCCACGTCGAGCAGCTGCTGCCGTCGTTCCTCACCGGTCATCCGGACCCGGGTCGTGCGCGCCGAGCTGCGCCTCGCCTCCGAGTCCGGGGAGCTGCGCCTGCGCCGTCCCGCCACGAGTTCACCCTATCCGTGCGGGCCGGGAGCAGTCCGAACCTCCCCGGATCGCCGCACACATCGTGGGGGATTCACCAGTGCAACGGCTCGGTCCTGACGGGGCCGGCGAGCGTGGATCGCCGCTCCCACCGGCGTGGGCGCGGAAATCCGGGGCCCTCCACGCGATCACGCGCGAAGGACCCCGGAGTCTCGCCACCCGCCCCGTTCCGAGCCAGAGCCGAGGGCGTCAGCCCTTGTAGTCGGTCACCGCGATCCGGGCCAGCCGCTTGTCGTTCGGCCAGCGGACCTTCCAGGCCCAGCCGACCTTCTCGAAGAACCAGATCACCCGCGCCGAGATGTCCAGCTGCCCGCGCAGCACCCCGTGCCGGGCGCAGGTCGGGTCGGCGTGGTGGGAGTTGTGCCAGGACTCGCCGAACGACACGATCGCCAGCGGCCAGAAGTTCGACGCCTTGTCGCGGCTCTTGAACGGGCGCTCACCGATCATGTGGCAGATCGAGTTCACCGACCACGTGATGTGGTGCAGCAGCGACGCGCGCACCAGCCCGGCCCAGAAGAAACCGGTCAGCGCACCCCACCAGGACCAGGTCAGCAGGCCGCCGAGCACTGCGGGCAGCACCAGGCTGAGCAAGGTCCACAACGGGAACAGCTTGTTCAGGCGGACCAGCCGCTCTTCCTTGTGCAGGTCCGGCGCGAACCGTTCCTCGTTGGTCATGCTGCGGTCGAACAGCCAGCCCATGTGCGCGTGCCAGAAGCCCTTGGCCAGCGCTCCCGGCGTGCTGCCGAAGCGCCACGGCGAGTGCGGGTCGCCCTCGCGGTCCGAGTAGGCGTGGTGGCGACGGTGGTCGGCCACCCAGGTGATCACCGGCCCCTGCAGCGAGGTCATGCCCGCGATGGCGAGGGTGGCGCGGACCGGCCAGTTGGACTTGAACGAGCCGTGCGTGAACAGCCGGTGGAACCCGACGGTCACGCCGAGCCCGCTGAACACGTAGAAGAACGCCGCCAAGCCGACGTCCACCCATCCCAGACCCCAGCCCCAGGCGAACGGGACGGCCGCGACCAGCGCGACGCACGGGACCAGGACGAATACGTAGAC
Organism: Saccharopolyspora gloriosae; assembly: GCF_014203325.1. Taxonomy (NCBI): domain Bacteria; kingdom Bacillati; phylum Actinomycetota; class Actinomycetes; order Pseudonocardiales; family Pseudonocardiaceae; genus Saccharopolyspora; species Saccharopolyspora gloriosae. Next base: position 381,613 of record NZ_JACHIV010000001.1, on the reverse strand, counting down.
GAGGAACTGGGCGAGCCTGGGACGGTCGCCCGCCGTCAGGGGTTTCGGTCCGGCGGACTCGGCTCCGGAAGCTTCGGGAGCAACGTCGGTCGCTGCGGTCATACTCACTACCTCAACTGGGTCGGGTGGTGGAAAACGGTCGGCAGAGCCGGGGGAATCCGGCGTCGACCCCGCAGATCCTACGGGACCGTAACCTACGCAAGCGTAAGTTGGTGGATGCGCAATCGTCACCCCCCGGCGACGGAATTACGGCGTGTCGCTACCTGTCGGGCGTGTCCGGGTCGGGCGGCGCTGATCGTTCGTGCACCCGTGGGAACGATCACGCTGGACGGGCATGCCACGATGTCGACTGGGCGGACACGGTCGACCGGCGTGGCGGTAAGCTCTGGCGCCGGGTCCGCGGACCACATCGCCCGATCCGCCGTGGTGTAAAGGCAGCACCTCAGATTTTGGTTCTGATGGTCCAGGTTCGAGTCCTGGCGGCGGAGCAACGGTCCCCGCGGGCGAACCTGGTACGACGAGCTCGTGGTCACCGGGATGCCCGGTGGGAACCGTGGTCGATCGCCGACCTCCCGGCCCCGGCCGGGCCTGGATGCCAGCAGGGGGTGTGCGCCGCTGCGCGAGGACACGACGGACGTACGCGACGACGCGGCAACCGCGCTGAGCGAGGTCAGCGACGCGTGGTTGGTAGGTCGCGCTCGCGAACTCAACGCCGTCGGCCAGAACAGCGACGCCCTGGGCCAGCGCAGCACCATCCGAGAAGCCGACGGACTGCTCGCCGAGGCGCAGCGGCGCGGTGAGCCGCGCATCGTCGCCCAGCTGCTGCGGCACTGCGCCGCGATGCGGCTGTCCACCTCCGGGCTCGCGCACGGCGCGGAACCGCTGCTCGACGAACTCCTCACGCACAGCAGGCGGCACGGGCTCACCGTGCTGGAGGCCGACGCCTACGCGCTGCGCGGCAGGCGCGCGCTGCTCACCGGCAGCGAGGACAACGCGATCACCGAGGTGGCCAGCGGCCTCGCGATGCTGGAGGACGAGCCCGTCCCGGACACCGCGCTGGGCAGGCGCTCCTGGGACCGGCTGCTGGCGACGGCGCTGATCGACCTGGGGTCGGTGCTCACGCAGCTCGGCGTGTACGAGACCGCCGACGAGGTGATGGCCCGCGCGCTGCACCGCATTCGGGAGAGCGGCGGACCGCACGAGATCGCGCTGCACATGATGAACCGCTGCCGGATGTTCCTGGGCTGGGGCCTGCGGCTGGAGCGCATCGGGCAGCAGGACGCCGCGGGCGAGCGGTTCGCCACCGCCTCCGGGCTGGCGCTCGGCGTGGAGGTGCCGTGGCGGGAGTCGCTGTTCCCGCGGCTCGCCGACCGCTCCGCGGCCGACCAGATCCCGGTGCTCGGCGCGGCGCACGCGTTGGCCCAGCCGAGCTCGGAGCACATCGAGCGGCTGCGGCGGCTGCGGTCGCTGGACCGCGCCATCCACCCGCGCGAGAAGATCATCGTGGCGATCGCGCTGGCCCGCTGCCTGGTCAACGCCGGGCAGCGGACCGAGGCGGTGCGGATGCTCTCGGACACCCGCTCCAAGGTCACCGGCGACGCGGCCGATCCGACGCTGCGGATCTCGCTCGCCCGCGAGTACGCGCAGCTCACCGAGATGGACCAGGACCGGCCGACCAGCGACGCGGTGCACGACTACGTGCTGGACCTGGAGAACGAGCTGTGGGCCATGCGGGAAGGCCGCTACCTGACGCTGAGCACCCGGCTGGAGAACTCCCGGCTGAACCTGCGCCACGACGCGATCACCCAGCAGGCGCTGCAGGACCCGCTGACCGGGCTGTCGAACCGGCGGGCGCTCGACGAGCGGCTGGACTCGCTGCTGGACACGCCCGAGTCCCAGCCGCTGTCGGTGGCCCTGGTGGACCTGGACGGGTTCAAGGAGGTCAACGACCGCTGCTCGCACGCCGAGGGCGACGACGTGCTGCGGGTCGTGGCGAGCACGCTGCGGGACACGCTGCGGGTCGACGACTTCGTGGCCCGCTACGGCGGCGACGAGTTCGTGGTGCTGCTGCCGGGTGTGACCTTGAACGCGGCGGAGTCGGCGTTGCAGCGCACCGTGGAGGCGATCGCGCGGCTGCCCAAGGCGCTCTCGCGCGGGGTGACGTTGTCGATCGGCGTGGTCGCGCGGCGACCGCAGGAGTCCGGCGCGCAGGTGCAGGCCCGCGCGGACGCGGCGATGTACCAGGCGAAACGCGGCGGCGGGAACCAGGTGGCGACGTTCGCGGTCGACTCGGGCTCCGGTGATCCCGACGACCAGGAGTCCTGGATCCCCCCGCAACCGCGCTGATCGGTTCGACGCGAACGCTGCCGCGGCTCCCCGGTGAGCCTCGTTACACGGCACGCGAACCCGGTCAGGCGAAATGGTCGATTCACCCGGATCGGCCTACGAGATGCTTGCGCGCGCACTCTGCGTGAGCGTCGTATCGCCGAGCCGGGGAGGCGCCGCCGGGCCGGGGAAACCGCGCCGCCGGGCTGGCGACAACCCGCCACGTTTCACGGCGCTTGATCACAAAGCCGCAGCTCGGGAAGGCTGTGGCAGCCGGAGGCCGGTGGACCGGACGGGTAGCATCGGCTTCCGCCGGACAAGCGGCAAGGGCCACCGGCGCGAGAACGGAACGCCCCGGTTACCCTTCACCCGCTTGGACGCCACCAGCAGCCGGTTCACGACGAGAATGCTCACCGTGACCGCACCGACCAGGGCGACTCCGGCGTGTCGGCGTCGAACCCGCTTGAGACCCAAGGGAGTGCGTTGATGCCTCAGGGCGAGAACGCCCGGCCCGCCCCCCGCAGCACGTCCGGCGCGGCTTCCTCCGATTCCCACTCCGCACTCGGCTCCGCGGTCAGCACGATCGTGCTCGCCGCGGGCGAGGGCACTCGGATGCGCTCGGCCACGCCGAAGGTGCTGCACCCCATCGCCGGCCGGCCGCTGGTCGAGCACGCGGTGCGGGCCGCGGCGGGCACCGGGCCGGATGATCTGGTCGTCGTGATCGGCCACGGCCGGGACGCCGTCGGCGAGCACCTCGCGCGGGTCGCCGACGACCTCGACCGCAAGGTCCACACCGTCGTGCAGGACCAGCAGCTCGGCACCGGGCACGCGGTGGCCTGCGGGCTGACCGCGCTGGCGGACCAGCGCCACGGCACCGTGCTGGTCAGCTACGGCGACGTACCGCTGCTGGACACCGCCACGCTCACCGAGCTGCTCGCCGAGCACCACGAACGCCGCAACGCCGTGACCGTGCTGTCCGCGGTGGTCGACGACCCCACCGGCTACGGACGGCTGGTCCGCGACGACGCCGGCCAGGTCACCGGCATCGTCGAGCAGAAGGACGCCACCGCGGCCCAGGCCGCCATCGGCGAGATCAACTCCGGGGTCTACGCGTTCGACGCGACCGTGCTCTCCGACGCGCTCGACCGGCTCTCCACCGACAACGCGCAGGGCGAGCTGTACCTGACCGACGTGCTCTCCATCGCCCGCTCCGACGGCCACTCCGTGGGCGCGCTGGTGTGCGCGGACACCTGGCTCGTCGAGGGCGTCAACGACCGGGTGCAGCTGGCCCGGCTCGGCGCGGAGCTCAACCGCAGGCTGGTGCTCGGCTGGATGCGCGAAGGCGTCACCGTCACCGATCCGGCGTCGGTGTGGCTGGACTGCGACGTGGCCCTGAGCCGCGACGTGACGCTGGAGCCCGGTGTGCAGCTGCGCGGCGGGACGACCGTCGGCGAAGGCTCGCTGATCGGCCCCGACACCACGCTCACCGGCTGCACCGTGCACCCCGGCGCCTCCGTCGTGCGCACGCACGGCGAAGGCGCGGAAGTGGGGCCCGGAGCCTCCGTCGGCCCGTTCGCCTACCTGCGCCCCGGCGCCCGGCTCGGCGAGAAGGGCAAGATCGGCACCTTCGTCGAGGTCAAGAACTCCGAGATCGGCACCGGCAGCAAGGTGCCGCACCTGACCTACGTCGGGGACGCCGAGATCGGTGAAGGCAGCAACATCGGCGCGGCGAGCGTCTTCGTGAACTACGACGGCGTCGCCAAGCACCGCACCGTGATCGGTTCCCACGCTCGGACGGGGGCGGACAACATGTTCGTCGCGCCCGTCGAGGTCGGGGACGGCGCTTACACCGCCGCCGGTTCGGTCATCACCCAAGATGTCCCCCCGGGCGCCATGGCGGTCGCCCGCGGGAGGCAGCGCAACATCGAAGGCTGGGTGGCTCGACGCCGCCCGGACACCGCCGCCGACCAGGCCGCTCAGCAGGCGCAGGAGCGGTCCGGATCTGACCTGACCACCAATCCGATGAGTGACACCCGATGACGGGGGTCAACGGGGAGGGACGATGACCGTGAGTGCCATGTCTGCAACCCCGAAGAAGAGCCTCAAGCTCTTCTCCGGGAGCAGCCACCCGGAACTTGCCGAGGAGGTGGCCAAGCAACTTGACGTGACGGTCACGCCCCAGGCGGCATACAAGTTCGCGAACGGCGAGATCTTCGTCCGCTACGACGAGTCGGTCCGCGGCTGCGACGCCTTCGTGATCCAGTCGCACTGCACGCCGCTCAACGACGCCATCATGGAACAGCTGATCATGGTGGACGCGCTCAAGCGCGCCAGCGCGAAGCGCATCACCGTGGTCATGCCGTTCTACGGCTACGCCCGGCAGGACAAGAAGCACAAGGGCCGCGAGCCGATCTCGGCACGGCTGATGGCGGACCTGTTCAAGACCGCGGGCGCCGACCGGATCATGACGGTGGACCTGCACACCGACCAGATCCAGGGCTTCTTCGACGGACCGGTCGACCACCTGCTCGCGCAGACGGTGCTGTCGGACTACATCCGCCAGACCTACGTCGACGAGAAGATCACCGTGGTCTCGCCGGACTCCGGCCGGGTCCGGGTCGCGGAGAAGTGGGCGGACAACCTCGGCGGGACACCGCTGGCGTTCATCCACAAGACCAGGGACCCCACGAAGCCGAACCAGGTCGTCGCGAACCGCGTCGTCGGTGACGTCGAGGGTCGGCTGTGCGTGCTGGTCGACGACATGATCGACACCGGCGGCACGATCACCAAGGCCACCGAGCAGCTGCTGGAGTCCGGCGCGAAGGACGTCATCATCGCGGCGACCCACGGCGTGCTGTCCGGCCCCGCGGTGGAGCGGCTGTCCTCCTGCGGCGCGAAGGAGGTCGTGCTGACGAACACGCTGCCGATCTCCGACGAGCACCAGTTCGACACGCTGCGCGTGCTCTCGATCGCCCCGCTGGTCGCGGAAGCGATCCACCAGGTGTTCGAGGACGGCTCCGTCACGAGCCTGTTCGACGGCCACGCCTGAGCCTGATCAGCCGCGGAAGGCCCGGTCCCCCCTCGGGGCCGGGCCTTCCGCGCGCGCGGACCGGCCCTCGCCGCTGCGCGCGGGGTCCGTGCAGAACGATCTATTGGTCGTCGTCTTGTCAGCGGCGGAGCCGCTGAGCAGTGACCAGCTTGAGCAAGAAGACCACCGGCGGGTTCTCAGCGGCTTCCTCGCGAGGACAGCGATTTCGCTGTGTAGGCAGCTACATGAGAAATCGATCCCGCAGCGAGGAAGCCGCTGAGGTTCCGCTACCCGACCTGCTGCGCAGGCCGTTCTGGGCGCGCTTCAGACGGTGGTGACGATTTCGTCGTAGTCGTGGCGGGGGAGGCGGTCGAACCAGGGGTCCTCGCCGGGCTTGCCGATGTTGACCACCACGAGCACCTTCTCCCGCCCGCCGGGGAAGAACTCGGCGTTGACGCCGGCCGCGTCGAACCCGGTCATCGGGCCGGCCACCAGGCCGGCGGCGCGCACGCCGAGGATGAAGTACGCGACCTGCAGGGTGCCGTTGAGCTTGGCGTGGTCGGCGCGGAAGCCGTCGTCACCGGCCCACATGTCCTTCGCGTTCGGCGCGTGCGGGAACATCCGCGGCAGGTTCTCGTGGAAGTCGGTGTCGGCGGCGAGCACCGCGACCAGCGGCGCGCTCTCCGTCTTGGCGCGGTTGCCTTCGGACAGGTGCGGCAGCAGGCGCTGCTTGCCCTCGTCCGACCGCACCAGCACGATCCGCAGCGGCTGCTGGTTCATCGAGGTGGGCCCCCACTTGACCAGGTCGTGGATGGCCCGCAGCTGCTCGTCGGTGACGTCTTCGGAGCTGAAGGTGTTGGCGGTGCGGGCATCCCTGAACAGCAGGTCCTGGGCTTCCGCGGAGAGCTGGAGCCCGGTGGTGGCGTCGGTCGAAGTCATGATCACTTCCTTGCTCGGGGTTTCTCCGCCCAACGTATTTGAAGCTTCCAGCATTCCGGAACCCGCTCCGGATCACATCCGCGGCTCAGAACAGCCCGATCAGCTCGTTGACCGCCACGCCGACGAACAGCACCAGGCACAACGTCAGCAACGTGTTCGACAGCCACCGGGAGCGGTGCGCGGCGGGCATCATCGAGCGCGAGTTCAGCAGCACCAGCAACGTGCCCGCCAGGAACGGCATGAACAACGCTCCGAGCACGCCGTAGACCAAGGTCAGCTGGAACGGCTTGCTGAAGATCAGCAGGAGCATCGGCGGGAACGTCAGCCACAGCAGGTAGATCCGGTACGGGGCGCTGTGCATGCCCGCCTTGTGGTCGTAGGCCGCCGCGGTCTCCACCGGCGCGTCCTTCGGCAGCCGCCAGGTCCGCCACCAGTCGGCGAACAGCAGGCTCACGCCGTTCCACACGCCGATCACCGAGCTGAACGCGACGGCGAAGAAGCCCACCAGGAACGGTATCCGGGCCCACTGGCCGTAGTCCGCGGCGAGCACGTCGCCGAGGTTGAGCAGCCCCTTGTCGCTCTCGGTGAGGTCCTGCCCGAGCAGGATCTCCGCACCGACCACCAGCATCGCCACCACGAAGATCCCGGTGGTGACGTAGCCGACCGCGTTGTCCATCCGCATGATCGGCAGCCACTTCGGCGTCCGCCAGCCCTTGGCGAAGGTCCAGTAGCCGTAGGCGGCCATCGTGATGGTGCCGCCGACGCCGCCCATCAGGCCGAGCACGTAAGCCACCGAACCGTCCGGCAGCGTCGGGACCAGGCCCTCCCCCAGCGCGGGCAGGTTCGGCCCGACCAGGATCGCGGTGCCGACGACGGTCACGAACATGACCCCCACCAGCACGGTCATGATCTTCTCCAGCACGGCGTAGCGGCCGAACCAGACCAGCGCGATCCCCAGCAGCCCGCACACGACGGCCCAGCCGCCGACCGGCAGCACCGGGAACAGCGCGTTCAGCGGCAGCGCCGAGGCCGACATCGCGGTGGCGCCGTAGACGAAGCCCCAGATCACGATGTAGACGCCGAAGTAGGTGGTGGCCCACCGGCCGAGGGAACGCCAGCCGGAGAGCATGGTGCGCTCGCCGCCGAGGTGCCAGCGCCCGACCGCTTCGCCGAGCGCCAGCTTGAAGAGCGTGCCGACCAAGATCGCCCAGAACAGCGTGTAGCCGTAGCGGGCTCCGGCCACCATGGTCGCGACCAAGTCGCCCGCGCCGACGCCGGTGGCGGCGGCCATGATGCCCGGACCGACCTGCTTGAACCGGGCCCAGCCGGTGGCCGGTTCGACCTCCGGGGGGCCGGCGGCGGTGCTCTCGGAGCCGGGATCAGAGCTCGTATCAGCGGACATGCGCGTCAAACTATCGCCGAGTCGGGCGGCGGTCATCCGCAAGCGACCAAACCGTGACGGTGGCTTGTGCTTTCCCCGGTTCTGTGGAGTCCGGCGAGGCTGATCACTTTCCGCCGACGGCGCGCGGATCGCTCACTGCCGCGAGTGACACCGGTCCGGTGGAACCATGCCTGAGCGCGATCAACATGGCCGGACCGGCGCCCCTCGGCGGCGGTGCTCCTCCGCCTCCCCCGGAGCGGAGTCGGATCAGTACGCGACCGTGAACCGGGTGCGGCGGTGCGCGGGCCGGTCCAGCTCGTCGACGAAGGCGAGCGCGTAGTCGTCCCCGCCGATCGTCGAGCGCCCGTCGGCGTCCGACAGCAGCACGTCCCCGCCGACCCGGTAGCCGCCGGTGCGCTCACCCGGCGCGTAGGAGCCGAACACCGCGGGCGGGCTCACGTAGAACCAGTCCACCTCCTGCGGGGCCTCGCGCAGCGCGTCCAGCACCTCCGCGTGCGAGCTCGCCTCCGGCTTGAACTCCTCCGGGAACTCCGGGGTGTCGATCACCCGCGGCCCGCCCTCGGCCACCCGGAGGCTGCCCGCCCCGCCGACGACGCCGAGCCGGAAGCCGTTCTTGCGCGCGGCGTCGAACAGCGCGGGCACCGCGTCGAGCAGCTTCTTGCCGCCCTCCAGCGGGCGCCCCGGCGTCGCGATCAGCACCGCGTCCGCGTCGCGCGTCACGTCGACCACGAAGTCCGCGTCGTGCATCGAACCCGCGCGCGCCGTGAGGCCGCGGCGCTCCGCGAGGCCGCTCACGTCGCGGGCGACCCCGACGACCTCGTGGCCGCGCGACAGGGCCTCCGCCAAGATCCGGCCACCCGCGTAACCCGTGGCACCGAACAGAACGATCCGCATGAAAACCTCCTCGATCCAGAACCTGACCTCGACGGTAACCATTGGTAATCAGTGACTTCAACGTGCTATAAGTACCTCGTGGTTACCGACCTGGTCCCGAACGTGTACGACCCCGCCTGCCCCACCCGCGCGGTGCTCGACCGCGTCGGCGACCGGTGGACGTCGCTGGTCGTGCTGCACCTGGCGTCCGGTCCGATGCGCTTCACCCGGCTGCGCGCGGCCATCGGCGGCGTCGCGCCGAAGGTGCTCACCCAGACCCTGCGCGCGATGGAGCGCGACGGCCTGCTCAGCCGCACCGTGCACGCGGAAGTGCCGCCGCGGGTGGACTACGAGCTCACCGAACTCGGCCATTCGCTGCGCACCCCGATCCAGGCCATCACCGACTGGGCCGAGGCGCACATGGCCGAAGTGGTCGCCTCGCGCGCCGACTACGACGCGGCCCGCGACGAGCGCTGACCGCCGCAGGGCCACCCCGGGCAACGCACGCCAGGAAAGCAGGCTCTAAACTGTTCGGGTTGCCTCGGCGAGGCCGGGTTCCTTCCACCCGGCGTGATCGACGCGGCGGCTCGGTGTTCGCCCTCGTGGACGCGAAGGACGCCGCCGGTGCCGTTCGCACCAGGTGCCGCCCCATTCCGGTACGCGCCGCCCACGCCAGTGGCACACCCGCCGCCGCAGGCCGCCGACCAGTTTCATTTCCGCCCGACGTCACGAGGAGTGCACCACCGTGTCCGAGGTACGTATTTCCGTCGAACCGCGCACCGAGTTCGGTAAAGGCGCCGCCCGCCGCACCCGCCGCGCCGGCAAGATCCCCGCGGTGCTCTACGGTCACGGCTCCGACCCCAAGCACCTGTCGCTGCCCGCGATCGAGTTCGCCCGCGCCGTCCGCGACAACGGGCAGAACGCGGTGCTGACCCTCGAGGTCGCCGGCTCCGCCAACGAGCTGGCGCTGACCAAGACCGTCACCGCGCACCCGATCAAGAACTACATCGAGCACGTGGACCTGCTGCTGGTCAAGCGCGGCGAGAAGGTCACCGTCAACGTGCCGCTCGTGCTGGTCGGCGACGCCGCCTCCGGCACCCTGGTCACCCAGACCCTCAACGAGCTCGAGGTCGAGGCCGAGGCGCTGCACATCCCCGAGCAGTTCGAGGTGTCGGTCGACGGCGCCGAGGACGGCACCCAGATCCACGCCTCCGACGTGAAGCTGCCCAACGGGGTCACGCTGTCCGCCGACGCCGAGGTGCTGGTGGCCCACATCAGCGACGCCCCGAGCGCCGAGGACATGGAGTCCGAGATCGACGCCGAGGGTGCGGGCGTCGTCGAGGACGAGTCCGAGGGCACGACCGACTCGGAGTCCTGAGCCCACGACGTCGGGCCGGTGGCCGGGGTGCGGCATCGCCGCACCCCGGCTCCACCTGTCGTGACCCCCGTTCCGAGGATGCAGCCTGGTGACCACTCCTGAAGCGCCCACCTTGATCGTCGGCCTCGGCAACCCCGGCCCGCGCTACGAGGGCAACCGGCACAACGTGGGCTTCCTCGTCGCCGACGAGCTCGCGGCCCGCATCGGCGGCAAGTTCAAGGCGCACAAGGCCGGCTCCGACGTCGTCGAAGGCCGGTTGGGCGCTCGCCGGGTGGTGCTGGCCAAGCCCCGGTCGTTCATGAACCTCTCCGGCGGTCCCGTCGCGGGGACGTCGAAGTTCTACAAGGTCGCGCCCGAATCGCTGATCGTGGTGCACGACGAGCTGGACCTGCCCTACGGCACCGTCCGGTTGAAGCGCGGCGGTGGCGAGAACGGGCACAACGGGCTGCGGTCCATCACCAAGTCCCTGGGCACCAAGGAATACCTGCGGGTGCGGTTCGGCGTGGACCGGCCGCCCGGCCGGATGGATCCGGCCGACTACGTGCTCAAGGACTTCTCCGGCTCGGAGCGCAAGGACCTCGGGTACTTCGTGGACCTCTGCGCCGACGCCGTCGAAGCGCTCGCGGCCGACGGCCTGGAGCCCGCGCAGAACCGGTTCCACTGACCCCTTCCGGCGCCTAGTCCGGTACCAGAGCCGCGGTGGCCGCTCGTTTGAGCTTGCCGGACGGGGTCTTCGGGAGATCTCCCGGCGCCACGACGACCACCGCCGCAGGACGCGCCCCCACGGCGCGAGCGACCTGCGAGGCCACGGCGGCGCGCAGCGCCTTCTCGTCGTCGAGGGTGCCCGCGGTCTTCGATTCGAGGACGACCGCGAACCGCTCCCGGCGACTGCCGGCGTCGAGCCGGACGGCCGCCGCGTTGCCCGCGCGGACCCCGTCGACCTCACCGGCCGCGCGTTCGATGTCCACCGGGTAGATGTTGCGCCCGCCCATGATGATCACGTCTTTGCGCCTGCCGCAGATGACGACCTCGCCGTCGATGAGGTAGCCGTCGTCGCCGGTGTCGAGCCAGCCCTCCGCGTCCTGGGCCGCCACCGGCCCGTCCGCCGTGAGGTAGCCCGGGGTGACGGCCGCGCCGCGGATCCGCAGCCTGCCGACCTGCCGCTCCCCCAGCTCGGTGCCCGCGTCGTCGACGACCTGGATCTCCATCCCCGGCAGTGCCCTGCCGAGCAGCGCGAACGACCGGGTGCCGCCTTCCTCGCCGTCGTCGGCGGGGTCGGCGAGGCGGCGGCGTTCCAGCGCGTCGGCGGAGACGGTGTCGACCCGCACCGGCCGGTTCAACGCGGCGAACGACACCGCCAGCGTCGCCTCCGCCATGCCGTAGGCGCACACCATCGCCGTCTCCGCGAGCCCGAAGCGGGCCCCGGCCTCGGTGAAGGCCCGCACGGCGCCGGTGTCGACGGGTTCCGCCCCGTTGAGCGCGAACCGCAGCCCCGACAGGTCGAACGCGCCGTCCTCGGCATGAGCCATCCGGCGCGCCGTGACGGCGTAGGCGAAGTTCGGGGCGGCGGTCACGGTGCCGCCGTACTTGCTGATCAGCTTCGGCCACAGCAGCGGCGCGGTGAGGAAGTCCGTCGGCGTCACCTGCACCGCTTCCATCCCGATCGTCATCGGCACGACGAGGGTGCCGACGAGGCCCATGTCGTGGAACAGCGGCAGCCAGGACACGGCGACGTCGTGCACCGGGTCGAGCCGGGCGGAGGTGACCATCGCCGCCGTGTTCGCGTGCAGGTTGCCGTGGGTGATCCGCACGGCCTTCGGGTCGGCGGTGGAACCACTGGTCAGCTGCAGCAGCGCCGCCGCGTCCTCAGCGGTGGGCACCGGCCGATCCAGCGCCTCCGGGTGCGCGGCGAGCTCCGCGAGTTCGCGGTACCGGATGCCGTGGGCGCGCAGCAGGTCGGCGAGCGGTTCGAACGGCGAGCCCAGCAGCACCAGCTCGGCGTCGACCACGCCCAGCACCCGCACCGCGTCCTGCGCCCAGCGGGCGAGGTCGGTGCGCGGGGTCGGCTGGTGCAGCATGGTCACGCTGTTCCCGGCCAGCCAGCCGCCTTGCACGGCGGGGGCGATCAGCCCCGGGTCGGCGGCGAGCACCGCGACGGCGGCACCGGGCCGGACCGAGTCGCGCAGCGCCGCGGCGATGCGCCGGGCCTCGTCGTGCACCTGGGCCCAGGTGCGGCGTCGCCCCTGCCGGGGTTCGCCCGTGACCAGACCCCGGCCTCCTTCCCCGCCGCAGTCGAGCGCCGAGGCCACGATCCCGTCCACGAACCGACTCATGTGACGCACATTACGTCCGTCGCGGGACCATCGGAACCGTCTCAGCGCCTAATCGGGCGCGGGAACCGGCGCACCGCGCTTGCCCCGAACGCCCGGAGCCGCGGGATCAATCCAGCTGATCGGCCAGTTCGAGCCAGCGCGCTTCCACGTCGTCCTTCTCCTGCTGGAGGGTCCGGAGATCCGCGTTGAGGCTCTGCAAGCGGCTCGGCTCGGTGGCCGCCTCCGCGAGCTCGACGTGCAGCTTCTCCTCGCGCTGGCCGAGCTTGTCGAGCTGGCGCTCCAGCTTCGCGAGGTCCTTGCGCGCGGCCCGGTCCTCCGCTCCGGAGAGCTTGTTCGGCTTGGCCGCCACGACGTCCTCGGCCTGCTTGCCGACGGCGCCGTCGTCGGCCGACAGCAGCGAGCTGCGCCGCCGCAGGTACTCCTCGATGCCGCCGACGAGGTCGCTGAGCTTGCCGTCGCCGAACAGCGCGACGACCTTGTCGCACACCCGCTCCACCAGGTAGCGGTCGTGCGACACGACCACCAGCGTGCCCGGCCAGCCGTCGAGCAGGTCTTCGAGCTGCTGCAGCGTGTCGATGTCGAGGTCGTTGGTGGGCTCGTCGAGCACCAGCACGTTCGGCTCGCCCATCAGCAGCCGCGCCAGTTGCAGCCGGCGGCGCTCCCCGCCGGAGAGGTCGCCGACCGGCGTCCACTGGCGGCCCTTGCCGAAGCCGAACCGCTCGCCGAGCTGGGAGGCGGTGAGCTCGTACTTGCCGAGCTGCACGCGCTCCGCCACGTCCTCGATGGCTTCGAGCACGCGCCAATCCCCGGGCAGGTCGTGCAGTTCCTGCGTGAGGTGGGCGAGCCGCACCGTGGTGCCTTCGCGGCGGGTGCCGCCGTCCGGTTCGCGCTCACCGGCTAACAGCCGCAGCAGAGTCGTCTTCCCGGAGCCGTTGACCCCGACGACGCCGATCCGGTCGCCGGGCCCGATCTGCCAGGTCAGACCCTCCAGCAACGTCCGGTCCGCGATCCGCAGGTCCACGTCTTCGAGGTCGATCACGGTCTTGCCGAGCCGGCGCTTGGCGAAGCTCACGAGTTCCACCGTGTCCCGCGCGGGCGGGACGTCGGCGATCAGCGCCTCGGCCGCTTCGACCCGGTAGCGCGGTTTGGACGTGCGCGCCTTCGCCCCGCGCTGCAACCAGGCGAGTTCCTTGCGCGCCAGGTTCTGGCGCTTGTCCTCGGCCTGCTGGGCGAGCCGGTTGCGCTCGGCCCGCGCGAAGATCCAGTCCGCGTAGCCGCCTTCGTACTGCTCGACCTTGCCCCCGGTGACCTCCCAGGTGCGGTTGCAGACGGTGTCCAGGAACCAGCGGTCGTGCGTGACGATCACCAACGCGCAGCGCCGGGACAGCAGGTGGTCGGCGAGCCAGCGCACCCCTTCGACGTCGAGGTGGTTCGTCGGTTCGTCCAGCACCAGCACGTCGAGGTCGCGCACCAGGGCCGCGGCCAGCGCGACGCGGCGGCGTTCCCCGCCGGAGAAGTTCGCGACGGGCGTGTCGAGCCCGAGCCGCGTCATGCCGAGCCCGGTGAGCACCGATCGCACTCGTGCGTCGGCCGCCCACTCGTGCTCGGCGGTGAATCCGTGCGGATCGAGCACCGCGTTGCGCACGGTCGATTCGGGCGGCAGCTCCGTGCGCTGGGTGACCACGGCCATCCGGGTGTCGCGGGAGTGGCTGACCCGCCCGGAGTCGGGGGCCTCCGCCCCGGAGAGGACTTCCAGCAGCGTCGTCTTGCCGCCGCCGTTGAGGCCGACGACCCCGATGCGTTCGCCTTCGTTGATGCCGAGCGAGACGCCGTCCAGCAGCGGTCGCACTCCGTAGCTCTTGCTCACCGATTCGAGATTGATCAGGTTCGCCATCGGGGGTGTTGATCTCCAGAGGAACGTGAGGGGTGGTTCAGGCGTGGACCTGGGGCGGGGTCGGCCGGTCCGCGCGCTCATCGCTGACGATCCGGGCGCCGGGCACCGGGCCCTGCGCGACCCGCACGGTGCGGCAGACGCCCGCACCGGAGAGCTCGGCGGCCACCCGGACCGCGGCGTCGTTGTCGGTGCACAGGAACGCGCACGTCGGCCCGGAACCGGACACGATCCCGGCCAGGGCACCCGCTTCGACACCCGCGCGCAGCGTGCGGCGCAGGTTCGGCCGAAGCGACACGGCCGCGGACTGGAGGTCGTTGCCCAGCAGCAGCGCCAGCTGCCGCGGATCACCGGAAGCCAGCGCCTCCAGGAGGGGCTCGACCTCACCGACGCCGTGCGGCCCGGTGTCCCCGCGCAGCCGGTCGAGTTCGCCGTAGACACCGGGCGTTTCGAGGCCGCGCCGGTCCAGCGCGATCACCCAGTGGAAGGTGTGCCGGGCCAGCACCGGCACCAGCCGCTCACCGCGCCCGGTTCCCAACGCGGTGCCGCCCTGCAAGGAGAACGGCACATCGCTACCGATCTTGGCGGCGATGTCGCTGAGCTCGTCGCGCCCGATTTCGAGGCGCCACAAGGTGTTCAGCGCCAGCAGCGCGGCCGCGGCGTCGGCGCTGCCGCCTGCCATGCCGCCCGCCACGGGAATGCCCTTGCGGATCGAGAGCCGCACACCGGGTTCCTCCGGGTCGCGCCCGGAATGTTCGGCGAGCAGGCGGACAGCGGTCCACGCGAGGTTGCTGGGCCCGGTCGGCACCGAATCGGCGCCTTCGCCGTGCACCTCGATGCCGGGTTCGTCGGCGGTCTGCACCGTCACTTCATCGGTGAGCGACAACGCCTGGAAGACGGTGACCAGCTCGTGGTAGCCGTCCGGGCGAGCATCGCCGACCGACAGATGCAGGTTCACCTTGGCCGGGACACGCACGGTGATGGGGGTGGGTACCACGGAGAGCACTCCTAGAGCGTACGTGTCCGCAACAGCCCGGTGCCGCCCCAGCACCGACTTCACAGCGCACGCCCCCTCTGGGGCACCTCAGCAATGCCTTGCTCGGCGTGCGGGGTCGAGTTTGGAGTGGGGTTCGGCTTGGCGTGTGGGTTGGGTTTTAGAGCTGCGTTCGGCTTGGCGTGTGGGGTCGGGTTTAGAGCCTTCCCGGGTTTGGGCGTGTGGTTGCGGTGGTGCGTGGAAGGTCGGGTTTCAGGATTGCTTCCACGGCTGGTGTTGCTGGGGTGTCCGGGTAGCGGAACCTCAGTCGGTCTCTCGCTGCGGGATCTTTTTCCCGAGTGGCTCCGCCACGAGGGAAAAAGCTGTCCTCGCGAGAGACCGACTGAGAACCCGCCGGTGGTCGGCTTTGTGACGTGGGCTATTCGCTGCGCGAATACAGGCACGGCTACGCCGCAAGGCAGACTTCGCTTCGCTCGTCCCAGGCACGGCTTCGCCGCGAAGCACGGCCTTTGGCCGCAGGGCAGGCGTGGCTTCGCCCGCCCCACTGCACGGCTTCGCCGTCAGGCGCGGCCTTTGGCCGTGAGGCTGGGGCTTTCGCCGTTCTGCCTCACGGCCTTCGGGTCAGGAAGCCGGGATTACCGAGACTCCGCCGTAGGTCTTGTTGATGTAGTCCTCGACCTCGGGGGAGCGCAGGAGTTCGGCGAGCTTCTGGATGCGGGGGTCCTTGGCCATCGCCGGGGACGCGACCAGGCCGTTCGCGTACGGGTTGTTCTCCGCCTTCTCCACGACGAGCGGGTCCTTCAAACCGGCCTTGAGGGCGTAGTTGCCGTTCACGATCGCCGCGTCGGCGTCGTCGACCGCGCGGGGCAGCTGGTCGCTGGAGAGCCCCTGGAACTCGATCTTCTTCGGGTTCTCCGCGACGTCGCGCACCCCGGCGCCCTGCTCGGCGCCCGGCTTGAGCTTGATCACGCCGTTGTCCTGCAGCAGCTTCAGGCTGCGGGTCAGGTTCGACGGGTCGTTGGGCAGCGCGATCCGCGCGCCGTCCGGCAGCTCCTGGAGGGACTTGACCTTCTTGGAGTAGATCGACAGCGGCTCCAGGTGCACCGTCTGCACCCACTCGAACTCACCGCCGCGCTGCGCCTGGTACTCCGCCAGGTACGGCTTGTGCTGGTAGTAGTTCGCGTCCAGCTCGCCGTTGGCGACGGCCTCGTTCGGCCGGTTGTAGTCGTCGAACTGCTCGATCTCCAGGTCGATGCCCGCCTTCGGAGCGAGGTTCTCGTCGACGTACTTGAGGATCTCGCCGTGCGGCTGCGGGCTCACGCCGATGGTCAGCGGAGCGTTCGGGTCCTGCGCGGCTTCCGTGCCGCTACCACCGCAACCCGCCAGCGCCAGCGAAGCGGCCGTGAGCACGACCGCCAGGGAACGAATACGCATCAGTGCGTCCTTTCTGGAATGGAGGCCGTCCGGTGACGCGCACCGGTACCGGCAGCGGGTCCGCGGGGACCCCTGCCGTCGGCCGATTCGACTGAAGTGCGGTGGCGACTAGCCGGTCGCGGTGCGACGGCGGTCCACGGCCTTCGCCGTGAAGTCGGTGAGCAGCTGCATCGCGAAGGCCAGCACCGCGAGCACCACCACCGAGCCGTAGAGCACCCGCTCGTCGTAGGCCTGGTAGCCGTCCTGGATGGCGGTGGTCCCCAACCCGCCGCCACCGATCGCGCCCGCCATCGCGGCGTAGCCGATGAGCGCCACCGCGGTGACGCCGACGGCCCCGACCAGCGCGGCGCGCGCCTCGCCGATCAGGACCGTCCACACGATCCGCCACCGGCCGGAGCCGGTGGTGATAGCCGCTTCGACGACGGTGAAGCTCACTTCGCGCAACGCGTTCTGGGTCAGCCGCGCGAAGAACGGCACCGCACCGATGGTCAGCGGCACGATCACCGCGGTGCTGCCGATGGAAGTGCCCACCAGCAGCCGCGTGAAGGAGGCGAGGACCACCAGCAGCACCACGAACGGCACGGACCGGACCACGTCGACGACCACACCGAGGATCCGGTGCAGCGTCGGCCGCGGGTCCAGCCCGACCGGCGAGCTCAAGTGCAGGAACACGCCGAGCGGCAGGCCACCGAGCACTGCCAGCACGGTGGCCACCACCACCATGTAGAGCGTTTCGCCGGTGGCCTCACCGAGCATCTCCACGACTTCCGCCCAAGGGGTCGGATCACTCACGCAGCTACTCCATCAACGCTGACCGGGGCGCGCCGCACGTGCGCGTCGCGGTCGACCATCCATTTCAGCGCCTGCTCCGAGCGCTCACCGGTGAGTCCGATGCGGAACTTCGCGACCGGCGTGTCGCCGAGCCGGGTCAGGCCGCCGCCGAGGATGGACAGCTCCACCCCGAAGCGGCTCGACGCCTCCGGCAGCAGCGCGCCGACGGCGGCGAAGCCGACGAGCACCACTTCGGCGACCACGTCGTGGCGCACACCGGGCACGGCGGACGCCTGGTCGGTCTCGGGCAGCAGGCTGGTGCTGACGCGGCTGCCGGGATCGGCGACCAGGTCGAGCACCTTGCCGTGTTCGGCGACGCGGCCGTCTTCGAGGACCGCGACGTCATCGGCGATGCGGCGCACCACGGTCATGTCGTGGGTGACCACGAGCACCGTGACGCCGAGTTCGGAGCGGGCGCGGTCGAGCACCGTGAGCACCGAGTCCGTGGTGCTCGGGTCCAGCGCGGAGGTCGGTTCGTCGGCGAGCAGCACCGAAGGCTTGGCGGCGAGGGCGCGGGCGACCGCGATCCGCTGCCGCTGCCCGCCGGAGAGCCGGTCCGGGTAGACCGGCGCCTTGTCGGTGAGCCCGACGAGGTCGAGCAGCTCGGCGACGCGGCTGCGGCGCTGCGGCGCGGCCATCCCGGCCGCCTCCAGCGGCAGCGCCACGTTGCCCGCGGCGGTGCGCTGGCGCAGCAGCGAATCCCCCTGCGGCACGACCCCGATGTGGCGGCGCGCCGCACGCAGCGCGGCGCCTTCGAGCGCCACGAGGTCGGTGCCGTCGACGCGGATGGCGCCGCGGTCGGGCTTCTCCAGCAGCGCGATGCAGCGGGCGAGGGTGGACTTTCCCGCTCCGCTGGGGCCGACGACGCCGCACACGGCACCGGCGGGGACCTCCAGCGAGACGTTGTCGAGCGCGACGACGTCGGCTCGACTCGACTGGTCGTGCCGGAAGGATTTGGTGAGGTTCTCGACTGTGATCACGATCGCTCCGCATCAGCTCACGCCGGACCGGCGGGCATGCCGCATCGGCCGGGAAGGAGGAACAGAAAGGCTGGGGAAGGGGCTGCGACGACTTCGGTCGTCAGCGGACGCGGCGACAGGCCGTCGTGGTGCGGCGTCCGTGATCGATCACTCGGCGTTGGGTCAGCGCGAGGCCGTGCGGGCCGGATCCGGTCCGGGCGCGACCACCGCGGGCACGCCGACGGCTGGTCCGGGGCGCGCGTTCGCCTTCGAGCAGAGTTTCAGACACCACAACTCCATCGACCCTGGCGTTAGCACCTGCTCACTCGTGGAGTGGTTGCTGCGGCGTCGTGGAGCCAGGTCTCTCAGCCGCTCGGGATGGATTTCCCGCATAGTAGAACGCAGGGGTGTCGGCGAATGCAAGCTGCGGACGGTCACCATGTGGAATCGTTTGACAAATCACATCCCCCTCACGAGCAGGGATTCTTGATCAACCCAACTATTCCAGTGACCATATGTGAGCATCGCAACGCTTTTGGACCCGTTCGGTCGAAGCTCGGGCAACGCCGCGCGTTCAGGTGCGAACTCAGCGCACCAGCTGGGCGGCGGCATCGGCCACCCGGGCGAAATCCGCCACCGAGAGCTGCTCGCCCCGCGTCGTCGGCTCCACCCCGGCAGCCCGCAGCACCTGCTCCGCACGCGCCGCCGACCCGGCCCAGCCGGACAGCGCCGCCCGCAGCGTCTTGCGCCGCTGCGCGAACGCGGCGTCGATCGCCGCGAACACCTGCGCGCGCGGCGCCGCCGACGGCGGATCGATCCGGGTGAACGACACCAGCCCGGAATCCACGTTCGGCACCGGCCAGAACACGGTGCGCGGCACCGGCCCCGCGCGGCGCACGTCGGCGAACCACGCGGCCTTCGCGCTCGGCACGCCGTAAGTCCGGTTGCCGGGTTTCGCCGCCAGCCGATCCGCGACCTCCGACTGCACCATCACCAGACCGGTGCGCAACGACGGCAGCTCGGCCAGCAGGTGCAGCACCACCGGCACCGCCACGTTGTACGGCAGGTTCGCGACCAGCGCCGTCGGCGGACGCTCCGCGAAGTCCGCGCCGCGCACGCGCAGCGCGTCGGCCTCCAGCACCCGCAACTCGCCCTGGTGGTCCGGGGCGAACTCGGCGGCGGTACGCGGCAACCGCTCCGCCAGCACCGGATCGATCTCCACCGCGACCACGCCCGCCGCCGCGGGCAACAGCGCCAGCGTCAACGACCCCAGCCCCGGACCGACCTCCAGCACCACGTCATCGGCGGTGAGCTCGGCGGCGCCCACGATGCGGCGGACCGTGTTCGGGTCGTGCACGAAGTTCTGCCCGAGTCGTTTCGTCGGGCGGATCCCCAGCTCCTCGGCCAGCCGGCGAACATCGGCCGGCCCAAGCAACCGCGCCCTATTCGCGTGCTGTTCCACGGGTGAGAAGTTACTCGGGGCTTCCGCTTGAGCTGCGTAGTGGGGCGGGTAGCGGAACCTCAGGTGTCTTCTCGCTGCGGGATCTTTTTCCCAAGTGGCTCCGCCACGAGGGAAAAAGCCGTCCTCGCGAGAAGACACCTGAGAACCCGCCGGTGGTCGTCTTTTCGACGTGGGCTATGTGCTTCGCACATACAGGCACGGCCTTCGGCCGCAAGGCAGGCTTGCTTCGCAGCCCACGGCACGGCTTCGCCGCCCACGGCTGCCTGGGGCTAAAAGACGATCGGCCACCGGTGGGGTGCCGGTGGCCGATCGGGGGGGTCTCTTGGATCAGAGGCCGAGCTTCGAGGAGCAGCCCGGCCAGGCGCCGTAGCTGCCGCCGCGGGCGTCGCGGACCTTGGTCGCGACCGAGATCTGCTGCTCGCGGCTGGCCTGGTGCGGGTAGGCCGCGTACTGGTCGCCGCCGTAGGCGTCCCAGGTGCTCTTGTCGAACTGCAGGCCGCCGTAGTAGCCGTTGCCGGTGTTGATCGCCCAGTTGCCGCCGGCCTCGCACTGGACCAGCTTGTCCCAGACGGCGCCGTTCGGCGGCTGCTTGGTGCCGACCCGGACGACCTTCTCCTTGGCTTCCTTGGTGACCTTCTCGCCCACCGCTTCGCGGCCGGTCTCCTCGCCGTTGCGAGTGCTCACGCGAGTGAAGACGATCTTCTCGCCGGGCGCGCCCGGGTCCTCGACCTTCTCCTCGCCCTTGAGCATCGAGTCGTCCTCGATCTCCTTGACCGGTGGCTCGATCGGCATGGTCACGTTCACCACGGTGCTGCCGGTGCGGACGATCTGGACCTGCGCGCCGCTGGTGATCTTCTGGTCGCCGCCGGGCGTGATGTGGTCTTCCGGCCCGAGCTGGAGGTTCTGCTCCTTGGCCAGCTCGTCGACGGTCACCGCGGTGGTGGTCAGCTGCCGCGGCTCACCGGCACCATCGGTGATGGTGATGTCCTTGGCGGTCTTGACCGTGAGGTCCATGCCCTGCTCGGGCACGGCCATGCTGCGCGCCGAGGAGACCCAGGCGCCGTCGTCGGCGACGCCGAGCTGGCGCAGCGCCTGGCCGACGGTCACCGACCGGACCCATTCCTCGCGCTGCTCACCGTCGACGGTCATCTTCAGCAGACGCCCGCGGTCGAGGGTGATCGTGTCGTTGTGCCCGACCTTGGACTGCGGGGAGGGGCTCAGCGCGTCGTGCTCGCCGATGCTGATGCCCTCGTCCTCGAGGACTTCGCCGACGGTCGACTCGTAGGTGTTGACCTGGCGTTCCTTGCCGTCGACCTCGACGGTGACGGACTTGTCCATCGCCGCCGCGGCGCCGCCGGTGCCGGTCAGGGTGAGGATGACCGCGGCGACCGCGCCCTTGAGGAAGCGCTGCTTCCACGTGGTGATCGCCTCGACGACCTCGGGGGACGGTGCGGTCGCGCCCTCGGGCTCGTCCGGCAGGACCAGCGGCGGCATCACCACGGTCTCGGCGTTGACGAGCCGGATGAGCTCCTCGACGTCGATGTCGGCCGTCGCGAGCATCTCGTCGGCCTGCGGACCGAGCGCCTCGAGCACGTCGTCCGGCGTGATCTCCAGCGCGCCGGGCGGGAAGCTCGGGTGGTCCTGGGCCGGGTACCGGCCGGTGATGGGGGCGAACGGCTGCTCCGCCGTGATCTCGGTGTCGCTCTCGCGATCGAGCAGGCCGACCGCGGTCTGCTGCTCCGAGCTCACCGGGCTGAACCAGTCCGTTGACGCGTTGAAGGATTCGGCCCAATAGCCGTGATCCTGGCCTGCACCGCCCAGCGATCGATCGCTGTAAGCAGTACTGCCGTGGGCACCGGGGATGCCTCGTCCGTTCACAGGGTCGCTACCTCTCGAAAGCGAGAAGCCGCCCGCAGCGCGCGGGTGATCATGGGGAGTTCGCCGAACATGCCTGTCCACGAACTCCTTCACCTGCCGCTACGCGACTTCGTGCTTCGTTTCCGTATCCGACTCCCGTAGCCAAGCGCCTTTTCAGCCGATACCTGATGCGTGCTGGTCTCGTTCCCAGCCCGATCGGTGGCACCGACTTCCCCGACGTACCCGGCGGCGACTAGCGGGCGTTTCCGTGACTTCGTTGTCATCGGTTACGAGGCCGAGACTCTAGCGTGATCGAGCGGGCCCGCCAAGGGGCCACCCTGCTCTGTGACCTGGGTTACGCCGAAATGCCGCGCAACCGAGCACCGTCAGTGATCGAACAGTGAGATCCGGCGCGGTCCGATCCCCATTTTCCCACTACCCCAACGGTTTCTCAGCCGATCATGCAAATCCACGGATCAGTCCGATGTGGACATCACGGTCGTTCCTGGTGAGCGGATCACGGGGCCAGGGGATCTCGGGGCCTGATCGACCTCGTCGACGGGGGGTTGGGGCACGGACGGCGGAAGAGCGCGGTCATCTCCCGCCGTCCGCGTCGGGGTCGACACCGGCCACTCGGATGCGCAGGGTGATGACGAACGTCACTTGCTCACACTGTCGAGCGGTCTCGGGGCCGGGGTGGCGCACCGCTCAGCGCGGCAGCCCGAGCTTGCGGGCGCAGGACGGCCAAGCGCCGTAGCCGCCGCGGTCCTCGCGCAGCGAGCTCGCCACCGAGATCTGCTGATCGCGCGACGCCTGGTGCGGGAGGCCGGCGAAGGCTCCGCCGCCGTACGCGGACCACGTGCGGCGGTCGAACTGGAGACCTCCGTAGTAGCCGTTGCCGCTGTTGGTGGCCCAGTCGCCGCCGGATTCGCAGTGCGCGAGCCGGTCCCACACCGAGCCGGAACGAGTCTCCGGCTCGAGTCCCGGGCCGTTCGCCGCGGGAGCGGCGGTGGCGAGTGGAGCGCCGCACAACGTGATCACAGCGGCGATTCCGATCCTGGTGATGCCACGGATGCGCATACAGGTCCTGACTGCCGTGCTTCCGGGCAGAGGCCCCGGCCTCGCCGCGAACCTCCCGGTCCACTGTGGCCGATCGCCGAGTGCGTCCCCTCCCGGCTTCCGGAGGGGACGCTAGGTCGCCGGGAGGTGACCGCAAGTCAGTGCGCGTGTTCGGCGCAATAACACAACACGCTCAGTCAGAGCAGGTCAGGAGGCTGCTACCTGATCGAGGCGAAAGACCCGCTCGGCCGTGGCGGTCGTGGCCACGATCAGTTCAGCGAGATCCGCGCCGCGCAGCTCCGCCAGGTCCCGAAGGGTGTAATTGGCGCAGTACGGCTCGTTCGGCCGGCCGCGGAACGGGTGCGGGGTGAGGAACGGCGCGTCGGTCTCGATCAGCATCTGCTCCACCGGGACCAGCCGGGCCGCTTCGCGCAGGCCGACGGCGTTGGCGTTGCGGAAGGTCGCGGTGCCGGCGAACGAGAGCACGTAGCCGCGGTCCACGCAGGCGCGGGCGAACTCGGCGTCGCCGGAGAAGCAGTGGAAGATCACCGTCTCCGGGGAGCCCTCCTCGGTCAGGATGCGCAGGATGTCCTCGTGCGCGTCCCGGTCGTGGATCATCAGCGGCTTGCCGGTGCGCTTGGCCAGGTCGATGTGCCAGCGGAACGCCTCGTGCTGCGGTTCCGGCGGCGAGAAGTCCCAGTAGTAGTCCAGCCCGGTCTCGCCGATGGCGACGACCCGGGGCCGCTCCGCCAGTTCCTCCAGCACTCGCCGGTCCGCGTCGGTGAAGTCCTTGGCCCTGGTCGGGTGCAGCGCGACCGCCGCGAACACCCGGTCGTCCCACGTGGCCGCTTCGGCGGCCCAGTTCGCGGCTTCGATGTCGTCGGCGACCGTGACCACCCTGGTGATCCCGGCCGCGTGCGCGCGATCCACCAGTTCCCGCACGTCCTCGGCCGTCTTCGCGCCGCACGCGTCGAGGTGGGTGTGCGCGTCCACCGCGGGCGCGGGCAGCGCCTCCGGCATCGGCGGTCGTTCCTTCTTGTCCTTCTTGCTCACCGTTCACCCCTCGCGGGCCGCGCGGGCCCCGTTCCGTGCCGCACTCCTGCCGACGCGGTCCCGGCCGGGCGCCGCCACCGGCGATTCCGAGCCTACGGTCCCCGCGAGAGGCCTCCGGGAACGGGCATCACGCCAGGTCGGCGCGCAGGAAGGACACGTTGTACGGCCGCCACTGGGTCATCGTGAAGTAGACCGCAGCGCGGTCCGCCGCCCACGGGTGCTGGAATCCGCCGTAGAGCGCCGGGAACCGCGAGCCCGCCGCCAGCACCTGCCCGGCCGACCACGGCCCGGTGAGCCGATCCGCGGTGCGCAGCACGATCGCGGCGCGACGCTCGTCCAGGTGCACCGCGAACCAGCGGCCGAAGTGCTCGTTGAACTGCACGGACAGCTCCGCGACGGGGGCGCCGAGCACGGGCAGCGCCTCGTGCGGATCCGCGGCCCAGCCCCGCGCCGTCCAGTACTCGTAGGCCGCCGGCTCCAGCAGGTCGTCCGCGCCGACCCGCGCGAGCTGCCCGGCGCCGAAGCGCCCGCTCGGCGTCCCCAGCAGGTGCACGCGACCGTCGACGACTCCGGCGAACGCGATCAGCTGGAACGGGTGCCCGCCCTGGTCGCGGCGGCGGAACCGGCTCAGGAACCGCTGCCCGTGGTTGCGCCAGACCGCCGTGGGCGACTTCGTCCAGCTCCGCCCGCCGTCGTCGGAGTAGGCCAGCGCGCCGTAGTTGGTGTGCCACACACCGGGCATCCCCCAGCGCCGCACGGACATGTAGTGCACGTAGTTGCGCCGTCCGATGGCGATGCCCGCGGTGGGGATCACGGTGTGCTCGCGCGTCCCGGTGCGGTCGCCGGGCAGGAACTGGCCCGCCGAGCCGTCCGCGCGCCGCACGACCCAGTCGAAGGCGAGACCGGAGTCGAGATCGGTGTCGGTGGACCGGGCGAGCACGTTGTACCGCCAGTCCGCGCGCTTCGGCCCCGCGCCGTTGCCGCCCCAGCGGTCGCCGTAGGTGTCGCCGAACGCGGCCAGCACGCCACCGCGCCCGTCGTCCCACAGGATGCCGAGATCGGTCGCGGTGACCCCGGAGCCCGCGTTCCGCGACTCCGCCCCCGTGATCGCCGCCAGCTTGGTAGTCCCGATGACCCGAACCATGCCCGAAACGCTACGTTCTCCGGCCCCACCCGGTGCGCTCATCCACCCCGAGCAACACCCACGTCCCACGTGTCTCTCGTGTCTTGTCAGCGGCGAAGCCGCTGAGCAGTGACCGGCTTGAGCAAGGTGACCACCCGCGGGTTCTCAGCTGCTTCCTCGCGAGGACAGCATTTTTCCTCGTGGCGGAGCCACTTGGAAAAATGATCCCGCAGCGAGGAAGCAGCTGAGGTTCCGCCACCCGACCCCTACGCAGGCCGGGACCAAGAACTCACTGCCGGGAGGCGAGGACTGCTGTGTACAGGTCGTTCTTGCGGGCTCCGCTGAGTTCGGCGACCTCGGCGACGGCGTCCTTCAAGCGCATGCCGTCCGCCGCGCGCTCCTCCACCTGCGGAACGAGGTCGGCCGGGTCCTGCGAGACGGGCACCGCGCCCGCGACGACCACGGTGATCTCGCCGCGCACTTCGCCGGTCGCCCACTCCGCCAGCGACCCGAGGTCGCCGCGGCGCACCTCCTCGTAGGTCTTCGTCAGCTCCCGGCACACCACGGCCGCGCGATCCGCGCCGAGCACCTCCACCGCGTCCGCCAGGGTGTCGCCGAGCCTGCGCGGCGATTCGAAGAACACGCAGGTCCGCTGCTCGGCCACGAGGCGCCCGAACCAGCGGCGCCGCTCCCCGGACTTGCGCGGCGGGAAGCCTTCGAAGCAGAACCGGTCCGAGGCCAGCCCGGACACCGCGAGCGCCGTCGTCACCGCGGACGGGCCGGGCAGGCAGGTCACCGCGAGCCCGTCGGCCGCGCAGGCCGACACGAGCCGGTAGCCGGGGTCGGACACGCTCGGCATGCCCGCGTCGGTCACCAGCAGCACGTCGCGGCCGTCCCGGAGCGCCTCCAGCAGTCGCGGGGTGCGGGCCGCCTCGACGTCCTCGTAGTAGCTCACGATCTTCCCGGACGGGCTCACCCCCAGCGAAGTCGCCAGCGCACGCACCCGGCGGGTGTCCTCGGCGGCGATGATCGCGGCCGAGCCCAAGGCGTCGATCAACCGAGCCGACGCGTCGCGGGCGTCGCCGAGCGGAGTCGCGGCGAGCACCAACGTGCCCGATCCGGATTCGAGGTCCATGAGCTCAACCCTACGATTCAGGTGTGAGCGTGCTCGTGCCGAACTCCGCCGGCGGCCAAGCCGAGAACATGGTCGGGCCCGGCCGCACTCCCCCCGCCGCCGAACCCGGCTCCTGGGACCCCCGAGCGCTGCTCGCCCCGAAGATGCCGTCGGACCGGCTGCGCAGCTGGATCATCACCTTGGTCATCGGGCTGATCGCGGGCGTGGTCCGGATCTGGGACCTCGGGCGCGCCACGGACAAGGGCACTCCGGTCTTCGACGAGAAGTACTACGCCATCCAGGCGTGGCAGATGCTGCGCAACGGCGGCTACGAGGACAACCCCGGCTACGAGGTCGTCGCGCACCCCCCGGTCGGCAAGCAGCTGATCGCCCTCGGCGAGTGGATCTTCGGCTACAGCCCGTGGAGCTGGCGCATCGCGGCGGCGCTGGCGGGCACGGTCATGGTGGTGCTGCTGGTGCGCATCGCGCGCAGGCTCACCCGGTCCACGCTGCTCGGCGCGCTCGCCGGGGTGCTGCTGATCTGCGACGGGCTCAGCCACGTGCAGTCGCGCGTCGGGATGCTCGACATCTTCCAGGCGCTGTTCGTGCTGGCGGCGTTCGCGCTGCTGCTGGTCGACCGCGATCAGATGCGGGCCCGGCTGGCCGTGGTCGTCGCCGAAGGACGCATCGGCGACAGCAGGTGGGGCCCGCGGATGGGCTTTCGCTGGTGGCGCTTCGCCGCCGGGTTGTCGTTGGGCCTGACCTGCGGGGTCAAGTGGAACGGCATCTACTACATCATGGCCTTCGGCCTGCTCAGCGTGCTCTGGGACGCGCTGTCCCGGCGCACCGCCGGGGTGGAGCGGCCGTGGGTCGGCGCGCTGCTGCGGGACACGGTGCCCGCACTGGGCTCGCTGCTGGTGCTGCCGATCGCGGTGTACTTCGCGACGTGGGCGAACTGGTTCGCCAGCGAGACGGCGACGGACCGGCACGCGGCGATCATCTCCGAGGACGTGGGGCTGAACTTCCTGCCCGATCCGCTGCGATCGCTGCTGTTCTACCAGCTCAACGTGCTGGACTTCCACACCCACCTGGACACCGGCAACAACCCGCACCCGTGGGAGTCCAAGCCGTGGGCGTGGCCGATGGGCATGCGCCCGATGCTCTACTACTACGAGTCGGGGCTGACCGGCTGCGGCGAGTCCAATTGCGTGCAGGCCACGATGCTGCTGGGCACGCCCGCCATGTGGTGGCTCGCGCTGCCGGTGGCGGCGTGGGCCGTGTGGCGCGCGACGAGCCGGCTGGACTGGCGCTACACGGCGGTGCTCGTCGCGTACGGCGCCGGGTACCTGCCGTGGTTCATCAACCTGGACCGGCAGATGTACTACTTCTACGCGACGCCGATGGCGCCGTTCCTGGTGCTGGGGATCGTGCTCGTCCTGGGGGAGATCCTCGGCGCGGCCCAGGAGCACACCGAGCGCCGCAAGACGGGGTTGCTGGTGGTCGCGCTGTACGTGGGCATCGTGGTGGCGAACTTCGTGTGGCTGTGGCCGATCCTGAACGGCGCGCTGATCACCCAGGAGCACTGGCAGGCGGAGCTCTGGCTCCCCTCCTGGCGTTGACCCGCCCCGGCTGAGCGTGCAGCGGACCGCCCGGCGGCCGGGCGGTCCGCGCACGTCGTCGCGGTGCGGGTCAGGAGAGTTCGGTCAGCGTGGCGCGCAGGGCGGCCACGGCTTCGGTGATCTCCTCCGGCGACACCGACAGGGACGGGCGGAAGCGCAGCGAGTCGGGGCCGGACGGCAGGAACAGCGTCCGGTGCCGATCCCGCGCCACGGCGAGCGCCGCGTCCCGCCGAGCCGGTTCGAGGAAGCTCACCGCGCACATCAGGCCGCGTCCGCGCGCCGAGCGGATCACCTCCGGGAACTCGGCGGCGAGCGCGCCGAGCTCGCCGAGCAGCAGCTCGCCCATCCGGCGGCTGTGCTCGAACAAGCCGTCCTGTTCGACGATCTCCAAGATCCGGGTGGCCCGCACCATGTCCACCAGCGATCCGCCCCAGGTGGAGCTGATCCGGCTCGGCTCGCGGAACGCGTTGTCGGCGATGTCGAGCACCCGGCGCCCGCCCATGACCCCGCACACCTGCAGCCGCTTGCCGAACGCCACCAGGTCCGGTTCCAGCCCGAGTTCCCGGTGCGCCCACACCGCGCCGGTCAGCGCGCCGGTCTGCACCTCGTCGGCGACGGTGAGCACGTCGTGCTCGCGGCAGAGCTCCTGCACGGCGGTGAGGAATCGCGGCCGCAGGTGCCGGTCACCACCCTCGCCCTGGATCGGCTCGTACACGAAGCAGGCGATCTCGGCTCCGTACCGGCGCAGCGCGGCCTCGGCGGCGTCGAGCGCGACGCGCTCCTCCGCCAGCAGCTCCGGGTCGTCCCAGCGCGGGCCGGGTTCGATCGCGGGGCTGGGGATGCGCGGCCAGTCGAACATCGGGTAGTCGCGGATCTTCGCCGGATCGGTGTTGGTCAGCGACAACGTGTATCCGCTGCGGCCGTGGAAGGCGCGCTCCAGGTGCAGGACCTTGCTGCCGCGGACGCCGATGCCCTGGCGGGCGTTGTGCTTGGTCTTCCAGTCGAAGGCGACCTTGAGCGCGTTCTCCACGGCGAGCGTGCCGCCGTCGATGAGGAACAGCAGCGGCAGCTCCGGCACGCCCGCGACGCGGCGGAAGGTCTCGGCGAACCGGGCTTGTTCGACGGTGGCGAAGTCCGGGTTGGCCGGCTTGACCCGCGAGGTCCGCACCAGCGCGGCCTCGAACTCGGGTTCGCGCAGGCCGGGGTGGCCGTGGCCGAGCGGCGCGGAGCTGAAGAACATCGTCATGTCGAGGTATTCGGTGCCGTCGCGCAGGTCGCGCAGGCGGCAGCCGTGCCCGGAGTCGAGGTCGACGACGATGTCCAGCAGGTCACCGGTGACCTGCGCGCGGAGCGCGGGCACCGCCTGCTCGGCCTCGGTGGTCGCGGTGGTGGGCTGGTCGAGAACGGCTTCCTGCTGTGCGGTCATGTCAGCCTCCTCGTGCGTAGTGCGGTCGCGGTGGCGCCGTCACTGTTCACGAAAAATTATGACCATCACGCAGACAAGATCACAATATTTTTCCTCCAGATGCCGGTCTTCACGAAAGATTTTCTTTCGCTGACGGTGCATGTGTCCCTGCTCGTCCGCAGGAGCGACCGTCAGCGCGCTTCGCCCGGACCCTCCACCGCGCGCAGCAGGTCGGCGAGTCCGCCCGCCAGCGACTCCCGCTGCCGCGCGCTCAACCCCGCCAGCAGCGCCTGCTCGGCATCCATGACCTGCGGGAACAACCCGTCGATGAGCCGCTCCCCCCGCTCGGTGAGCTGCACTCGCGCGCTGCGCCGATCGCGCTGATCCGTGGAGCGCTCCAGCAGCCCGCGCTCGGTGAGCTCGCGGAGCCGCTTCGTGGTCGCCGCGCCGGAGGAGACGGTCAGCTCGTTGAGCCGCCCCGGGGTGACCGCCGTACCGCCGCGGCGCAACGCGCACAGCAGGTCGAACTCCGCGCGGTTGAGGCCGCCCTCGGCGATCGTCGCGTCCAGCCGCCGCCGCAGCACCGCCGCCGCGCGCAGCACCCGCCCGATCACGTCGATGCTGGTCGTGTCCACGTCCGGGCGCGCCTCGCCCCACTGCGACCGGGCCGCGTCGATGAGATCCGGTGTCCGCTTCATCTCACCATCGTTTCACTAGTAAACTATTTTCTCTACACTGCCCAGGTGACCGGAACCGTCCTGACCCGCAACCTTCGGGACACGTTCCGGCTCCGCCGGAACGGCCCCTTCCTCTGGCCCGCCGCCCGCGCCCTGCTGGCACTGGCGGTCCCGCTGGCCGTGCTGCTGCTCATCGACCGGCTAGACCTGCTGCCCGGCGCCGTGTTCGGCGCGTTGAGCAGCGTCTACGGCCGCACCGAGCCCTACTACCGGCACGCCAGGACGCTGGGCGCGGTGGCGGTCGGCATGGTGCTCGCCGTGGCCGTGGGCGACGTGATCGCCGTGTTCGCGGGTGGCACCCCGTGGCACGAGGCGGTGGCGCTGGCGGCCACCGCGCTGGTCGGCGCCGCGGCCACCGTGCTCTGCGCGGCCGTCAAGGTCGGTCCGCCCGGCGGGCTGATCTTCGCATTCGCCGTCGGCGCGTGCGCGCACCTGCCGCTGGTCGCCGCCGACCTCGGGCCGCACCTCGCGGCGGCGGCGCTGTGCGCGGCGTTCGCCTGGATCGTCAACGTCACCGGAGCGGCGGTCATCGGCCTGGCGCCACAGCGCCGGGCGGTGGCGGCGGCGCTGGACGCGACCGCGACCGCGCTGGTGGCTCGCTCCGACCTGGCGGCGCGGCACCAGGCCGCGGTGGCGGTGGAGTCGGCGTGGCACAGCGTCGCGCTCGTCGGCAGGCGGCACCGCGACTCCCCCGCGCACCGGGGCCTGGTCCGCGCCGTGGACGCGAGCGAGGTGCTGCTCGGCCCGGACGCTCCCGCGATCACCGCCGAGGACGTGCGCACCGCCGCGACCGCGATCCGCGCGGGCGATGCGGTCCCCGAGCTGCGCCCGGCGGGTTCGGCCGACGTCCGCGCCCCCATCCCGGCGTCCCGCTGGCGGATCATCCGCGAGGTGCTGCGCGCGGCCGTGCGCCCGCGGCGCGCCGGTTCCTGGCTGCTGCCCTACGCCGCCCGCGTCTTCGTGGCCGCGCTGCTCGCCGGTGGCGTCGCCGACCTGCTCGGCATCGGCCACGCCTACTGGGCGGCGGTGTCCGCGGTGTCCGTGCTGCAGGCGACGAGCACCGCGACGTCCGTACCGCGCATGGTGCAGCGCGTGTCCGGCACGGTGGCCGGCGTGCTGATCGGGGTGGCCGTGCTCTCCGCGCACCCGGCGGTGTGGGTGCTGCTGGTCGCGCTGGTGCTGCTGCAGTGGGGCGCGGAGATGACGGTGACCCTCAACTACGCGCTGGGCCTGCTGTTCGCGACGCCGGTCGCGCTGCTCGTGAGCGCGCTGGGCGCCCCGGCGGATCCGGCGGTGCTCGCCTCCCACCGGTTCTGGGCGACGTTGCTGGGCGCGGCGGTGGCCGTCGGCATCTCCTGGCTGCTGCCGAACCGCGCGTGGCTCTCCCGGGTGCACACGGCGCTGGCCCGCGTGCGCACGCTCAGCGCGGCGGAGCCGGTCCACCCGCCCGCGCTGCGCGGCGCGCTGGTCGAGCTGCACGAGGCCTACGAGCTGGCGGCGGGCGAGATCCGCCCGGCGCTGCTGCCGACCGAGTCGCTGCTCACCGCGTCGCACGAGGCCTACGCACGGCTGGACGCCGCCGCACCGCACCGCGGCCTCGCCCCGGAGCGCTGACCGGCGCCGCGGGAGCAGCGCGCGGTCCCGCCATTCAGCAGACGCACCGGCCCGCCGAAGATTGCTACTTTCCAGTAGCAAGTGGGAGCCGGCGTCGCGTCCGACCCCGGTGGCCGCGCTCGCCCGCACTCCGACGAGGCGGTGCGGAGCCTGCCGCGGGACGTCGCGATCGCACGCGGGAGCCCGTTCACGCCGATGTGGAGGACTCGACGATGAGTTCGTCAGAAGACCGAGGTATCAGCCGTCGCGACGTCCTGGCCGCCGGGAGCGCGTTCGCCGCGACCGGAGCGGTGGCCGGCCTCGGCATGTCCCCCGGCTCCGCCGGTGCCGCCGCCGGCACCGAGGCCGACGCCATCGTCGTCGGAGCAGGCCTCGCCGGGCTGGTGGCGACCTCGGAGCTGGTCGCCGCGGGACGACGGGTGCTGCTGGTGGACCAGGAACCCGAGGCGAGCCTGGGCGGGCAGGCGTTCTGGTCGCTGGGCGGGCTGTTCTTCATCGACTCCGTCGAACAGCGCGCCGCGGGCATCAAGGACTCCTTGGAGCTGGCGCGGGCCGACTGGTTCTCCAACGCCGGTTTCGACCGCGGCGTCGACGACCCGCTGGGCGAGGACCACTGGGGAGCGCGCTGGGCGGAGGCGTACCTGCAGTTCGCCGCGGAGGAGAAGCGGTCCTGGCTGTCCGGCTTGGGCATGACCTGGGTGCCGATCGTCGGCTGGGCGGAACGCGGCGGGCAGATGGCCGACGGTCCGGGCAACTCAGTGCCCCGCTTCCACCTGACCCTGGGCACCGGGCCCGGCGTCATGGAACCGTTCGAGAAGCTCGTGCGCGAGGCGGCCGAAGCCGGGAAGGTCGCGTTCCGGTTCCGCCACCAGGTCGACTCGCTCAGCACGACCGGCGGCGTCGTCGACGGCGTGCGCGGCAGCGTGCTGGAACCCAGCGACGCCGAGCGCGGCACGCCGAGCTCGCGCACCAAGGTGGGCGACTTCGAGCTGCGCGCCCCCATCGTCATCGTCACCGCGGGCGGCATCGGCGCCAACCACGACCTCGTGCGCGAGAACTGGCCGTCCTACCTCGGGAAACCACCGGCCCGCCTCATCACGGGGGTGCCCGCCCACGTGGACGGGCGGATGCTCGGCATCACCGAGGCCGCGGGCGCCCGCCTGGTCAACCGCGACCGCATGTGGCACTACACCGAGGGCCTGATCAACCACTCGCCGATCTGGCCCGACCACGGGATCCGCGTCCTCGCCGCCCCGTCCTCGATGTGGTTCGACGCCGAGGGAAGCCGCTTCCCCAATCCGGGCATCCCGAGCTACGACACACTCGGCACCCTCGAAATGATCACGCGCACCGGGCACGACCACTCCTGGTTCGTGCTGAACAAGCGGATCATCGACAAGGAGTTCGTCCTCTCCGGTTCGGAGCAGAACCCGGAGCTCACCCGCAAGGACCTCGCCGCCTACCTGGCCGGGCGCCTGTTCCACGACACCCCGCCCCCGGTCAAGGCGTTCATGGACGACGGGGAGGACTTCGTCATCGCCGACGACCTCGCCGAGCTCGTCAAGGGCATGAACGCGCTGGTGGGCTCGGACCTGGTCGACGCGGACGCCCTCGGCAGGCAGATCACCGCCCGGGACCAGCAGGTCGACAACCCGTTCACCAAGGACACCCAGGTGATGGGCATCCGCAACTCGCTGGCGTACTCCGGCGACAGCCTCGCCCGGACCACGCCGCTGCACAAGATCCTCGACCCGGCGGCGGGACCGCTGATCGCGATCCGGATGAACATCCTCACCCGCAAGACCCTCGGCGGGCTGCAGACGGATCTGTCCGGTCGCGTCCTCGACTCGGCGGGGCGGCCGATCCCGGGCCTCTACGCGGCGGGCGAGGTGTCCGGCTTCGGCGGCGGAGGTTTCCACGGCTACCGCGCCCTGGAAGGGACGTTCCTCGGCGGCTGCCTGTTCTCCGGCAGGCAGGCGGGCCGCGCGGCCGCGGCCGAGAGCGCCTGATCGAGCCCCGGAAACGCGAAACCGCCCGGCCGCGCCCGAATTCCGGGAACGGCCGGGCGGCGGACTCGTCGCCGGCGGTGACCGGGTCAGTCGATGCTCTTGAGCAGCCGCTCGACCTCCGCGATCCGCCCGCTGAGCTCAGCGATCTCCTCCCGCAGCGAATCCTGCTTCGCCACGGCCTCCTCGGCGAGCTTCCGGTACGCGGCCATCGCCACGGCGTCGGCGCGATGCCGTTGCAGGCGGAAGTACGCGCTGACGCTGACCGTGATGCCGACCACGACGATCAGCACGATCAGGATGGCCACGAACGCTCCGGACATGTCGAGATTTCCTCCCCAGGGTCGACCGCTCGCGCCTGCGGGCGAGCGGTCAGTGGTCCTCTTCCTCGTCCGCGCGGAGCGCGGCGAGGACCGTGTCCACCGTCAAGTCCAGCTCGAACGGCACCAGCTCGAAGTACTTCATCGCCTTGCCGTCCGAGGAGAGTTCGAGCTTACCGGTGACCAAGCCCGCACCTTCCAGACGTTCCAGGTGCATGTAGAGCAGCGGGCGGGACAGCCGGAGCCTGCGGGCGAGTTCGCTCACGTGCACCCGCCCGTCCGACAACCCGGCGATGATCCGCAGCCGCTGGGTGTGCCCGATCGCGGAGAGCAGGGCCAGCAGTTCTTCGCTGTTCACGACCCCTCCTCCTCACTTTCGGACATCGATCCCGGCGACGCCAAGATACGTGATTCGCCGCATCCGCCCTGCGCGGCGGACGCGGTGCCCCGGCGCGTTCGCCGGGGCACCGCCCGGCCTCACCTCGCCGCGGCGGAGACCGCTTCCCGGTCCTGGTCGCGACCGCCGCGCGGCGACCGGATCCGGGCGGGCCACCAGGTGCGCTCGCCGAGCAGCACCATCAGCGAGGGCAGCACCAGCACGCGGATCACGAAGGCGTCCAGCAGGACGGCCACGGCCAGTCCGAGCCCGAGCTGCTTCATCTCCGGCAGGCCGGTGAACACGAAGCTCAGGAACACCGAGACCATCACGATCGCCGCGCTGGTGACGACCCCCGCGGAGGACGTGATCCCCTCGTGCACCGCCTTCGAGGTCGGCAGGCCGCGCCGCACCGCTTCCCTGATCCGGCTGACCACGAAGACGTGGTAGTCCATCGACAGTCCGAACAGGATCACGAACAGGAACAGCGGCACCCGCGAGACGATGAACCCGCCGGACTCGAAGCCCAGCAGCCCCTCCGCCCAGCTGCTCTGGAAGACCAGCACCAGCACGCCGAAGGTGGCGCCCGCGGACAGCAGGTTCAGCACGATCGACATCGCCGCCAGCACCGCCGAGCGGAACGAGATCAGCATCATCACGAAGGTCAGCAGCAGCACGAAGGCGACCACGCCGGGCAGCGTCTCGGACTGGTGCCCGGCGGTGTCGACGTTGCGGGCCACGCCGCCGCCGACGGCGAACTCGGTGCCCGGCACACCGCCGAGCTCGGCGGGGGCGAGTTCGCGCAGCCGCTGCAGCGAGTTCGCGGCCTCCGGGGAGTCCGTCGCGTACGGGATGCCGAGCTGCACGGTGTGCACGAGCCCGTCGGCGGAGGTGCGCACCTGGGCGTCGGCCGCGCGGGTGATCGCCGGGTCCTGCTGGGCCTGCTCGGCCAGCCGCCCCAGCGCCTGCCCGGCCGCCGCCGCGTGCGCGGGGTCGGAGCGGACGGCGACGAAGTTCGAGGCGCCCTCGGCCGGGAACTCCTGGACCAGGCGCTCGTTCACCTGGATCCCGGGGATGCCCTTGGGCAGCGTGTTGTTGCCCGGCAGGCCCAGCTGCATGGTCAGCGCCGGGGCGGCCAGCAGCAGCATCGCCAGCGCGGAGACCGCGAGGGTCACTCCGGGGCGCTGCATCGACGGGCGCAGCATCGCGGGCCAGAACTTGCCGGGGCCCTGCCGCTCGGCGAGCTTGCCGAAGAACGGCACCTTGGGGCGGTCGATGCGCGGTCCGAGCTTCGCCAGCACCGCGGGCAGCACGGTCAGCGAGCTGATCACCGCGACCAGCACCACCGCGATCGAACCCGTTGCCAGCGAAGCGAAAACGACGTCACCGGCCAGGTAGAGGCTGGCCATCGACACCATCACCGCGATGCCGGACACGACCACGGTGTGCCCGGAGGTCGCCGCCGCCACCTCGATCGCCGCGAAGTGCGAGAGCCTGCCGCCCGAGCGGGCCCGTTCCTCGCGCTCCCGCTTGATGTAGAACAACGAGTAGTCGACGCCGACGGCCATGCCGAGCAGCAGGATGATGTTCTTGACGGTCCCCACGTCGGGGATGAGGTGCGAGGTCAGCGCGGACAACGACATGGCCGTGACCACGCAGGACAGCGCCAGCAGCACCGGCACCCCGGCGCCGAGCAGCGAGCCGAACACCATCAGCAGGATGATCACCGTGACCGGCAGGGTGATCTTCTCGCCGAGCGCCAGGTCCTCGCCTAGCTGCTCGTCGATGCCCTGGTCGATGGAGACCTGGCCGGTCTGCTCGACCTTGAGGTCCGGGTGGGCCTGCTGCACGGCGGCGGTCTGCTCCAGCAGCGCGCCGACCTCGGGCAGGGCCTGCTTGTCGTCGCCGTGCATCCGCACCTGGACCAGCAGCGCGTCGCCGCTGGGGGCGGGGGCCGGTTCGCCGACCTCGGCGACCGCGGGCAGCGCCCGCATCCGGTCGGAGACCTCGCGCGCCGCCGCGCCGGCCTCGGGCGGGAGCCCGCCGGACGGCGAGGTGATCAGCACCTTCTCCACGACGGGGTCGGTCATGCCGCCCTCGGCCAGCAGCGCCTCGGCACGGCCGGCCTCGCCGATGCGGTAGTCGGCGCTGGTGGCGTCGACCGTTCCCGCGATGCCGCTGCCGACGACGCAGACGGCCACGAAGACCACCCAGCCGACGATCGCCTTCCACGGATGGGTGGCGCTCCATCGGGCCATCCGCACTGTCACGGATCGCTTCTGCACGTTGCTCAACTCCTATCCGGCGAGCTGCCGGAGCGGTCGCGTCATCACTCCGGTCGGGATGTTGCGCGGACACGTCTCCCCGCGCGTGCGCCGCGGTTCGGCGCATGCGGGGCGGATCTCGGTTCGGTTCTCGGAGAGGGGGTGCGCCGGGGGTCTGCCCCCGGCGCCGGATCAGTCGACGGCCGAGCGGGAGAGCGGCCCGGCCTCGTCGAGCGTCCGCTTGGCCGGGGCCAGCGGGTCGGTGTACGGGGCGAGCAGGGCGCGGGCGATCCCGGCGTGCAGCCGGGCCGCGCCGGTGACCACGTAGGACAGCGCGAGGCTGAGCACGAAGAACACCGCGGCGACGCCGAGCGCGGTCGGCAGGTCGCCGACCCAGATGCCGAATTCGCCGCCACCGAAGGAATTCCGCGGCTGCTCCAGGTAGCCGATCATCACGCCGTGGGCGGTGGTGCCGCCGTCGAAGTCCTGCGGGATCGACCAGAACCACAGCGGCACGGTGATCATGCCGACGAAGGCGAGCCACACCGCGAGCACCACGGTGTCCAGCACCAGCAGCGGAACGTAGAGCAGCACCAGGTAGACCAGGTCCCGCAGCGTCGCCGGGTCCGCCCAGCGGGTCTTGAGCTGGGCGAACAGCCCGCTGCCGACGACCTCCCGGTAGGCGGCCGGGATCGGCTCGGTGACCAGGGCCGCGCGGAAGCGCTCCACGTTGGCGCTGCCGCGCACCACGACCGCGGCGGCCACCAGCAGCGGGAGCCCGACCCAGACGATGCTCAGCACGCCCGCGGTGAGCACCACGGTCAGCGCGACGGAGAACAGCAGGGTGCCGGTGACGATGTAGGTGGCGAGGTATCCGGTCGCCGCCCAGGGGGCGGGTGAGAAGAACATCCGGAGGGGATTGCCGTGCGTCCGGTGCGCGCTGCCTGCGGCGGTCATTCGTAGCTCCTCAACAACTGCTCCACGGATTCCACCCGGGCGGAGAGCTCACCCAACCGGAACCGCAGCCCGGCCTGCTCCGCCACGGATCGTTCGACGAAGGTGCGGTAGTGGGCGTTGGCCACGGCGTCGACCCGGTGCGCTTGCAACCGGAAGTACGACACCAGGCTCACCGAGATTCCCCCCACGACCACCAGCACGATCAAGGCGCCGACCATACCGGGATCCCTTCTCTGTCCGGGGCTCTTTCCGCTGCGCTCCGCCCGGTGTTCACGTGCTCGGCGCCGGTCGTTCGACGGGCGCCACCGAGCGGGGCGCGGCGGTGCTCACCGGGACGAGGAGCGCTCCCGCAGTCCGTGCCGGTCGCACTCGTCCCGGGAAGTTTCGATCATCCCCAGTGCTTCATCTGTAATAACAGACTGACACGTGACCTAGCCGCTGTCAAAGGCGGGTCTCCCCGACTCCCCCGGACCGCTCCTGATCAGGCCTTTTCCTTGCCGCGCAACGCGAAACGGCGCCCCGGCGGATACACCGCCAGGGCGCCGTCGGGCACCGGGATCACTTCGCCGAGCGCCCCACCAGGTCGAAGAACACGTCGTCCAGCGTCGGCCGGCGCAGCGCGAAGTCGCTGACCTCCACCCCCGCGGTCCGCAGCGCGCCCGCCGCCCGCTCCAGGCCCGCGACCCCGTCGCGCAGCCGCAGCCGGATCCGGCCGTCCGCGTCGTCGAGCAGCGGAGCCTCCACCGCCACCGGCCGCAGCACGGCCAGCGCTGCGTCCGCCCGCTCCGGCGCGGACACGACGACCTCCAGCCACTCGCCGCCGACCTTGCGCTTGAGCTCGTCGGGAGTGCCGTCGGCGACGACCTCACCGGCGGAGATCACCGCGATCCGGTCCGCGAGCTGATCCGCCTCCTCCAGGTACTGGGTGGTCAGCAGCACCGCGACCCCGTCGCGCACCAGCTCCCGCACCATCTCCCACAGCGTCGCCCGGCTGGCCGGGTCGAGGCCGGTGGTCGGTTCGTCCAGGAACAGCACCGCCGGATCACCGACCAGGCAGCTCGCCAGGTCCAGGCGGCGGCGCATCCCGCCGGAGTAAGTGCCCAGCGGGCGGTCGGCGGCCTCGGTCAGCTCGAACCGCTCCAGCAGCTCGGCGGCCCGCGCGCGGGCGCGACGGCGCCCCAGGTGCAGCAGCCTGCCGATCAGGACCAGGTTCTCCCTGCCGGTCAGCAGCTCGTCCACCGCCGCGTGCTGGCCGGCGAGCCCGATCCGCCTGCGCACCTCGTTCGGTTCCCTGGCGATGTCGTGGCCCGCGACGCGCGCCCGGCCGCCATCGGGTTCCAGCAGCGTCGCCAGCGTCCGCACCGCCGTGGTCTTGCCCGCGCCGTTCGGCCCGAGCAACCCCAGCACCGATCCGGGCGGCACCGCGAGGTCCACGCCGCGCAGCGCCTCGTGCCCCCGGTAGCGCTTGCGGAGGCCTTCGGCCTCGATCCCCATGTCCACGCGCACTCCCACGCGGTCGCCGCGCCACCGCGGTCCCGCTGTTCGAAGGACCGCCCGGGGTCACCGGGCGGAGGTACCCGCCTGCTCGCGGAGGCTCCGGGGCCGCAGGTCGGTCCAGTGCTCCGCGACGTAGTCCAGCGCGGCCTGCCTGCTCGCCCCGTCCAGCGCGACCCGCCAGCCGGCGGGCACCGCGGCGAAGGACGGCCACAGGCTGTGCTGCTCCTCGTCGTTGACCAGCACCGCGAACGTGCCGTCCTGGTCGTCGAAAGGGTTCGTCATCTCGAACGCTCCTCTGCTCGCTCCCGGCGACGGCTCCGCGCGCGGGCCGCCCTGCCATGCTCACCACCCGGGCTGACGCCCCGCTGACGAATCCCTGACGGGGTCCGCCGCGGGTGGCCGTCAGGCCGTGAACTCGACCGGGAGGCTGCTGAAGCCGTGGACGAAGTTGGAGTAGAGGCGCTTCGGTTCCCCGGCCACCTGAACGTCGGCGACGCGGTCGCGAAGGCCTTCCAGCATCGCGCCGACGTGCGCGCGCCCCAGGAACGCTCCGATGCAGAAGTGCGGGCCGAAGCCGAACGCGAGGTGCTTGTTGGACTCCCGCGCCAGGTCGAAGCGCTCCGGCTCGGTGTAGACGGCCTCGTCGAAGTTCGCCGAGGAGTTCCACAGCGTCACGACGTCGCCCGCCTCGACGATCTGGTCGCCGACGGGCACGTCCTGCAGCGCGCGGCGGCCGAAGTGCATCGCCGGGGTGGTCCAGCGCAGCACCTCCTCGGTCGCGCTCTCCACGTCGGCCTCCCCCGCCTTGAGCGCGCGCCACTGCTCGGGGAACTCCGAGAACGCCTTCACCGCGCCGATCGAGGACATCCGGCTGGACTCGTCGCCGCCGAGGATGAGGCTGTAGCAGTTGAAGACGATCTCGTCCTCGCTCAGCGGTTCTCCGTCGACGAGACCGGTGGCCAGCGCGCTGATCACGTCCTCGCCGGGCTTGCGGCGCCTGCGGCGCGCCAGGTCGGAGAAGTACATCAGGATCTCGTTGCGGGCCATCAGCTCGTCCTCGGCGGCCTCGTCCGAGCTGTGCCTGCTCAAGGTGAGGGTGTTCCACCGCACCAGCGGCGGCCGGTCGGCTTGCGGGATGTCCATCAGGTCGCCGATGGTGCCGATCGGCACGTGGTCGGCGACGTCGGTGGCGAAGTCGAAGCTGCCCAGCTCCAGCGCCTGGTCCAGCAGCGCGCGGGTGCGTTCGTGGATGCCGCCGACAACGTGCTTGAGCACCCGGGGCGAGAAGGACTCCAGCACCAGCTTGCGGATCGCCTTGTGCCGCGGGCCGTCGGTGACCGCCATCATCTTGCCCGCGGCGGAATCGTGGCCCTGCAGCAGCGTGGCCAGCACGTTGCCGCGCTCGGAGGTGAACCGCTTGTTGTCCCGGTAGACCGACATCAGGTCGGCGTGCCGGGTGACCGCCCAGAACCCGGGCGCCCCGCCGATCGCGCGGTGCCGGTGCACCGGCCGCTCGGCGCGGAACCGCCGCCACATGTCGATCGGATCCAGGTCCAGGAACGTCTGCGGATCGGTCAGGTCGATCTCGGTCAGATCCGCGGGAATCGGATTCATCGGCGCACTGCCCGTCCTTCAACTCGTCGAGTCATGTCCACTCTTCCCATTCCGGTCGACAGCGGGTTCTCGGCGCCCGCGATCTCGCCCTCGTCCTGTCAGCGGCGAAGCCGCTGAGCAGCGACCACCAGAGCAAGAAGACCACCCGCGGGTTCTCAGCCGCCTTCTCGCGAGGACAGCTTTTTCCCTCGTGGCGGAGCCACTAGGGAAAAAGATCCCGCAGCGAGAAGGCGGCTGAGGTTCCGCCACCCGACCACCCGTGCAACCGGACCACAGCTCATCAAGAACGGCCGCGATAGCGGCGCAGGCTGATCCAGGTGGTCGCTGCGAACAGGGCTGCCAGGGTCACCAGCACCACGATTCCCGGGTGTTCGGAGGGAAATCCGGTGCCGGTGGTGACCGGATTGCCCCACAGCTGCCTGCACGCGGTGGCGACGGCGCTGATCGGGTTCCACGCGGCCACCGGCACCAGCCAGCCCGGCAGGTTCTGCTCGGACAGGAAGGCGTTGGACAGGAACGGGAACACCACGGCGATCAGCGGTGCGAGCGAGTCGATGGACTCCAGGCTGTGCAGCACCATGCCCAGCAGCACGCCGACCCAGAGCATCACGTAGAGGAACGCCGCCAGCAGCCCGAATCCGGCGAGCACCTGCAGCGGTCCGGCGTGCGGGCGCCAGCCCAGCAGCAGGCCCACCGCGGTGACGACCACCAGACCGACCAGCCCCACCAGGAAGTCCGCGCAGGTGTGTCCGAACAGGACGGACGCGCGGGAGATCGGCAGCGAGCGGAACCGGTCGATCAGCCCGCCCTGCCGGTCCGAGGCGACCGCGATCGCGGTCGGCCCCACCCCCGCCAGACCGACCTGCAGCGCGGCTCCCGCGAACAGGTATTCCTGGTAGTCGCCGCCGCCCGGGATGGTGATCGAGCTCTGGAACAGGTAGCCCAGCACCAGGATCGACACCAGCGGGTTCAGCGTGATCCCGATGAACCGGCCGGGGGCTCGGCGCAGGTGGCGCAGCCTCCGGCCGGCCACCGCGGCCACTTCGGTGAGCACGGCACCGGGTCCGCCCGGCACCGCGATGCCGGCTGTTGCGCTCACGATCGTTCCCCTCCCGACTGCGACCGGTCCACCCGGTCGAGCTCGGCGGCCACCACGACACCGATCCGGGCCAGCGGTTCCGCGTCCATCATGTCGTCGTGCCCGCAGTCGATCCGGTGCGCGCGCACGGCACCGTCCACGTGCGGCGCCCATCGCAGGGCCTTCGCCTCGATCTCCTGCTCGGAGAGCCCGCCGGTGGCGGTGAACAGCAGCATCGAGCCGCGCAGCACTCCGGGCCGGTGGCGCACCGACATCCGCGAGTGGGCGCGCATCACCCGCAGCATCGCCAGCACCCGGTCGCGGCCCATCTCGGCGAGCGGGTTGCCGTCCTGCTCCAGGGTGTCGGCGATGCGGTCGTCGGTGAGCCGGTCGCCGGTGAGCTCGGCCCGCTCGTGCCCGATCAGCTCCCAGACCCAGCCGAGCATCGCCTGCTCGTCGTCGTCGCCCTCGTCGGGTTCCGGCGGGTAGGCGTCGAGGTCGGCGACCACGCCGACTTCGGCGCCGTCGGCCTGCAGCCGCACCGCGATCTCGTGCGCGAGCACGCCGCCGAAGGACCAGCCGAGCAGGTGGTACGGGCCGTCCGGGTGGATGTCCCGGATCCGGCGGGCGTAGTCGGCGGCCAGTTCGGGCAGCGTCTCCGGGATCTCGGCGAGCTCGGTGATCCCCGGCGCTTGCAGGCCGTAGATCGGGCGGTCGCCCAGGTGCGCGGTCAGGCCCACGTACGGGAGGCTGAATCCGACCCCGCTGTGCAGGCAGAACACCGGCGTGAGCGGGCGGTCCGGGCGCATCGCGAGCACGGTGCCGAACGGGTCGGTGCCTTCGGTGTCGCGGACCTCGTCGAAGACCCGGCCCATCGCCTCGACCGCGTCCTCGCCCGCTTCCTGCTCGCGCTGCCGCGCGATGAGGGCGAGCGCGGCGACGTTCTGGTGCACGAACAGGTCGGCCACCACCAGCGGGATTCCGGCCGCGCGGGCGCGGCTGACCACCTGGATCGAGGTGATGCTGTCGCCGCCGACGGCGAAGAAGTTCTCCTCCGCGCCGACTCCGGGCAGCCCGAGCACGTCGGCGAGGATGCCGCACAGCGCTTCCTCCACCGGGCCGCTCGGTTCTCTGCCGCGGGCCTCGCCGGTGATCTCGGGGGCGGGCAGCGCGGCGCGGTCGACCTTGCCGTGCGCGGTGGTCGGCATCGCCGCGAGCACCGCCCACGCCGACGGCACCATGTACTCGGGGAGCACGCGGGCGAGCCGGTCGCGGACCTGCTCGACCTCGACGCCGTCCGCGTCGGCGGCGACCAGGTAGCCGACGAGCCGCTTGTGCCCGCCGGGGTCGACGACCACGTCCACCACGGCGTCGCCGACCCGGTCCAGGTCGCGCAGGGCGACCTCGATCTCGCCGAGCTCGATGCGGTGGCCGCGGATCTTCACCTGGAAGTCCCGCCGTTCCAGGAACTCCAGCTGCCCGTCGGGCCGCTGCAGCACCCGGTCGCCGGTGCGGTACATCCGCGATCCGTCGGCCGCGAACGGGTCGGGCAGGAAGGTCTGCGCGGTCTTGGCCGGGTCGTCCAGGTAGCCGCGGCCGACTCCGGTGCCGCCGACGTAGAGCTCCCCGACGATCCCGGCGGGCACCGGCCGCAGGTGGTCGTCGAGCACGTGCAGCCGGGTGTTGCGCACCGGCCGGCCGATCGGGGCGCGGCTGCCGCCGATCACGTCGGAGGCGGTGAGCACCGCGTGCGTGACGTCGTCGGAGCACTCGGTGGGCCCGTAGGCGTTGAGCAGCGGGATCTCCGGGAAGCGGGCGAACCAGCGGGCGCACAGGTCCGGTGGCAGCGCTTCGCCGGTGACGACGAGCCAGCGCAGCCCCGCCAGGTCCGGTGCCGTCCCGGTGTCCCAGGAGTCGAGGGCGGCCCGCAGCAGCGTGGGCACCACCTCCAGCACGCTCACGCCGTCGGAGCCGATCAGCGCGAACAGCGCGTCCGGGTTCGCGGCGACCTCGCGGGGGACGACCCTGATCCGGGCGCCGGTGAGCAGGCCCGCGAGCATCTGCCACACCGCGATGTCGAAGGTCACCGGCGCGTTGTGCACCAGCACGTCGCCCTCCACCAGCGCCAGGTCCTCCACCTTCGCCAGCAGGTGGTTGACCATGCCGCGCCGGTGCACCATCGCACCCTTCGGACGACCCGTCGAACCCGATGTGAAGATCACGTAGCCGAGGTCCGGATCGGAGCCCAGCGGTGGGGCGAGCTCCGCGTCCTCCACGCCGTCGAGCACCACCACCTCGACCGCAGTGCCGGAGTCCGCGACGACCTCCCCGGCTAGCTCCGCGTGCGCCGCGTCCGCCACCACGTGCCGGGCGCCGCTGTCGGTGAGCAGCGCGGCGAGGCGCGGACGCGGGGCGTGCACGTCGAGCGGGACGAACGCGCCACCGGCGCCGAGCACGCCCAGCACGCTGGTGACGAAACCGGCTCCGGGCGCGGCCAGCACGCCGACCGGGCCCGCGCCCGGCAATCGCCGGGACAGCGCGCTCGCCCGCGCGACCAGCGCCGCGTAGCTCACCTCGCCGGTGTCGTCGGCGACGGCGATCGCGTCCGGGGTGCGGGCGGCGCGCTCGCGCACCCGCTCCACCACGCCGTCCGCGGCGTCGGCGACGACCGCTCCGGTGCCGGTGCCGCGCAGCTCCGCTTCCTCGCCGGGCAGCAGCACGTCCAGCTCGCTGAGCCGCCGGTACGGGTCTTCGGCGATCGCGGCGAGCACCCGCAGGAACCGCTGCGCCAGCGCGGCCACCGTCTCCCGGCGGAACAGGTCGGTGCTGTACTCCAGCGCGCCCCGCACCCGGTCCGGCGCGCCGCCCGCGTGCAGCTCGTCGAGCTGCACCGTGAGGTCGAACTTGGCGCGCGGCGAGACCACCGGCTGCACCCGCGCGTCCAGGCCCGGCAGCGCGGCCGGCTCGTCCTGG
The DNA here is from genome assembly GCF_014203325.1 of Saccharopolyspora gloriosae. NCBI lineage: Bacteria > Bacillati > Actinomycetota > Actinomycetes > Pseudonocardiales > Pseudonocardiaceae > Saccharopolyspora > Saccharopolyspora gloriosae. Next base: position 337,098 of record NZ_JACHIV010000001.1, on the reverse strand, counting down.
TCGTTCTGCAGCACCAGCATCACCTGGAACAGCGGGTGCCGGGACAACGAGCGGCGCGGGTTCAACGCCTCCACGACCTGCTCGAACGGCACCTCCTGGTGGGCGTAGGCACCGAGGTCGGCCTCCCGCACCCGGTGCAGCAGCTCGCCGAACTCCGGGTCCCCGGAGGTGTCGGTGCGCAGCACGATGGTGTTGACGAAGAAGCCCACCAGGTCGTCGGTGGCCTCGTCGGTGCGGCCCGCGATCGGGCTGCCCACCGGGATGTCCGTCCCGGCGCCGAGCTTGGTCAGCAGCACCGCCAGCGCGGCCTGGAACACCATGAACGCGGTGACCCCGGTTTCCCGCGCGACCGCCAGCAGCCCCCCGTACAGCTCGGGTTCCACGACGAACTCGACCTCGTCGCCGTGGTTGCCGCCGACGGCGGGACGCGGGAAGTCGGTGGGCAGCGCCAGTTCCTCGGGCAGCCCGGCGAGCGCACGGGTCCAGTGCTCCAGCTGCCGTGCGAGCGCGCTGTCCGGGTCGTCCGGGGCGCCCAGCACGTCGCGCTGCCAGACCGCGTAGTCGGTGTACTGCACCGGGAGCGGTGTCCAGCGCGGCGCCTTCCCCGCGCAGCGCGCCCGGTAGGCCGACGTGAGGTCGCGGGTCAGCGGCGCGATGGACCAGCCGTCGAACGCGGTGTGGTGCAGCACCAGCAGCAGCACGTGCTCGCGGGCGTCGAGCCGGAACACCTGGGCGCGCAGCGGCGCTTCGGCGCTCAGGTCGAAGCCGCGGTCGGCCTCCGCGGTCAGCCGCGCACCCAGCTCGGCCTCGTCGAGGTCGCGCACCGGCAGGTCCGGTCGTGCGACGGCCGCGGGCAGCACCCGCTGGTGCGGCAGGCCGTCGTCGTCCGGGATGACGGTGCGCAGGCTCTCGTGCCGGTCGACGAGGTCGCCGAGCGCCGCGCGCATCGCCGCCACGTCGAGCTCCCCGGTCAGCCGCAGCGCGAGCGGCACGGTGTAGGTGCCGGTGCTCGCCGCTTCCAGCCGGTTGAGGAACCAGAGCCTGCGCTGCGCGTAGGACAGCGGGAGCCGGCCCGAGCGGTCGGCCGGTTCCAGCGACCGCCGCGCGCGCTCGGCCCCGCCGACCCGCTCGGCGAGCGCGGCGACGGTGCGCGCCTCGAACAGGTCCTTGATCGGCAGCTCCACGTTCAGCGCCGAGCGCGCCCGGCCCACCACGCGGGTCGCCAGCAGCGAATGCCCGCCTGCGGCGAAGAAGTCGTCGTCGATGCTCACCTGCGGGACGCCGAGCACGTCGGCGAAGACGTGGCAGAGGATCTCCTCCACCGGGGTGCGCGGTGCGCGGCCCGCCTGCGGCGCGGACTCGGGTTCCGGCAGCGCGGCCCGGTCGACCTTGCCCTGCGAGGTCAGCGGGAAGGAGCCGAGCGCCACCAGCGCGGCCGGGACCATGTAGTCCGGCAGCGAGTCGGCGAGGTGCTCGCGCAGGCCGCGCGGGAGCACGCCGTCGCCGCCGGCGGTGACGGCGTAGCCGATGAGCCGCTTGTCGCCCGAGTCGTCCTCGCGGACCACGACCACGGCCTGCTCCACCTCGGGGTGCGCCCCGAGCACCGATTCGACTTCGCCGAGTTCGATGCGGAATCCGCGCAGCTGCACCTGGTCGTCGGAGCGGCCCGCGTAGTCCAGCTGCCCGTCCGGGCGCCATCGCCCGAGGTCGCCGGTGCGGTACATCCGTTCGCCACCGTCCCGGAACGGGTCGGCCACGAACCGCTCGGCGGTGAGGCCCGGCCGGTCCAGGTAGCCGCGGGCGAGCCCGCCGCTGAGGTAGATCTCGCCGACGGCGCCGACCGGAACGGGCCGCAGCGCCGCGTCGAGCACGTGCACCTGGTGCGCGGTGGTGGGTTCGCCGATCGGCGGGCGCTGGTCGCCTGAGAGCGGTCCGCTGATCGTGGCGCCGACCACGGCCTCGGTGGGCCCGTAGCCGTTGAACAGCCGGACCCGGTCGGCCCAGCGGGCCACCACTTCGGCGGAGCAGGCCTCGCCCGCGACCACCACGGTGAGCCCGGCGGGCAGTGCGCTGCCCGCGGGCAGCGAGGCGGCGACCACCGGCGGGATGCCGAGGTGCGTGATGCCCGCGGCGGAGATCAGGTCCACCAGCGGCTCGCCCGGCATCCGGGTCTCGTCGTCGGTGAGCACCAGGGTGCCGCCGCGCAGCAGCGCGAGGCCGATCTCCCACACGGAGGCGTCGAAGCTGAACGAGGCGAACAGCAGCATCCGGCTGTCGCGGTCCAGGCCGAACCGCTCGCCGTGGCTGGCGATCATCGCGCACAGCGACCCGTGCGGGACCACGACGCCCTTGGGGCGGCCGGTGGAGCCGGAGGTGTAGATGACGTAGGCCGGGTGCTCGGGCAGCAGCGGGCGCGCCCGCTCCGCGTCGGTCACCGGGGCGTCGTCGAACGCGGCGAGCTCGTCCCGCACGCCGTCCAGCGCCACCACCGGAACGTCCACATCGGACAGCCCGGCGAGGGTGCCGCCGGTGCCCAGCACGAGCGCGGGGCGGGCGTCGGCGAGCATGTGCTCGATGCGCTCGGCGGGCAGCTTCGGGTCCACCGGCAGGTAGGCCGCGCCGCTGGCCAGCACGCCGGCCACCGCCTCCACCATCAGGTGCGAGCGCGGCAGCACCAGCGCGACCAGGCCTTCCGGCTCGGCGCCGCGCGCGATGAGCCAGCGGGCCAGCCGGTTCGCGCGCCCGGCCAGCTCGCCGTAGCTGCGGGAGTCCGCGCCGAACACCACGGCCTCGTGCTCCGGGCGCGCGCGGGCCTGCTCGGCCAGCAGGTCCGGGGCGACCGCGCGCGGAGCCTCGGTGATGGTGCCACCGAAGCGCTCGACCTCCAGCCGCTGCTGCGGGGTGAGCGACTCCAGCGCTCCCACCCGCACGTCGGGCTCGGCGAGCACGGCGCGCAGCAGCCGCACGAAGCGGTCCACGATCCCGGCGGCGGTGGCGGCGTCCAGCAGCGCGGGCTGGAACTGCGCCTCCAGCCGCATCGGTTCGCCGGGGTAGACGCCCAGCGCGAGCGGGTATTCGGCGACGACCCTGGCGACGCCGCCGAGGGCCCGCACGCCGGGGACGATGCCGCTGAGCTCGCGGGCGTCGGACATCGGGTAGTTGTGGAAGCTCAGCACCGTGTCGAACAGGGCGGCGCTCGTGCCCGCGGTCCGCTGCACCTCGGGCAGGCCCAGGTGCCGGTGCGGGTCCAGCGCGAACTGCTGCTCCTGGAGCTCGGCGAGCAGCGCGGCGACCGGGCGGCCCGGCGTGGCGTCGACCCGGACGGGCAGCGTGGTCAGGAACGAGCCCAGCACCGCCTCCACGCCGGGCAGCTCCGCCGGGCGGCCGGAGTGCACCGCGCCGAACACGACGTCGCGGCGGCCGGTGAGCTGACCCAGCAGGATCGCCCACACGCCCTGGACCACGGTGTTCGGCGTGAGCCGGTGGGCGCGGGCGAACTCGTCGAGCCGCCCGGTGAGCCCGTCCGGCAGGTCCACCACCAGCGCCTCGGGCAGTTCCGGGGCGTGCCCGGCCGCGCCGGGGGCCAGCAGCGTCGGCTCGTCCGCGGTGCCCAGCGCCGCGCGCCACGCCTCCCGGGCGGCCTCGACGTCCTGGCGGGCCAGCCATTCCAGGTAGCCGGAGTAGCGCGCCACCTCGGGCAGCGCGCCCGCGTCCCCGCCGTTGGCGGTGAGCTCGAACAGCTCCCGGCCGAAGATCGGGTTGGACCAGCCGTCCAGCACCACGTGGTGCACCGTCCACATGAGACGGAAGCGGTCGGGCTCGGTGCGCACCACACCTAGGCGCACCAGCGGCGGCCGGGCGAGGTCGAAGCGGCGGGCCCACTCCTGCTCGGTGAGCCGTTCCAGTTCAGCGGCGCGCTCGTCCGCGGGCAGGTGCGACAGGTCGGTCTCCTGCCAGGGCAGCTCGACCTCCGGCAGCACCACCTGCACCGGCTCGCCGGAGCGGAGGTGGCGGAAACCGGAGCGCAGCGCGGGATGCCTGCGCAGCAGGGCCTGCCCGGCGGCGCGGACGGCGTCGGTGTCCAGCGGACCTTCCAGGTCCACGGTCACCTGGAGCGTGTAGACGTCCAGGCCGTCCTGGTCCCGCTCGGCCTGCAGCAGCAGCCCCTTCTGCAGCGGGGTCGGCGGCAGCAGGTCCTCGATCGGGCCGAGCTCGCGCTCCAAACCGGTGATCTCCTGCTGCGGCAACGAGAGCAGCGGGAAGTCCGAGGGCGTGCGACCGCCGGCACCGGGGGTGGCGGCGTGGCGGGCCAGCGCCTCCAGCGCCCGCAACCAGCCCTCGATGAGCTCGCGAGCGTCCTGTTCGGACAGCAGCTCGCCCGCCCAGGTGCAGTCCACCACCAGGTGCGGCCCGTCGGCGCGGTCCTCCGTGAGCGAGGCGAACTCCACCGCGTAGCGCAGCGGCATGTCCGGGTGCTCGCCCACGCCGACGGCCTCCCCGCCGCCGGTGAACGACCACTCCGCCTCCTCGTCCACGCCGAAGCGGCCGAGGTAGTTGAAGCCGATCTCGGGCCGCCCGGCGGCGGCGAGCGCGGCGCGGGTCTGCGGGTTGACGTAGCGCAGCAGGCCGTAGCCCAGCCCGTCGTCCGGCAGCGCGCGCAGTTGCTCCTTCACCGGCTTGAACGCCTCGGCGATCGCCGGTCCACCGGCGAAGACCTCCGCCGCGTCGAGCTCGCCGGGGTCCAGCCGCACCGGGAACGCGGAGGCGAACCAGCCCACCGTCCGGCTCGGGTCCAGGTCCTCGGACAGACCGGTGCGGCCGTGGCCCTCCAGCTCGATCCGGGAGGCGGTGCCCGCGAGCCCGCGCCGGTGGCGCCGGTCGGCCAGCGCGATCGCGAGCCCGGTCAGCAGCACCGGGTTGATCTCGGCGTGGAACGCGGCGGGCACCTCGGTGAGCAGCGCGCCGGTGGTCTCCGCCGACAGCTCCACCCGCAGCGAGCGGGCGGTGCCGCGCACGTCGCGGGCCGGGTCCAGCGGGCGTTCCCCCAGCGGACCGCAGTCGCGCAGCTGCTCGGTCCACACCGGCAGCTCCCGCATCCGCGCCGTGGAACGGGCCTGCTCCCCGAGGACCTGCGCCCAGCGGCGCAGCGAGGTGCCCACCGCGCCCAGCTCCACGGGAACGCCGGAGTCCACCGCCCGCCAGGCGGCGGCCAGGTCCGGCACCAGCACTCGCCAGGACACCCCGTCCACGGCGAGGTGGTGCACCACCAGCACCAGCCGGTCGCGGCGGCCCGCACCGGTGCGCACCAGGACCCCGCGCAGCACCTTCCCGTCCTGCGGGGCGAGCTCGGCGCGGGCCTCGCGGACCAGCCGGGCGCACTCCGCGTCCGCGTCCCCGGCGGCGTCGGCGGTGCGCAGCAGCTCGGCCGCGTCGACCGAGCCGGCGGGCGCGGTCTCCAGCGCCCAGAAGCCCTCGGCGGGCACGTGCAGCACCAGGCGCAGCGCGTCGTGGTGGTCGAGCACGGCCTGCAGCGCGGGGACCAGCGAGTCGGCGGTCACCCCGTCCGGCAGCGCGAGCACCACGTGCTGGCTGAACTCGCGGACCTGCTCGGTGCGGGTGCCCGCGTCCTCGCGCAGCTGCTCGGCGATCGGGGTCAGCTCGACCGCGCCGACGCCGTCGGCCGCGCTCGGCAGCGCGCGGGCGCCGATCGGCTGCACGACCTTCGCCAGCTCGGCGACCGTCTTGCAGCGGAAGATCTCGCGCGGGGTGAGCGCCAGCCCGGCGCCGCGGGCGCGGCTGACCACCTGGATGGAGCTGATGCTGTCGCCGCCGATGGCGAAGAAGTTGTCGTCCACGTCCACCGAGGGCAGGCCCAGCACCTCGGCGAGCACGGTGCACAGCACCTCCTCCTGCGGCGTCCGCGAGCGGGTGGCCGAGGCGGCGGTGAGTTCCGGCTTGGGCAGCGCTGTGCGATCCACTTTTCCATTCCCCGTCAACGGCAACCGGTCCAAGGTCATCGCCACCGCCGGGACCATGTACGACGGCAGCGCGGCGCCGAGATCCGCGCGCACCCGCGCGGTGTCCAGCGGCGTTCCCGGCTCGGTCGGCACCAGGTGGGCGACGAGCCGCTTGTGCCCGGCCTGGTCCGGCACCACCGCGACGGCGGCGTCGGCCACGCCTTCGACCTGGCGCAGGGCGACTTCGATCTCGCCGAGCTCGATGCGGTGGCCGCGGATCTTCACCTGGAAGTCGCGGCGCTCCAGGAACTCCAGCTGCCCGTCGGGGCGCAGCACCACGCGGTCCCCGGTGCGGTACATCCGGGAGCCGTCGGCGGCGAACGGGTCCGGCAGGAACGCGAGCGCCGTCTTCGCCGGATCACCGAGGTAACCGCGGCCGACGCCGGTGCCACCGACGTAGAGCTCCCCCGGCACGCCCTCCGGCACCGGGCGCAGCTGGTCGCCGAGCACGTAGAGGCTGGTGCGGCGCACCGGACGCCCGATCGGCACCCGCACGCCGAACTCCTGCTCCCCGGCGGCGAACCTGCCGTGGGTGACGTCGTCGGAGCACTCGGTGGGCCCGTAGGCGTTCACCAGCGGGATGCCCGGGAACCGGGCGAACCAGCGGGTGCACAGGTCCGGCGGCAGCGGTTCGCCGGTGACGACCAGCAGGCGCAGCGCGCTCAGCGCGGGCACCGCGAGCCCGGCGTCCCAGCCGTCCAGCGCGGCCCGCAGCAGCGAGGGCACCACCTCCAGCACCGTCACGGATTCCGCTGCGGTCAGCGGGAACAGCGAGTCCGGGTCGGCGGCCACGTCCCGCCGCACCACCCGGACCCGAGCGCCGGTGAGCAGGCCCGCGAGCATCTGCCACACCGCGATGTCGAAGGTCACCGGCGCGTTGTGCACCAGCACATCGCCCTCGACCAAGGACAGGTCCTCCACCTTCGCCAGCAGGTGGTTGGTCATGCCGCGGCGGTGCACCATCGCGCCCTTCGGGCGACCGGTGGAGCCCGACGTGAAGATCACGTACCCGAGGTCGTCGTCCGCGCCCGCCACGGGCAGCAGCTCCGCGTCGGCGGCGCCGTCCAGCACCAGCACGTCCGCCGAGCCGGCCACCTCGGCGGCGAGCTCGCGGTGCGCGGCATCGGTGATCAGGCAGGCGCAGCCCGCGTCCGCGATCAGCCCCGCGGTGCGCCCCGCGGGCGCGTGCACGTCCAGCGGCAGGAACGCCGCGCCCGAACCGAGCACGCCCAGCACCGCCGTGACGAACCCGGTGCCCGGCGCGGCCAGCACCCCGACCACGCCCGACGGCACCCGGCGGGAGACTGCGCTCGCCCGAGCCACCAGCTCCGCGTAGCTCACCTCGCCCGCGTCGTCGGCGACCGCGACCGCGTCCGGGGTGCGCGCGGCGCGCTCGCGCACCCGGACGACGACGTCCACCGGGTCCACCGGTCCGTCCGGCCCGGTGCCGGCGCGCAGCAGCCGCTGCCGCTCGTGCTCGCCGACCAGCTCCAGCTGCGCGAGCCTGCCACCCGGGTCCAGCTCGGCGAACCGGCGCAGGAACGCGCAGAACCGGGCCGAGTGCTCCCGGGTCTCCTGCTCGGAGTACCGGGCGCGGTTCGCGCTCAGGTGCACCTCCACCCCGCCGTCGGGGGCGTCGACGACGGTGACCTCCACGTCGTCGACGAGCCCGGTGGACAGGTTGTGCACGACGACCTCGCAGTCGCCGAGGCTCGGCCGGGTCTCCTGCGGCAGCACGTTCACGAACGGGCCGAACGGCCGGTTGTCGTCGCTGGCCAGTCCCATGCCCTGCCGGATCCGGCTGACCCGGTGCCGCTGGTGCTTGATCGCCCCGGCGAGCTCACCGGAGAGCTGCTTGAGCAGTTCCGCGCGGGACATCTCGGGGTGCACCCGCAGCCGCAGCGGCACGTAGTTGTTCACCATGCCGGGGATCGCGCGCATCCGGCGGTTCACCCGCGCGGTCACCGGCATCGACAGCAGCACGTCCGGGCCGCCGGTCATCCGCTGGGTGTAGAGGCCGAAAGCGGCCAGCAGCACGGTCGGCACGGTCACCTTCGCCTCGCGCGCGGCGGCCCGCACCCGTTCCAGCACGCGGTGGCCCACCACCTCGGTGGCGCGGTGGAAGCGCTGCGCGGGCGCGGCGTCCGTGCGGGAGAGCGTGACCAGGTCGAGAGTCCGCGGGAAGCGCTTCGCCCAGAACTCGCGGTCCCGGCCGGCCTGCCCGGACACCGCGTAGGAGGCCTCGGCGTCGATCAGCTCGCGCAGCGGCGGCAGCGCACCGTCCACAGCGGACTCACCGGTGCGCAGCGCGTCGTAGAGCTCGCCCAGCCTGCGCCAGAACACCACCTGGCTGAACCCGTCGCACAGCAGGTGGTGGATGCACATCGAGAAGAACACCCGGTCCGGCCCGACCCGCACCAGGGCCAGCCGGAACAGCGGGAACTCGGTGAGCGCGAAGGGACGGCCCAGCTCCGCGGTGATCCAGTCCCGCGCGGCGGCGGCCGGGTCGGTCTCGCCGCTGAAGTCGCGCAGCTGCAGCGGCGGCTCGGGCAGCGGTTCCACGCACTGCCGGGGTTCGCCGTCGACCTCGGTGAAGCGGCAGCGCATGCACTCGGCTTCGGCCACCAGCCCGGCGACCGCGCGGGTGAACAGCTCCACGTCCAACGGCCCGGAGATGTCCAGGTACCCGGCGGTGTTGTAAGCGGCGCTCCCGCCGGAGTTGCACGCGGCGCTCCCGCCGGAGTCGCTCCCGCCGGAGTCCCCCGCGGCGCTCGCCGCCGCCACCTCGTCGAACCAGATGTCGCGCTGTCCCGCCGAAAGCGGCAGGCTCGGTGTCTCGACCGCCGTCATCGCACTCTCCTCGAAGACCTCACGCCCCGGTCACCCCTCCGCCGAGATCGGCCGAGGCGATCGCGTCCGCGCCGTAGATGTCGCTGACCCACTGCTCGTTGTGCACCGTGTCCAGGTACCGCTCCCCCAGGTCCGGGGCGAGCGCCACGGCGGTCGTCTCCGGCCCGGCGCCGTTGCGCTCCAGCCAGCGGGCCGCGCCGCACACCACGGTTCCGGTGGAGCCGCCGAACACGAATCCGTCGGCCACCAGCCGCCGCGCCGTGCGCACCGTGTCCACCTCCGCCACGTGCACCACGTCGTCCACGAAGGACTCGTCGAGCAGCTGCGGGCGGACCCCGGTGCCCAGCCCGGGGATCATGCGCGGCGCGGGCGGGGTGCCGAAGGTGACCGAACCTTCCGAGTCGATCGCCACCACCCGCACCGCGGGCCGCACCTCGCGCAGGTAGCGCGCGCAGCCCATCAACGTCCCGGTGGTGCCGGCGCCGACGAACAGCACGTCCAGGTCGGGGAAGTCGCGCAGCACCTCGGGACCGGTCGCGCGGTAGTGCGCGAGCCAGTTCGCCGGGTTCGCGTACTGGTTGAGCCAGACGCTGCCCTCGTTCTCCGCGCAGATCCGCTTCACCCGGCGCAGCCGCGCGCCGAGCAGACCGCCCTCCGCGTCCGGTTCGCCGATCACCTGCACCTCGGCGCCCAGCGACTGCATCAGCTGCCGGGCGCCCAGGTTGCAGCGCGCGTCGGTGACGCAGACGAACCGGTAGCCGCGGCTGGCGGCGACCACGCTCAGCGCGACGCCGAGGTTCCCGGACGAGCTCTCGACCAGCATCGTCCCGGGGGTCAGCTGCCCCGCTCGTTCGGCCGCGGCGATCATCTCGGCGGCCGCCTTCAGCTTGATGGAACCGGCGAAGTTGAACCCCTCGCACTTGAGGAACAACCGGTGGCCGGTCGCCCGCAGCAGGTCCACGTAGAGGTCGTCCACGTTGAACTCGTGCGGTCTCGTGATGACAGGCACGCGACGTCTCCCGCCCACGCCGAGCCGAGGCTCAGCGCTTCCCGTAGCGATCCAGCTCGTAGAAGAAGTCCTCGACCACCCGCAACTCGCCGCCGCGGGCCAGCTCGTCGTGGACGTACTTGCCCACCGCGAGGTCCAGCACGCCCAGTCCGAACGGCGAGAACACCACCGGCCGCTCGGCGTCCAGCCGGACGCGGCCGTCCATCACCTCGGCGAGGGTGCCGTCGAGGAAGTCGCGCCCGCCGGTGCGCTGCTCGGCCAGGTGCACCGAGGTGTTCGCCTTGAGGCAGTGCTCCACGTCGTCCACCACGTTCTGCGCGGCCAGCACCACTTCCGGCGACAGGTCGCGCAGCGACACGTGCAGCACCAGCGGCGCGTGCTCGAACCAGGCGGGCTCGGACACGTGCGGGGTCCCGGCGACGGTGGCGAACACGACGAGGTCGCTGGCGCGCACCAGGTCCTCGCAGCCGCCGTGCACCTTGACCCGGCCCGCGGAACCGGTGGTCTCCAGGTAGGACCGGAACCCCTCGGCGTGCTCGGCGTCGAGGTCGTGCACCCCGACCTCGTCGAAGTCCCATCCCGAGCCGAGCAGGTAGGTGTGGATGTAGCGGGCGATCAGGCCGGTGCCCACGAACCCGACCCGGCGCGGCCTGCGGCCCTCCGCGCTGAGCCGGTCGGCGGCCAGCGCCGCCGAGGCCGCGGTGCGCACGGCGCTGATGATGGAGCTCTCCAGGCACGCCAGCGGATATCCGGTGGCCGGATCGTTGAGCACCAGCACCGCCGAGGCGCGCGGCAGCCCGGAGTCGATGTTGCGCGGGAAGCTGGAGATCCACTTGATGCCGTCCACCGCGACGGCTCCGCCGACCGAGGCCGGCAGCGCGATGATCCGCGACTCCGGCCGGTCCGGGAAGCGCAGGAAGTAGGACGGCGGGTTCACCGTGTCCCCGGCGCCGTGCAGCCGGTAGGTGTCGGCGACCAGGTCCACCAGCTCGCGCTCCCGGCCGCTGAGCACCTCGTGCACCTGCGCGCCGGGCACCACCGCGAACGTCGGTCTCTCGGGCATGGGGTCTCCGTTGCTGCTCGGGCGGCCCGGCTGGGCCGGCGTGGCTGCGGGCGGCCTCGCGGCGCGCTCCGCCGGTGCCGGGGATCTCCCGCTGCGACGCGGAATTCCGGTCTCGCGACCGCCGTCCCGCACCGGCTCTCCCGATGCTGCTCCTGCCCGCTGACACCAGGCTGACTTCGAGCTGACGAGCCCCCGCGGTTCCAGGGCCGCCGCACGGGAAAGCACGGCCGCGCCCGCTACGCGGAACGCCGGGTGCCGTCGACCTTCCCCGAGACGAGTCCTTGGGCGAGGTTGAGCTGCTGCACCTGGGTGGTGCCCTCGATGAACTCCAGGGACTTCGCGTCCCGCACCAGCTTGTCCAGCAGCGGGTGCTCCAGCCGGGCCGCGGGGCCGAAGAACTCGCAGGCCAGCAGCGCGGCCTCCTCGGCGAGGTTCCCGGCGCGCAGCTTCGCGGCCGAGGCGAGGTGCCCGTCGGAGGTGCGCGCGTCCACCGCCTCGGCCGCCCGCTCGGTCAGCGCGCGGGCGCCGTCGATGCGCCTGCCCAGCGCGTCGATCCGGCGCCGCTCGTCCTTGGACGGCGCGCGGCGGTGCGCCAGCACGTACTCGTGGGCGGCGCGCGCCATGCCCACGCCGATCGCCGCGACGCCGGGGCGCAGCAGGTTGAAGGTCTGCACGAACGCCCACATGCCGCGCCGGGTCGGCGACAGGTGCCGCCCGAGCACGTTCTCCGCAGGCACCCGCACCTCGTCGAGCTCGATGGCGCTGATCCGCGCCCCGCGCAACCCGATGCTGGGCAGCGGTTCGGCGGTGAAGCCCTCGGCCGGGGTCTCCAGCAGCACCGGCACGATGCCCAGCGGGCCGGGCCCGGTGCGGGCGAAGACCACGCCGAGCTGCGCGCGGCACGCGTTGCCGACGTAGCGCTTCGCCCCGGTGAGCAGGTATCCGCCGTCGTCGGCGGGCCGCAGCGAGGTGGTGAGCCCGGCGGCGTCGGAGCCGCGGTCCGGTTCGGTGAGCGCGAAGAACGTCCACAGCGGACGTTGCAGCATCCGGCCGTAGAACAGCTCGCGCTGCCGCTCGTCGGCGACCAGGCCGACCAGCACCCCGGCCAGCAGCGGACCCGGCGCGGCCACCAGCATGCCGGCGTCGGCGGCGGCCAGCTCCTCCATGATCACGACGCGTTCGCGGGCCCGCGCGCCGTGGCAGGGCCTGCCCGCGATCGGCTCCGGATCGTGGCCGTACTCCGCCGGAACGCCCATCGCGGCCAGGTAGCGCACGGCGGGCAGGTCGAAGTGCGCCCGGATCGCCTCCGGATCGCGGTCCAGCTCCAGCGCGTGCGGGCGCAGGTCCGCGCCCAGCTCCCGGAAGCGCTGCCGCAGCTCCCGGTACCAGCGGTCGGTCATGACTCCTCCGGGTGCGCGTAAGCGGCGGCGAGCAGCGCGGAGACGTCCGCGACGTGCCCCGGCCCGCCGAGCAGGTAGCCGCTCGCGCCGAGCAGCCGCGCCAAGCCGCGGTCGGCGGCGCTGAGCCGGTCGTGCGCGTGGGCGAGGTCGGCGGCGGTGCGCGGTTCGGGCCGGTCCAGCACGGCCCGCACCTCCAGCTGCCCGGTGAGCGCGTCGGCGAGCTGCGCCCGCACCAGTTGCCGGTGCAGCAGCGCGGAACCCCCGGAGACGCGCTCGCCGAGGTGGCCGACGGCGGTCTCGCGCAGCGCTTCGGAGCACCCGAGCCGCAGCCACACCACGGCCTCGCCCCAGTCCTCCGGTTCGGCGCCGGGTTCCCCGCGCAGCACCACGACCTCGCCGCCGGGCAACCGCTCGGTGCGCTCCGCGCCGCCGTCGGCGAGTTCCGCGGGCGCCACCGCGAACCCGGTGGGCCCGTGGTGCGGCGCTCGCGGGCTCAGCGCCGCGTGCAGCCCGGCCAGAGCCGGGACCAGGCCCTCCTGCCGCGCGCGCCCGCGCAGCAGCGGGCCGAGCTCCCGGATCCGGCCCGTCATCGCGGCCCCGCGAGCACGCAGACCCCCAGGTCGCGGGTGGTCTCGTCGTAGTCCACCAGCGCCAGCGGGCCGGTTCCGTCGGCCAGCTCCGCCCACACGCCGGTGCACGGCAGGCCCGGTGCCACCGGGCGCACCTCGCGGCCGGGCAGGTCGCGCTCCGGGTCCAGCGCGGGACCGGCCACGACCACCGGCCGCTGCGGGCCGCACAGCTCGGTGAGCAGGGATTCGGCGACGGCGGGCACGTCGGCGCGCGCCACGCCGGGCTGCTCCCGCACCGCGAGCGGCGGCCGTCCCCGGTCGCGTTCCAGCAGCAGCACCACCGCGGCGTCGCCGCGGGCGGCCGCCGCCGGGGTGCACTCCGGTTCGTAGGGCAGCGCGGCCTGGTCGGCCAGCACCACCAGCGCGCGCTCGTAGCCGTGCCGCTGCGCGTAGCAGGACGCCAGCCGCAGCGCGGCGAACGGGGCGCACACCCCGTTGTCGGTGAGCGTGAACGTCAGCCCGTCCGGCACCAGCACCTCGGACAGGTAGGTCGGCGCCGCGAGCCGGCAGTCCAGGTCCGGCGTCGCGTGCGCGACGACGCCCAGCTGCACCGGCTCGGCCACCAGGTCGTGCTCGGTGATCAGCGCGGCGGCCATCGCCGCGAACGGGTTGCCGCGGTCGGCCAGGTCCGGCCGGTGCGCCACCCCGTAGGCGGCGGTGAGGTCCTGGAAGTGGCGCAGCGAGAACTCGTCATCGATCCGGTGCTCCCCGGCCGGGAAGCGGCGGTGCACGATGCTGCGCAGCCCCAGCACCGGGGAGCTGGTCCCGTGCGGCGCGGGCGCCGCCGAAGTCCGGTACACGGTCAGCTCCCCGACTCGCCCAGGACGAAATCGGTCAGCGTGCCCACCGTCTCGAAGTGGCCCATCTCCAGGCTGTCGGTGTCGAACTCGATGTCCAGCGCCTCCTCCAGCCGCATCATCAGTTCGAAGACGCCGGTGGAGTCCAGGCCCAGTTCCTCGAAGATCTTCGACTGCTCGGTGAGCTCGGGCAGCTCGTAGTCCAGCACCGCCTTGAGCTCGGTGATCACGCTCGTCACCGTCGTCGCGCGGTCGGGGGTGGTGGTGTTCTGCGGCATGGGATCGCCCTCTCCAGGTGGGTTGTCGTCGGTCAGGAGCGCACCGGCTCGGCGGGCGCGTCCTCCGGTTCCTGCGCCCGCAGCAGGTCCGCGGGCTCGTCGCGGCGGCGCACCAGCCGCGCACGACCGTCGTGGACGAGCACTTCGGCCGGGTGGCCGTGGCTGAGGAACAGCACCGGGGAGGCGCTGGGCCCGTAGGCGCCGGAGCGCAGCACCCCGATCAGGTCGCCCGCCCGCAGCGGCGGCAGCTCGACCTTCTTGCCGATCACGTCGTTCGGGGTGCACAGCGGTCCGGTGATGTTCCAGGTCTCGCTCGCGGGCTCGTCCCAGCGGTCCAGCACCCGGATCGGGAAGTTCCGCTTCACGAAGGACCCGATGCCCACCGCGGCCATGTGGTGGTTGGTGCCGCCGTCGGCGACGGCGAATCGCTCCCCGTGCGAGGTCTTCACGTACTGCACGCGGGTGACGTAGGTACCGGCGTTCGCGGTGAGGAACCGGCCCAGCTCCATCACCAGCCTGGTCCCGGGGTGCCGCGCGGCGAAGTCGTCGATGAGCGGGTTCACCAGCCCGGTGAGCACGTCCACGTCCAGGTCGGACTCGTTGTCGAAGTAGGCAACGCCGAGTCCGCCGCCGACGTCCACCAGTTCGGGTGCGAACCCCAGGTGCGCGGTGAGCCGGTCGGCGAGCTCCAGGATCTGCCGGGTGTTCTCCGCGACGCTGTCCTCGGACAGGATCCGGGTGCCCATGTAGACCTGGACCCCCATCAGCCGCACGTGCGGGTGGCGGGCGGCCAGTTCCGGGTCGGCGAGCAGCTGGTCCTCGTCGAAGCCGAACTGGCGGGGTTTGCCGCCCATCGTCAGGCCGGAGCCCTTCACCGAGAAGTTCGGGTTCACCCGCAGCACGACCCGCGCGGCCCGGCCGCGCCGCGCGGCGAGCTCGTCGATGACCGCGAGTTCCGGGAAGGACTCGCAGATGATCGCGCAGATGTCCTCGTCCAGGCAGGCTTCGATCTCCGCGCGGCTCTTGCCCGGCCCGAGGAACAGGATGTCGCGGGGGCCGACCCCGGCTCGGCGGGCGGTGAGCAGCTCCGCCATCGAGGAGACCTCGGCGCGCGCCCCGTTCTCGTGCAGCAACCGGCAGATCGCGACGTTCGGGTTCGCCTTGAGCGAGAAGAACACTTCCAGCGCCGGGTGCAGCCGCTCGCGCAGCGCGGTCAGGCCGCCCGCCAGCTCGTCGCCGTCGTAGAGGTACATCGGCGTGCCGAATTCGGCCGCCAGTTCGGTGATCCCGTTGCCCTGCACGGTGAACTCGCTCATGCGGTCGCCTCCATCCCCGCCAGGCGGGCGCTGATCTCGGCGTCGAGCGCGCCGAGCCGGTCGGTCGAGTCCGCCACCAGGAAGCCGTAGAGCCTGCCGTCGAAGGGCTCACCGGATCCGGCGGCGGCGTTGGCGGTGGCGAAGTTGTCCACCACCAGCCCGGTGCCGTCCTTCCAGAGCAGGTCGTCGAGCGCGGCCCGGGCCTCGGCGAACGGCAGCGGCCGGGTGAGCCGCAGCGCGTGGTGCCGGGCGAGCGCGACCTGGCCGGCGCCGGTGAACCGCTCCTGCAGCGGCAGCTGGTAGGTGGACATGTTGTTCCGGGCGTTGATCTCCAGCAGCGGGAACAGCTCGCCGTTCGGCTCGACCAGCGCGTCCACTCCGACCACCCCGTAGTAGCCGTCGGCGGCGAGCCGGGAGCCGATCAGCGCGGCGGACTTCTCCACGACCGCGAGCTGGTCGGCGTCCAGCGCGGCCGGGAATCGGTGTCCTTTGTGGACTCCACCGTCGGTGAGCGCTTCCTTGACGAAGTCGAACCGCACCGTTGCGTCGCGGTGCACGGTGAACTGGTAGTTCAGGTCGGCGCGCTTGGCGACCCACTGCTCGATCACGAAGGCCATCCGGCCCCCGGAGTTCCCGGCCTTCTCAGCGAGCATCCGGTGCAGCCGGTCCAGGCGGCGGACCGAGTCCACCACCGCGATCCCCTTGCCGGAGACGCCGAAGGCTTCCTTCACCACGACCTTGGTGCCCGCTTCGACCAGTTCACGGGCCGCGGCGACGGCAGCGTCCAGTTCGGCGACGGTCTCGCAGGTCCAGCCGCGCGGCTGGCGCAGGCCGAGCTCGTCGGCGGCGATCCGGCTGTAGACCTTGCTGTTCACCGCTTTGCACAACGCCGCTCCCGGGGCCGCCAGCGGCAGCCCGGTCACGTCGCAGAGCCGTTCTTCCAGTTCGGAGACGCCGTGCGGGGCGAGCCGCGCGCCTGCAGCCGCGAGCTCGCGCAGCACGTCCAGCAGCGCCGGGTCGTCGAGCACGTCCTCGGTGACGATCCGCTGCGCGTCCTGCCGCGCGACCGCGTGCACCGTCGGCACCGGCAATCCCAGCTCGCGCAGGTGGTCCAGGTGGTCCGGGTCCGGCGGCGCTTTGACCAGCACGTGGTCCGCGGCGCTCGCCGGCAGCAGCGCGAACTCGTCCATGCGGTTGACCACCGCGGTCCCGCCGGGCGCCGATAACCGGGGCAGCCCGAGCTCACCGAGAGCCCACCGCTGCTCGACCTCGAAGTTCCCCAGGAACACCAGCGGCGTCCCCGAATCCCCGGTCAGAGCAGTCTTGAGCCGCCGGTTGAAGTCCAGCCCCATCGCGCCCCCGCTCACTAGATCTCGCATGGCGTCCCTCGTATCCGTCCCTCATCAACGCGAACCCACCCGGACCCGCCCCGTGAACCCACCGCCCCGACCGACCAACACCCGCAACCCTCGTCCTGTCAGCGGCGAAGCCGCTGAGCAGCGACCCAGCACGCAGCCGGACCACCCGCGGGTTCTCAGTCGTCTTCTCGCGAGGACAGCTTTTTCCCTCGTGGCGGAGCCACTAGGGAAAAAGATCCCGCAGCGAGAAGACGACTGAGGTTCCGCCACAGGCCCACAAAGCAAATGGACCACTCAATGCTGAAAAACCATTGCTGCGAACGTCTGCCCTAGGCCTACTGAGGTCATCAGGTAGCGGTCGCCGGGTCGCAGCACGCCGCCGTCCACCACGGACCGGTAGTTGATGAAGGGGTCGGCGCAGAAGCAGTGCCCGGTGCGCGGCAGGTTGTCCATGAACAACTTCCGCTTCGGGATGCCGAGGTTGTCGGCCGCCACCGTCCACGACACCCGGTTCACGTTGTGCGGCAGCAGCAGGTCGATGTCGTCGAGTTCGAGGCCTGCTTCGGTGACGGCCGCGAGCACGACTTCGGCGAGCACGTCCTGGTAGATCTTGCGGGCGTCCGCGGCGACTTCGGCGTTCATGTCGATGACGCCGTCGGCGCGGCCGTAGATCCGGCTGGCGTAGCCGAGCATCCGGTCCCGTTCGCCGCCCGCGCGGACCAGCACCGCCGCCGTGCCCTCGCCCATGATCGACACGTCGGTGACCCACTGGGTGAACGGGGTGAAGGTCTTCTCGCCGGTGAGGATGAGCGCCATCGCTTCCGGGTCGCCGTCGGCGGACAGCAGCGTGTCGCAGACGTCGATGGCGAGCAGCCCGGTGGCGCAGCCGTGGTCGGCCACTCCGAATCCGCGGGCGTGACCCAGCCCCAGTTCGTCGCGCACCCGTTGCAGCGGGCTGTGCGGGTAGGGCGCGGTGGTGCGCAGTCCTTTGCCGCGCACCACGTAGCGGACGCGGTGCTCGTTGCCGCGCAACGAGTCCAGCCCGCGGGCGGCGGCGAGCAGCAGTTCGGTCTCGGACTCCTCGGGTGCCTTGCAGATCTGGTCCAGGCCGTAGAGCCGGGTGAACCGGCGCAGCTGGAGATCGTTGAGCCCCAGGGGTTCCTGCAGCGCGGCGACCGGTTCGGTCGACGGCAGGTGCCGGGCAACTTCGACCAGCGACGTCATCGCCGCACCGCCGCCGGAGCGCACTTGCTGGAGTTCATGGGTTCCTCCTCGTCGAGCGCCGCGCGAACACGAGCGGGCGGATCGACGTCCAGCGTCCAAGCCGTCGCTGACGGGAAGCTGACGTGGCGCTGACGGAGGTGCGCGCGCAGACCGGCGCCGTTCGTTCGACGCGGGAGGGGTGCTCAGCCGGTGGAGGCGACGGCGTCCAAGTGGTCTTCGAGCTCGCGGACTTCGCCGCGGTGGCAGCGGAGCCAGGTCCAGTAGGCGGGCACGCGGCGGGCGAGCACGCAGTAGTTCTCCCGCACCGCGTCGGCGATGCCGCGCAACCGGTCCGGGGACACCGCTCCGCGCCGGGAGACCAGCAGCACCTTGCGCCAGACGGCGTCCTCCGGCGGCACCAGCGCGACCCCGGACGTCAGCGGGCCGGTGGGGCTCACCAGCGCGGCCGCACCGGCGCCGGTCACCCACGACATCACTTCCGCTTGGCCGGCGGCGTGGTGCACCACTTCGGGCGCCACCAGTTCCAGCTTGCCGAAGAACTTCTGCTCCATGACGTGGAACCAGTGCCCGTGCCGGTGGCGCACCCAGGTCAGCGAGTGGAGCCGCGCCCGGTCCGCCAGTTCGGCCTCGGCCAGCGGGTGCCCGGCGGGCACCGCCAGCCACATCGGTTCCCGGAAGATCACTTCGGAGACCAGGTCGGCGGTGGCGCCGCGCACCGGGTCCTCGGCTTCCTCGCAGGGCACCACGCACGCGGTGTGCGCGTCGTCGCTGACGGCTTGGACGCACAGCGCCGCTTCCAGGGTGACGGTCTGCAGTTCGACGTCCGGCAGCCGCTCGGCCAGTTCGGAGCGCAGTCCGACGGGTGTCCATTCCGCGGTGGCCACCCGGATCACGCCGGCGGACACCGAACTGGACTCGGAGGCGATCTGGTCGGCCCGCGCGGCCAGCTCCACCATGAGCGGGATGATCCGCTCCCCCAGCACCGTGGGGCTGATGCCGGAGTTGGAGCGCACGAACAGCGGCCCGCCCAGCGCCGATTCGATGCGTCGCAGCTGCATGGTCAGGCTCGGCTGCGGGAGCGTGAGCCGCTGCGCGGCCCGCGAGATGCTGCCCTCGTTCGCTAGTGCCGCGACCACGCGTGCATGGCGTACCTCGATCTGCATCTTCGGACGACCTCGCATTTTCCGAGCCTCAACGGCGGAGGTCTGCGAGTTCCGGTGGTGTGCCCGCCGACGACGCCCGTGACCTGTCCGTCACGAGCGCAGGGACGTTCGGAACGCCCGCCGGAAGGGCGGCACGCTCCGCAGGAACACCATGAACCCCCAGAACATGTTGCTCGGGGAAGATCATACCTCGCGGAACGGCCGATCCAGCGCCGAAGTATTCCCATGAGATCCGGAAAACCTCTAGAAAGGTCTCGTCAGCCGCAGCCCCCCGCATGTCCGCCGTCGACCGAGCCCCAGCCGGATTCCGGCCCGACGCCGGGAATCGCGGCGGTCCCGGCACCGTCGGGCAGTGCCGCGAGGAACGGCTCCAGCCGGTCCAAGCCCCAGAACTTCTCGCGCCCGGCGATGAAGAACGGCACCCCGAACACGCCTTCGCGGCAGACCCGCAGCAAGCTGCCGACGCCTTCCGCGCGCAGCTCCTCGTCGTCGACGGCCCCGGCGACCCGCGCGGGGTCCAGGCCGAGCTCGGCACCGATCTCGGCGATCACAGCCGGATCACTGACGTCGCGCCCCTCTTCCCAGCGCGCCCGGTACACCAGGGAGATGTAGTCGTGCCCGCGCCCGGCGCGCAGCGCCAGGAAGTACGGCAGGTGCGCCACCTCCCACACCGGGTCCCGGTCCACCGGCCAGGACACCCGCAGCCCCCGCGCCTTCGCCAGCCGCGCCACGTCCTGCAGCACGTAGAGGTGCTTGGCCCGGGACATCGCCGCGTACGGGAAGCGGCCGCCGCGTTGGGCCAGCAGCTCGGTGGAGCGCTCGTCGGGCTCCCAGAACGGGATCCAGTCCAGCCGGTCCACCAGGCCCGGGTGCCGCTCCCGGATCTCCCGGTAGGCCAGCCAGGAGTACGGGCTGCGCAGCGAGAAGTAGAACCGGGGCCCGCGCGCGGTGCTCACAGGACCAGCCCGCCGTCGAGCTGCAGCACCTGGCAGGTCAGGTACGACGCGCGGTCCGAGACCAGGAACTCCACCAGGTCCGCGACCTCCTCGGGGCGCCCCAGCCTCCCCAGCGGAACCGCCGCGGTCGACGCCGCGAGCGCCTGCTCGGAGAGCCCGGAGAGCATGTCGGTCTCGATGAACCCGGGCGCCACCGCGTTCACCCGGATCCCGTACCGGCCGACCTCCTTCGCCAGCGCCTTGGTGAGCCCGATGATCCCGGCCTTGGACGCCGAGTAGTTCGCCTGCGTCGCATTGCCGTGCACCCCGGCGACCGAGGACAACGTCACCACGGAACCGCGCTTGCGCTTGATCATCGGGAAGAGCACCGACTTGCACAGGTTGTAGGTGCCGTCCAGGTTCACCCGCAGCACCCGGGACCAGTCCTCGTCCTTGAGCAGCGCCATCGGGTTGTCCTTGACGATCCCGGCGCAGGCAACCGCGGACTCCACGGGGCCGAGCTCCTTCTCGGTGTCCTTGACGAACCGGTCCACTTCGGCGCGCTCCGCCACGTCGACCTGCCGGACCAGCACCGCGGCACCGGACTCCGCGGCCAACTCCGCCACTTCCGCCGCGGCGTCCGCATCGGATTGGTAGCACAGCGCCACGTCGTGACCGGCGGCGGCGAGCCGGGTCACCACGTGCCGCCCGATCCCCCGCGAGCCACCGGTCACCAACGCCACGGGCCTTGTACTTTCGGACATCGGATTCCTTTTCCTCCCTGGACTTGATCTGCGTAGTGGGGCAGGTAGCGGAACCTCAGGCGTCTTCTCGCTGCGGGATCTTTCTCCCGAGTGGCTCCGCCACTTGGGAAAAAAGCCGTCCTCGCGAGAAGACACCTGAGAACCCGCCGGTGGTCACCTTGGTGACGTGGGCTATGTGCTTCGCACATGCAGGCACGGCCTTCGGCCGCCAGGCAGCCGTGGCTCCGCCCGGCCAGTGCACGACGGCTCCGCCGCTGACAGGGCGCAGCGAGGGAACGCTGCTTCCCCGGAATCGTTCATCGAGCGCCTGTTCCGCCCGGACGCAGGAAGTCCGCATCGCGTCGTGCCACGGTGAGCTGGCCGACGCGGACGGCGATTCGGCCGTCGACCGCGCACTCGCCGCGGAAGATCGCCGCGTCGGGAAGTTCCCGCACCGCGATCACCACGTGCTCCACCACGTCACCCGGGTACACCGGTTCCACCAGTTCGACGCCGCGCAAGCCGGTCAGCAGCTCCACCTGCCCGGTGAGCACGTCCGCGTTCGGCCGTTCCCAACTCGCCAGCAGCACCGCGGACTGGGCCCAGGACTCCAGCAACCGGCTCAGCGGGTAGGCGTACTCCTCCTCCGGCGCGTCGTCCGGCAGGCCCGCGTAGCAGTGCTCGGTCCCGCTGATCGCCTTCCGGGTGCGGATCCGCGCCCCCGGCTCGACCGACACGACCCGATCCACCAGGAGGATCGGATGCCGGTGCGGGATCGTCGCGCGGATCCGCGCCTGCCCGGTCACGCGGCCACCGCCGGCACCCGCAGCCCGCAGCGCAGCTGCGCGACCCTCCCCTGCCCGGAACCGATCGCGACGCTGCAGCCGCCGTCCGCGCCGAACTCCACGTCGACCGCGAGCTCGTCGCCCGGCCGGACCTCGTGGAAGAAGCGCACCCGCTCCACGCCCTCCAGCCGCGCGCACTCCCGGCCGGGGCACCTGCGCACGACGGCCTGCACCACGTCCAGCAACGCCAAACCGGGCAGCAGCGGGAAACCCGGGTAGTGCCCGGTGAACACCGGCTCCGCCGGATCCACCCGCACCGTCCCGGACACGGCGTGCTCGGACCAGGTCACCGCCCGCACCTCGACGCGGATCACGAGCCGTCCCCGCCGAGCGCCAGCAGCACGGACCCCGCGGTGCCGTCCCGCTCGATCCCGGTGATCAACGCCAGGTCGCCCGGCTCGGTTCCGCGCGCCTGCGCCCAGGCCAGCACGGCGGCCAGCTGCATCGCCCCGGCCGCGGCCGAGGTGTCCCCGATGAGCGCTCGCGGCCGCATCCGCTCGGCGTCCGGCACCAGCTCGTCGAGCACCGCGCGCTCCCGCTCGCCCCACTCGCCCGAGTCGTCCAGCGGAGCCACCACCCGCACCGCACCGGCCGACGCACCGGTCTCGGCGAAGTTCGCCGACACGCACTCGGCCAGCGCCCGGTCCGCCCGGCCCGGCTCGCCGAACGCCCGGAACCGGCTGCCGAGCACTCGCGCCAACGGCGCCCGGCCCGCTGCGGCGGCGTCCGCGGCGGGCTCCAGCAGGAAGGCCGCACCGCCCTCCCCCAGCGCCCAGCCGTCCTCGGCCCGGCCGTCCACTGCCCGCCACTCCAGCCAGGAGCGCTGCGGCGTGTGCTCCTCGGAGGCGCCGAACACCACCCGGTCGCAGTGCCCGCCGCGCACCAGCCGCACGCCGTTGCGCAGCGCCAGCGACCCGGTCAGCGCGCCACCGGCGATCGTCGTGTTCGGGCCCTTGATGGAGTGCCAGATCGCGCTCTGCCCGGCGGCCCGGTTCATCACGGTGTTCGGGAACTTCGCCGGGTCCACGTGGAACGGTTTCGCGCCGGTCAGCGAATCCCTGGTGAAGTCCATGATGCTCTGCGCGCTGCCCGACCCGGTCCCCCAGGTCAGCGCCAGCCGGTCGGACTCCGCGGTGAGCTCCGGGCCGCACTCCTCCAGCAGCGCCCCGACCGTCTTCACCGAGATCGCGGTGACCCGGTCCATCGAACGGGTTCCCTTGCGCCCCAGCTGTTCCGCGGCGACGAAGTCCGGGATCACCCCGCCCCGGCGGAACGGCCCCGCCGACTCGTCCAGCTCCGCGACGCAGCCGCGACCACCGGCGATGCCCGCCGCGAACGCCGCGCGCCCGACGCCGAACGGGGACACCGCCGACCAGGCCGAGAGCACCAGCTCACCGCCCCCGGCGCGGTGGTCGTCCGCGGCGATCGCGATCATCGCCCGCGCCCCGCCGCCGAGCCGCTGCCGCCGCCCAGGGCCGCGAGCATCTGGTCGTCGAAGTCCACCAGCGACCAGTCCCGGCGGTTGTCGATCACCGCGTAGCCGTGCGTGATCCGCCCGGTCGCGGTCGGCACCAGCACGCCGTCCCGCAGCACGTAGCAGTCCATCCGCGCGGTGTAGGTGAGGCGCTTGAACACCCGCTCCACGGTGAAGATCGTGTAGAGCTCCTCCTCCATCCGCGCCTCCCCGAGCAGTTCGATCCGGGAGTGCGGCACGACCGGAATCCAGTCCTGCTCGTCCAGCAACTTCTTGATGGACACCCCGCGGTCCGCGAGGAACAGGTCGACGACCTCCTCCATCTGCCGCAGGTAGCCGGACATCTGCACCCGCTCGGTGAAGTGGCAGTAGAAGTACGGCATCCGCCACGCCCAGCCGAAGGCGTTCGCGCCCTCGGTGAGCAGCTCGATCGGGTCCCGGTCGCCGACCTCGACGGCCTCGGCGGGACGCCCCAGCTCGGCGACGACGTGCTCGGCGAGCTCCGCGGGAACCGGCTCCACCGGCAGGCCGCGGTCGTCGGCGCGGAACGAGACGGTCACCTTCGCGGTCACCGCCTTGACCTGCTCCGCCCGCCGCACCGTCAGCTCCACCTCGAAGGACATCCCCGAACCGGGCCCGGCGACCGGGCGGACCTCGGCGACGGCCAGGTCGTCGATGTGGAACGCGGTGAGGATCTTGGTGTCGATCGTGGAGATGTCGGTGCACAGCCCGTACCGCTCGTAGAGCGCGCCCGCCGGGAACCCGCGCTGGCGCAGGTGGTCCAGCACGGCCTCCTCGACCATGAAGTTGACGTGCTTGAAACCGATCCAGGTGCAGATGTTCGAGCCCTCGTAGCGGGGGCGCAGCTCGGTCCGGGTGGCTTCCGGTGCGGTGCCGCGCTCGATGGTCACGACGGCATTGCTGTTGGCGTTCACATCAACTCCATGCTCGGTTCGGGTTCGCGCCGCCGGCGTTCGCTCGGCAGCGTGGTCAGGAAGTCCGCGACGGCGCGGGAGAACCCGTCGGCGTCCTGCGCCATCGGGAAGTGGCCGCAGTCGGCGAGCCGCGCGAGCCGCCCGTCCGGCAGCGCCGCGGCGAGCGCCCGCCCGTCCTCCGGGCGCGCCGCGACGTCCTGCTCGCCCACCACCACCAGCCGCGCGGCGGTGGTCGTGGACAGGTCCACCAGCGGACTCCGCAGGTAGACGTCGAAGAAGCGCATCCAGCCGTAAGGCCCGACCCAGTCGCGCAACCGGTGCGCCATCCAGGTCCGGTAGTTCGCCGGGAACCGCGCGGCCTCGCCGAGGGTCATCGCTTCCAGGAACGTGCGGTGGAACTCGTTGAGGTAGTAGCTGATCGAGGACCAGTCGAACTCGTCGGCGCGGGACCGGTAGAACGGGCTCACCAGCACCGCGGGCAGTTCCCGGAACCACCCGCGGGAACCGGCCTCGGTGACCAGGTTCGCCGCGAAGGAGTGCGCGACGACCAGGTCGAAGTGCCGCCCGTCCAGCACCGCCGCGAGCAGCTCCACCGGATCGCCCCGGTGCGCCCAGGTGGGGTCGGACATGCCCGCCCAGGGCAGCTCGACGTCCCACCACTCCCAGCCCCCGGGCGCGCGGTCCAGGAACGGCCGCCACACGTCCGCCCGGCCCGCCAGCCCGTGCAGCAGGATCGCCCGCGGCGCGCCCGGCTCCGCCGCGGGACGGCGCAGCCGCGGCGCACCCCCGTCACGCATCGGCGGTGACCTTCCGGTCGTGCCTGCCCAGCAGCAGCACCGCGTTGTTGCCCGCGAAGGCCAGCGCGTTGTTCTGCACCACCGACAGCCGCGCGGGCCGCGCCTCGTTCGGCACGCAGTCCACGCCGCAGTCCGGGTCGGTCTCCCGGTGGTTGATCGTCGGCGGGATGAAGCCCTCGGTGAGCGCCAGCGCGCACGCCGCCGACGCCAGCGCGCTCGCCGCGCCCATGGTGTGCCCGATCATCGACTTGATCGACACCGTCGGCGGCGGCGTGCCGAACACCTGGCGGATCGCGCCCGCCTCGGTGACGTCGTTGGCCTTCGTCCCGGTGCCGTGCGCGGAGATGAAGTCCACCTCGTCCGGCGTCACACCGGCGTTGCGGTGCGCCAGCTCCACGCACCGCGCGATGCTGCCCTGGTCCGGGGCGACCGGATGGTGCGCGTCGCAGTTGAGGCCGTAGCCCAGCACCTCGGCGTAGATCCGCGCGCCGCGCGCCTGCGCCGACTCCAGGCTCTCCATCAGCAAGATCCCCGCGCCCTCACCCGTGAGGATCCCCTTGCGGTCCAGGTCGAACGGCTGGCACACCTCGGGCGCGATGGTGCCGAGCCGGTAGAAGCCCGTGAAGGTCTTGCGGCACACCGCGTCCGCCCCGCCGCACAACGCCACTTCCACGTCGCCCTCGCGGATCGCGTCGAAGCCGTAGCCGATCGCGTAGTTGCCCGCCGCGCAGGCGGTGGGGATGGTGACGGCTTCGACATCGGTCAGCTCCAGCTCGCGGACGATGCTGGTGGACAACCGCCCGGCGGTGGCCCGCCGCGCCCGCACCGGGTCCCACTGCTGCGGCCCGTCCGCGAGCTGGTCGGCGACCAGGCCGTCGAGGTCTCGGGACTCGGCGTCGGTGGTGCCGACCGAGACCAGCGCCCGCTGCCGCCGCAGCACGTCCAGCGGCATCCCCGCGTCCTCGGCGGCCATCCGCGCGGCGGCCACCGAGAACTGGCTGGCCCGTCCCAGCTCCTCCGGATCGACCCGGTGCATGTACTGCTCCGGAGCGAACTCGGTGATCTCACAACTGTTCGCGTGCGCGAACCCGGTGGTGTCGAAGCTGACGAGCGGGGTCACCCCGCTGCGCCCGGACCGCAGTCCGTCGCGGAACTCCTCGACGCCCACCCCCAGGCAGGTCACCACGCCCAGACCGGTGATCACGACCCGGCGGTGGGTCTGCTGCTGCTCGCTCACTGCTCGCCCCGTTCCCCGGTGGACGGCTCAGTTGGCCGGCGCTTCGTTGACGACCGCCACCACGTTGTCCAGGTTGACCATGCGGGTGAGCTCGGACTGCTCGATCGTGACGTCGAAGGTGCTCTCCAGCGCCGAGAGGATCTCGATGGCGCCCATCGAATCGGCCCCGTGATCGTCCTTGAACAGGCTGGTGTCGGTCATGTCCGCGGGCTCGATCTCAAGAATGTCGCAGACGATTTCCTTGATTTTCCCGCGACCGGCCTCGTCGACCCGCGCATTCGTGGTGGTCATGCCAACTCCCATTCTCGTGGAATAGCGAAATGCAAACCGGAGAACTCGGGGGACGCGAAATCGCGCCAGCGACGTGGGGCGCCCCCAGCGCACCCGGACCGTTCTACCGAGTCCCACACTGCGACTCGGGGATATGGGATTTCTATATTCGCAGCGTGGCGGCACCGACCCGGGCCGATTCCCGCGGCGGTTCCAGCGAGACCGGGTCGGCCGCGTCGGCCGTCAGCACCGCGTGGTGCGCCCGGCGCAACCGCACCCCCGGGTCCACGCCCAACTCCGCGGCCAGCAGCCGCCGCCCCTCGTCGTAGAGGGCCAGCGCCTCGGCCTGCCGGTCGCAGCGGTGCAGCGCGATCATCAGCTGCGCGCGGAACCGCTCGCGCAGCGGGTGCAGGCGCACCAGCCCGAACAGCTCCGCGGTGAGCCGCGCGTGCCCGCCCAGCACCAGTTCGCCCTCCACGAGGCCTTCGAGCGCGACCAGCCGCAGCTCCTGCAACCGGCCGTCCTCCTCCGCGGCCAGCGACTCCGCGACGTCGACCAGCGCCGGGCCGCGCCACAGGTTCAGCGCGCGCCGCAGGTGCCGCACCGCCTCCTCGCAGCGGGCCGCCCCCAGCGCGTCCTGCCCCAGCCGCACGTGCTGCTCGAACTCCGCGAGGTCGAGCCTGCCGTCCCCGATGTCCAGCACGTATCCGGGCGAGCGGCGCCCGATGGTCACCTCGCGCCCCAGCAGCTTCCGCAGCCGGGACACGTAGGTGTAGATCTGCGCGGTGCTGGTCGCGGGCGGGCGGGTACCCCACAGGAACTCGCTGAGCCGCGCGTCCGAGAGCAGGTTCGGCCCGGACAGCAGCAGCGCGGCCAGCACCGTCCGCTGCTTCGTCCCGTCCAGCACGACCCGCTCGCCGTCGTCCCGCAGCACCTCCACGGGGCCCAGAATCCGGTACTCCACGTGTCACCCCATTCACGAATCGTCCGATGCCTGCGTGCGCGCCTGGTCCTCCCGGGACCTGGCGCTCAGCCGAGCACCTGATCTTGAATCAAGATCGATTCATAGAGCTTGCGCAGTTCGCGGCCGGGTTCCAGCCCCAAGTCGCGCACCAGTCGCTGCCGGGTCCGGTGAAAGACGTTGACCGCCTCGGTCTGCCTGCCGTTGCGGTAGAGCGCGACCATCAGCTGCCCGCTGAACCGCTCCCGCTCCGGGTACTCGGCGGTGAGCCTGCGCAGCTCGGAGACCACGGCGCGCTCCTGGCCGATGGCCAGCTTGGCGGTGATCAGGTCTTCCTGGGCGGTGAGCCTGCGTTCGTCGAGCCGCACCGCCTCCAGCCGGCAGCGCAGCGTGTCGGTGTCGAGCAGCGCGGGCCCGCGCCACAACCGCAGCGCGCGCTCCAGCAGCACGACGGCCTGCTCCGGGTGCGAGTCGACGAGCTCGCCGCCCCGCTCGGCCAGCGCCACGAACCGCTCGGCGTCGACGGTCTGCGGGTCCACGTCCAGGCGGTAGCCGCCCTGGACGGTGCGCACCAACTCGTCGCCGGCCCGCCCGGTGCGCCGCTCCAGGAACTTGCGCAGCCGCACGATGTTGGCCTGCAGCGCGTTGCGCGCATTGCCGATGGGTTTGTCCAACCAGAGTTCATCCACGAATTGTTCGGAAGCAATTGACTTCGCCGGTGACAACGCGAGCACGGCCAACACCGTGCGAACTTTCCCCGACGGAACGCCGAAGAGCGAGTCGTCACTTCCCGAACTCAATGCCACCGAACCGAGCAAACGGATCTCCATGCACCTATCCCCCAGCGCATGCACGCGAATCCCTCGGCACTCCCCAGATTTCAAGCGGCCGGGAACCCCGTGCAGACAACAGTTCACAGTACAGATAGCCGATCCGGATACTGCCGGAGCCGCCCGAATTCCTGGAAATACCTCATGCCCCGCACCACCCCCCCGGCGGAGATATATCCGCAGGTAGCCGTCCGCGCGGCCACCGAACGTTGGCGACTTCTTGACATCCGGTCCGGACACCCAAGAGCCCCAGACCAGCCCACACCCCGAACGACGGCCCACAAGAACCACGCCCCACCTGGGCGCCCGACCATGAACAACGCCCCCGAAGCGCCCCACCAACAAAAAGGACCGACGCTCCGAAGAACGCCGACCCATCCACAAAAGCGGAGAGCGGGAGAGCGCTCACCAACCCCCCGCACCGCTGGTCCGTGACCAGACCAGGAACGCTCCCCACGCAAGAAGCCGATGCCACCCGGCCACCGCACCGTGGGGGCCTACGGGGGCTCGGCCCCCGTACAAGCAAAAAGGAGCCCGGAAGACGCAACAGCGTCGACCGGACTCCTCCGAGTGGAGACTGCGGGACCTGACTCGAACCCGGAACCGCTGGTCAACAACCAGGCCGGGAACCCTCCCCACCGGCAGAAGCCACCGAAGCCGACCACCGCACCGTAGGGGGCTCGGGGGAGTCGCTCCCCCCGAAATCAAGACGGCGAGGTAAAGCAAAACGCCCCGCGCAAGCAGCGCGTTCCCACTCTCGGAGTGGAGACTGCGGGACCTGACTCGAACCCGGAACCGCTGGTCGACGACCAGACCGGGAACGCTCCCCACGCAAGAAGCCGATGCCACCCGGCCACCGCACCGTGGGGGTCTACGGGGGCTCGGCCCCCGTACAAGCAAAAAGGAGCCCGGAAGACGCAACAGCGTCGACCAGACTCCTCCGAGTGGAGCTGAGGGGAATCGAACCCCTGACCTTCTCGATGCGAACGAGACGCGCTACCAACTGCGCTACAGCCCCTTGCCTTAGTGCTGTTGTAGCTTAGCAGGGCCCCAACAGCACCTCGCACACCCCCCTCCGTTGGGGGGTGCGGGACCTATTCGCCCACCGCACGGCGGTAGGGCTGCCAGGTCCGCTCGTCGAGTTCGTCGAACATCGGATCCTCGTCGTCGATCTCGACGACGACGGCGCCGGTGTTGCGCGGCGCCGGACCGCGCGGCTCGTCCCACTCGTCCTGCTCGTCGTACTCGTCGAGCGCGGGTTCGCCGTATTCCAAGTCGTCGTCGTCCTCGTCCTCACGGGCCGCGGACATCCGCGCGAGCCGGCGCTCCCGGATCTCCTGCTCGATGCGCACCTGGCGGCGCAGGTAGGTCAGGTAGCCGACGATGGCGAGGTCGACGAGGACGTGCAGCGTCCACATCGGAGTCCAGGCGAGCGCCGCGATCAGCGCGGTGGTGATCGCGGTGACCACCATCGCGATGGTGATCCGCTGCCTGCGCGCGTACTTGGTCCGAGCGGCGAGGGCGGCGGCCTCGGGGTCGAACCCGCCGCGACCGGGCCGGTACCGGCGCCCGGCGCGGACGTCGTCGCTGTGGACCCGGCGAGCCTGACCGTCGTCCGCGTCGTCGAAGTCCTCGAGCTCGTCGGGGTCGATGTCCTCGTGCCGGTCGGTGTCGGCCATGCCGTACGCCTCCTGCGCCCTATCCGTTCCCACGCCGGTCGCGGACCGGTCACTGCCCCTGCGCACCACTCGCGCCGCCAGCGCCGAATCCGTCGTCTTGGACACTTCCTGCCGGCGACGGGCGAACATCGGAACAAGCACGACCAACCATGCCGCCGCAAGCGCCGCGAAGATCAAAGAACTGGGCACGCCTCGCCACCTCCCCCTGGCTGCCTGCCGCACACTGCTGCGACCGCCACGCTAGCCACTTCTGTCACATCTGTCTCTGAGCCACGCCGACCGGATTTCGTTCCGTCCCGGAGGCAGAAAACCGCACGTCCGAAACGCGGGACGGGAAGCGACGTCCCGGCGTGTCGGCATCCGCACGCCTGGGAGCAGGGGAAATGCACTCGGTCGAGCGACGGGCCGCCGCGGCTCGGTGATGAAGGTCTCGGTGCCCCGGAGGCCCGAGATCAGGCGTATCGGGCCCGTCCGCTGCGCACCAGCGCCGCCGTCGCGCCCGACGGGTGGTCCTCGGCGGTGAGGCCGAAGACGTAGTGGTCGCGCCACGCCCCTTCGACGTCGAGGTAGCGCTCGAAGAGGCCCTCGCGGCGGAACCCGGCCTTCTCCAGCACGCGCAGGCTCGGCGCGTTCTCCGGGCGCACCGTGGCTTCCAGCCGGTGCAGGCCTGCCGGGCCGAAGCAGTGGTCCACGGCCAGGGCGACGGCGGCCGTGGCGACCCCGCCGCGGGACCGCCCTTCGGCGACCCAGTAGCCGACCCAGGCCGAGCGCAGCGCACCGCGCACGATGTTGCCGACGGTCAGCTGCCCCGCGAACCGGCCGTCGACCGTGATCGCGAACGGCAGCGCCTGGCCCCGGCGCGCCTGGCCCCGCAGCGCGCTCCACTGCGCGGGCCAGGCCAGCAGCGCGTTGCGGTCCCGCCAGTCCCCGATCGTCGTCGGTTCCCAGCGCTGCAGGTACGTCCGGTCGTGCAGCCGCAACCCGCTCCACGCCGACGCGTCCAGCAACCGGGGCGGACGCAGTTCGACGGCGCCCGCGGGCACCAGCAGCGGTCCCGGGCGGGCGGGCCAGCCCGGGTGGCGGGAGGGGAAGAGCGCTTCGGCGTCCTCGGACATGGCTCGGGTCACGCGCGCTGGGACAGGAACCGGACCCGGACGTCCTCTCCGGTCCCGACTTCGGTGACGTCCTCGTCGATCAGGATCAGGCAATTCGCCTCCGCCAGCGACGCGAGCAGGTGCGATCCGGAAGTGCCCAGCGGCTGCACCAGGTAGGCGTCGGTCTCCGGGTCGCGCAGCAGCTGCCCGCGGAGGAACCCGCGGCGCCCGGGAGCCGAGGTCACCGGGGACAGCAGGTTCGCCGAGACGGTGCGGCGGTGCGGGTTGCCGCGCCCCAGCGCGGAGCGGATCAACGGCCGCACCAGGACTTCGAAGACGACCAGCGAGCTCACGGCGTTGCCGGGCAGCAGGAACGTCGGCACCTCGTCCGGGCCGAGCCTGCCGAAGGCCTGCATGGAACCGGGCTGCATCGCGACCCGCGTGTCGTCGAGCTCCCCGAGGTCGCCCAGCGCCGCGCCGACCTCGCTGCCGAGCGCGCCGCCGACGCCACCGGCGATCACCACGATCTCCGAGAGCAGCAACCGTCCCTCGACGACTTCGCGCAGCCGCTTCGGGTCGGTGCTGACGATGCCGACGCGGGTGACCTCGGCGCCGGCATCGCGAGCCGCGGCGGCCAGCGCGTAGGAGTTGACGTCGTAGACCTGCCCCTGGCCGGGCGTCCGGTCCACGTCGACCAGCTCGTCGCCCAGCGAGAGCACCGACACGCGCGGTCGCGGATGCACCAGCACCTTGTCCCTGCCGACGGCCGCGAGCAGCCCGACCTGCGCGGAGCCGATCGCGGAGCCGCGGCGGACCGCGAGGTCACCGGTCTGCACGTCCTCCCCCGCCCGGCGCACGAACGCCGCGGAGGGCACGCCTTGGCGGACGGTGACCTTCGACGGGTGCTCGTCGGTGTAGTCCAGCGGCACGACCGCGTCGGCCAGCGTCGGCAGCGGCGCACCGGCCGTGACCCGCACCGCCTGGCCGGGTTGCAGCCGCCGGGGCTGCCGGGAGCCGGAGGTGATCTCGCCGACCACCGGCAGCACCGACGTCTCGTCCGATTCGGCGCGCACGTCGACGCTGCGCACCGCGTAGCCGTCCACCGCCGCCTGGTCGAAACCGGGAAGTGCCTGCCCCGCCACGATCTCCTCGGCGCACAGCAGTCCCTGCGCTTCGGAGATCGCCACCCGCACCGGCGCGGGCCGCACCGCGGCGGTGAGAACACGCGCGAGTTGCTCGTCCACTGACCTCATGGCACTCGACCTCTTCCGGGTGGAGCCGAGGCCGCCTGGGCGTCAGCTCCTGTTCAGCCTTGCACCGAGCCAGTTCCGCAGATCCGGCCCGTACTCGGGATCGTCCAGCGCGAAGTCCACCGCAGCTTTGAGGAAACCGCCAGGATTTCCCAAGTCGTGTCGCGCCCCTCGGTGCACCACGACGTGCACCGGATGCCCCTCCGAGATCAGCAACGCTACGGCATCGGTGAGTTGTAGCTCACCTCCGGCACCGGGTTCGATGCGCTTGAGCGCGTCGAACACCGCCCGATCGAGCAGGTAGCGCCCGGCGGCGGCGAAGCTGGAGGGCGCGTCCTCGGGAGCCGGTTTCTCCACCATGCCGCGGACCTGCTTGACGTCGTCCTCGTCGGTGTCGGCGACGTCGAAGACGCCGTACGAGGAGACCTGCTCGCGGGGCACGTCGAAGGCGCAGAGCACGCTGCCGCCGTGGCGGGCGCGGGTCTCGGCCATCTTGGACAGCACTCCGTTGGGCAGCACGAGGTCGTCGGGCAGCAGCACCGCGACGGCGTCGTCGGCGGCGTCCAGGTTGTCCTCCGCGCAGCTGACGGCGTGGCCGAGGCCGAGGGCCTCGTGCTGCAGGGCCGTCTCCGCCTTGATCAGCTCGGGGGCGCGGCGGACCTTGTCGAGCAGGGCGTCCTTGCCGCGGTCGCGCAGCGTCCGCTCCAGTTCGGGGGCGGGCTGGAAGAAGTCGGTGACGGCCTTCTTATCCGGGGAGGTCACGATCACGAGGCGCTCGGCGCCCGCTTCGGCGGCTTCGGTCGCCACCAGTTGGATCCCCGGAGTGTCGACGACGGGCAGCAATTCCTTGGGCACGGCCTTGGTGGTCGGCAGGAACCGGGTGCCCAGGCCCGCTGCGGGCACGATGGCGGTGCGGAACGCGGGGTTGCTGGCAGCGGTGTTCATGGCTCGGGAGCCTATCGGGCGCACCTATGGTGGAGCTGTGACCTCGCTGGGAGAACTACGGGAATCCAAGTCCGAATGGCGGCGCACCCTGGAGGAACGCAGACGGAGCATCGGCGAAACCACACGATCAGCGGAAGCGGATGCGCTTCGTTCGGTGGTGCTGCGCTGGGCCGAGCAGCGCACGCCCCGGGTGGTGGCCGCGTACGTGCCGGTGCGGGGCGAGCCGGGCTCCGCGGCGATGCTCGACGCGCTGCGCGGCAGCGGGTGCCGGGTGCTGCTGCCGGTCGTCGTCGGTGCCGCACCGCTGGACTGGGCCGAGTACACCGGCGCGGACTCGTTGGACCCTGCCCGGTACGGCCTGCTGGAGCCGAACGGGCCGCGGCTGGGGCCGTCCGAGATCGGGGCCGCCGAGGCGATCCTGGTGCCGGCGCTGGCGGTGGACCACCGCGGTGTCCGGCTGGGCCGGGGCGCCGGGCACTACGACCGGTCGTTGCCGCTGGCGGACCCGGCGGCTCGGCTGATCGGGGTGGTGCGCGATGCGGAGTTCGTGGCGGCCTTGCCCGGCGAGGAGCACGACGTGCGGATGCACGCGGTGATGACGCCTGGTCATGGCGTCGTCGCGATCGGCGCCGGGGACGCCGGGCACGCGGTGTGACCTAAGAGTGTTTGCGCTGGGCACCTCGTTTGACGCATCATCGTGCTGGCACTCTGTTCATTCGAGTGCCAACACGATGACGCCCGGAGGTTGACGGCCGTGCCCACCTACCAGTACGCCTGCACTGAATGCGATCACCGTTTCGAGACGGTGCAGTCCTTCAGTGAGGACTCGTTGACCGAGTGCCCGCAGTGCACCGGTCGGCTCCGGAAGCTGTTCAACGCGGTGGGCATCGTGTTCAAGGGCAGCGGCTTCTACCGCACCGACAACCGGTCGAACTCGAATTCGGGTTCGGGCTCGTCGTCGACGTCCTCGTCGTCCGGCGAGTCGACGAGCTCCGGTTCGTCGAGCTCGTCCGGGGACTCCTCGTCCTCGTCGAGCTCCTCTTCCGGCTCGTCGTCGAGCTCGTCGTCGAGTTCGTCCTCGACCACCGCGGCGGCCTCCTGAGCCGTTCCACCTGGATCCACGAGATCGCCGACCGCACTCGCGGTCGGCGATTTTTCTGCATTAGTGGCAAATTTCAGGCTTCGGATTCGAAGTTGTCCACAGGCGGCCGATCCATCCACAGATTCCGAACTTGACCCTGTCCGCCGCTCGCGACCTCCCCTAACGTCGATCACAGCTGGTCGACGACGAGGAGGAGCCATGGGCGGGCGGCACGAAACCAGGCGCGGCGGATCCGAGAACGCACTGCCGGAGGAATCCGCGCGGACGACCGATTCATTCGATTCCACCGATTCGCCGCGCGCGGAACGCGCTGAATTCGCATGGCGCGAGAGACCACCGGATCCTCCGAATTCCGCGCAGCGGATTCAGTCCCCGCGAGCCCGCGCCCGAGCCGGGCGCGGCAAGGACAGCTCGCTCGCGCCGAACCTGCGGGAGCGGATCGGCGCGCTGGTGCCCGGCCCACCGCCACCGCGGGGGACCCGCGCGCTGCTCGCGCGCCGCATCGCCGCGGCCGCGCTGTTCGTGCTGGCCGGAGTGCTCGCCGTGCTGCCCACCGGCCGGTCCGGCGAGCCGGGGGCCGACGTCCGGCTCACCGGCGCCGAACCGGTCACGACCGAGCCCGCGGACACCGGGCCCGCGGGCGCACCACCGGAGCCCGGACAGGTCGCGGTGCCCGTCCGGCTCGCCGATCCCGGCGTGGCGGACCTGCTGCATCCCGGCGTTCGAGTGGACCTGGTCACAAATCCGGAGGGCTCCGCCGGCGGCTCGGTGTTGGCCGAGCGAGCGCCGGTGCTCGCCGTGCGCACCACTGGCAGCCGCCCGGACCAGGGACGACTCGTGCTGCTCGGGATACCGGAGCAGCGGGCGCCAGCAGTGGCCGGAGCGTCATTGATCCATTCGGTGACCGTTACCCTCCGCTGAGCAGCCGCAGGGATGCCTCCGGATCGGCTTCCGCGGTTCCACCCGCTCGGGACGGTCTCGGGCACTTCCAGACGAATGAAGGAGTATGCCGTGCTCAAGGGCTTCAAGGACTTCTTGATGCGAGGCAACGTGATCGACCTCGCGGTCGCGGTCGTCGTCGGCAGCGCGTTCACCGCCCTGGTCACCGCGGTCACGACCAGCGTCATCAAGCCCGTGATCGCCGCGACCGGCGGGTCGAACGTGACCGGGCTGTCGTTCCAGATCCGCGCGGGCAACGACGCCTCGATCATCGACTTCGCCGTGGTGATCAACTCGATCATCACGTTCCTGATCACCGCCGCGGTGGTGTACTTCCTGTTCGTCATGCCGATGCAGAAGATCCAGGAGCGCCGCAAGAAGGGCAAGGAAGAAGGCCAGTCGGAGCCGACCGACGTGGAGCTGCTGCTGGAGATCCGCGACCTGCTGCGCCGCGAGCAGGGCCTGCCCATGGTGAAGGGCCTGTCCGAGGTCGACGACAGCACGGCCACCGCCAGCACCTCGGTGACCGCGAAGTCCGCGAACGGCGACGCCAGCAAGAACTGAGCCACCGTCCGGGCGGGTCAGCCGCCGTGGTGCGGCGGCCGGTTCTCCCGGTACCAGCGGTCGGTCTCCCGCTGATCACCCTCTCGCCGGTCCGGCCCCTCGGATCGTTCGTCGGAGGTGGTCTGCGGGAGCACCTCGCCGAAGATCTCGGCCAGGCGGCGCCTGCGCTGCCGTTCGGTTTCCGTCACCCCGCCATCGTCCCCCATCTCGGGGAAGAGCGGACGACGGACGCCACGGCTCGCTTCCTCCGTCAAGATCGTGGTGCCACCATGGATGCCGCACCCGGGGATTTCCCGGTGGCGGCCGGGGCGCGCGGACGCCCGCGGCTTCGGGCCGCGTGCGGCACCGCGGCGTTCCGGCCGCCGACAGCGGCAAAGCCACCTGGAGGCAGCGGATGAGCTTCATGGACAAGGCGAAGGACCTGGCCAACCAGGCCAAGGACAAGGCGGGCGAACTCGCCGACAAAGCGGGTCCGAACGCCACGAAGGGGCTGGACGCCGCCAAGTCGAAGCTGGACAAGGCCACCGGCGGCAAGTACCACGACCAGATCGAGAACGTGAGCAGCAAGGTCGAAGGCGTGCTCAAGCGCGACGAGGGGACCTCCGGCGGTACCGCGGACGGCTCCGGCGGCACCGCGCAGCAGGGCCCCGGCCCTGGCTCCGGTGGCACGGGCCAGTCCGGGACTGCTCAGCCCGGTGAGACGCCGCGCAAGCCGGACACCGACGGCCCCGGCGGCACCGGGACGCCCTCGGCCTGACACCGGACACGACGGTGGCGGCACCCGTGCCGGGCGCCGCCACCGTTCTCCCGATGCCGAGATCAGGCCTGTTCGAGCCCCGAAAGCTGCTCGATCACGTGCGTGACCAGCGGCGACAACGTCGCCATCCCATCGCGGACCGCGGCCCGCGAACCGGCCAGGTTGACCACCAGCGTGCTGCCGGACACCCCCGCGAGCCCGCGCGAGACCCCGGCGTCGACCGCTCCCGCGGCCAGCCCGGACGCCCGCAACGCCTCGGCGATGCCGGGCACCGGCATGTCCAGCACGCCGGACGTGGCGTCCGGTGTGACGTCCCGAGGCGAAACGCCCGTGCCGCCGACCGTGATGACCACGTCCACGCCGCCGATCACCGCGGTGTTCAGCGCGTTGCGGATGTCCACCGTCTCCCCGGCCACCGCGACGGTTCCGTCCACGATGAATCCGGCTTCCTCCAGCAGTTCGGTCACCAGCGGACCGATGCTGTCCTCCTGCTCGCCCTGCGCGGCCCGGTCGTCCACCACGACCACCAGGGCGCGTCCCAGCCGCTGCGCGCTGCGTTCCATGCCGTTCACCGTAGTGGCAAGCAGCTCCGGGGGGAGATCCAGTGACCCGCCGGGCTCGACCAGCCGAGCTCGGTCCTGGTGGGGCCGGTGCGGAATGACATGACCGTTCCGTTCGGACATCTGTCGCGTTCTCCTTGTCACCGCGGCCCGACGGGCCGTGCGGATGGCCGCCGGTGCGGCCGGGTGGTCGATCAGCCCTTCTGGCCGGCGAGCACGACGTCGACCGTCCGCTCCGGGCCACCGTTCGCGCCGGTCAAGGTCACCTGGACCTTCTGCCCCGGCTGGTGCGAACGCACGGTCGCCACGAGCGCGTCGGCGTCTTCGATGAACCGGCCGTCGAACTTGGTGATCCGCTCGCCGTTCTGCATCCCCGCCGCCTGCGCCGGACCGTTCGGCACGACGTCGGCGATGACCGCGCCGCCCTCCCGAGCGCTCGTGATGCGCACGCCCAGCGTGGTCTGGGTGGCGGAGCCGGTGTCCTTGAGCTCCTTCGCGGTGCGCTGCGCCTGGTCGATCGGGATCGCGAAGCCGAGGCCGACCGAGCCGCCCTGCTCCTGCCCGGTACCGGGGCTGTAGATGGCCGAGTTGATGCCGACGACCCGTCCGTCCATGTCGACCAGCGGGCCGCCCGAGTTGCCGGGGTTGATCGCGGCGTCGGTCTGCAGCGCGTTGAGCACGCTCGACTGGTCACCGCTCTGGCCGCCGGCCCGCACCGGCCGGTCCTTCGCGCTGACGATGCCGCTGGTGACCGTGCCGGACAGCCCGAACGGCGAACCGATCGCCACGACGGGCGAGCCGACCGGCAGATCGTCCGACCGTCCCAGCTCCGCGGGCGTCAGCCCGGTGATGTCGGCCTTGACCACGGCCAGGTCCGACTTGGGGTCGGATCCGACGACCCGGACCGAGGCGGACCGGTTGTCGTGGAACAGCGCCGTCAAGTTGCCCTGACCGGCGCCTTCGGCGACGTGGGCGTTGGTGAGGATGTAGCCGTCCTGGCTGAGCACGATCCCGGAACCCTCGCCGGATCCCTGCGCGCTCTGCACCTGCAGCTGCACCACGCTCGGCAGCACCTTCTGCGCCACGCCCTGCACCGACCCTTCCGGGGCGACGCTGGCGCTGCGCGCGGGCGGCTGCTGTTCGAGGCTCGTGGCCTGCGATTCGGAGCCGGAGGAACCGAGCCGGTAGCCGACGAAGCCGCCGACGCCACCGCCGATGAGACCGACGGCCAGCGCCCCGACCAGCGCCGTGGCGACCAGGCCGGTGCGCTTGCCCGCGCGGTTCTCCTGCACCGGCACCGCGCCCATCGGCTGCTGGTACCAGCCGTGCTGCTGCGGGGCGCCCATGTGCGGGTACTGCCCGCCGGGGGCGCCGCCGATTCCTTGCTGCTCGTA
Organism: Saccharopolyspora gloriosae; assembly: GCF_014203325.1. Taxonomy (NCBI): domain Bacteria; kingdom Bacillati; phylum Actinomycetota; class Actinomycetes; order Pseudonocardiales; family Pseudonocardiaceae; genus Saccharopolyspora; species Saccharopolyspora gloriosae. Next base: position 298,683 of record NZ_JACHIV010000001.1, on the reverse strand, counting down.
CCCGTAGGGGCCGGGTTGCTGCTGCGTCGCGGCGTGGCCACCGGGTTGCTGGACCGGTTGCCCGTACGCCGGATCACCGTACGGGTGGGCCTGCTGGGCGGTGGCGGATCCGTCGAACGCCCCGGCAGGCGGCGTGTCGCCGGTCGCCTGCGGAAGGTGCGCCGTTCCGCTGCTGTCTGCCTGCTGCCGCGGGTCCTCGGACGGTTCGCCCGAGCCGCGCTGGGGCTCGTCGTTCATGTTCCCCACTTTGGGGCATTCAGCTGAGAACCGCCTGAGACCCGCCTGTGGAGTGGCCGACGAAATATCGACAACTCCCCCGCGACACGTCCCCCGGACGGGAGCTCGGCTTCGGCCGCCGTTCACCGCGCGTAGCGCGCGCTCCCGGCGGCCCGGTGGTTCACACCGCGCGGAGCCGGTCGGCCACCTGCTCCGGCGTGACGTCGTTGATCCACACGCCCATGCCGGATTCCGATCCGGCGAGGTACTTCAGCTTGTCCGCGGAGCGCAGCACCGAGAACAGCTCCAGGTGCAACCAGGACAGGTCCCGGCCGGTCCGGACCGGGGCCTGGTGCCAGGCCGCGATGTAGGGCAGCGGCCGGTCGTAGAGGCCGTCGAGGCGCCGCAGCACTTCCAGGTAGGTGGTGGCGAAGTCGTCGCGTTCCGCGTCGGTGAGGGCGACGAGATCGGGCACCTGGCGGTGCGGCACGACGTGCACTTCGACGGGCCAGCGGGCGGCGGCGGGCACGTACGCGGTCCAGTGCTCGGAGTCCACGATCACGCGGCGGCCGGAGGCGCGTTCGGCCGCGAGCACGTCGCCGAGCACCGGCCTGCCGTGCTGCGCCCGGTAGTCCTCGGCGGTCCGCAGCATCCGCTCCGTCTTGGGCGTGACGAACGGGTACCCGTAGATCTGCCCGTGCGGGTGGTGCAGCGTCACGCCGATCTCTTCGCCCCGGTTCTCGAAGCAGAAGACCTGCTCCACACCGGGTGTCGCGCCGAGTTCGGCGGTGCGGTCGGCCCACGCCTCCACGACGGTCCGCACCTGGGCGGGGGTGAGCTGGCCGAACGAGGTGTTGTGGTCGGAGGTGAAGCACACGACCTCGCAGCGCCCGCGCGCCCGCCCGGTCGGCACCATCGGCATTCCGTCCACTGCGGACGGATCGGGTTCGGCGGCGGCGAAGGACGGGAACTGGTTCTCGAACACCGCGACCTCGTAATCGGCCTCGGGGATCTCGGTGAGCCTGCCCGGCGTGCTCGGGCACAGCGGGCACTGGTCGGCCGGGGGCTTGTAGGTGCGGGTCTGGCGGTGCGCGGCCATCGCGACCCACTCGCCGGTCAGCGGATCCCGCCGCATCTCGGAGACCGGTGGCCGCGACGGGAGGTCGCGCCCGTCGACGGCGTCGCGCGCGCTCGCCGGATCGGTGTCGTAGTAGAGGATCTGCCTGCCGTCGGCCAGTTCCCGGACGGTGCGCTTCACCGCGCGGCCTCCTGATCGCTGCCGGCCTGTTCGGGGCCGGGCTTGTCTGCTGCGGATTCCGCGGTGAGCACCGATTCGGCGATCACGAGCTCGTGCACCTGCTCGGCGAGCAGTTGCCTGGCGTCGGCGGGCAGGCCGTCGTCGCTGATCAGGACGTCGACTTCGGCGAAGTCGACGATGGTGGAGATGCCGACCGTGGACCACTTCGCGTGGTCGGCGACCACCACGAGCCTGCTGGCCGCTTCGGCCAGTGCGCGGTTCGTTTCGCTCTCGTTGAGGTTCGGCGTGGTGAACCCGGCGCGCGGCGCCATGCCGTGCACGCCGAGGAACACCAGGTCCAGGTGCAGGGCGCGCAGCGATTGCACCGCGACCGGACCGACCAGGGCGTCCGACGGGGTGCGGACGCCGCCGGTGAGCACCACGGTCCGGTCGGTGCGACCGCGCTGCTGGAGCACGTCGGCGACGCGGACGGAGTTCGTCACGACCGTCAGGTCGGGGATGTCGTCGAGGTGCCGGGCGAGGGTCCAGGTGGTGGTGCCCGCGGACAGGCCGATGGCGGTGCCGGGTCGCACGAGGCTCGCCGCGGCGCGGGCGATGGCTTCCTTCTCGGCGAGCTGGCGCACGGACTTCGCTTCGAAGCCGGGCTCGTCGGTGCTGCGACCGAGGGTGGTGGTGGCGCCGCCGTAGACCTTCTCGACGAGCCCTTGGCGAGCGAGCGCGTCGAGGTCGCGCCTGATGGTCATGTCGGACACGCCCAAGCGCAGCACGAGCTCGCTGACCTGGACGGCGCCGGTGCGCCGCACCTCGTCGAGGATCACTTCCTGGCGTTGGCGTGCGAGCACTCCACCCGTCCCATCCAGCCGGCCCGGACCGCTCGTCATCGGGCGGGCACTGCGTCGGTGCGCGTCCTGTTCGTGAGGATGCTGCTGACTTGACTCGTCAAGTCAACATGAACCAACACTACCCGCAATGACTCACCGGGAAAATCGGGGTATCCACCGAAAGTGATCACCAAATGTGTTCGATGCTGTTGGATTTTCGGGCAGATTGCTCCGAATGAACCCTTCCGGACGGCACGAGGATCACACGCAGGCACCAACGCCCGCGAAACAGGTCACCACCGGCGCCGCCGATCAGCCGCTCGCCACCTCCGGCCGGAGCAGTCCGCGCCCACGACCGGGTCGAACACCTCCCGCCGGGACCGCGGCGGGATCACGCCAGGTGCCCCGGCAGGATCATCCGCAGCAGCGCGCCGCCCTCCGGCGCGGCACCGGCCCAGACGCTACCGCCGTGCCGCTCCGCCACCTGCTTGACGATCGAGAGCCCCAGCCCCGAGCCGGGCAGCGTGCGCGCCAGCGACGACCGGTAGAACCGCTCGAACACGTGCGGCCGATCCGCCTCGGCGATGCCCGGCCCGCTGTCGGCGACCTCCAGCACCACCGAGCCGGCGCCGTCGGAGTGCATGCCGACCCGCACGGTGCCGCCGTCGCGACTCCACTTCGCCGCGTTGTCCAGCAGGTTCAGCACCGCGCGTTCCAGCGCCGTGGCGTCGCCCATCATCGACCACGGCTGCAACCGCACGTCGAACTCGACGGGACCCGCGCGCCTGCGCGCCCGGTTCAGCGCGCGTTCGACCACGTCGACGAGCTCGACCGGTTCGTGCACGGCCTGCGGAGCGTCCTCCCTGGCCAGTTCGACCAGGTCGCCGACGAGCGCGGAGAGCTCGGTGATCTGCCCGCGCACGTCCTCGAACATCTCCTCGCGGTCCTGTTCGGACAGCGCGGGCGCCCCCGGCTGCGCGGCGGCCATCAGCAGTTCCAGGTTGGTGCGCAACGAGGTCAGCGGCGTGCGCAACTCGTGCCCGGCGTCGGCGACGAGTCTTCGCTGCCGCTCCTGCGATTCGGCGAGCGCGCCGAGCATGTCGTTGAACGAGGTGGTGAGCCGGGCGAGCTCGTCGTCCCCGGACACGGGGATGGGCCGCAGATCCCCGGTCAGCGCGACGCGTTCGGTGGCCGCGGTGAGCCGTTGCACCGGGCGCAGCCCGGCGCTGGCCACGGCGGTGCCCGCGGCGGCCGCGAGCAAGATCCCCGCCCCGCCGATCACGACCAGCACCAGGCTCAGCTGCGCCAGCGTGGCCTTCGTCGGGGCGAGCGACTGCGCCATGACCAGCGCCCCGTTGTCCGCGGGCACCGCCACGATGCGGCTGTTGGTGGCGTCGTCGGTGCGGATGGACTTCGGCAGCTTCCCCTGCGCCACGGCCAGTTCCAGCGCCCCGGACGGCGGCCGCTTGCCCGGCGCCAGCTCCGCTCCGTTCGGGTAGAGCACGCTGATCTGCAGGTTCGCCGCCGTGTAGAACGCCACGGGGACGCCCTGCAACCCGGCGGGAGCGCTGATCAGCGGTCCTGCTTCGGCTTCGACGGCACGGCGCAGCAGGCTGTCGTCGAGCTGCTCGTAGAGGCTGTCGCGCACGGTGAAGAACGCGCCGAGCGACACGAGCGCGACGGCTCCGGCCACGCACATCGCCGCCAGCAGCGTGACCCGGTTGCGCAGCGAGATGCGCTGCAACCGGTCGCGGCCGGGGCTCGCTTCGGGCGGTGGCGGGGCGGATTCGATCACGGCGGGGTCTCGCGGAGCACGTAGCCGACGCCGCGCACGGTGTGGATCAAGCGGGGTTCGCCTTCGGCCTCGGTCTTGCGGCGCAGGTATCCGACGTAGACCTCCAAGGCGTTGCCCGAGGTCGGGAAGTCGTAGCCCCACACGTCCTCCAGCAACCGGCTGCGGGTGAGGACCTGCTTGGGGTGCGCCATCAGCAGTTCCAGCAGCGCGAACTCGGTGCGGGTGAGGCTGATGGGGCGGTCGCCGCGGCGCACTTCGCGGGTGCCGGGGTCGAGGTCGAGGTCGGCGAAGTGCAGCGCGGGCGGGCTGTCGTAGCCGTCGTCCTCGGCCGGGGAGGCGCGGCGCAGCAGGGCGCGCAGCCGGGCCAGCAGCTCTTCCAGCGCGAACGGTTTCGGCAGGTAGTCGTCTGCGCCCGCGTCGAGGCCGGCGACCCGGTCGGAGACGGCGTCGCGGGCGGTGAGCACCAGGATCGGCAGGTCGTCGCCGGTGCTGCGCAACCTGCGCGCCACCTCCAGGCCGTCCAGGCGCGGCATCATCACGTCGAGGACCATCGCGTCCGGCCGCTGGTCGGCCAGCCAGTTCAGGGCCTGTTGACCGTCCGCGGCGAGTTCCACCTGGTAGCCGTTGAACTGCAACGAGCGACGCAGCGACTCGCGCACGGCCCGGTCGTCGTCGACGACGAGGATGCGCATGCGGACAGTGTTGCGCGAAGCCCTGAGAAGGACCTGAGAACGGGCCTCAACGCGCCCCGGACCCGCCCGGATGTGACTCGACTCCCAGCCGCACCAGCGGTTTCGCCGCCCGCCCCGTCAACGGAGACGTCCCGGTGGCCTGCCCGCGATCACGTTGCGAGCAGGCCACCGGGCAACACCGGCGCGACGGCTTCTCACCGCTGCTGGAAGTAGCGGATCAGGTTGCGCGGGACGAGCTTGCGCTCTCCGTCGACGACGATCGGCACCAGTTCGGGAGCGGTCGCCTTCCACTGCGAGCGCCGGTGCCGGGTGTTGCTGCGGGACGTCTTGCGTTTCGGAACTGCCATGCGGTGCTCTCCTCAGCGGGTGCGGTTGCCGTAGCGGCGGCGGAACTTCTCGACGCGGCCTTCGCTGTCGAGGACTCGCTGGTTCCCCGTCCAGAACGGGTGCGAGTCGGCGGTGATGTCGACGACGATCAGCGGGTAGGTCTCGCCGTCCTCCCAGGTGACGGTGTCCTCCGACGTCGCGGTCGAGCGGGTCAGGAACCGGGTTCCGGTGGAGCGGTCCTGGAACACGACCGGGCCGTACTCGGGATGGATGTTCGGTTTCACGTGTCTCCTCCTCGTGCTGGGACGACCTTGCTCGCCCGAGCGGGCTCGGGTGCCGGGACTACCCCGCGGCACCGCCTGCTCATGCCCGCCGTGCGGGTTCTCACCGGTCGCCGCCGCGTTCGCGCGACGCGGGCGCCTGTTCCGGTTCGTCTTCGGCGCACGGGTCCTCGTGCCACTCCCCGAACGGGTCCGGGAAGTCGCGCCACGCGGCCTCGCCGAGCGCCAGCTCCTCGTCGGTGAGCAGCGCAGCCAGCAGCGCGTCGCGGATGTCGCCGGGCTTCGCCTCGTGCGCGATGACCACGAGCTCCTGCAGCCGGTCGCCGTAGTAGTCGTCCCAGTTCAGCGAGGCCTTGACCTGGCGTTCCGGGTCCACTTCGGCCCACTGCTCGGGGCTCTGGGTCACCAGCCACGGCCCGGCGTGCCCGACGCGCAGACCGCCGCCCGCGGATTCGAGCCACAGCGCGGTGTCCGGCTGGCTGGCGACCCAGGCGCGGCCGCGGGTGCGCACGACTCCGTCGAGCAGCACGTCCAGCGAGTCGTGCAGGCGCTCGGGGTGGAACGGGCGGCGCTGCTCGAAGACGACGACGGAGACCCCGGCCTCGTCGTCGAGCGGGGGCTGCCCGCGCAGCAGCGGCCCGTGCGCGCCGTCGACCTCGCCGCGCCGGGCGTTGTCCGGGACGCGGCGCAGCAGCGCGGGCAGGTCGAGCGCGGCGAACGGCGCGGCCGGGGTGAGCCGGTGCAGCACGGCTTCGGTGCGCACGGCCTGCCAGCGGTCGGCGTCGCCCGCGAGCACGACGGCGTCGGCGAATTCGACCTGCCCGACGCCGACCTGCGCGACGGTGCGCTCGTCGTCGGGGCTGCCGGCGAGCCCGCGTTCGTAGAGGGGTTCGTCGCCGCCCGCGTCGGTGAGCCAGCTCGGCAGGTCGACGGCGGTGACGACGGCCTGGACTTCGACGTCCTCGGCCACGGGCGCGGAGTCGACGACGACGTGCTCGATGGCCCAGCAGATCGCCTCGGGTTCCAGCGACGGGTCGAGGCGCACGACGATGCGCCGCACGTCGGGGGCGGCGGCGAGCCTGCGCAGCAGCGGCAGGAAGTCCTCGCGCAGCGTGCAGGAGACGCAGCCGTGGGCCAGTTCGAGCACGGTGAGCTGTTCGGAGTCGCCTTGCCGGAGGTGGCGGCGGACGACTCCGCCGGTGACCTCGCGCAGGTCGTGGTGCACGACGGCGGTGCCCTGCGGGTCGGTGGCGCGGGCGGATTCCGCGGTCGCCGCGACGTGCTCTTCGTGGAGCCCGGCCACCATGATCAACGGCACTCGGGCGGTCCGGGACGGTTCGGTTCTGTTGCCCACCTGCGGCCCCAATCGGGAACGGTTTTCATCTGCTGTGCCGACACGGTACCCTTAATGAAAACGACTGTCGTTACCAGGAGGCTCAGGTGTCAATCCGCTGCCAAGTGACCGGGAAGGAGCCCGGCTACGGCAAGCAGGTGTCGCACTCCCACGTGCGCACCAGCCGCCGCTGGCTGCCCAACGTGCAGCAACGCCGGTACTGGCTGCCCTCGGAGAACCGCTGGATCCGGCTGCGGGTCTCGGCGAAGGGCATCAAGACCATCGACAAGCGCGGCATCGAGTCCGTCGTCGGCGAGATGCGAGCACGAGGGGAGCGCGTCTGATGGCGAGCAACGACATCCGCCCGGTGATCAAGATGCGCTCCACCGCCGGCACCGGATTCACCTACGTGACCAGGAAGAACCGCCGGAACAACCCGGACCGCCTGCGCCTGCGCAAGTTCGATCCGGTCCTCGGCAGGCACGTGGAGTTCCGCGAGGAGCGCTGAGCGCGCCCGACTACCCCGAAGGAGGCCAGGTGGCCAAGAAGTCCAAGATCGCCCGCAACGAGCAGCGCAAGGTGATCGTGGCCCGGCACGCCCAGCGGCGCGCGGAGCTCAAGCGGATCATCTCCGCGCCGGGCAGCTCCGCCGAGCAGCGCGACGCCGCCGTGGCGGAGCTGTCCCGCCAGCCGCGCGACGCCAGCGCGACCCGCGTCCGCAACCGCGACGCCGTGGACGGCAGGCCGCGCGGGTACTTCCGCAAGTTCGGGCTCTCCCGAGTGCGCCTGCGCCAGCTCGCGCACCACGGCGAGCTGCCCGGCGTGACCAAGTCGAGCTGGTGATCACCGTGGCGACCAACGACCGCAGACCACCCCGCCGCAAGCAGAACCTGCTGCGCAAGGAGGGCGTCGTCCAGGTGGACTGGAAGGACGCGGCGCTGCTGCGCAAGTTCCTCTCCGATCGCGGCAAGATCCGATCGCGCCGGGTGACCGGGCTGACCATGCAGGAGCAGCGGGAAGTCGCGAACGCGATCAAGAACGCGCGCGAGATGGCCCTGCTCCCCTACCCGAGCCCCGCCAAGCGCTGACCCCACCGGACCCCCGAGCGGGCCTCCCGCAAACTTCGCGAGAAATCTGCGGGAGGCTCTGCAAGGGGAACGCGCCAGGAACAGCCATCACCCCAGCTCACGACCTCCGCGAGTCGATCATGGCGGCGTGGCGGGCGTTCGATTTCTCGCGAAATCGCGCGAGTCGTCCACAGGTGGCGGATTCGTCCACCGCCGTTTCCGCCATGGTCGAGGCGGCCGGTCACCGTCCCGTGGACCGGCGGGTGCCGCCGCGTGCACAGCGGGTCACGACCCGTCCCGATGTGCTCCCCACCATCACGCCCGGAGCGGACGGCACGGCAGGATCGAGCCAATGACCACCGCTCGATCCACCGACCCGATGCCCGCGGCCGACCTCTACGACGTGCTGGCGCGCCGCCGCGACGTCCGTTCCGAGTTCACCGGCGGCGAGATCCCCGCCGACGTGCTGCACCGGGTGCTGACGGCCGCCCACAGCGCGCCCAGCGTGGGCCTGAGCCAGCCGTGGGACTTCGTGCTGGTCCGCGACGAGTCCACCCGGCGCGCCTTCCGCGAACACGTGCTCGCCGAACGCAGCGTGTTCGCCGCCGAGCTCAGCGGCGAGCGCGCCGACACCTTCTCGAAGATCAAGGTCGAGGGCATCGTCGAATCCGGCCTGGGCATCGCCGTCACCTACGACCCGGACCGCGGCTCCCCCGCCGTGCTGGGCAGGCACGCGATCGCCGACGCCGGCCTGTACTCGGTCTGCCTGGCCATCCAGAACCTGTGGCTGGCCGCGACCGCCGAAGGGCTCGGTGTGGGCTGGGTGAGCTTCTACCGGGAGGACTTCCTGCGCCGCCTGCTCGACATCCCGAGCGGCGTGCGGCCGGTCGCGTGGCTCTGCGTGGGTCCCGTCGACGCCCTCGCGGAAACCCCTGACCTCGAACGACACGGCTGGCGGCGGCGCGCTCCGCTGGAGGACGTGGTCCATCACGACAAGTACCGGCGCGGCGAGCCCCGGTAGCCTGTAGCAGGACGCGGGGAACGGGGCACGAGGGACACGATCTCGGAGACGCCGTGCGACAGGATGATTCGTTGATGTCGGGGCACATCCCCGCGCAGGATCGTCGTGTGCGGCTGCTGCTGGACTCCGGTCGGCTGCACGAGGCCGACGTGGCCTTCGACGAGCTCATCGCCACCGGCGTGAACCGGGTGGGCGAGCAGTGGAACCGGGCGACGGTGCTGGTGCACCGGGCGTGGTTGTCCTGGCGGCTCAACCGGATCCCGCAGGCGCTCGAACTGGCAGCGGAGGGCTGGACGGAGCTGGATTCCGACCAGCCCGCGGGCAAGTCGGCGGCCCAGACCATCAGCATCCTCGGCAACCTGCTGGAGACGATCGGGCACCGCGCCTCCGCGCTGGAGCTGATGACGCTCGCCGTGCAGGTGGCGCGCAAGGCCGGTGATCCGGAGACGCTGGCGCACTGCCTGGTCCGCCAGGCCAGCGCGCTGATCTTCCGCTCGGTGGCGCGGGACGTGGAGTCGGCGGAGCGGCTGTTCACCACGGCCCGCGACCTGTTCGACGAGGCGCTGCTGGTCGTCGACAAGGGCCAGCTGCAGCGCGTGGCGCTCGCGGGCGGTGCGCGGGCGCTGGCCGGGCTGGGCCGGCTGCCGGAGGCGGACCGGCTGGCCCGGCGTTCCTTGGAGCTGAGCAAGCAGACCGACGATTGGTTCTGCATGGCGGTGGCCAATTGGGTGCTGGCCGTGGTCCACCGGGACGAGGGCGATCTGCACGAGGCCCGGACCTTCGCGAGCCGCGCGCTGGACAACGCCGAGAGCATCGGCGACACGATGCAGATGATGCGGTATTCGCTGGACTTGGCCGCGATCTGCGTGCAGCTCGGCGACGCGGTGGGCGAGGCGGCGGCGCTGCGGCGCACGGTGCGCGCGAGCGGGATCGCGGTGGAGACCTTGCAGGAGGGTCTGGGGCAGGCGCTGGAGCAGCGGCGGGTCGCGGTGCAGGCGCAGCGGATGGCGACGGCCGCGCAGGAGGCCGCGGTGCGGGATCCGCTGACGGGCCTGGTGAACCGCCTCGGCCTGCAGCGCCAGGCGCCGGTCCTGCTGGAGACCACGGCGTCCCAGGGGCGCATCCCGTGGTTGGTCCTGCTCGACGTCGACTGGTTCAAGGATGTCAACGATCTTGCAGGTCATGCGGCAGGCGACGCGACGTTGCAGGAGGTCGCGCACTTGTTGCGACGGGAGTGCCGCGCGGACGACCTGCTCTGCCGCTGGGCCGGGGACGAGTTCGTGGTGCTGCTGGTGGACGACGCGGAGGATCCCCGCCATGCGGGCCCGGTCGTCGCGGAACGGATCCGCGCGGCCGTGGACCGGCACGATTGGCGCCTGGTGCTGGGCCGCACCCGGCAGCCGCCGACGGTGAGCATCGGCGTCGCCGGTGGCCCCGCGAAGCTGGACCACCTGTTCGCGGCGGCGGACATCGCGCTGTACCGGGCGAAACGGGCCGGGCGGAACCGGGTGGAGATCGACCGGGGAGATCCGGAGCAGGACCGGCCGGAGATCCAGGGCGGTTAGGATCGGCGGCCGTGCCCGCCGCCGACGCCGCCCCCGACGCGGACTCCCCGATCGCGCGTGGACAATCCGCCCCGGAGTCCCGGAGTCCCGGAGTCCCGGAGTCCCGGAGTCCCGGAGTCCCGGAGTCCCGGAGTCCCGGAGTCCCGGAGTCCCGGAGTCCCGGAGTCCCGGAGTCCCGGAGTCCCGGAGTCCCGGAGTCCCGGAGTCCCGGAGTCCCGGAGTCCCGGAGCGGGGGCTGTCGTGGCTGAGCGGGCGGATCGCTGGTCCACGATCCCGGTTCGCCGCCGGGTGCTCGGGGTGGTCCGCACCTTGACCGCGCTGGACCGGTTGCACGACGTCTTCGCCGTGCTCGCGGACGATTTCCGCGTGGAGGCGCGCTTCACCGTCGCGGCCGGTTCGGAGTTCGAGGCGGATCTGCAGGACCACTTGGACGCGGCACGCATGCGTTCGCTGCCGTGGCGGGACGCGACGAAGGACCACGTCGACCTGGCGATCTCCCCCAGCAGCAACGGCGCCCTGCACGAGCTGGACGTCCCGGTGCTGACGCTCCCGCACGGCGCGGGCTACCACAAGCTCCGCCCGACGGATTCGGGTGTGGCGCGGGGGATTTCCGGTCTGTCGCCGGAGCAGCTGCTGCACGGGGGCCGAGTGGTCCCGGAGGTGCTGGCGCTCTCGCACGAGAACCAGCTGGCGCTGCTGCGCGATTCCTGCCCCGAGGCGGCCGAGCGCGCGATCGTCGTCGGCGATCCCTGCTACGCCCGGCTCCGAGCGAGCCTGCCGATGCGCGAGCACTACCGCGCGGAACTGGGCGGGCGGCGGACGGTGCTGATCAGTTCGACCTGGGGCCCGCACTCGTTGTTCGCCCGCCACCCGCAGCTGCCCGCAGAATTCGCCGCGATGTTCCCGGATTCGCAGGTCGTGCTGGTGCTGCACCCGAACGTCTGGTCCCGGCACGGCACGTGGCAGCTGGGCCAGTGGACCCGCCGGGCGCGGCGGGCGGGGCTGGTCGTGGTCCCGCCGCAGCGGGGTTGGCGCGCTGCGCTGGTGGCCGCGGACGTGGTCGTGGCCGACCACGGGTCGCTGGCGCTGTACGCGGCGGCGCTCGGGAAACCGCTGCTGTCGGCGGGTTTCGGCGACACCGAGGTCGCGCCGGGCACGCCGATCGCGGAGCTCGGTGCGCGAGCGCGGCGGGTGCGCTCGGGAGATCTCGTGCGCCAGGTGGACGGCGCGACACCGGTCCCCGGACACGAGGACCTGGAGGCGCGGGCCTTCCTGCCGCCGCTGAACGCGGTGTCCCGGCTCCGCGCGGTCCTCTACGACCGGCTGGGCCTGCCGGAACCCGCGTTCCCGGCCGCCCCGGAACCGGTCACCCCGTTCACCCCGCGGCCCTGGCTCGACTAGTCGAGCAGCGCGCGCAGGCGCGGGGCGTCCGGGTCGTGCTCGGTCTCCAGGATGTCGACCGCCTCCGCCAACGCGTCCCGGGCCGCGGCCTCGTTCCCGTTGTGGCGCAGGGATTTCGCGAGCAGTTCGAGCGGTTCGGCCAGGTCGTGGCCTCCGCCGAGCTCCCGGATTCCGGCTTCGGCGGCGCGCAGCTCCTCGATCGCTTCCGCGTGCCGTCCCAACGCCTGGTGCGCGCGTGCGGCGACGACCCGGATGCGGCCGGGCGTGCGCCGATCGTTCGGGAATTCCCGGAGCCGGTTCCGCGCGGAGTCCAACGCCTCCAGCGCAGCGCGCGGATCTCCCCGCCCGACCAGCGACCGCCCGATGAGGTATTCCTGCAGCGCGACGGCACGGGGTTTGCCGAGTTCGAGGTTGATCTCCCGGGACTGCGCGAACAGCGCCAGCGCCCCGTCCCAGTCCTGCACCGCGGCCCGCTCCTTGCCGAGGAATTCCAGCGCCGAGGCGAGCACCCGCCGGTGCCCGGCCTGCTCCGCGAGCGTCCGCGCCCGTTCACCGGATCGCCGCGCCGCCGCGAAGTCCCGCAGTTCCAGCAGGAGCTGGGTCTGCAGCGTGCGCAGCCGCGACTCGGCGACGGCGTCACCGCACCGCTCGGCCGCGGCGACTCCGAGCTCCAGCGCGGGCACCACGTCCGCGTAGTACTTGTGCTTGTGGTGCAGAGTCCACAGCGGACTGTCGCAGAGCGAGATCACCGCGCGGTCCCACCCGTGTTCGAAGGCGGCGGCGAGGACGTGGACGAGGTTCACCCGCTCCCGCTCCAGCCACGCCACCGCGGCGTCCCGCGTGAACGGTTGCGGCCCCGCGACCAGCGGGTCGTCCTGCCCGATCCGCAGCCGGTCCGGCTCCATGGCGGCACGGTCCGCGTAGGCGCCCCGTGCCCGGTACCAGTCCACGAGCCGTCGCAGCGCGCCGCCGTCCTCACCGCGCAACCGTGCGGCGTGGAGGCGGACGAGGTCGTGGAACCGGTATTCGCCCCGGTCGGTGCACTCCAGCAAGTTCGCGTCGTGCAGGTCGTAGAGCAGGTCTTCGGCATTGTCGGAGGAGATCTCGGCGAGCGCGGCGACGACCTCGGCGGAGAAGGTCGGCCCCGGCACGTGCCCCAGCGACCGGTACAGCTCGCGCTGCCGCTCGGTGAGCGCGGCGAGTACCTGCTCGAAGTGCTCCAGCACGACCGGCACGCCGTCCTCGACGAACTTCTCCAGCCGCCCGTCGACTTCCAGGTCGGCCACGACCCGCGCCAACGCGCGCCCCGGCCGCTTCGCCAGCAGGCCCGCGGTGATCCGGAGCGCGATCGGCAGCCCGCCGCACAACTCCACGAGCCGCCGCGCCTGTTCCGGCTCCTCGTCCACCCGCTGCCCGGCCCCGACGCGCAGCAACTCCACACCGGAGTCCGCGTCGAGCCGCCGCAACCCCAACGGAACCACGCCCCGGACGACGAGCTCCGGCCACTGCCGCCACCCGATGAGCACCAGCAAGCCGTTGGCCGAGGTCGGCACCAACGGCAGCAAACTCGCTGGTGCCGCCACGTTGTCGAGCACCAGCGCCACGTCGTGCTCGCGGGTGAAGCTGCGGAACCGCCCCTCGGCCGAGTCCGCGTCGACGGGCACCTCCAGCCCGAAGGCGCGCAGGCAGTGCTCGATCACCCGCTGCTTCGACGCGGGCCGATCCTGCAGATCGATGCGGACCACGTGCCGGAAGACCTGCGAAGACTCGTGCATCCACTGCCGCACCAGTGCCGTCTTCCCCGACCCCCGCGGCCCGGTGACCAGCACGCACGTCGGGTAGTCCCCGCTGCGCGCCACCGCCGCGTCCAGCTCGGCGCGCTCGGACTCGCGGTCCACGAACCCGGCCTGCCCCGGCGGCATCTCCTCCGCGCGCAACGCCACCGGAACCCGCTGGTGGACGTGCACCTGCCCGATCGACCCTGCCTGGATGAGCTGCTCGACGTCGCCGCGGTTCTCGTTGCCCATGCCCACTCCCCCAGACCGCATCGGCACGGCCGGCTCGGCTCTCCAGTGACGATCACCTCACCATACGCGACCACTCGATCACCAACGGCCGCTTCACCACTCCCTGCTGTCGCCCGGCGATCCCCGGCCGGTACCCTCCGAGGGTCGACACGTCGACGCACGCCCCCGTAGCTCAGGGGATAGAGCACGGCTCTCCTAAAGCCGGTGTCGCAGGTTCGAATCCTGCCGGGGGCGCATTTTCGCTGGTGAAGGACGCGAGGATTCGGTCGGTTCAAGATCGACCTCCGCTGAACCCTGCAATCGAGATCAGTTCTCCGACGCCTCGGATTCCTGTGCGAGTCGCCATGCGGCGTAGTCGCGGGCGAGACCGGCCCGGTGGTGCAGGCCGGGGCCGGTGCGAGTGATCGTCCAGTGCGTCCACATGCCCGCGAGGTAGACGGCGAACGCGGTCAGGTGCGCGTCGTCGGTGCCCTGCAACCCCTTCAAGTGGGTGCGCGCCCACTGCTCGGCGTCGGCTGGCTCGTGTCCGGCTTCGATCAGCCGGAGAACGATGAACGCCGGATCGACCCAGGCCGCTCCCGCGCCGGGGAACGCCCAGTCGATCACGCGGGCGGGGCCGTCGCCGATGATGATCTGATCCCCGTGCAGGTCGGTGTGCACGAGCCGATCACCGTCGATCAGCGTCGGGAACGCAGCCGACCATCGAGCCGCATCGGCTAGGTCCCACCCTTCGATGAGCTCAGGCGCATCGGCGTCGAGGCGTCCCCACCAATCGTTAGCGCCGAACCGCTTCCGCAGGGGCCGCGTGTCGTCACCGGGGCGAGCCCCGATCCGATTGACCACGTCAGCTACGACCGGCAGATCGACCGATCCGGGGCTCAGACCCGCGGGGCGACCGGTCAGGTACTCGAACCCGACCACGAGCCATTCCCCGATGTCCTCGGCAAACAGCACAGCGGGCGCCAAGTCTCCGGCGAGCGTGCTGGTGGTGATCTCGTTTCGCAGGTGCCGCATTCGCCGACTGACGCCTTCGACGCCCTTGACGAACACGCGCCCGGCGGCGGTGTCGAGCACCGCGGCGAGGTCGCTGCTGCGCCCGTTGGTGATCTCAACCGCGGACGAGACGGGGCCGACGTGCCCCCGCACGAAATCCCGCACCTCGCCGGGAAGTTCCTGCCAGGTGGTCACGTCGGCCCCTTCGATCACTTGCGGGTGTCGGTGTTCTCGTTGCCGTCCGTGCCCGACGCAGCGCAATTGCCTTCCTCGTGGCAGCTACCGCACTTGTAGGCGTCCACGATCCACAGCTCAGCGTCGACGGCGTATCCGGCGCGGCGGATGACGTCGATCGTGCATCCCGCACGCTCACCGGGGACTGGTCCGGGGCACCGCCCCGATCAGGTGCCACCCGTCGGTGCCGCCTGGCGCCTTTCCCGCCGCCTGGCGCAACGGCCGTCGCCGTCGACCAAGCGCCGGGGTGATCGGTGACGAATCTCCGGTGTCCGTCGAGATGACCATTCGGGCGGTGGCCGGGTGACGCGGTCGAAGCCGCCGGGGTGGGGGAAGGAACCACGTGTTCGGTCGGAACCAAGTCGTCAAGATGATCAACCGGAGCTCGGAGAACCAGACTGATCGGCGCCGCTTCCTGCGCAGTGCCGGGTTGGGCGGTCTGGGGGTGGTCGGTGCCACCACGATGTCGTCCGCGGTGTTCGCGCCGACTGCCGCCGCGGCGGAGGCACCCAGCGATGGGGCGGTCCTCAACTTCGCGCTCAACCTGGAGTACCTGGAAGCGCAGTTCTACTCCTACGCCGTGACCGGAGCGGGCATCCCGGACAAGCTGACCGGTGGTGCGGGGGCTCGCGGCGGGGTGACCGGCGGCCACTCCGTGCGGTTCGAGAGCAAGATGGTCCGCCAGTACGCCGAGGAGATCGCGGCGGACGAGCGGGCGCACGTGGAGTTCCTGCGCAGCGCGCTGGGCTCGGCCGCGGTGGCGCAGCCGGAGATCGATCTGCAGAACAGCTTCACCGCCGCGGCGCAGGCCGCCGGTCTGGTCCGGTCCGGGGAGGCGTTCGACCCGTTCGCCAACGAGGACAACTTCCTGCTGGCGGCCTACTTGTTCGAAGACGTCGGGGTGAGCGCGTACAAGGGTGCCGCGCCGCTGGTGTCGAACAAGACTTATCTGGAGGCGGCGGCGGGGATTCTCGCGGCCGAGGCCTATCACGCGGCGAACATCCGCAGTGCGCTGTACTCGAAGGACACCGGTCTGCTGGGGACGGGGCTGCTCGGCCGCGACCTCAAGGAAGCTTCGGTCAAGCTCTCCGATGCCCGGGACTCCTTGGACGGCGCCGACGATCTCGATCAGGGCGTCGTGGACGAGAACGGGCGGGCCAACATCGTGCCCACCGATCAGTTCGGCGTCACCTACAGCCGCAGCGCCGGTCAGGTGCTCAACATCGTGTACCTGACCAACAAGGAGGCGACCTCGGGCGGGTTCTTCCCGCGCGGGGTCAACGGCGAGATCAACACGAGCGCCGCCAACGGCTGAGCGCGCGCCGGTTCGCCTGGCCCGGTGCGGCTCCCCGGGGCGGGCGGATCGGCCAGCGTCGGCACGATGCCCGGGCGGCACCCGGCGTCCGCCGCCGAACGGCCTTCACCTCGCGGAGCGGCGCCGGCCGATCACTTCGCGCCCTCCGGGTAACCGCGCTTCTGGCTCCACAGCTTCGGGCGCTTGCCGGCGAATTCGTGCACGTAGCCGCAGTCGGCGCAGATCAGGCCCACGGCGGACTGGTTCGCCCACGCCATGCTGATCAGCTCGGCTCCCGAGGAGTTCAGCTTGACCTCGCGGGACCAGAACGCGTCGTGCCCGCACACCACGCATCGGACGGCCCGCCCCTTCACGGTGGCGAGCTTCGGTTTCATCTCGAACATTCCCATGGGTATCGACGGTGCCAGTGCGCCGACCGCACCGGCATCAGCCGATCGGTCCGGGCAGGTCGACCTCGATGGTGAGGCCGCCGTCGGGGCGCGCGGTGGCGGTGGCGGTGCCGTGGTGGCTGCCCGCGATGGCGCGGACGAGGGTGAGGCCGAGGCCGTGGCCGCGGGATCGGGTGCGGGTGCGGTGGCGGTGGAACGCCTCGAAGAGCCGGTCGGCGGCTTCGGCGGGGATCGGCTCGCCGGTGTTGGTGACGCGGATGGTCACCGCGCCCTCCGACGTCGCGGTGGTCAGGTGCGCGCTGCCGCCGGGGTGGTTGTGGCGGACGGCGTTCTGCAGCAGGTTGATCACCAGGTGGTGCAGCAGGTCCTGGTCGCCGTCCACGCGGGCGGGGCGCAGGTCGGCGCGGAGGTCGATACCGCTCGCGGCCGCTTCGTCGCGCACCTGGTCCAGGGCGTGCTCGGCGACGGCGGTGAGGTCGACGGGGTGCGGGTCCGCGATGCCGTGGTCGGCGCGGGACAGGGCGAGCAGGGACTCCACTGTCGTGATGCTGCGGTCGTTGGTGGCGAGCAGTTTCGGGGCGAGCGCGGCGAGTTCGTGGTCCGCGGGGTGGGCGAGGGCCACTTGCAGCATGGTGCGGGTGGTGGCCAGCGGGGTGCGCAGTTCGTGCGAGGCGTTGGCGGCGAAGCGCTGCTGGGCTTCGAAGCTGGTGTGCAGGCGGTCGAGCATCGTGTCGATGGTGTCGGCGAGTTCGGTGAACTCGTCGCGGCGGCCGTCGAGCTGGATGCGTTCGTGCAGGTTGTCGCCCGCGACGGTGCGCGCGGTGGAGGCGATGCGGTGGACGGGGGCGAGGATGCGCCCGGCGATGATCCAGCCGAGCAGGAACGCGACCAGCGCCAATCCGATGAGCGCGACGCTGGAGACCTGCAGCAGCACGTCCAGGAAGTCGTCCCTGGTGGCGATGGTCGCCTCGAAGGCGGGGCGGATCGCGATCGCGCCGTCGGACGGCGTGCCCGGTCGTTGCAGCAGCGTGCTCGGCGCCGGGGCGTAGCGCGGGACGTAGCGCATCAGGGCGTAGACGGTGGCCAGCAGCAGCAATCCGCAGGCCAGCACGGCCCCGCCCAGCAGCAGGGTGAGCCGGACGCGGATGGACATCCGGCTGCGCCGCAGGGTCGCCGAGATGCTCACGCGGTGGCTCCCAGGTAGTAGCCGACTCCGGTGGCGGTGCGCAGGATCGGCGGGTCGCCGAGCTTGCGGCGCAGCGTGGAGACGGTGATGCGCACCGCGTTGGTGAACGGGTCGGCGTGCTCGTCCCACGCCTTCTCCAGCAGCTGCTCGGCGCTGAGCACCGCGCCGTCGGCGCGCATCAGCAGTTCCAGCACGGCGAATTCCTTGCGGGTCAGCCGCAGCGGCCGGTCGCCGCGGTGCGCGTCGCGGCGCGCGGGGTCGAGCCGCAGGTCGCCGTGGTGCAGCACGGGTGGTGCCGCGGGCGCGGCGCGGCGGCGCAGGGCGTGCAGCCGGGCGACGAGTTCGGGGAAGTCGAACGGTTTGACCAGGTAGTCGTCCGAGCCGAGGGAGAGCCCGTCGACCTTGTCGGCGAGGCGCCCGGCGGCGGTGAGCATCAGGATGCGGCATTCGGGGTGTTCGGCGACCACCTGCCGGCAGACGTCGTCGCCGTGCACACCGGGGATGTCCCGGTCCAGCACCATCACGTCGTACTCGTTGACGGCGACGCTCTCCAGCGCGGTGATCCCGTCCCCGGCGATGTCCACGGCCATGCCCTCCTTGTGCAGGCCGGACCGCAACGCCTCGGCGAGGAAGTCCTCGTCCTCCACGACCAACACCCGCACTGTGCCGCCCTTTCCGCGCCCGCGCTCCACCTGGCGGGAGCGTGCACATCGTCCACCCGCGGGCATATGGCGGACATATGGAGATCGCCAGACACCCGCGATAACCCCGGTCTGGCTTCATGGGTTCCGAACGCGGCGCACCGCCGAGGTTCACCTCCGGCGGATCGGCCGCCGGGCGGATTTCCGCACCAGGAAAGGACATTCCCATGCTCGCTCTGCGCAAGAAGGTCGTCGTCGCCGCTGCCGGTCTCGCCATCGTGCTCGGTGGCGCGGGCGGCGCCGTCGCGTTCGCCGGGTCGGACTCCGCACCGACCCCGCCGCTGGAGTGCTCGCCGTCCGTCCCGTTGGAGCGCGGCGCCCCCGGCTTGAAGACCGAGCCCGCGAAGCAGATCGGTGCGGCGCAGGACCAGCCGGGCACGCCGGTCGAGTGCGCGCCGTCGGTCCCGCTGGAGCCGGGCACGCCCGCCGTTCCCGCGCAGCCGATCCAGTCGCTGCCGGTCGAGCTGGAGCCGGGCACCCCCGCCGTCCCCGCGAACCCGGCAGGCGAGTGACCGTTCGGCTCCCCGACGTCCTGGCACGTCGGGGAGCCGTTCCGCTAACCCGCGACGACGATGATCCGCGCCTGTCCGGGATCACCGGAACCGACGGTGACGTGGAGGATCTCGGCCGCGCCGCCGCTGCGCCGGTGCCGCAGGCGCACCGTCCAGGATTGCCCGTGGCGCTCGGATTCCACGACCTCCAGCAGGGAATCCTCGCCTACCCAGTGCATCGTCAGGGCGGCACCGCGGGCGATGTCGCGGGCCTCCTGTTCGGTGAGCGCCGCGTCGGCCGCGTCCTCGCGCCGCCGATGCCAGCGCGAGGTCGCCGACCGGAACAGCGCTTTGGCGGCGGCCACGGTGGAGGCGTCCGCGCGGTTGCCGATCACGCCACCTAGACCGGCGGCCCCCACGTAGGACGCGACCTGGACGACGTACTCGACGTAGTCGACGAGCGCCCCGGGTGCTCCGCCGTAGGGCATGTCGCCGCGGGCCGGCGCGGGCGGGGCGTCCTCGTCGCGTCCGGTCTCGCGCGGTTCCTCCGTCGATCCCACGACTCGCCCCTCTCCCCCCGGGAACGTCCCGGCGCGTTTCGCTTGCGCCATCAGCAAACCAGAACCGGGCCCCGTGCACGGGCGGCTCGTCCACTTCCTCCGGCGGGGGTGCGGATCCGGCCGCTCAGCCGAGGCCGCAACCGCCTTCCGCGGCCGAACGGCCGAGGCACGGCTCCGCGAACCCGACCATGATCAGTCGTGTCGCGGCCCTTCCAGGGGCTGGTCGGTGGAGCGAGGGATCGGGGGACGCGTGCGCGGTGCGGCGGACGAGCGGGGTGCCGGGCGGGTGCGACGGCCGTGGCGGACGGTGCGCAGGGTCGTGCTCGGCGCCGCGGGTGCGGTGCTGCTCGTCGGCGCCGTCGCCTTCGGGATCGGCTACTGGATCTGGCCCACCCCCGATCCTCGGCTGATCGCGGCGGAGACGAACCAGTCCGTGGCGGTGCTGCACTCCGATCGAACCGAGATGACGCGGATCGTGCCGCCCTCCGGCGACCGGACGATGGTGGCGGACCTGCACGGGGAGGTGTCGCGGCCGATGCGCGACGCCACCCTCGCCGCCGAGGACATCTCCTTCTACCGCAACCCGGGTTTCGACGTCGCCGGCATCCTCCGGGCGATGTGGGCGCAGGCGACGGGCAGCGCCGGGGGCGGCTCCACGATCACCCAGCAGTACATCAAGCTCGCCACCGGCGCCGACGAGCACAGCTACTTCCGGAAGTTCAAGGAGGTGGTGCTCGCGTTCAAGGTGACCAACGAGCTGTCCAAGGACGACATCCTCAAGGCCTACATGAACACCGCCTACTACGGGCGCGGCGCCTACGGGATCCACGCCGCCGCCGAGGCGTACTTCGGGAAGCTGCCCCGCGACCTCGATCCGAGCGAATCCGCGCTGCTGGCGGGAATGGTGCAGCGCCCCACCGAGAACGATCCGGCGTACGACCCGGAGCAGGGGCGGGCGCGCTGGGAGTACGTCGCCGGGCAGATGCAGCGCCACGGCCTCGTCGACGCCCCGGCGGACATGCGGCTGCCCGAGACCCGCGGTCGCACCGAGTGGAAGCAGGAGAACACCACCGGCACCGCTTACCACGTCCGGCAGCTCGCGCTGGCGGAAGCCGAACGCGCCGGTTTCACCGAGGACCTGCTCCAGCGCAACGGCGCCTCGCTCGTCACCACCATCGACGCCGACGCGCAGCGGGCCGCCGAGGGGGCCGTCGCGGGCGTCGGCGGCCCCGAGCTGCACGCCGCGCTGGTCGCCGTCGAACCGGGCACCGGCGCGGTGCGCGCGTACCACAGCGGCACCGACACCGTCGGCGGCTACGACTGGGCAGCCGCCCCGCAGCAACCCGGCACGGCGGTGGATCCCGTGGTCCGCGTGGCCCAGGTGCGCGAAGGTCCCACCGCGGTCGTGGCGTGCGACGGGCTGGACTGCGGCGAGTCGGCGCAGGCGAGCCCGACCGACCCGGATTCCGTCCGGGACACCGCGATCCGGCTGGGGCTGCTCGGCGACGAGGCGGGCCGGGCCGACGTCGTCGACCTGCTCGCGGGCGAGCACCCGCTGAGCGCGACCGATTTCGCGACCGCCTACGCCGCGCTCGTCGACGGCCACCGGGCCCGGCCGCACTTCCTCGCGGCGATCGTCGACCGGGACGGCCGCGAGATCTTCTCCACCACCCCGGATTCCCGGCCCGCTTTCGACGGCGACACCGGCCGCGTGGCGAGCGGCATCACCCGCACGATCTGGCCGGAGGTCCGTCCGCGGCCGGCGGCGCTCGAATCGGGGCGCTACTACTCGATGACGGCGTGGGCGAACGGGTTCACCTCGCGGTACGCGACGTCGATCGTGCTCAGCGCCGCCGACGCGGAGAACAAGCCCCGCTCGCTCGTCGACGCCGACGGCCGCCCGCTCCCCGGCGAATCCACCGCGGAGAAGATCTGGGAGCAGTTCATGATCAGCGTGGTCGAGTAGCGGGGCGTCGTTCCCGGTGACCGTCCTAGGTCAGCACTCCGGCAAGTAGTCGGAGTACGGGTCGACGGCCGAGCCGTGCGTCCATCCGGTCACGCCGGTGGTGACATCGGTGTGGAAGTACCAATCGGAGCGTCCGTCGATCTCCTCGCCGTACGCCCCGCAGTGCATGTCGACCTGGTGCGCGACGTAACCGGACCCGATCGGCCCCTTGCTCCTGTTCGGCTCGGGCCGGATCGCCGCGCCGTCCACCAGGTAGTCCCCCTCGCCACCGCGCGGCGAGGCGGACAGCGCCGCCGGTGCCATCGCGGTGAAGCCGAGCGCGCATAAGGCTGCGACCA
Organism: Saccharopolyspora gloriosae; assembly: GCF_014203325.1. NCBI lineage: Bacteria > Bacillati > Actinomycetota > Actinomycetes > Pseudonocardiales > Pseudonocardiaceae > Saccharopolyspora > Saccharopolyspora gloriosae. Next base: position 276,706 of record NZ_JACHIV010000001.1, on the reverse strand, counting down.
GGGCGAGCCGCCTGTGACCTGTTCTCATGGAAACCCCCATCGGTTGCTCCTGTTGACGGTGTCGTTGCAAGCGCAAGACCCTGCCACAGGCGCACATTCCCCAAGCCCGCGAAGTCGATGTTCACTCGTTCAGAGCAACGCTCGACCGGGTCGGCGCTCAGTTGCCGACGCCGAGGTCGGCCATGAACGCCGTCGGGTACCGGTCGCCGCGGGCCGATCCGCGCGGCACCGCCCGCTCGATCTCCGCCAGGTCCTCCGCGGTGAGCAGCACCCGCTCGGCGGGCAGCGCCTCGTTCAGGCGCTCGCGGGTGCGGGCGCCGACCAGAGGCACGATGTCCTCGCCCTGCGCTGCGACCCAGGCGATGGCGAGCTGGGCGACGGTGCAGTCCTTGGCTTCCGCGACTCGCCGCAGAGCCTCCACCAGGGCGAGGTTGTGCTCGACGTTGCCGCTGCTGAACCGGGGCGACAGCACGCGGTGGTCGCCGGGGGCGTTGCGGTCCGCGCTCCAGTGCCCGGAGATGAGCCCTCGCCCGAGCACGCCGTAGGCGGTCAGGCCGATGCCGAGTTCACGGAGCACCGGCAGCACCTCCGCCTCCACCGCGCGGGACAGCAGCGAGTACTCGATCTGCAGGTCGGCGATCGGGTGCACGGCGTGCGCCCGGCGGATCGTGTCGGCGTCGACCTCGGAGAGTCCGATGTGGCGCACGTACCCGGCTTCGACCATGTCCTTGATGGCGCCGACGGTGTCCTCGATGGGCACGGCCGGGTCGAGGCGGGCGGGGCGGTAGAGGTCGATGTGGTCGGTGCCGAGCCGGGTGAGGCTGTGGGCCAGCGAGTTGCGCACCGCTTCGGGCCGCCCGTCGTAGCCGCGGGGGATGCCGTCGGGTCCGCTGAGGGCGCCGAACTTGACGCTCAGCTGGTAGTCGTCGCGGTCGCGGTCGCGCAGGGCTTCGGCGAGCAGCAGTTCGTTGTGGCCGACGCCGTAGAAGTCGCCGGTGTCGATCAGGGTGACGCCCGCGTCGAGCGCGGCGTGCACGGTGGCGATGCTCTCCGCCCGGTCGGTGTCGCCGTAGGCGCCGGACATGCCCATCGCCCCCAGCCCGAGTGCGGAGGTCGTCGGTCCGGTGCTGCCCAGGTGGCGTGTCTGCATGGTGTGCTCCTCTGTCGTCGTCCTGCCGTCCACCTTGGGCCGCGAAGGGGCGTGGTGGCAGCGAGCGTTCATCGTGGGAGAGCCGCTCCCTGGCTCGCGCCGAGGTGGCCGAGGAGCATGGGGGCATGCAGCGCGAGCAGTTGGCCAACTTCCTGCGCCGGCGCCGGGAATCGGTGCGTCCGGCCGACGTCGGCATCATCGAGGGCCCGCGTCGCCGCACCGCCGGTCTGCGCCGCGAGGAGGTGGCGATGCTGGCGGGGATGTCCGTGGATTACGTGGTGCGGCTCGAACAGGGCCGCAGCAGCCAGCCGTCGGAGCAGCTGATCGGCGCGCTGGCTCGCGCGCTGCGGCTCACCGATGACGAGCGCGACCACCTGTTCCACCTGGCCGGGCACCATCCGCCGGTCGCGGAGAGCGCTGCCCGGTTGGCCCGAGCGGGTTTGCTGCGCATGCTCGACCTGCTCGGCGACGTTCCGGCCGCGGTGCTCTCCGACCTCGGGGAGGTGCTGGCGCAGAACCGGATGGGCGTCCTGCTGATGGGCGATCAGATGGGTTTCACCGGCGATCGCCGCCATCTCGCCTACCGCTGGTTCACCGAGCCCGACGACCACGCCCAGCTGCCGGAGGAGCGCGAGCGGCATTCCCGCGAGCTCGTCGCCGACCTGCGCGCGACGGCAGGCAGGCGTTCCGGTGATCCGGAGGTCGCGGCGTTCGTGGAGCGGCTGCGGGCGGTCAGCGAGGACTTCCGCCGCCGCTGGGACGAGCACGAGGTGGGCGTGCGTCGCGCCGACCGCAAGACGGTGGTGCACCCGAGGGTCGGCCCGGTGCTGGTGGACTGCGAAACCCTCGTCACCCCGGACCAGCGCCAGGAACTCCTGGTGCTCACCGCCGCCGACGCCGAGTCCCGCGAACGCCTGGATCTGCTCCGCGTCCTCGGCACCGAGGAGTTCCCGGCGGAGTCCACACCGGACAGGTGACCCCCGCGGGGTGGCCGGACCGGTGAGGTGTGGGCCGCTCACCGGTCCGGCCTTCCAGCGCCCGCCGGGGAGGAGGCCGGGCGCCGGATGCCTCGCCGGAGCGTTCGCGGTCGGGGTCGCGAGCCGCTTCCGGCGAGGCGCGGTCCACCGCCGGGGGAAGCGGTGGATCGCGGTCGGGGTCAGGCCACCGCTGCGAGCGCGCGGCGGCCGAAGCCTGGAATCGGTGGCAGCCACTGCGGACGCGGCACGAGCCCCGGCGCGTCCGGATCCCGCTCCGGCCAGTCGATCCGCGGTTCGGGCGGGAGCGCGGCGCGGAAGGAACGGCGCTCCGCCAGCACCACCAAGGCGACGTCGAACGCGGAGGCCCGTCCCGGCACGTGCTCGTTCCCGGTCACCGCGACGCAGGACTGGCACACCTCGCGCCCGTCCGGCGGCGGCGGGCCGTCGAGGACTCGGGACATGCGGCCGGTGAGCGGATGCCCGCACGTGGCGACGATCAGCGTCCCGCGCGCCGCCCGATCCACGACGTGCCAGGTCGAGCACCATTCCGAGGTGAGCCACGCCCGCCCGATCACGAGGCCGCGCCCGGTGCGTCGAGTTCGCGTCCTCCGGCGGACGACCGCAGGGCCATCACGCGGACGCACACCATGCACGGCATTCCGCCGACCCCGTCGAGGAATTCGGCCTCCGACTCCCCGATCACGGCCTCGCACAAGGAGAAGCAGGCCCCGGTCGGCAGGACGACCGCCTGGTGGACGACGCGTGCCGCCTCCCCGACCACTCCCGGCCGAAACCGCACGCGCACGACGTCACCGACGCCCATGAAGGCCTCCTGAGATGTCCAGAGCAGTCGCTCGATTCCGCGAGACCGTATCTCGATCCGCTCGGTGTATCGCAATCCACTTTGAGCGACCGGGCGCTCCACGGCAATTCCCCGACCAGGTGACAGCGAATATGCCGATGACCTGCTTGGATCTGATTCATGGCACGATCCACAGCTGGCAGCCCGAAAGCGCGAACTCTCGCCGCAGAACTGCGAAAACTACGCATCGACACCGGTGTCGGCGTGCGCGAACTGGCTCGCCGGATCGGCGTTTCGCACGGTTGGATCACTCGTACCGAGGCCGGTTCGCGTCCGATCACCGCGGAAGACGTCAGCTCGATCCTGTCCGCGCTGGAGATCTCCAGCGGTGAACGCGAGCGCCTGGTCGAAATGGCGCGGGAAGCCGACGATCCGGACTGGATCAGGCCCGGCATCCCCGGCGTGCGCGACGAGCTGGTGACGCTGATCGAGTACGAGCGGACCGCCACCCAGATCACCGAAGTCGCTCCGCTGCTGATCCCAGGTCTCCTGCAGACGTCGGACTACGCCCGCGCGGTCATGAAAGATCTCCCGGTAGGCGAACGCGAAGCGAAGATCGGAATGCGCGCGGGTCGGCGTGACCTGCTGGACAAGCGCAAGGGGCCGAAGTTCGAGGCCCTGATCGCCGAGCAGGCCCTCACCGACCAAGTATGCGGCCCGGAGGAACAGGCCGATCAGCTCCGCCACCTCTTGAATGCAGCGCAGAAGCCGAACGTCTCACTTCACGTGCTCGCCGCTGGCCTGCACCGGTGGACACCGATGCGCGGCGGCCACTTCATGTTCTTCGAATTCCCGCAGGCAGCGCCGATCGTGCACGTGGAGATGTTCGCGACCGGCGTGTTCATCTCCCGCCCGGCGACGATCAAGGCATACCGCGACGCGGTCGGTACCCTCCGCCAGGAAGCGATGGACGAGGAGCAGACGGCCGACTTCATCTCCTCCCAGATCGAGCGCTTAGAGGGGTAGGACTCATGGACATCCAGGTGACGGGCTGGCGGAAATCCACCCGCTCCGGCCAGCAGACAGCGTGCGTCGAGGTCGGCAGGGTTCTCGGCGGTGCGGCGGTTCGGGACAGCAAGGACCGGGACGCCGGGCACTTCACCGCCGACACCGCGCAATGGGCCGCGTTCCTGGCCGCCACCAAGAACGGCCGCTTCGACATCTGAGCACCACCCGAAGCCCCGGCGGCACAACCCCCGCCGGGGCTTCGCGCGTCCGGTGCAGCGCTAGGCCGGTCGGGGGTGAGGTGTGGTCGGGGCGCCGCGTCGGCTGCTACGCAAGAACCGCACGAGCCGCGGGGAGGCGTTCGCATGGTGCGCAAAGTGGACCGACCGGACACCGGGGGCTGCCCGGTGCAGCTGGATTCCGACGGCGTGTGGCGGATCCGCGGGCAGGCGGCGGCGCGGACCGTGCTGCGCCGCGCGGACGCCGAGCAGGCCGGGCTGGGCGTGGAGACGATGCGGCACATGCCCTCGGGCATCCGGCGTCCGGTGCTCTACCGGGACGGGCCCGAACACCGGGAGCACCGGCGGCAGACGGCGCGGTTCTTCACCCCGCGGCGCGTCGACGAGCAGTACCGCGAGCTCATGGGCGACGTCACCGAAGCGCAGCTCGCGGTGCTGCGCCGGGACGGGCGGGCGCACTTGGCGGACCTGGGGTTCGAGCTCGCGATCGGCGTCACCTCCGCCGTGATCGGGTTGACCGAGAGCCGCCCCGGCATCCGCGGCCGGTTGGAGCGGTTCTTCCCGGAGGAGTTCGACGCACCCGGTTTCACCAGCTGGACCGGCCTCACGTGGGTGTGGCGGCAGGCGCGGAACTGGAGCGCGATCTACTTCCGCGACGTGCGGCCCGCGGTGCGGGAGCGGCGGCAGCGGCGCGACGACCTGATCTCGCACCTGCTCGACGAGGGCTGCTCCGACGCGGAAGTCCTCGGCGAGTGCATCACGTTCGCCGCCGCGGGCATGGTGACGACGCGGGAGTTCATCAACCTCGCCGCGTGGCACCTGCTCTCCGACGCGGAGCTGCGCGGGCGCTACCTGGCGGCGCCGGAGGCGGATCGGCTGGGGCTGCTGCACGAGATCCTGCGCCTGGAGCCGGTGATCGGCCGGCTGCGGCGGCGCACCACCGCCGCCGTGGAACTCCCCGGGAACGACGTGATCCCGGCCGGATCGACGGTGGAACTCGTGCTCGACGACGCCAACGCGGACGCGGCGGAGGTCGGCGACGAACCACTGGAGCTGCGGCCCGGCCGGGCGATTCCCAGCGGGGCGGCGGGATTGTCGTTCGGGGACGGGCCGCACAAGTGCCCCGGCGCGCACCTCGCGATCTTGGAGACCGACGTGTTCCTGCACCGGCTGCTGAGCCTGCCGGTGCGGATGGAGTCGCCGCCTCGGGTCTCGTTCAACGACGCCATCAGCGGCTACGAGCTCCGCGGACTCGTGGTGGCGCTCGACTCCTGAGGCCGGTCTCGATGGCGTGCCGACCGGCTATCCGGTCAGGACGGATTCGCGGTCCTCGGCGGTCCGCCGATCCGCGTTGTGGTGCGGCAACGCGCGGTTGCTGACGCCCGAGACGAGGTCGTGGACGCTGCGGTCCCTCGGGTGGAACCGCACCACGAGCGCATAGGTGAGCACGAGGAACAGCGAAACGAACTCGATCGCCACCCCCAGCGCCACCACGAGCAGCACATCCGTGTCGATCTCCCCGGCCCGCGCGAACCGGACGAGGTCGGCGAGCGCTCCCCGCTCGGCCACCAGCAGCACGGGAACCAGCGGCGGCAGGAACGGCACCGCCAGCACCACCGCCCGCACCAGCAGGCGCCACACCGCCGGTCGGCGTCCCTCGGCGTCGACGAGTTCCAGCAGCAGCAGGCGCTTGCCCGGTGTCGCGCCCGTCAGCGCGGGCAGCACCACGAACCACGCGCCGAGCACCGCGAACGGCGGCAGCCACAGCGGCAGGTCCAGGACGAGCGCGGCCAGCAGGCCGAACCCGCTCAGCACGACCGTCGCCCCGAAGTCGACCAGCAGCGCCACCACGCGGCGGCCGAACGGAACGGGATGCCGCGCCAGCACTCGTCCGTCCAATGTGGTCAGTTGCGGCAGCGCGCGGGACACCGGGCCGCCGATCACCCAGCCGAGCATCGCACCGGCGACGTTCACCACCAGGTCGTCCACGTCGAACAGCCGGTACGGGCACTCGTAGAGCCCGAACACGCCGGTCCCCTGCGTCACCTCGAACGACAGCGCCACCCCGGCCGCGATCGCGAGCGACACCAGCGGACCGCGGCGGAAGTGGTAGCGCAGGAACACGCCCAGCGGCAGCAGCAGGAGCAGGTTGAACCCGGTCTCGATCACCGCCGAGTTGTGCAGCACGAGATCACCGAAGGTGACGCGGTGCTCGGCTTCCTTCCACACATCCCGGAACGTGTTGCCCGGCATCAGCTGCCACGCGCGCATCCGCGGATATTCGGCGCACACGTCCAGCGAAGGGCTGGGCAGCGGCATCAGCACCAGGCAGTACGCGGTGATCAGGTAGTAGAGGAACGCGTAGAACGACAGCGCCCACCAGCGCATCACCCCGTGCCTGCGGTAGAGCACCACCGCCACCGGGACCAGCAGCAGGAAGGCGAGCAGCGGGAACAGCACCGCGGCGGTGCGGATCGGGAGCAGGTACGCGTCGGCCACCGCAGCAGCGTCCCGCCCGGACGCCCCACCGCGCTTCGGCCGTTAGGCACGCCCACCCCGGCCATTGGGCCGAGAATCACCGCCGCGTCCCGAGCGAGCGAAGTCCTCACCCCGTCTTGTCAGCGGCGAAGCCGCTGAGCAGTGACCAGCTTGAGCAACCGGCACCGCAGCGGGTTCTCAGTGGCTTCCTCGCGAGGACAGCATTTTTCCTCGTGGCGGAGCCACTTGGAAAAATGATCCCGCAGCGAGGAAGCCACTGAGGTTCCGCCACCCGCCCCCTAACCAGGCTGAGACCGAACGCAGGCTCAACGTCGTGCCGGCTGGTCCGTGGACAGCTCGACGACTAGTCCCGTCTGTTCGTGGCGCACGCGGACGCCGCGGAAGTCCTGGATGCGGGCCAGGCCGGACGTCGCCGGGCCCGCGTGCGACCCGACGACCACCGTGCGCCCGCCCGCGGCGAGCGCGGCGGCGACCCCGGCCTCGGCGTCCTCGAAGATCACGGTCTGCTCGGGCAGCACGCCGATCGCGGCGGCGGCCTTGCGGTACCCCTCAGGGTCGGGTTTGCCCAGGCTCACGTCGTCGGCGGTGACCACCACGTCCGGCATCGGCAACCCGACCGCGGACATCCGCCGCTGCGCCAGAGCCGCATTCGCGGAGGTGACCAGCGCCCACCGGCCCGCGGGCAGTTCGCCGAGCAGTTCGGCGGCCCCCGCAACGGCGACCACGCCGTCGAGGTCTCGCATCTCCTGCTCATCGACGAGGGCGATCTCCGCGGCGAGGTCGGCGCCGTCGGGCAGGTGGCGCGCGATGGTCTCCTCACCACGGCGGCCGTGCGAATCCGCGAGGATGTCCGCCACGTCCAGGCCGTGCCGATCGGCGAAGCAGCGCCACGTCCGCTCGATCACTGCGGTGGAGTCGACGAGCGTGCCGTCCATGTCGAACAGCAGTGCGCGCGAGGTGAGCGGAGCGGGCATGGCGGTCCTTCCTGTTCCCGGATTCGTGCGGTACCACCATCGCGGTGTTCGGCATCGCGCACCAGACCCCGCCGAATCGCCGAGAACCGGCACGCGATTCCACCGCCCGCGAATCGCCCGATCGCGAATCCGGCCCGTTCACGACGAGGTTCGAGCCGGACGGCTCACCCGAGCACGGCCAGCACGGCGACCCGGCCGAGCAGCGCCGCGCCCACCGACGCGAGCACGCTCACGACCACGTTGAGCGCGGCGTAGAAGTACGCCTCGTCCTGCGCCAGCCGCAGCGTCTCGTAGCCGAACGTGCTGTAGGTCGTCAGCGCACCGCAGAACCCGACCCCGACGACCGCGGACACCGCGGGCGGCAGCACCGTTCCCGCCGCGGTGAGCCCGCCCAGCACCAGCGAACCCAGCACGTTGACGGTCAACGTCCCCCACGGGAACAGCGTGTCGTGGCGGGACTGCACCGCCCGGTCCGCGAGGTAGCGCAGCGGGGCGCCGACCATCGCCCCGAGGAACACCAGTGCGGCGGTCACGATCGCCTGCCCCCTCGGTAGGTGATGGCCTCGACTTCGTCGAGGATCACCGCGCCATCGGTGATCAGCTCGTCCAGTTCCGGCAGGAACGCCCGGATCCGCTGCTCCGAGTCGACGACGACCACCAGGATCGGCAGGTCTTCGGCGAGGTCGAGCAGCCGCGTGGTGTGCACCCGCGACGACGTCCCGTAGCCCTCGACGCCGCGCAGCACCGTCGCCCCGGCCAGGCCCGCGTCGCGCGCCCGCTTGACGATCTCGTGGTAGAGCGGCTTGTGGTGCCAGCGGTCGTCGGCCCCGAGGAAGATCGACATGCGCAGTGCCATCTCAGCTCTCCTTCCGGGAGATCGCCCACCGGGTGACCGCGACTCCGAGGAGCACCGCGAGCAGCGCGCACACCAGCGTCCCCGCCAGGTAAGCGGCGGCGACCACGACGTCGCCCGGCCGCAGCAGCTCGCTGAATTCCACCGCGTAGGTGGAGAAAGTGGTGAAGCCACCGAGCACGCCGACACCGAGGAACGGCCGCACCAGCGGATGCGCCGTCCACACCTCGGTGATCAGCACCATCAGCACGCCGATGAGCAGGCAACCGAGCACGTTGATCGCGAACGTCCCCCACGGGAACTGCCCGGGAGCGGTCGGCAGCCACCGCAGGATTCCGTAGCGGGCGACGGCTCCGAGACCACCGCCCAAGGCGATGACCAGCAACACCGCACCCTGGGAGCGCGTGAATCGCCGTCGATGTGCGGGGGTCCGGACGTCCGCGGTCTCGTTCGCCATGCGCAGCCTCCTACGTGCACCCGGCGACGTTCGCCGGGGCCAGCAGGGACCATCGGCGGCGCCGTTGCCGCGGTTCTCCGGAGCCCGATACGGCGAGTCCCACCGCCGCTAGGCCGATTCTACCTGGGGTGTTTGCACGGCTCGTGTGGCTTGGGTGGTCGGGTGGCGGAACCTCAGCCGGTCTCTCGCTGCGGGATCTTTTTCCCGAGTGGCTCCGCCACGAGGGAAAAAGCTGTCCTCGCGAGGAAGCAACTGAGAACCCGCCGGTGAGGGCTTTTCGACGTGGGCTATGTGCTTCGCACATACAGGCACGGCCTTCGGCCGCGAGGCAGACGGGGCTTCGCCCGTCCTGCGTCGGTGTTGTCAGGGTTCGGGGGGTGGGATGAAGCCTGATTCGAAGGCTCTGATTACTGCTTGGGTTCGGTCTCGGGCGCCTAGTTTGGCCAAGACGTTTCCGACGTGGGTCTTGACCGTCTGCACGCCCAGGAACAGGTGCTGGGCGATCTCGCCGTTGGACAGGCCGGTCGCCATCAGGCGCAGCACCTCCGCTTCGCGACCGCTGAGCCCGGCGTCGTCGAGTCCGCTCGCCGTGTGGGCGTGGCGGGCGGCGAGGCGCCGGATCGCGGCGGGGAACAGCAGCGATTCGCCGGCGGCGACGGTGCGCACCGCGGCGACGATCTGCTCCGGCCCGGCCCGCTTCAGCAGGAAACCGCTGGCGCCCGCCCGCAGCGCGTCGTAGACGTGATCGTCGTTCTCGAAGGTCGTCACCACCAGCACCTTCAGCGAACCATCCACAGCGGACAGCAAGTGCTCGGTGGCGCGGATGCCGTCCACGGCGGGCATCCGCACGTCCATCAGCACCACGTCGGGCCGCGCCCGGCGCACCTGGCCGGGCACCTCCGCCCCGTCGGCCGCTTCACCGACCACGACGATGTCCGGTTCGGAGTCCAGGATCGCGCGCAGCCCCGACCGGATCAGCGGTTCGTCGTCGACCAGCAGCACGCCGATGCGGTTCACGAGCGCCCCAGCGGAATCCGCACCGCGACCTCCCAGTCCTGGCCACGCGGTCCCGCGTGGAACTCCCCGCGCAGCAGCTCCACGCGTTCGGCGATGCCCGCCAAGCCGCGACCGCCCCCTGCGGCGCGGAGCCGGGCGCCGCCGCGCGGATTGCGCACGACCACCGCCAGCTGCCCGCCTTCGACGTCCACCCGCAGCTCGACCGGGACCTTACCGGCGTGGCGCAGCACGTTGGTCAGGCTTTCCTGCACGATCCGGAACGCGGCGCCGGACACCTCCGGGCCCACGGCGAGCAGGTCGCCGCGCAGCTCGGCGTCCACCGGGAGCCCGGCGTCCTCGGTCGCGGCCAGCAACGCGGGCAACCGGGCCAGGCCCACCGGCTCCCGCGGCGCCTCGTCCCGCAGCAACCCGAGGACGTGGTCGAGGTCGTCCTGCGCGGCGCGGGCCGATTCCTCGATCGCCAGCAGCGCCGCTTCAGCGGCCTCCCGATCGCGCGCCAGCACGCGGCGAGCGGCCCCGGCCTGCACCGACACCACGCTCAGCGCGTGACCGACGGAATCGTGCAGCTCGCGGGCCAGCCGCGTGCGTTCCGCGTGCTGCTCGGCCCGCTGCTCCAGCTGCGCGATGCGCTGCCCCGCGGGCACTCCGAGCAGCGCGGCGGCGGCGCGGCGGAACAACCCGCCGGTGCCTGCGATCGCGCCGAGCAGCAGCACTACCCCCAGCAGTGCCGCTGCAGGCACCCAGGCACCGGCCCACCCCGTCGGCACCGCCACCTCCGCGCCCGGCCCCAGCCCGAGCAACCCGGTGAACGGTGCCGGCACCGACAGCACGAACAGCACCGGCAGCACCACGCTCAGCGCGCTCATCACCCCTCCGATGAGCGCGTGCGCGACGAACAGCGCGCTCGCCCGCCCCCGCACCGCCGGGCCGTCGACCTCCGCGTCCGGTGCGGGATCGTCGAGCAGCGCGCGCACCGCCGCGGCCTCCAGCACCCGCACGGCGGGCACGAACGAGCAGCCCACCGCCCCCACCACCGTCAGCACCGTTCCGATGACGATCGCCGCACCGAGACCGGTCGCGATCGGCACCACCGCCGGGACGACCACGGCGGCGAACACCAGCGGCGGCACCAGCATCGCCCCGCCGAACACCAGGTACGCCCACCTCCGGTAGGTCGAGCGCAGCACCGGCCCGAGCGTTCGCCGCATCATCAGCCGATCCTCACCGGCCGCGGAGGCATCCGAGCCCGGTGAGTCCGAACAGCAACCCACCGGCCAGGAAAACCGGTTCGTAGAGCAACGTCACGAACCGCTCCATCGGGTCCAGGTCCGCCACCGCCAGCCGCCCGGACGCGAGCAGCACCCAGTCGACGACCGACGGCATCGCGTGCACCAGCAGCAGCACCGCGACCCCGCAGATCGCGGTGTTCAGCAACCACCTCGGCACCCGGCTCCCCCACGGCCGGGTCGGCGCCAGCGCCACCAGCGCCGCCAGCGCGCACAGCGGGATCGCCACCACGTCGATGATCAGCAGCGGCAGGTTCGACGCCAGCGACGTGCCCGGCGGCAGCCCCACCTCACCGCCCACCAGCCAGTACACGTGCACGAGCCCGAAGGCCACCGACCACGCCGCCGCACCGCGCGCGGCGACGGCTCCCCACGTCCGCGTCCTCGTTTCCACCGTCATGCGGGAAGAATCGCGGTTCGCGCGGCGCCGCGACCTCCCTCCCGGGAGGGAGCCGGCTCCCGCTCGGGGGTGAACGACTCGCGCGTCGAGACCGTGTCACGGGCGAGGAGTGGCAGGTCAGCGCTGTTCCGGCACCGGTAGGTTGGGCCGAGGGCGCCGCGCGCGAGACCGCCGTGCCAGGCTGCGGGGTGCCGGAGGAGTTCGACCCGACAGGAGCAGTGGCCGTGAGCAGCCAGCGCAAGACCCGCACGTTCGAGAAGCGGATGTCCGAGGTGCTCGGAATCCGCCCGGACGAGGTCGAATCCGTCTTCCGCGGCGCCCGGCCCACCTCGATCCGGGTCAACCGGCTGCTCGACGACGAGCGCTACCGCGAGACCGTCGAGTTCGTGCGGGACAAGGCCCCCGGCCTCATCCCGGTGGACTGGTGCGAGCACGCGTTCCTCTGGCCGGACAACGACGGTTTCGACGACATCCTGCCGCTGGCGCACGAGGGCCGGGTGTACCTGCAGAACGCGGCGAGCCTGATCCCGCCGGTGGCGCTGGACGCGCAGCCCGGTGACGCGGTGCTCGACATCGCCTCCGCGCCGGGCGGCAAGGCCTTCCACATCGCGGCGCGCGTGGGCAACGACTGCGAGTTGTGGCTCAACGACTCGGCGCCGCCGCGCGCCCGCAAGCTCGCCGAGCTCGCCGAGCTCTACGGCGTGCGGTACGCGGAGCTGACCACGCACAACGCGCAGTACATCGACAAGTCGGTGCCCGCGGAGCGCTTCGACCGCATCCTGCTGGACGTGCAGTGCTCCGGCGAGGGCCGGGTGAACCTGCGCAAGTCCGACGCGCTGCGGTACTGGTCGGAGGAGCGGATCGAGAAGTACAAGTTCCTCCAGGCGAAGATGTGCGACGCCGCGTACAAGCTGCTCAAGCCGGGCGGGACGCTGGTCTACTCGACCTGCACGCTCAGCCCGGAGGAGGACGAGTTCCCGGTGAACAAGGTCCTGCAGCGACACTCCGACCTCGCGGTGGAACCGCTGGGGTTCAGCGAGGAGGAGTTCCTGCCGGGGCTGAACTCCTGGCGCGGCGCGAAGTTCGACAAGCGCCTCAAGCACGCGGTGCGGGTGATGCCGTCCGACGTGTTCGAGGGCTTCTTCGTCGCCAAGGTGACCAAGGCCGCCTCCTGATACACCAGGTCCCCCGATCGATCGTGTGATGGCGAACGCCAGTTCGACCCCGTAATCATGGAAGCAGCGCCCGGCCCGTCCTGCCGAGGCTCCGGCGCGCTCGGCCCGCACGTTCCCCACCTCACACCGAGGCGCGGGAACCGCTCCGCGGGCTCGACCGACTGTGTGCACGGGTGACCTGAACGCGGGTCGCCGAATTCGCGAGAGGGTGTCCGATGTCCCCGACGGTTGCCGAAGCTCGCCGCGTCGAGCTGTCCGTGAGCGGTATGACCTGCGCCGCCTGCGCGGTGCGGGTGGAACGCAAGCTCAACAGGCTCGACGGCGTGCGGGCCGGGGTGAACTACGCGACCGGCGTCGCCGACGTGGAGTTCTCCGCCGAGCAGGACGTGGGTCTGCTGGTGCGCACGGTGCGCGGCGCGGGCTACGACGCGGAACCGGTCCGGCCGGAATCGCCACCCGCCGAGGAGGAGCCGGCAGGCGCTCCGACGGACCGGGTGCGCGACCTGTGGCGCCGGATGCTGGTGGCGGTGGGCTTGTTCGTGCCGCTGTGCGACTTGTCGCTGCTGTTCATCGTGCTGCCGCAAGCGCGCTTCCCCGGCTGGCAGTGGCTGCTGATCGCGCTGACGGTGCCCGTCGCGGGCTGGGCCGCGTGGCCGTTCCACCGGGCCGCGCTGCGCGGCGCCCGCCGTGGCGCGTCCTCGATGGACACCCTGGTCTCGTTGGGCATCACGGCGGCGGTGGGCTGGTCGCTGTACGCGATGTTCTTCCAGCCCGACCCGGTCGGTGAATCGGGCTGGTCGCTGCTGCTGAACCCGCAGGGCGCGCTGTACCTGGAGGTCGCGGCGGGCGTCACCGCCTTCGTGCTCGCCGGCCGCTACTTCGAGGCGCGCGCCCAGCGGCAGGCCGGGGACGCCCTGAACGCGCTGGCGGCGCTGCGCGCCAAGTCCGTGACGGTGCTGCACGACGACGGCTCCCGGCACGAGATCCCGGCGGCGGATCTCCGGGCGGGACAACGGTTCCTGGTGCGCCCCGGCGGCACCATCGCCACGGACGGCGTCGTCGAGGAGGGCGGCGGCGCGCTCGATCGCAGCTCGATGACGGGCGAGTCGACCCCGGTCGAAGTGACCGGAGGCGACGCGGTCATCGGCGGCACGGTCGCGCTCAACGGCAGGCTCGTCGTGCGGGCGACCGCGGTCGGGGCGGACACCCGGCTCGGGGCGATGCTGCGGCTGGTTTCCGAGGCGCAGTCCGGCAAAGCGGCCGTGCAGCGGCTGGCCGACCGGATCTCCGCGTACTTCGTCCCCGCCGTGCTGGCGGGTTCCGCGCTGACGCTGCTGGCCTGGTTGCTGCTGACCGGCTCCCCGGACCGCGCGTTCACCGCGGCGCTGGCCGTGCTGGTGATCGCCTGCCCGTGCGCGCTCGGCCTGGCCACGCCGACCGCGCTGATGGTCGCCTCCGGACGCGGCGCCACGCTCGGCATCTTCATCAAGGGCTACCAGGCGCTGGAATCGACCCGCGCGGTCGACACGGTGGTGCTGGACAAGACGGGCACGGTCACCGATGGCCGCATGTCGGTGGTGGACCTGCACGTCGCGGCCGAGGCGGACCGCTCGGCGGTGCTGCGCCGGGCGGGTGCGGTCGAGGAGGCTTCGGAGCACGCGGTGGCCGCAGCCATCGCCGCTCTCGCCGCCGACGACCGGGCCGCGCTCACCGAGCCTTCCGAACCGCGGGCCGCCGAAGACGACCCGCAGACGCCGGAGGACTCGTCCCCCGGCCCCGAGGTCCGCTCGTTCGCCGCCCGACCAGGTCTCGGGGCATCCGGCTCGGTGGAGGGCAGGCAGGTCCTCATCGGTCGTCGCGCGCTGTTCGACGACGAGGGCTGGACGGTCCCGGACGAGTTGGATCGGCTGCGCGAGCAGTGGGAGGCGCAGGGCCGCACGGCGGTGCTCGCCGGCGAGGACGGCCGGGCGCTGGCGGTGTTCGCGCTGGCCGACGCGGTGAAGCCGTCGGCGGCGCGGGCGATCGCCGAGCTGCACCGGCTCGGCCTCCGCACGGTGCTGCTGACCGGCGACAACGCCACCACCGGCCGGGCCGTGGCGGCCGAAGTGGGCATCGAGCGGGTGATCTCCGAGGTGCTGCCGGACGAGAAGGCCGAGGTGGTGCGCACCCTGCGAGCGGAGGGCCGCGCGGTGGCGATGATCGGCGACGGCGTGAACGACGCGCCCGCGCTGGCCACGGCCGATCTCGGCCTGGCGGTGGCGACCGGCACGGACATCGCGATCGACAGCGCCGACTTGATCTTGGTTCGGGACGACCTCACCGTCGCCCCCGACGCGATCCGGCTCGCCCGCGCGACGCTGCGCACGATCCGCGGCAATCTCCTGTGGGCCTTCGGCTACAACCTCGCCGCGCTCCCGCTCGCCGCCCTCGGCCTGCTCAACCCGCTGATCGCCGGAGCCACGATGGCCCTGTCCTCGTTCTTCGTCGTCTCCAACAGCCTCCGCCTCCGCCGCTTCACCGGACTGTCCGCTCAGGACACTGACCTGAACGGTCAATGACCTTGAGCGATCGAGTCCGCCCCGGCTCGACCGCTTCGGATGGGCGCGGCCGGGCAGTGCGCTGGTCGGGGTCGTGATGCGCACCGCCCGGCCCGCCCGGCCCGATGCCGCGAGGGGGAGGGAGGTCGCAGCGCCGGACCGAGGAGGGAAGGCCGCGTAGCCGGTCGGCCTTCCCGAGAGGAGGTCACGTGGAGCGTCGTGGACTCACGCCGCCGCGATGCACGGCAGCGGCTCCGCGAGCGGAGCGCGATCCACCCGCTCCGGGACGAAGATCGCGTGGCGACCGGTGATGGTCACCGGACTCGACGGCGGGTCGGCCGCGGCCACCATCCCCAGCGGCGAACACGCCGGACAGATCCACCGCCCGCCGCACGACACCGGAACCCGCACGCTGCGGTGGACCGGCCCGAGCACGACGTGCCCGCACCCCGCGACGGGTGCGCGAAACCTGCACCAGCCTCGATAACCGACCAGCCGGTGCCAAGCGGACTCGGCGACGCCGCAGACCCAACCGCCGCGTTCACCGTCCATGCGGCCACACCTCCGGCAACGGGAGGACGGCGTTGTGCCGCCGCGCGATCGGCCGCACCCCCTCGGAGCACGCGGGACAGGTCGGCCACAACCAGGCCTCATCGCCTTCGGCGGCGGAGACCTCCGCCCCGCACAAGGCCGTCACCTCCGTGCCGGCGCGAAACCCCAGCCGCGGAGCGGAATCCACGCTCGCATGACGCTCACCCCGCGCCGGAAACCAACGAAACGGATACGGCAACGCACACCTCCTAGCGGAAATCGCCGCGCGAAGGCTGCACACAGTCCAGCAGCGACTTCACGATTGGATCTTCGATGTCCCTGTGAACATATCGTTGGACACAGGGACACTTCCATTCCTCGTTCGGGTGATCAGCAAGGCGGAGGCAAGCGGCGCCCTAAGATCGGCGCACATGGCAACTGGAGCAGCGAACACACCCGCAGCTCGTGCGTTGGGCGCGGAGCTTCGTGATGCGCGAAAACGAGCCGGGCTGAGCCTCCGCGCGCTCGCTGAGCGGCTTGCTGCGGCCAAGACGCAGCTCAGCCGCTGGGAAACGGGCACCAGCGTCCCGGCCTCCGAGCACGTCGCCAGCTTCCTCACCGCGCTGGGCGTCACCGGCGACGAGTACGAACGAATCCTCGAGCAGGCGCGCAACACGGACTCGCGAAGCTGGGTCAGTTCGGGCATTCCCGGAGTGCAGAAGGAACTCGCGTCACTCGTCGAGTTCGAGAGCACCGCTACCCGGATCACCGAGGTCGCTCCCCTGTTGATTCCCGGGCTGCTCCAAACACCGGACTACATGCACGCGTCGATGGCGCAGTTGCCCGACGACCAGATCCGAGCGCGCATCCTGACCCGAATGGAACGACGGACGGTTCTGACCAAGGACGGAGCACCCGAGTTCACCGCACTGATCGGCGAAGCGGCATTGCGCGAGCCGCTCGGAGGCCCGGCAGCGATGGCCGCGCAGTTGAAGCACATCGAGGCGGAAGCGGCCACGCACCCGAACGTCGCCGTTCAAGTCATTCCGTCCGGCTCGCAGTCCTTCCACGCCGCACACGCGGGGCAGTTCATCCTGCTGCACTTCCCGAAAGCAGATCCGATCGTCCAGATCGATCACTACAACAGCTTGGTCTTCCTCAATGGTCCTCGCGACATCTCGGCCCATGCCGACGCCGTTGAACAGTTGCAAGCCATTGCACTGAGCGAGGGTGATTCGCTGAACTTCATTGCAGCGATTCGAACCGAGCTGGGAGGTTGAGCGATGGCACCCGAGATCAGTGGATGGCGTACGAGCACGAGATCGGCACCCCGAGGAGCCTGCGTCGAAGTCGGTGGAGCGCCCGGCATCGCAGCAGTCCGCGACACGAAGGACCGCGACGCCGGAACATTAACCTTCACCCGCACCGCCTGGACCGGCTTCCTCACCCACCTCCGCACCGGCCACCTCGACCACCCGCACACCTGACCGGAGCGAACGGACCGTCTGCCCAATCCCGTTGGACCAACGGTCCGTTCACTCACTCCGCATCGGCGCGACTCGACCCGCGAGCGCGGGCCCGGTTGAAGTGAACGGACCGTTCGCCCAATCCCCTTGGACGAACGGTCCGTTCACTCGGATCGCGATGCTTCAGCGGCGGTCGGCGAGCTTCGCGAGCATCGTGTTGTAGGCGGCGAGTTCCTCGTCGCCGGAGCGGTCGGCGCGGCGGGCGGCGCGCATGTCGTGGCGGTACCACTGGGTGAGCAGCGCGATCAGCACCACGACCAGCGGCGCCTCCCCCGCCGCCCAGGCGATGCCGCCGCCGAGGAACTGGTCGGCGAGCAGGTCCTGGGCCCACGGCAGGTCGAGGGTGCGGTAGAAGTTCTCGGCGATCACGGCGTCCATGCTCATCACGATCACGCCGAAGAACGCGTGGAACGGCATCACCGCGAACACCATGCCGAGCCGGGCCAGGTGCGGCAGCGGTTTCGGCGCCGGATCGACCCCGATGACCGTCCAGTAGTACAGGTAGCCGATGAGGACGAAGTGGACGTTCATCAGCTCGTGCGCCCAGTGCTCGGACATCGCGCTCTCGAACAGCGGGGTGAAGTAGAGCGCGTAGAACGAGCTCACGAACAGCACCGTCGCGATCGCCGGGTGCGCGAGGAACCGCGCCGGCGGGGAGTGCACCGCGGTGAGCAGCACTTCCCTGGCCCCGTAAGGATTTCCCTTCCCGGCGGGCGGCAGGGCGCGCAGCGCCAACGTGATCGGCCCGCCGAGCACCAGCAGCACCGGAGCGAGCATGTTCAGCACCATGTGCACGAGCATGTGCACGCTGAACACGCCGGACGAGTAGACGCCGAGCCCGGACGACGTCGCGACCAGCACCGTGGCGCAGCCGCACAGCCACGCGGCGGTGCGCCCGGCGGGCCACGCGTCGCCACGGCGCCGCAGCCGGCGCACGCCCGCCAGGTACAGCGCCGCGAGCACGACGACCGCGGTCCCCAGGATGAGGTCGAAGCGCCACGTGGTCAGGAATCCGAGCAGGCTCGGCGGGCCGGGCAGGTCGTAGCCGAGGACCACTTCCGAGGTGCTCGCCGTGCGGTCCAGCAGGTTCGGCGGCGGGGTGTGCGCCATGCCCATCGACACCCCGACGGACACCAGCATGATCACCAGTTCGGCGCCGAGCAGCGCCGCCGGCGCCGTCGCTCGCCGCCGCAGCCACGCCCCGGAGCCGCCGAGGACCAGCAGCAGCACGACCTTCGCCAGCACCAACGTCCCGAACACGGTGCGCCCGAGGTCGCCGAGGGGCATCAGCACCAGCGCGTCCACCAGGCCCGAGGCGGCCAGCACCACCCAGCACACCCCGGCCAGCGCGCGATACCGCGCCAGCACCCGCTCCTGGTGCGCGCCTCCCCTGCGCAGGTGCGCGGTGACGGCGACGAGCACGCCGAGCCACAGCGCTGCCGCCACCACGTGCAGCACGATCGCGTTGGTGGCGAAGTCGTGGCCACCGTTGGACGCCGAATGCCCCACCACTGCGGGCGGCAGCAGGCCGAATGCGGCGAGCACGGCCAAGCCGAGCGTCGGGCGCCACCGCAGCGTCATCCGCGCGCTGGTCGCCACGAACACCGCGACGAGCAGCGTGATCAGCCAGGCCTTCGGCTCGTACAAGGCGCCGAGCAGACCGGTGAACGCCTCCGGGGCCAGCACCCGGCTCAGCGGCTGGCCGGTGGCGTCGGCCATCTCGAACGGGACCATCGCCGCAGCGGCCGCGGCCCACACCCACGCGGCCGAACCGCCCGCGCGGACCGCGGCGAAACCGTCCGGGGCGATGCCACCGGACTCGCGCGGCGAGGTGAACAGGGCCGCGAACACCAGCGCTCCCAAGCAGATCGCCGCGGCGCCGTCGGCCACCAACCGCACCAGACCGGTGCCGAAGCGCACCGCGGTTCCGGGGTCGGACAGTCCGAGCGGGGTGTGGGCGCCGTCTCCGACGATCGCGACGACGGCCGCGGTGACCAGCACCGCGATGCTCAGGCCCGCGACCCACGGTCCTGGCTGGGGGCGCTGCGAACTCGGTTCCGGCACTGCTGGTCCTCACACGACTGTCACCGCACCGGCGGCCCGCGCCGGTGGCGGGCCGCTGCCCGCACCCGGACTGGTCGTGCCGGTTCGGCCGGGAGTTCCAGCCGTCCCGTGTGACCTCACCCGCACCGGACGCCGCGCCGCGGCCGAGGGGACGAGCGCGGTTGGGCCATTCGATCCCACATCGTGGAGGGGGATGTCACAGCGGGAACCAGCACCGATGATCAGACGACCAGTGAGACGACCGCAGCGGCGAACCAGCAGGAGTGACGATGGTGACGGATCCAGGACTCGCGGCGCAGTCCTCTCCGCCGGAAGCGTCCGAGCAGGCCACGCCGGAACGGACGCCCTCCACCTGGGCCGTGCTGCGGCCGCTGGTGCTGCGGCTGCACTTCTACGCCGGGGTGTTCATCGCCCCGTTCCTGGTGATCGCCGCGCTGACGGGCCTCGTCTACGTCTTCACGCCGCAGCTGGAGCAGGCCGTCTACGCGCACGAGCTGCACGTCCCGGCGGCGGCGACCACGGCACCGCTGGCCGAGCAGGTCGCCGTCGCGCAGGACGTCCGGCCCGGCGAGCGGTTGCAGGCCGTGCGGCCGGGCGCGACGCCCACCGACACCACGCAAGTGATCTTCGCGGCGCCGGACCTGCCGGAGAGCTACCAGCGCACCGTGTTCATCGACCCGCACACCGCGCAGGTGCGCGGTGACCTGGTCACCTACGGCTCGGGGCAGGCGCTGCCGCTGCGCGCCTGGATCGACAACCTGCACCGCGGGCTGCACCTCGGCGACACCGGGCGGCTCTACAGCGAGCTCGCCGCCAGCTGGCTGTGGGTGGTCGTGCTCGGCGGGGTCGTGCTGTGGATCGGGCGCAGGCGCCGGAACCGGCGAGCCCGCCTGCTGCTGGCTCCGGAGTTCCGCCCGGCCGGTCGCAGGCGGGTGCTGTCGTGGCACGGCGCGGTGGGCCTGTGGGCGGCGCTCGGGCTGCTGTTCCTGTCCGCGACGGGCCTGACCTGGTCGGTGCACGCCGGGGAGAACGTCACGGCGGTGCGCGAGCAGCTGGCCTGGGAGACCCCGGCAGTGACGGCCGAGCTGCCGTCCGCTCCCGCGTCCGACGTCGGCATCGACCGGGTGCACCAGGCGGCGCTCGCGGCGGGCCTGGACGGTCCGGTGGAGATCAAGCCGCCCGAGGCCGGTTCCGCCTACACCGTGCAGCAGCAACAGCGGAGCTGGCCGACGAAGCAGGACCAGGTGGCCGTCGACCCGGCCACCGGCGTCATCACCGAGACCGTCCGGTGGGCGGACTACCCGCTGATGGCGAAGCTGTCCCGGTGGGGCATCGACGCGCACATGGGCCTGCTGTTCGGGTTGGTGAACCAGCTGCTGCTGGCGGCGCTGATGCTCGGGCTGCTGTCGATGATCTTCTGGGGCTACCGGATGTGGTGGCTGCGCAGGCCCACCCGCGGCGAGGCCCGGACCGGCAGGCCACCGGAGCGCGGCGCGTGGCGGCGCGTCCCCGGCCGGATCATGGCGCCGATCATCGTCGGAGCCGCGTTCGTCGCCTACTTCCTGCCCCTGCTGGGGGCGTCGCTGCTGCTGTTCCTCGTCGTCGACATCGTGCTGGGACAGCGTGCCCGGCGGAGCACCGGAGTCTGATCGTGGTCGAATCGCTGCTGCTGAGCTGGGTCCTGACGGTGCTGTTCGCGGTGGCGGCGGCGTGGTGCGCGTACAGCGCCACTCGCCCGGCGCTGCTGCCGAGCGATCGGTTGAGCTCGGTGAGCCACCTGGTGATGAGCCTGCTGATGATCGCGATGGTGTGGCCGTGGGGCATGAGCGTGCCCGCCGCCCCGCAGATCGTGCTGTTCGCGGCGACCACGCTGTGGTTCGTGGCGCTGACGGCGCTGCGCACGCCGTGCGCGCACGGCTACGGCTCGCCCCGGTTGGCGCACACGCACCACGCGGTGATGTCGGCGGCGATGGTGTGGATGGTCGCGACGATGCCGCTGCTGATGCTCGGCGCCTCCGATTCCGGCGGCGGTCACCACCACCACTCGATGGGCACTGGCGGAGGTGCCGGCGTGCTCGCGGCCCCGGCCGCCGCCGACACCACTCCGGGCGCGGTCGTCGCGATCTCCGCGGTGCTCGCGGCGTTCCTGGTGCTGTCCTCGATGGCCTGGATCTCCACCGCGGTGGACACGGCCCGCCACGCCCTCAACGCCGCGGACACCACCGGCACCCCCGCCGACCCGGACGCGACCCGCCGCGCACTCGACTCGGCCTGCCACGGCGCGATGAGCATCGGCATGGGCGCCATGCTCTTCGCGATGCTCTGAGCCGGGCCGGTGCGCGGCGACCTCCGCGCCCCGGCGTCAGGCCGGGAAGGCCGTAGCGGCGGAGGCCGCTTCCCACCGCCGCAGGTCGCCGAGCAGCCGATCCGCGTTGGCGCGGGTGCGGTCGAGCGCGTCCGCCCCGAGCACCAGGTGCATCGGCGGCTCCGGGTCGGCGACGGCGTCGAGGATCACTTCGGCGGCGCGGGCCGGGTCGCCGAACTGCTTGCCGTCCTTGCCCTCCAGAGCCGTGACGGACCCGCTGGTCGCCGCGTAGTCGTCGATGGCGGTGGCGGTGTTGCGCCGCGAGTGCCCGGAGAGGAAGTCGGTGCGGAACTGGCCGGGTTCGACGGCGGTGACCTTGATGCCCAGCGGTGCGACCTCCTGCTCCAGCGCTTCGGACATGCCGCCGAGCGCGGCTTTCGCCGCCGCGTACAACCCCGATCCGGCGCCGGGCGCGAGCGCGGCGATGGAGGAGATGTTGACGATGTGCCCGGAGCGCTGTGCGCGCAGCACCGGCAGCGCCGCCCGTACGACGCCCAGCGCGCCGAAGAAGTTCACGTCGAACACGTGCTCCGCCTCGGCGGGTGAGGTCTCCTCGATGGCGCCGAGCAGGCCGTAGCCCGCGTTGTTCACGACGACGTCGATGCGCCCCGCGAACTCGTGCGCCGCGGCGACGGCAGCGGCGGCGTGCTCGGGGACGCCGACGTCGAGCGCCACGGTGCGCAGCGCACCGTCCGCGGCGGCGAGGTCGCTCTCCCCGCTGCGAGTGGTGCCGACGACGATGTGCCCCCGGCGCAACGCGGCCTCGGCCAACGCCCGGCCGAGACCACGGGAAATCCCGGTGATGAACCAAACCGACATGACGATTCCTCGATCCGAGTAGTCCGATGTGGACGAAAGAGGCGCGGCTGCCGATCCGCCCCCGCAACGATCCGAGCAGCACGACCACCCGCGAACAGCGACGGAGCCGACACGACCCGCAGCAACCGGACCGAACCGGGCAACCCGACGCACTCCCGAAGGTAGAACCCCGGCTCCCCACCAGGGAGGACCCGCCACACCCCGGAACAACACCACCCCGCGAACCAAGCCCGAGCACGCACACCCAACAACGAAGCCACGCACCAAGCAGCCGAACCCACACACACCTGCACGCGCCTGGGGCTGCGAAGCAAGCCTGCTTTGCGGCCGAAGGCCGTGCCTGTATGTGCGAAGCACATAGCCCACGTCGAGAAGTCCTCACCCGCGGGTTCTCAGGCGGTCTGTCGCGAGGACAGCTTTTTCCCTCGTGGCGGAGCCACTTGGGAAAAAGATCCCGCAGCGACAGACCGCCTGAGGTTCCGCCACCCGACCACCCAAGCAAAACGAGCCGACAACCTCAACAGCGCCAAGCTGCTTCGTCTAGTAGTTCGTCGGCCAGGCGTTCTTGCGGGACCGCGATCCGGTTCTCCCGCAACGCCGCGCCCAGCGCCGCGTCCCACGGCGCCTCGGTGACGCGTCCGACTCCGGGCCCGGAGGGGTACCGGTCCAGCGCGGCCAGGTAGTCGTGCGCGCTCATCCGCCACGGCACCGCCCCCGCTTTCGCCAGCACGTAAGCCGCGATGCGCACGCCTTCGCCGTCGAAATCGCCGTGGTAGCGCAACGTCGCGCCCGCGGCGGACAGCAGCCGCAGCAGCAGGATTCCGGCGCTGTTCGGCCATCCCGAGGTGCACACCATCGGCGGGCAGGTGCGGCCGTACCGGCGCAGCGCGAGCGACAGCACGTTCGGGTTCTCCACCACCCACACCTCGGGCACGCCGAGCACGATCCGCCCCGCGTCCCGCAGCTGGGCCAGGGTCAGGACCGCGGCGTGCCCGGAATCGGTGCAGGAGCGCATGATCTCGCCGCACAGCCGCCCGCCGACGGGCTGCACCCCGGCGGTGAGCACCACAGTGGACAGTGCGTGCTCACCGATCCCGGCTCGCCGCCACAGGTCGCGGCGCTGCTCGGCGCTGGCGGGCAGCGCGACGCCGTAGACCTCGGCCAGCGCGCGCAGCACCAGCCCGGACACCCGCCTGCCGGGGTCCAGGGCGCGCGGGTCGCCCAGCACGTCCCCGGCGAACGCGGGCAGCGGTGTCCCCGCCGCGGGCAAGCGGGACAGCACGTGCAGCGCCGCGTCGAGCAGTTCTCCGGTGGCGGCGGGCGATCCGCCGAACACCCCGCCCCGGCGCACCTGCTCGGCCCAGTCCCGCAGCGCGGGCTGCGCGGCCACGACCGGGTGCTCGGCGAGCCATTCCCACAGCGCCGCGCGCTGCTGCTGGAGTCGTTGCCGTTGCCGCGCCCGGTTCTCCAGCGGCCCGATCAGTTCTTCGACGATGCCGCGGGCGTCCATCCCGCAGATCTGCCCGAGCGCCACGTCCAGGCGCGGCAGCGACACCGCGACGTGGTCCGGCGGCAGCCGGTCCAGGCCCAGCAGGCTCGCCAGCGCTTCCCGCTGGGCGCGGTCCAGCGGCCCGACCCGCACCCGGTTCACCGGGCGGCCGGAGCTGAGCCGGTCGTGCACCGCCTCCCACAGCGGTGCGAACTCGGCTCGGCGCAGACCGTCAGGAAGCACCGCGTTGCTCCGCGAGCGCCCGGCCGTCCCAGACGAAGCGGGCGGTGGTGACCGCGTCGTCACCGTCGCCGGTGATGAGCTGGTGGATCGCGATGCCGTCGAGTTCCCGGTAGGTGCACCACTCGTGGTCGCTGGTCAGCACCAGATCCAGGTCGAGCGCGGTGAGCAGGTCGAACACCTGCCCGCGGTTGGTCGCGTCCACCCCCACGAACACCTCGTCGAGCAGGATGAACCGGGGCGCGGCAGGCACCGCCTGGTAGTGCGCGGCGACGGCGGCGAACAGCGGCAGGTGCAGCGCGATGGCCTTCTCCCCGCCGGAGAGCGCGCCGTGCAGCCGCTTCGTCAGCAGCTGCCAGCCCTCCCCGTTCGCCCGGTCGATCTTCACGCCGAACCGGTGCCAGGCGGTGTAGTCGAAGACCTGCGCGAGCTGGCCTTCCCAGCTGGCTGCGGCGTTGTCCTGCTTGGCTTCGGCGATGCGGTCCCGGAAGAAGTCGTGCAGCGCGTCCTTGTCCGCGTCGGTGAGCCGGGCCGGGTCGGTGAGCAGCAGTTCCCGCGCGTTCTGGGTGCCCGCGGGCAGGTTCGGGTCGACCTCCCACACCAGCTGCACGGCGACCTTCGAGGCGGTGCGCACCCGCTTGAGCCGGGTGTTCATGGTGTCGACGAGTTCCCCGGCTTGGCGGATGCGGGCGGCGAGGTGCCTGCGGGTGTCGCCGGTGAGGGTCTGGTCGAACAGGTCGTGTTCGGCGCCGGTGATGTCGTCGCGGGCCCGGTCCCGTTCGGCGCGCAGCGCGTCTCGCAGCCCGGTCGCGCCGAGCCGGACGCCGTCGAGGGTCGCGGCGAAGACCTGCACGTCGTCGTCGGGTTCCAGTTCCAGGTCGGCGCGTTCGGCGAGGACCTGACGGCTGTCGTAGACGGCCTCGTTGAGCCTGCCGAGCGCGTCGGCGAGGTTCTTGGTGCCGTGCGGCGTCTTCGCCCAGGTGTCGGCGATCTCGCTGGCCGCCGCCAGGGCGGCGGTGCGGCCGTCCGTTGTGGACAGTTCCAGGTCGATGCCCGCGTCGTCGGCGAAACCGGCGGTGGCCCGGCTCCGGAGTCGTTCGGCGGCGGCGTCGCGGGCGGCGAGCGCGGCGTCCCGGCGGTCGGCGACGGCGGCGCTGCGGGTGCTGAGCGAGCCGATGCGCCCGGCGATCTCGACGAGCCGCTCGGACACCTGCTCGTGCTGCCTGTGGAGCTCCAGCAGGTGCGCGCGCAGCAGGGCCACCTCGTCGAGGGCCTGCTGGTGGCCGGTGTCGAGCGCGCCGCGCACCGCGTCGGCGCGTTCGGTGAGCCGCAGCGCGGTGAGTTCGGCCTCGGCGGCTTCGGACCGGCGTTGCGCCGCGCCGTCCTCGGCCCGTTTCGCCACGTCAGCTGCGGTGTCGGCGGCCCGGCGATCGTTGTCGGCTTCGAAGCGGGCGTCGAGCCACGCCGCGGCGGAGTCGGTGAACCCCTCCACGCGGGTGTCCAGTTCCTCCAGCGCGGGCCGGTCGGCGGGCAGTCCGCGTTCGGCGGCGAGACCCGCGAGCCGGTTCCCGCTCAGCCGCGCGGTTTCCGCCGTCTCGGAGACCCGCGCGACCCTGCTGCTCACGGCGTCGTCGCGGGCGGCTACCTCGGCTTCGGCGACGTCCGCGGCCCGCCGGGTCTCCTGCACCGCCGCGTCGTCGGGCACGGCGTTCCACTCGGCGTGCAGGGCGTCCCGGCGCCGGGTGAGGGCGTCGACGCCGGTGTCGAGCTCGGCGAGTTCGCCGTCGAGCTCGCCGATGGACCGGTCGAGCTCCGCGATGCGGCGGCGCCGGGCGCGATCCCGCGCGGCGGCGCCGAGGTGGGCGGCTTCGGCCTTGTCCGCGCTGCCCGCGAGACCGGCGATCCGCCACCGGCCGTCCGGCGCGACGGCCACGACCGGGTCCGCTTCCGGCCCGCGATGCCTGCCGCCGGCGTCGGGCCCGGTATCGAACCGCTCCGCGCCGTAGCCGATCCCGTGCAGCACCGACCAGATCCGGTCGCGGTCCACCGGTCCGGCGGATTCGGGCCGCAGCACCTCCACGAGCGACGTCCCGTCCACCGGGTGCAGCCGCGCGGGGTCGAGGAACGTGTCGTGCCCGTCCACGTCGAGCACGCCCTCCGGGCTCACCCAAGCGTCGAGCAGCCCGGCTGCCTCCAACGCGGCCTCCACCTTCGCCTGCACGCCGGGCGCGACGCCGTTGCGGAACGCCACGAGCCGCCACAGCGGCGCACCGGGCCGCCCGGTCCGGTCGGCGGTGCGCGCCGCGGGCTCGGGGCGCGGCAGGTCGGAGTGCTCCCGCAGCTTCTCGCGCTGCGCCGTGAGTTCAGCGTGCCGGTCCCGGCGTTCCTGGCGCCGCGCGACCTCGGCGGCGTGCCGCTGCGCAAGCCCGTCGGCGGCGGCGAGGTGGCCGGGGCGGAGTTGGTCGAGCAGCGCGGCGCGGGAGTCGGCGTGCGCGGCGACCTCGTCGACGTCGGGGACGGGGAGCTCCGCCAGCCGCGCCGCCCACGCCCGGACCAGCTCGTCCTGGTGCCGCACGGCGGTGTCGTGCGCTTCGGCGGCGGCGGTGCGCCGGTCGGTGGCGGCGGCGAGGTCGGCCCTTGCCTGCTCCAGTTCGTGCTCCGCGCCGGTGCGGGCGGCGAGCGCCGCGTCGTGCCGGTCGAGTTCGGCGCGGACCTCGGCGATCAGGTCGTGCCTGCTGCGCACGGCGGCGCGCAGCAGCCGCCGGGTGCGCTGCCGGTCCTCGGTGCCCGCGACCTCCTGGAACGCCCCGGCCAGGCCGACCCGCTCGGCGTGCCGGCGGGCGTCGTGCTCGGCGCGCTGCGCCGCCGCGGACGCCGAGGTGGCGCGCTGCTCGGCCTGCTCGGCGCGCTCCGCGTCCCGCGCGGCCTGCTCGGCGCGCCGCTCGGCCTGCTCGCGCAGTCCCGCCGCGAACCGGCCCGCGGTCGTCGCGTCGGTGTGCAGCCGATCCGTTTCCCCGCCCTGCCGGTACCGCTCGCCGTCGGCCAGCCCGTCGATGCGGGCCTGGGTGCGTTCGACGTCCTGCGCGAGCCCGGCTTTCCCCGCCTCGGCCGCCTCCCGCTCGGCCACGGCCTGTTCGTGCAGGTCCGCGCTGTCCTTCGCCGCGGCGGAGAGCCGTTCCAGTTCGGCGGTCGCGGACAGGACCTCGGCCGCCGTCGCGCGCAGCACCCGCTGCGCGTAGGTGCGCTGCCGGTCGGCGACGGCCTCCGCGGCCCGCACCTCCGCGTCCAGCCTGGTGAGGTGTTCGCGCTGCTGGTCGAGCCGTTCGAAGCCTTCGGCGAGTTCGGCGATCTCGGTGCGGCCCAGCGGCGGCAACGCCCGCGACAGCAAGGTGGACAGCAGGTTCGGGTCGAGCCGTTCGGAGAGCTTCGGCGTGCGCAGCTGCAACAACGCGGTGATCAGCGCTTCGAAGCGCTGCTCGCTGAGGTCCGGGAACAACGCGGCGCGCACGGCTTCGCGGTGGTCCGCGGCCGTCGGGTGCACCGTGCCGTCGGCGCCCAGCGCCTCGGTGAGCGCCGTCTTCGTCAGCGGCTGCCCGCTGTCGTTGACCAGCGCGACGCCGCCGTCGACGCCGATCCGGCGGCGGGTGGTGAAGTAGTCGGCGTGCACCGTCGTGGTGTGCCTGCTGGCCTGCAACCGGGCCCCGCAGCTGAACCACTCGTCGGCCCCCGCCTGGAATTCCAGCCACACGTAGCCGACGCGGGTCACGCCGTTCGCGCCCTCGCCCATCAGGTTCCAGTGCATGGTGCGTTCGGCGCTGCCGAAGGTGGACAGGCGGTTCGCGCGCAGGTTCGCGTCGAACAGGAACGGCAGCAGCAGTTCGAGGGCCTTGGACTTGCCGGTGCCGTTCGGCCCGCGCAGCAGCAACCGTCCTCTGTGGAACTCGAAGACCTCGTCGTAGTAGCGCCAGACGTTGAGGATGCCCGCCCGCGACGGCCGCCACCGGGAGGTCGCGCGCGCCCCGTCGGACGACGCGGGCGCGGCGGGTTCGGAGACCGTCACGACGGGTTTCCTCCAGCGGAGTCGGGAAAACCGGACACGACCGCGTAGCGGGCGGCGGCGGGCAGCGCGACGATCCGCTCCCCGTCCCGCCGGGCCAGGCCGAAATCGACGAGCACGGCGACGGCGTCGTTGACCAGCCGCGACGGCCCGTCCGAGTAGCGGTAGGTGCGCGCGGCGCCGGGCGAGCGGTCCAGCACCGATTCGGCGTCCCCGCGCAGCTGTTCGGCGGTGCGCCCGGAGCGCGAGGTCCCCAGCGCGTCCAGCAGGTGCAGCGCCGCCACCTTCGCGTTGTTCGCGTCGTCCGGGAACTTCGCGTCCGTGGCCATCGCTTCCGGGTCGACCAGCAGCACGCCCTCGGCGCGCTCCTCCAGCACGAATCCGCCCTGCTCCGCGGCTTTCCGCATGATCTGGCGGCCCGCCTGCGAGGTCGCGTAGGCGCGCTGGGCCTCGGTCAGATCCGCCCAATACACCACCGGATCGTCGAACAGCTTGCGCAGCACCGAATGCCGCAGCCACAGGTTGCATTGCACCTCGGTGGCGCCCTGCTCGGCGTTGCCGTAGCGGGATTCGGCGACCAGCGCGCTGATCGCCTCGTCCGGGTCCGCGCCCTGGTCCCGCTCGGCCGGCTGCGACGGCCCGTTCGGCGCGGACAGCAACCGCATCAGCAGCGTGGCATCGACCCGGTAGAGCACCTTCGCCTCGGCTGAGTCCACGAAGCTCTCCGTGCTGCCGTCGATCGATTCGAGCACCCCGAAGGACTCCAACGCGCGCAGCACGTCCACAAAGGCCATCCGCTCCGAGCGCATCGCCGCGTCGAACGCGGTCAGCACCGGGTCGGCCGCGGTGGCCTGCACGATCCGGTCCGCCAGCAGCCCGATCGTCGTCGCGGGCCCGCCCAGCAGTTCCGCCGCAGCCACGCAGAACAGCGTGTAGCGGCGCCGGTCGAACGGTGCCCTGCTGCTGCGGTCGCGCCGGGCGGGGCGGGACGCATCGGGATCGGAACGCACCTTCGCCAGCCGCGCGTAGCCGAGCCGCGGCTCCACGGCCAGCGCCCAGCCGCAGTGGTAGTCGAACCAGTCGGTGAGCGTGTCCTTGCGGCGGCGCACCAGGTCGAAGCCGTCCGGATCGGTGTCCGCCCTGATCAGCGGGTGCGCCAGCAGCAGCTTGATGCCGCGCGCGAGGTCGGTGCGTTCCGCGATGACCAGCTGGTTCGCCAGGTTGCTCATCCCGCCGCCTCCGCGTCCGGGGAGTCGGTGAGCAGCCGCACGTCCACCAGGTAGTCC
Source organism: Saccharopolyspora gloriosae (assembly GCF_014203325.1). Classification (NCBI taxonomy): domain Bacteria; kingdom Bacillati; phylum Actinomycetota; class Actinomycetes; order Pseudonocardiales; family Pseudonocardiaceae; genus Saccharopolyspora; species Saccharopolyspora gloriosae. Next base: position 246,958 of record NZ_JACHIV010000001.1, on the reverse strand, counting down.
GCGCCGCGCAGCGTCCCCCGCGACGTGCGCAGCCGCGCGGACCGCGCGTCGCCGGGGTCGCGCAGCACGATCTCCACCTGCCCGTCGCCCGTGCAGGCCCGGCGCAGCCCGGTGCTGTCCTCGCGGGTGGCCAGCGCTCGCCCCAGCAGGTCCAGCAGCCGGTCGAACACCCCCGGTTCCAGCTCGCCGAACGAGGACAACCGGACCTCGCCGCCGGTGGCGAGGCGCCGCCAGGCCGCTTCCAGCTCCGCGCGTTCCTGCCTGGCCCGGCTCGCGCGCAGCGCGGCGACCGCCGAGGTGTCCCGCACCTTCCCGGTGCGGGCGAACTTCTCGGTGCGGCCGTTGCTGCGCAGCAGGGCCGACACCCGCACCCGCGGCGCCTGCGCCCACGGCGTGGACGGCGCGACGAGTTCCGGGTCCTCGTGCGCGAGGTGGGCGTGGCGCGCGGAACCGAGCCCGAACGCCGCCGACCACAACCGGTGCAGGTCCTCGTCCCGGTCGGCGGTGGCGAACCACCGCGCGAGCTCCCGGAAGTCGGCGGCGGCACCGGAGGAGTGGCGGCGCGCCTCGGTGATCCGGTCCAGCACCTGCAGCAGCGCCACGATCGCCCGCCGGGCCACGGCGTGCAGCTGGTCGATGCGCGGCGTGCTGCCGTCGGCGGGGCGGAACCACGAGCGCAGGCCGTCCCAACGCGACCGCCGGTGCCGCAGCCACTCCTGCGTCGCGTGCTCGCCCGCGGTGGGCGGCAGGTCGGCGCCGCTCAGCGCGCGGCGGTGCAGCTCGTCGATGCCGTGCTCCTCGACCCTGCCCAACGCGGCGACGACCGCGTGGGTCCGCTGGTCCAGGTTCGTCACGAACTCCTGCAGGTAGGCCACGGTCGCGGCCTTCACCTCGTGGAAGGTGTCCAGGTCGGCGCCGTCGGCGCGCAGCAGGCGTTGCAGTTCCCCGTTGAAGCCGGTGGCGCCGGTGCGCAGGGCCTCCAGGCGCCCTTCCACTTCCTGCACCGCGCTGAACAGCCGCCGGTCCGCCGTGGCGGGGTCGTCGAGCAGCCCGGCGAGCTCGGTGAGCCGGTCGGCGAGCGCGTCGAGCACCGCGGTCTGCAACGCCCCCGCCTCGTTGAGCACCGCGAGCGCGTGGCGCACTCCCGCGCAGGCGGCCTCACCCGCCTTCGTCAGCGAGTAGTGCAGGTTCCGCCGCTCGTACTCGGTGGCGGTGCGGTAGTTCTCCGCGTGGTTCTGGACGACGTCGAGCAGTCCCCATTCGGCGAGCTTCTTCAGCCGTTCCGCCAGGTCTTCGTCGGTGAGCGCGTCGAACCAGTCCGCGGCGCGCAACCGGCTCCGGACGTCGTCGATGCCGAGCGCCGTGCACAGGTCTTCGTTGGCCTCGCCGAACGCGTGGAGGATCGCGGAGTGCGCCTCGGCCTGAGCGCCGACCGCGAAGCGGAACATGTCCGGCGGGACCCGCTGCGTCGCCACCCACGGCCTCCTCCCCGTCCGGGAACCACCATCCCACGGTAGAGGACCAACGCTGTCAGGCGAACGGGTATCCGACGGCTACACGCAGTTCGTCCCGCCGAACGAGAACGGACTCGACGGAAAATCCGAGTGACCCCGCCCCACCACCGGGGGACGCAGGGAGCCCGCAAAGGCATCAGCACGACATGCCCTTCCGACCACCGTCTTGTCAGCGGCGAAGCCGCTGAGCAGTGACCACCAGAGCAAGCCGACCACCGGCGGGTTCTCAGTCGTCTTCTCGCGAGGACAGCTTTTTCCCTCGTGGCGGAGCCACTCGGGAAAAAGATCCCGCAGCGAGAAGACGACTGAGGTTCCGCTGAGCGACCCACTACGCAGGAGGTCCCATCAGAGAACATGCGAGGCGCCGAGGCCGAGGCCTCGGCATGTCCAGCAGTCCTCTTCGACGGGTGGTGGCGCGGCCGGGTCGGCTTGGACGATCCCGGTGCCCGCGCAATCCGCGCACCAGGACCATTCCGCGGGCAGTTCCGCGGCGGGCGCGTGCAGCAGCACTTTCACCGCGCACCTCCTGTTCTGCCGGGCCCGCTTGCTCGACCCGCGCGTGGGGAACGAACGCCTCCCGGTCAGGTCTACGCACGGCGCTTTGCCGACCGGGGTCGTCCGCGTAACGTTCGCCGAAATTCCCGCGTCGCCGCACCAGCGGGAAGGCCGGTTCCGACCGGACGCCACCGCGTTCGCCGCGGGGCGCTCGGGCCGGGCGGCTCCGCGCCGACCGGCCCGTGGAACGCACCGCCAGCCCCCGCCGCACCGCATCGGCGAGTCCTGGAACGAATCGCGCTGTCCGCCACCGCCCCCGCCGGCTCGACGCTCGGAACCGCGGCCGGGCAGGGGCGGGGCCGGATGAATGAGCTTCGAAACCGACTCCCCGAATCCGGGGGCGAATTGGCGTTCGGCGAATTCGACGCGGACGCCGGAATGCGGATTCCTGCGGGTGGCGCACTCAGCGCACGCCACGTCCCGCATTCGCTCTGATCCATTTGCGGGCCTGCACCCGAACGTCCTGGTCGTCGATCCAGTCGATGCCGACCGGCAGGCAGTCGACCAGGTTGTCGTCGCTGTGCGAACCGCGCGCGTCACCGCGGTGCACGGTGATCATTCCGGAACCGCGCCCCCAGCGGAACGTGTACGCCTCCCGCGAGGAGACCCGTTCGAAGTGCCAGGCCATCGGCAGGTGCTTCTTGCCGTTCATCGCGCACCTCCCGGGAAGCGGGAGCCGCGCGGCGTCGGCGAATTCGGGACGCAGCCGCCGGCGCGGGGCCGCGGAATGCGGGACAGCACGTCGGGCGGCGCCGAATCGTGCGACGACGCGGACGGTTCCGCCGCTTCCGGCGGCGGGTCAGGCTCGGATTCCGGATGCCGCCGAGCCCGGTGGGCGTGCGGCGGAATGCCGAAGTGCACCGGAAAACCGGCCGCCATCGGGGATCCTCGAGCCCCGTGCGCGGGCAGTGCCAGCAAGGCCAGCACCACCTCGTCCACCGGCCCGTCGCGGCGCCACAGCGCCGGCGGATCGGGGAGTTCCAGGTCCGAGACCCGATATCGAGCCGCGACCGCGTCGTCGGCCGCATAGGTGAGGTACGTGTCCATCACCCCGTTCTCCACGCGGAATCCTTGCAGCACGAACTCGTCTTCCTGCCCGGTGGGCAGGTGCCGGAAGCGAAACCCCGCACGGACGCTGGCTCGAATCGCCGCCAAGTGCGAATGAAAGAGCGCGTCGAAGTCCACAGTGGCCACCTTTCGCCGAATCTCCTTGCATGAAGCGGAAAGCCATCTGGCACAACGCGGCACACCCCCCGAAGAAGATCTTGGGCGGACAGCCGATCCTGCTGGTTCAGATGATCTTAAGAAGTGGAAGTAACGACCACGGGCCGCTATTAAAGAATGCTAGCCGCCCGATAACGATCCGCGCACTCTTTCAATTGGGTGAATATCCGAGCGCGAAACCACCGCCGAGTTCCGCTCTTTCGTCCACAACGGACGGTATTCCACAAGTGCGTTAACCAGCCCCAATCCGGAACGGATCGCTTGAAAAGCCCGGCTGTGGCAGCGAAAACGCGATCACGGCGTTCGGCGGCACCGTCCCGCGCGCACCGCCCGCCGGGACCGTCCGGATCGATCCTCGACGCGTCCGGATCGAAGATCCACTAGCCATGGTGGACAGTCCCACCGGCGACGCTCGCGTCTCCACCTCGGCGAGGGGCGGAAATCCCCGCGCCGCCACGGCATTCCGTCCCGCGCGGACGAGACCGCCGAGGCACCGGACGCGGCTGCGACGAGCGCCGGAAAACACCCGTGGTGCCGCCTGGTCCCTCCCGTGCGGCCCCAGAACCCACGGCGCCCCGCTGCACTGCCGGAACGCCCCGCGCAACGGCGAGCGCGCCGCTGAGCGGGAAAACCGCTCCAACGGCGCGCTCGCCAGGAAAATCTTCAGTTGTGCCACGACCACCGGTGGACCCGTCCACCGGGAATCCCGGCCGACGGCGGGAAAACCGATCGGCCGGGGGCGGGCTCACCTCGGCGGCTGCTGGCCGCCCTGCTGCTGCCAGTGCCGCATCGCGTGCTGCACCAAGGCGATCAGCGCCTGCTTCGTGGACTGCTGGTCCCGGGCGTCGCACGGCCCGATCGGCACGTGCGGCCCGATCGCCATGGCCTCCCGGATCTCCTCCATGCGGTGCTGCAGGTCGCCGTTGAAAGCGTTCACCGCGATCAGGTACGGCAAACCGCGATCCTCGAAGAAGTCCACAGCGGAGAACGAATCCGCCAGCCTGCGGGTGTCGACCAGCACGACCGCGCCGATCGCGCCCTTGACAAGGTCATCCCACATGAACCAGAAGCGCTGCTGCCCGGGGGTGCCGAACAGGTACAGGATCAGATCCGAATCCAGCGAGATGCGGCCGAAGTCCATCGCGACCGTCGTACTTCTCTTGTCCGGTGTGGCCGCGAGGTCGTCCACGCCCGCGCTGGCCTCCGTCATCACCGCCTCGGTGGTCAGCGGGACGATCTCGGAAACGGAACCGACGAACGTCGTCTTCCCGACACCGAAGCCGCCCGCGACGACGATCTTCGCCGAGGTGGTGGCACCGCGCTGGGGGGCAACCGGCCCCCGAGCGCCTCCTTGGGGAGCTCTAAAGCCGACGGAGTCCACTCAATACCCTTTCCATCAACAACAGGTGTGGTGCGCTACCGCTTTCGGTGACCGTCTGGTGCACGGTCACCATCCCCAGTTCCGCCATGTCGGCCAGCAACACCCTAGCCACCCCGATCGGAACGGAAAGCAGCGCTCCGACTTCGGCTACCGACCTGGGATGCCGGCACAGTTCGGCGATCGACTCGTGTTCCATCCGCCCCGTCGAGCCAGGCCGGAAGGCCTCGCTCGTGGACACGAGCGTCTCCATCTGCAGCTCGTAGTTCGACCTGGTCCGACCGCCGGTCCAGGTGTACGAGCGAATGGCCGCGGGGGCGTCCGCCGACGGTTCCGGTTCCGGGACCGGAGCGTCGAACGCCCCCCTGGACTGTCCGCTCACCGGATTCCCTCCCCCCCGATCGGGCCTTCCCGGGGCCGGCCGATCGGGCCTTCCCTGGGCCGGTGCCCCGACGTTCCACGAGGCCGAACTTCCGGCCCGCGAATCGAAATCCGCACGCTCCCCCCAGCCCTCGTCCGGGTCCCGGTACGACGGCGCCTGCGTCTCCCACTCCAGATCCGGTGCATCGAACGGATCCCGCCCGTCGAACACGTCCGCGGGCGGGCGAGCCGTCGGACGCCGAGCCTGCGGAGGGGCCGGCGGGGGCTGCGACGCGCCCGCGTCCCCCTGCTGACCCGCGTCCTGCTCGGCGGCCGGTTCGTCCACCGGATCCCCCTTCTTGCGGCGGCCGCGCCTTCCCCGGCCGCTGTCGAAGGTGAAACCGTTCATCACGTCGGCGAAGCTGCTCGCGTCCGGCTCGTCCCGTCTTCGGTCCTGCTCGCCGAACCCCGATTCGCTCATCGCGTCACCTCACCGCGGCCGGCCGGGAGAACGGATTTCTCGCGCCCTGCAACTGGTGCCGCAACTCCGGGGTGAGGATCTGCCCGACGCGCTCCACCAGCATGGCCATTTCGTACGCGATCAGGCCCATGTCGCACTGCGGCGCGGCCAACGCCGTGATGCAGGACCCGTCGCTGATGCCCATCTGGATCAGCGTGCCGTACTGCATCTCCACGATGGTCTCGGTGACCTCACCGGCCTCGAAGCACTTCGCGGCTCCGTTGGTGAGGCTGAGCAGACCGGACGAGACCGCGGCGAGCTGATCCGCCCGGTCCTGGGGCAGGTTGGCCGAAGCGGTCAGCAGCAGTCCATCGGCGGACACCACGATCGCGTGCGCCACACCGGCGACTCGCTGGGTGAAGTCCGTGACCAGCCACCCGAACCGCCGGGACATCGTCTCCTGGGGAGTCATGCAACCTCCTGGCTTGTGGTCGTGGAATCGCCGATGTCGGTCCGGACGACTCCATGTTGCCGAATCGGTGGAACCGGACGCGGTCTTCCCGCGCCCTCAGTGGCCTGGCTAGAACTCCTTCTGACATCGAGGCTCATCCGCAGCCGAGCAACGCATGTGTCCTCCTACGATTCGTCCGGCAGCCGATGCCTGCCGCGCTCGACACCCGACTGGAAACTGGACAACCTGCCGCGCAACGCGCTCGCGTCCCGCTCGAACCGCTGGCCTTCCGGCCTGGCCGGGCCCGTGCCCGCGCTGCCCGGGGCCAACTGGGCCTTCGGCGTGCGCCGGGGCAGCCCGGACTCGGTGAACGAGGTGGGGTTCGAGGTCGTCGCCGCCTCGACCTGCTTCCACGACTCGTCGGTCGCGAAGCTCCAGCCGCCGTTGCCGTTGCCGTTGCCGTTGCCGTTCGCCGGTGCCGGGTCGCCGTTGCTCGCGGAGTCCGTGATCCAGCTGGAACTCCCGCCGCCCGTCGCCTCCTGCTCGCCGGTGGAGGGTCCGGACGCGGCGTTGTCCTGCGACGACGTCATGGGGCCCTTCCTCCCGAATCGCAGGCCGCCTTGCAGGTCGGCCAGTCTGCGGCTCAACTCCTGCGGGCTGCGCTCGGCGGGCGCACCCGCCGCGGCGGCGTCGATCGTCGCCGTCCCGCCGGTCGAGTCCACCTGATCGGGGCCCGGTTCGTCCAGATCTCCGATGCCAAGAGGATCGTTCTCGTCCACGTGCACGGCCGACCGGTCGCGGGTCTCGCGGCGCGGCAGGCCGGACTCGGTGAACCCGGAACCGCCCTCGGCCGCCGCGGCCTCCGCCTCGGCCTCCTCCGCGGAATCCGCGGTGAACGACCAGGAACCGCTGTCCATGATGGACGTCGCCTGCTCGTCGTCACCGGGCCATCCCTGCGCACCGCCCGCGGATTCCTCCTCGCCCTCGATGGGCTGGAACCACTGGGTGGAGACCTCTTCGAAGATCGGCGACGGTCCGTCGTCCGACGCGGGCCGGTCCTCGATCGCCGGCGGCCACGCCAGGTCCGACGAGGTCCAGTCCGAGGAGAAGTCGTAGGACTCGCCCTGGTCCTGCTCCGGGATCTCCACCGGCGTGAACAGGCTTCCCGCGGGCTCGCTCGACGCGGCGTCCTCGCGCTGCGAGGGCCCCACCAGCCCGGCGGCGGGTTCCCGCTTGGGCAGCGGGGAACTCGTCAGGCCGTCACCGGCCGCGGTGAGGAATCCGGTGTTGAACGTGTTCGGCCCGGTCTCGCCGGATTCCGCGGTGCTGAAACCGGTTTCGGCCGCCGTGCCGAAGCCCGTCTCAGCAGTGCTGAAGCCGGTCTCGCCGGTGCTGAAACCGTTTTCAGCCGTGCTGAATCCGGTCTCACCGGCGCTGGAACCGGAGTCCCCGCCACTGGTGCTCCACACGAAACCGGTGTCGTCGGACTGCTGCGGCGCGGCGTCGCCGAACGCCCCGGCCGAGTGCGGGCCGGCCCCGAACGAACCGGAAGTGGGCAGGTCGTGGTGCGCCACCCCGTTGCGCTGCCCGCCCATCGCCGGGGCGGGCGGTGCCGCGGGGGCACCGGCGACGACGTGCTCGGCGGGCACGACCACAGTGGCCCGCACGCCGTCCACATCGGGCCCGCCGTGCAGCCGCACGCCGACGCCGTGGCGCAACGCGAGCCGGGCCACGACGAACAGGCCCATCCGGCGCGAGGTGGCCAGGTCGTTCTCGTCGACCCTGGACAACCGCTCGTTCGCCGCGGCGAGCTCCTGGTCGCCCATGCCGATGCCCTCGTCGAGCACGTCCACGGTGATCGACCCGTCGCCCGCCTGGTAGCTGGAGACGGTGACCGAGGTGTCCGGCGCGGAGAAGTTCGCGGCGTTGTCCATCAGCTCGGCCATCAGCCGCACCAGGTCGCTGGCCGCGTGGCCCAGCAGCCGCACCTGCGGCGGCGGCTGCACGACCACCCGCGGGTACTGCTCGATCTCGGAGACGGCGGCGCGGAGCATGTCGCCCAGCTCGGTGGGCCGCACGAACCGCCGCGCCAGGTCGCTGCCGGAGAGCACCATGAGGTTCTCGTTGTTGCGGCGCATCCGGGTCGCCAAGTGGTCCAGCTGGAACAGCCTGGACAGCTGGTCCGGGTCCTCTTCGTCCTGCTCCAGCTGCTCGAACAGGCGCAGCTGGCGCTCCAGCAGGCCCTGGCTCCGGCGGGAGACGCCGACGAACGACTCGCTGTAGCCGTGCCGCAGCGAGGCCTGCTCGGCGGCGAGCCGCAGCGCCTGCCGCTGCACCTCGTCGAAGGCGCGGGCGACCTGCCCGACCTCCTCGGTGGTCCGCACCGGCAGCGGCGGGAGGTCGGCGACCTCTTCACCGGCCCGGATGCCGGCGACCGCTTCCGGCAGTTCGTGCTGGGCGGCGTCGAGCGCGCCGTGGCGCAGCGTGCGCAGCGAACCGAGCAGCTGCCGGGTGATCGCGGTGATGACCGCGGCCGCGACCAGCAGCGACGCCAGCAGCATCGCCGAGTCCCAGCCCGCCGCGTTGCCCGCGTCCTCGCGCAGCGTGGAGGCTCCGGTGCGGACCTCGGCGGCGAGGTCGTTGTGACCGTCGTCGATGAGCATGACGACCTGGTCGGAGATGCCGTTCCACTGCTCCGGAGTGGCGGGGAACGGGCCACCGCTCATGCCGGCCATCAAGATCTGCGTGAGCATCGTGTTGCGCTGCACGATCTCGGGACCCTGCGTCGTCTGGTCCAGCCGCTCCTGCCAGTGCCGGGCGACCGTGGCGCGCGCGTCCGCGATCTTGGAGATCAGCCGCGCGCGGGATCCCTGCAGCGCGTCGACGGACTGCGGCGCGAGCTGCCCCTGGGAGAGTCCGCTGAGCACCCAGGCCTGCTGGAGCCGGACCTCCTCCATCATGGAGAGCATGTCCTGCAGCGCCGAGGCGGTGCTGGCCAGCGTCGGTTCGGACACGGTGCTCGTCAGCGCGCGGTCCAGGGACAGCACCGTGGTGATCGCCGTGCTGTAGGCGTTGATGGTGTCCGGAGTCGACAGCGATTCGCGCCGGACCGCTTCGCGCGCTTCGTTGAGCTTGTCGAGGGCGGCGTGCACCTCGTCGTGGCGGTCTTCGACGACCTGGCCGAACTCGGCGGCGGCGTGCCCGGACCCGTGGCCGAGTTCCTCGTCCACGGCGGCGAAGGCCTTGTCGACCTCGGCGATCTGGCGGTCGAGCTCGGCGGCGTTGTTGGTCAGGACGGCGGCGTTGCGCTCGTCCTGCAGCGCGGCCACGAGCGGCTCGACCCGTTGCGCGCTGTCGAGGACGTGGGAGACGCGCTCGTACTCGTTGGCCTGCTCGACCTGCCAGCGGATCTGGGAGATGCCGAGACCCACCGCGAAGATCACGGGCACCAGCACGACCGCGGCGAACTTGACCGGCAGGCTCCAGTTCCGCCATTGGCGTAACGCGACTCGCCTGCGCGCAGGAGTGGGCGCCGTCACGAGCACCACCCCGGCATCGGCCGGGCGGCCGGACTCAGCGTGCGAGCTCTCTCGAGCGATCTTGGCGTCGGGGAACGGCGCATGCGTGTGATCCCGCAATCGTCGTCTGGGTTGTCGGGTGGAAAACGGTCCGGCGGCGGGCAGGCTCGCAGTCGGCGGGGCTTACTTCCAGCACAGGACCGTATCGGTACGGCGGCTCCAGCGAGACCGAGCGTTACCGAACCGATCGTTACTAGCTGTGCCGGGACTGGCGGCATTCCGGACACGGACACCTAACCGGGGCGAAGGAAGGAGAGACGGTCTGCTTTCGGTGCCTGCACTATAAACCCCGCCCCCTGGAAACTACGGAGGGCGTTTTGGGCTCAATCCACTCCGGCGAACACCGCACGTCAAGTGCGCCCGGGGTTGCTCCGGCAGTCCCGGAACGAGGAATTTTTCACTGCACGGAAGCAGGATCGGGCTCCCGCGATGCCTGACGAGGCAGGCCGAAAACCTTCACCAGCCCTTGCCGCCGAGTGGTCGAAGTCCAACCTGTCGTGTCACGGGGGCCGGGCACGGACGGCAAAAAGTCACACTAAGTGATCGAGCCGTCATCCTGTGTGGTGACATCTCTTTTCATTGGCAGTGGAGAAGTGGTTAACTTCGCCGCCGCAAAGCTTCGACATCGCATCCACCGGGTCCCCCGAGTTCAACCGACCCGAACGTAGAACTTCCGGGAAGGAAGCATGAGCGACGCTACTCAAACAGCGATACGCGCGTATCCGCAGCACCGCGCCAGGAGGAAAACTCCGAAACCCTTCGCGGGAATCGAACGCAGCACCGACCCCGCACTGCGGAGCGGGCCGGATTACCAGGCCATCGCGGCGAGCTCCGAATTCCACGCGCTCCGCCGCAAGGTGATCAGCTTCGTATTTCCGATGACCGCGTTATTCCTGCTCTGGTATCTCGGATACGTGCTCCTGGCCGCCTACCGGACCGAGTTCATGGCGACCCCCGTGTTCGGCGAGATCAACATCGGCTTGCTGCTCGGGCTCGGGCAATTCGCGTCCACAGTGCTCATCACCACCGCTTACGTCCGGTTCTCCGAACGCTTCGTCGATCCCCGGATCGACGCACTCCGCGCCGAAGTGGACGCCGCCCCGGACGTGGGTGGTGAGCGCACGTGAACCACTCGATCACCGCCCTCGCGCGGGACGCCCCCGGCGGGTCGCTGCTGCCCACCGCCGGCCCCGCGGTCAACACCGCGATCTTCGCCGGGTTCGTGCTGATCACCCTGTTCGTCGTCTACCGCGGCAGCAGCCGCAGCACCACCACCGACTACTTCGCCGCGGGCGGCTCGTTCACCGGCGCGCAGAACGGCATCGCGCTGTCCGGCGACTTCCTCTCCGCCGCCTCGTTCCTCGGCATCGCCGGAGCCATCGCCGTGCACGGCTACGACGGCTTCCTGTACTCCATCGGATTCCTGGTCGCCTGGCTGATCAACCTGCTGCTCATCGCCGAGCGGATGCGCAACACCGGCCGGTTCACGATGGGCGACGTCCTCAGCTTCCGGATGCGCCGACGCCCGGTGCGCGCCGCGGCGGCTATCTCCACGCTCGCCATCACCTTCGTCTACATGATCGCCCAGATGGCCGGCGCGGGCGGACTCGTCGCGCTGCTGCTCAACGTGCACGACGCCGGCGGCCAGGCCATCGTGATCGCCGTCGTCGGCGTGATCATGGTGCTGTACGTGCTGGTCGGCGGCATGAAGGGCACCACCTGGGTGCAGATCGTCAAGGCCGCCCTGCTGTTCGCGTGCGTCGGCCTGCTGACGATCTTCCTGATCGGCAAGTTCAGCTACGACATCTCCAAGCTGCTGACCTACGCCGCCGAGAACAACCCGAACGGCCGGGAGATCTTCGCGCCGGGCGTGCAGTACGGACTGTCCTCGATGACCAGGCTGGACTTCGTCTCGCTGTCGCTGGCGCTGGTGCTCGGCGTGGGGGGCCTGCCGCACGTCCTGATGCGCTTCTACACCGTCCCGAACGCCAAGGAGGCACGTCGCTCGGTCGTGTGGGCGGTGTGGACGATGTCGCTGTTCTACCTGTGCACCCTGATCATCGGCTACGGCGCGGCGGCGCTGGTCGGCACGCCGGCCATCCTCGACGCCCCCGGCGGGGAGAACTCCGCGGCACCGCTGCTGGCCTACCAGGTGGGCGGCACGCTGCTGCTGGGCATCGTGGCCGCCGTCGCGTTCGCGACGATCCTGGCCGTCGTCGCCGGGCTCACCCTGACCGCTTCGGCCTCGTTCGCCCACGACATCTACGCCAACATGATCCGCGACGGCGACGCCGACTCCGGCCAGGTGGTGCGGGTCGCGCGGTACACCGCGCTGGCGATCGGCGGCCTCTCCATCGCGGGCGGCATCGCCGTCAACGGCCAGAACATCGCCTTCCTGGTGGGACTCGCGTTCGCGTTCGCGGCCTCCGCGAACCTGTCCACCCTGCTGTACTCGCTGTTCTGGCGGCGGTTCAACACCGCGGGCACGTTGTGGGGGATCTACAGCGGACTGGTGTCCTGCCTGGTGCTGGTGCTGCTCTCACCGGTCGTGTCCGGTTCGCCCGACTCGATCTTCCCCGGTGTGGACTTCGCGCTGTTCCCGCTGCGCAATCCGGGCATCGTGTCGATCCCGATCTCCTTCCTGTTCGCCGCGATCGGCACGCTGTTCAGCGAGGAGACCGCCGACCACGAGCGGCGGGCCGAGATGGAGGTCCGCTCGCTGACCGGGATCGGCGCCGAGAAGGGCTGACCAGCGTCCACGCGGGTGCCGGGGCGTGCACGCGAGCGCCCCGGCACCCGCCCGCCGATACCCCGTCCGAATGTTCCGCCAGGTCAGCACCGCGAAATGCGGTCGAATCGCCGCGAATTCCCGCCAGAATCGCCGGTTCGCGGTGGCGTAGTCCTCATGGACGAGCGCGGCGCTCGAATCCGACGCACTCCGCGACCGGTAGTCCCGGATAGCGTGGAATCCGCTCATCCCATCCGGCGCGGGTGCACCGCATGTACGTGACGCCGTGTCGCGTGCGGTTCAACGACGGGTGGCGGCACTCCCGGCACAAGCCCGGCCGCACCGCGAGTCCGTCCCACAGGTCCACATCGGTCATCGATTCCTCCCGTTCGGTGGCTCGCCCCGCGACGGGCGGAGTTCCGCGCGCCGCGGATCCTATCCACCGGACTCCCCCGCGAAGCCGGTCACGCACCGCTGGACCCCGTCCACCACATCGGCACATCGTGGGCACTGAAGTGGGTATCCGCATCGCGCACCGTAATCCGGCCGCGAATTCTTTTCAGAGTTCCGCACGATCCGGAGCTTTCATCGAAGCACTCGATCGGACACTCCCTGCGAAGCGGCTCCGGCCGATAAAATGGGAAGTGCGTTCGATTGATTCGGCTACGGGGAAACGTCGGAACGATCTATTCGCGAACTCCCGGCCGGGGGCGTTCGACCTGGCTGCGGGAGTCAGGGGGAACTCATGCACACGATCCGGAATGCCGTGATCGCCGGGGTGGCCGCACTCGTGCTGCCGATGAACGGCCTGGCGACCGGTGTGGCGCACTTCGTGTTCGAATTCGGCCATCGGCTCGCCGAACTGAGCCGGGAGGCCGGGGTGGACCGCTACGGGGACTTCCGGACGCCCGGCGTCAACCTGCGGGCCGGTCCGGGCACCTCGTCGGTCGTGCTCGGCGTCGGCAATCCCGGCGACCAGGTGCGGCTGCGCAGGCAGGTCGTCGGCGAGCACGTCACCTGCCCCGGCGGGGCGCGGGACGACACCTGGTGGCAGCTGCTCGACCGCCGCACCCGGGTCACCGGCTACGTCAGCGCCTGCTACCTGTGAGCGGGCCGCCCGCCGTCAGAACTCCTGGGACGACTCGTGGGGCGTCGCGGGCCCGAAGCGGCGCAGGTGCAGGTGCCGGGACAGCCGCAGCGCCGGGCGGATCGCCGGCTCGACGCTGCCCAGCAGGAACATCCAGGTGCCCGCCGTAGCGGTGTAGTCGTGGAAGAACAGCACGCTGCCCGCGATGAACCAGAGCGCGATGAGCATGTCGTTGCCGATGCCGAGCAGCTCGTAGCGGCGCCGCACCACCAGCTCGTCGTTCCCGATCCGCACCTTCCAGCCGATCTCGCCCATGGCGGGAGTGTCCCCGTGGCCCACTCCCGGCACAGCCCGGCGCGCGCTCCTCCGGCACCCGCCGGCGCGTGGCGTTCGGCCGCCGCCGACTCCGCTGAACCGCTCAAGGCCCTTGGTCCGCCAGGTTGCGGACCTGCCGTTATCAGCATCTGACAACGGCTCTTTCCGCCGTCGGGACGCTCCGGCCACGCTGTGAAGCAGGACACAGCTCAACGGAGAGGAGTCCCTCGTGCGAGCCGTCAGAGTGCACGCATACGGCGAGAGACCCGCGGTCGAATCGGTGCCCGATCCGGTCGTGCGGGAACCGCTGGACGTGCTGGTCGAAGTCGGCGCGGCAGGCGTGTGCCGCACCGACCTGCACATCATCGAAGGCCAGTGGGCCGGCAAGAGCGGCGTCGCGCTGCCCTACGTCATCGGTCACGAGAACGCCGGCACCGTCCGCGAGGTCGGCGCCGCCGTCAGCAACGTGCGCCCCGGCGACAAGGTCATCCTGCACCCGCTGGTCACCTGCGGGCTGTGCCGGGCGTGCCGCAGCGGGGACGACGTGCACTGCGAGAACTCGCTGTTCCCCGGCATCGACACCGACGGCGGGATGGCGGAGCTGCTGCGCACCAACGCCCGCTCGGTGGTCAAGCTCGACGACGGTCTGGAACCGGCCGACGTGGCCGCGCTGGCCGACGCCGGGCTCACCGCCTACCACGCGGTGCGCAAAGCGGTCCCGCTGCTCTACCCGGGCACGCACGTGGTGATGATCGGCGCGGGCGGCCTCGGCCACATCGGGTTGCAGTCGCTCGTGGCGCTGAGCCCCGCCGAGATCACCGTCGTGGACCGGTCGCCCGAGGCGCTCGCGCTCGCCGCGGAACTCGGCGCGCACCACACCGTGGCCGCCGACGGGAACCACGTCGACGCCGTCCGGGACATCACCGGCGGCAAGGGCGCCCACGTGGTCCTCGACTTCGTCGGCGAGAACGGCACCGAAGCCGACGGCGTCGCCATGACCAGGGACGCCGGGTCGTACTTCGTCATCGGCTACGGCGGGCGGGTCGACGTGCCCACCATCGACATCATCTCCCGCGAGATCAACGTGATCGGCAACCTCGTCGGCTCCTACAACGACCTCGACGAGCTGATGACGCTGACCGCGCAGGGGAAGGTCTCGCTGCGCACCCGCACCTACCCGCTCGACGCCGCGCTGGACGCCCTCGACGACCTCGACGCCGGACGCATTCCCGGTGGCCGCGCCATTCTCGTTCCCTGATCCGTCCCGCCACGGAGGTTCGCCATGTACGAAAAAGACGGCACCAAGTACTTCATCGTCGACAGCCACATCCACGCGTGGGACGGGACCCCGGCCAACCAGGCCAACCGCTACGGCGAGGGCTTCCTGAACTGCTTCTACGACTACCACCGCAACCTCAGCCCCGAATCCGAGCTGTGGACCCACGAGCAGTTCCAGAAGCAGAGCGAGGAGAAGATCCTCCACGACCTGTTCGAAGTGGGCTACGTCGACAAGGCCATCTTCCAGCCGACCTACCTCACCGACTTCTTCGTCAACGGCTTCAACACCACCGAGCAGGACGGCGTGCTCGCGGAGAAGCACCCGGACAAGTTCATCGTCAACGGCGGCTGGGACCCGCGCGACGGCGAAGCCGGGCTGGGCGCCCTGGAACGGCTCGCCGAACGGTGGCAGCTCAAGGGGACGAAGCTCTACACCGCCGAGTGGAAGGGCGAGTCGAAGGGCTGGAAGCTGACCGACCCGTGGTCCTACCGCTACCTGGAGAAGTGCCAGGAACTGGGCATCCGCAACATCCACATCCACAAGGGACCGACGATCTACCCGCTCAACCGGGACGCTTTCGACGTGGCCGACGTCGACGACGTGGCCTCGGCGTTCCCCGAGCTGAACTTCATCGTGGAGCACGTGGGCCTGCCGCGGCTGGAGGACTTCTGCTGGATCGCGACCCAGGAGCCCAACGTCTACGGCGGACTGGCGGTGGCGATGGCCTTCATGAACCACCGGCCGCGCTACTTCGCCCAGATCATCGGCGAGCTGCTGTTCTGGCTGGACGAGAACCGGATCACCTTCTCCAGCGACTACGCGATCTGGACGCCGAAGTGGCTGGTGGAGCAGTTCGTCGACTTCCAGATCCCGGAGGACATGCAGTCCGAGTACGGAGTGCTCACCACCGACGTCAAGCGCAAGATCCTCGGCTTGAACGCCGCGCGGCTCTACGACATCGAGGTGCCCGCCGAGATGCGCGCCGCCGAGCCGGAGATCCCCACCGGGCGCGAGCCGGTCGCCTCGGAGCTGAACAAGGAGGCGATGTCGTCATGACCACCGCCGTGAGCCTGGAAACGGAGGTGTGGCGGGCGCTGGGCACCGTGCTCGACCCGGAGCTCGACCAGCCCGTCACCGAGCTGGACTTCGTGGCCGGGACGGAGGTCGACGGCGACGAGGTGCACGTCGACCTGCGGCTGCCGACGTACTTCTGCGCGCCGAACTTCGCCTATTTGATGGTCGCCGACGCGCACGACGCGGTGGCCGAGCTGCCCGGCGTGCGGCGGGTGCGGGTGCGGTTGCTGGACCACTTCGCCTCCGAGGAGATCAACGCGGGGGTCGCGGCCGGGGACGGCTTCGACGCGGCGTTCCCCGGCCTGGCCGCCGGCGAGCTCGATGAGCTGCGCCGCACGTTCCTGCGCAAGGCGCACCTGGCCTACCAGGAACAGGTCGCCCAGCAGCTGCTCCGCGAGGGCACCGAGCTGGCCGACCTGGTCGAGGTGCGGCTCGGCGGCCTCCAGCCGAGCACCGCGCTGGACCGGCTGCGCAGGCGGCGGGACCAGCTCGGACTGCCGTCCGGGCCGGACGCGCTGCTGCTGGTCGACGAGCACGGCGACGCCGTCCCCGTCGAGGGACTCTCGGCCCGGCTGCGGTTCGCGCGCACGACACGCGTCAGCATCGAGGGCAATGCCGGTTGGTGTCGTGGCCTGCTCGACACCCGGTACGGATCGGGCGGGACGGCCGCCCGGTCTGGCCTACATTGAGAACCATGAGCGCGCTGCCCACCGGCGGACGGGACCCGCAGCACAACGGCGCCAAGGCGCCGTCGGGAACCCTGCAGTCGGTGGGCCGCGCGCTGCGGGTGCTGGAGACCATCGCGGCCTCGCCGTGCGGGGTCACCGCGAAGCGGCTCGCCGCGGAGCTCGACCTGACCTTGCCGACGACCTACCACCTGCTCACGACGTTGGTGGAGGCCGGGCACGTGGTGCACCTGACCGACCAGCACGTGTTCGCGCTCGGGTACAAGGCCCGGTTCCTCGGGCAGGCGCTGTCGCGGCAGCTCGCGGTGCAGCCGGAGATCGCCGGGGCGATCCGGCGGTTGCACCAGCACGCCGACGCGGCCGCGTACTACGCGATCTACCGGGACACCGAGGTCGTCATCGCGCACGTGGAGGATTCCGATCGGCGGCCCCGGGTGCAGCCGTTGGACGTGGGCTTCCACCAGGCCTCGCACGCGACGGCGTTCGGCAAGATCATGCTCGCGGCGATGGAGCCGCAGCAGCGGGCGCGCTACCTGGAGCAGGCGGGGATGGTCCCGTGCACTCCGTCGACGATCCGCACCCCCGCCGCGCTGGAGGAACACCTCTCGCACGTGCGGCAGTCGCAGATCGCGCTGGAGATCGCGGAGTTCCAGCCGGGGCTGGCGTGCATGGCCTCACCGGTGTTCGATCCGGCGGGCTGCGTGACCGCGTCGGTGGCCATCTCGTTGCCGATCGCGGAGTTCCGCGCCCGGCGGTGGGCGGTGGAGCGCGCCGTGCGGCAGGGCGCGGTCCGGGTCACGCGCTCGCTGGTCACCAGTTCCGCGGGCTGAGCAGGGATTTCCGGTTCGCCGCCAGATCACCGGCGGCGAACCGGAAATCCACTCGGTCGGGGTGTATCCAGTTGAAGTGCTGGCGCTCTGATCCCGGTTTCGGGAATCTGGATTTCGTCAGGGCCGCGAAGACGGCCCGGAAGACGATTCCCTCGTTGATTTCCCTTGCCGTGAAAGGTGATCGCTCATGCACGCCGCCACTTCTGAGATCAGGTCCGCGCGTTCGCGAAATCGTCCACTGTGGATTTCACGACGATCCGCGCTGGCCCCGGCGCTCGCGTTCGGGATCGCGCTCAGCGCCCTCGGCGGAGCCGTCGCGCAAGCGGGCCCGGCCGAGCCGATTCCGTGCCAGGACGGGTCTTTCTGCACTTATCCGCACATCGAGTACCGGGGTGAACCGCACCGGGCGGAGCTGCGCACGACGGCGCTCGAAGAATGCGTCGCGCTGCCACCGCAGCCGGAGGCGAAATCGTTCGTCAACCAGACCGGAAAACCCGTGACGGTGTACCAGGATCCGATGTGCGACACGCACGCCGAATTCTCGACCTATCCGCCGGGTTCCTTCGTTCCCCGGTCCGAGTACGTGGCGCGCGCCATCAAGGTCTGGCCACGCTGATCACCGTCGGCCGTCCCGCCGGGAGCGTCGCTGCTCGATCCTCGCCCTGCCGGTGGCGGAACCACCGCGGTTCCGCCACCCGCAGCGCCGCGCGGATCACCCACGGGAACTCCTCAGGACGCCGACTCCTCGGGCGGCACGGGTCGGCCCGGCACCAGCACGCGCAACAACTGCCGGGCCGATCGGTCCCAGGTGAACCCGGCCGCCTGCTCGCGGCCGCGGCGCACCGATTCCGCTCGCCGCTCGGGGTCGTCGTCCACCTCGCGGACGGCCGCCGCGAAAGCCGTGGCGTCACCGGCGGGGAAGAACCGGGCGTGGCCACCGGTCACCTCGCGGAAGATGTCCAGATCGCTGCACACGACAGGAGTTCCGGCATGCATCGCCTCGATGATCGGCAATCCGAAACCCTCGTCCCGCGAGGCGGTGACCAGGGCGGTCGCCCGGCGCAGCAGCGTCCGGTACGCCTCCTCCTCGATGCCGTTCCAGAACACCACGTCCGATCCGGACGGCACCAGCGCGCGCAGCTCGGCCTCCCGGGCCGGGGCGATCCGGCTCAGCAGGTGCAGGCGGTACCCGGGCAGCGAGCCCATGCCCGCCAGCAGCGTCTCCACGTCCTTGTAGGGCATGAACGAACCCATGTAGACGAGGTCCCGGACCTGGCCCACCGGCCCCTGCTCGGCACCGTCCTGGTCCGGCTCCGGAGGCTCGGAGGGCGCGTTGCGCACGACCGTCACGGGCCGCCGGGTGAGCCGGTGGCGCCCGATCAACCGCCGCGTGGTCTCGCTGACGGTGACCACCGCGTCGGCGCGGTTCAGCAGCAGCCGCTGCGGCCAGTAGGCGCGGTGGTACAGCCGCCAGATCGCCCGCACGGGCACGGGCAGGAAGCCCGGCGGCTCCGGGTGCCGGTAGTAGATCAGGTCGTGCAACGTGAGCACGAGCCGGTAGCGGCGGCCGACACCACCGATGACCTGCATCGGGCTGAAGACCACGTCGGCGCCCAGCGCGTGCAGCCTGCGCGAGACGACGAGCTCCCGCACCGAGAACGGGCTGTTGATCTTGATGTGCGGCACGCCCGCGGGCAGCAGCGCGAGCTGGCGCTCGTCGTGGATCAGCATCGTCACCGGGTGCAGGACGTGCAGCGCCTCGATCAGCCCGGCCCCGAAGCGGCTGATCCCGTCGTGCGCGTCGGTCCTGGTCCACCGGGCGTCGACGAACACTCGCGGGGACCGCCCGTCGACCACGTCGGCGGCGCCGGTGGTCTCGGCCGCGTCGGTGGGGCGTGCGCTCATGCCTCTCCCAAGAAGCGGTCGATCTCCGCCGCGGCGGCGGCCGGGGTCTCGTAGTGCACGAGGTGGCCGACGCCCGGGATGATCACCAGTTCGGCGTCCGGCAGCCCCGCGACGAGTTCGCGCTGGCCGGCGACCGGCGCGATCTCGTCGGACTCGCCCGCGACCAGCAGGGTCGGCAACGCCAGCGCAGCGCGGTAGTCCGCGACCGTGCCGGTCACCGAGGCTTCGTAGGTCTCGCTCAGCAGCTGCGGGCTGTGGAACCGGCTGAAGTGCCGCAGATGGCTCTCGTGCACGAAACGGCGCACCTGCGGATCACGGGTCCGCAGCATCGCCTGGCCCGCCGCCCGCACCACCAACCGGTTCGCCAGCAGCAGCCGGCCCAGCCGCGCGGGCAACGCCGTGCCCAGCGTGTAGTACAGCGAGGTCAGCCGGGACAGCATCACCCTCGGCCCGTGCAACGCCGGGGTCGAGATCGGATTCACCAGCACCAGCCGTGCCACCAACTCCGGAACACAGGACACGACATGAGCCGCGACCATCGAACCGAACGAGTGCCCGAGCAGCACCACCGGCCGCTGTCTCCCGCCGAGCCGTTCGATCAGCTCGACGATCACGGCGGCGTAGCCGGCGACGTCGTGCGCGCGGTCGGTCATCGGACCCGAGTCCCCGAAACCAGGCAGGTCTGGAACGACCACGGTGCGACCGGGCAACCGCTCGACTATCGGTTCCAGCCCGTGGTGGGTACCGCGCAGCCCGTGCACCATGACGATCAGCGGATCTCCGCCGGTCTCATCGGCATCGGCGCCGGGCTCCGGCACCGCGTTCCCCGGAGCTCCGGAGCCCCGGGGCTCCGGGGCCTCGCCCGCGCCGGCGCGGTAGATCCAGAAGTGCAGGTCAGAACCCTGGATGCGCTCCACGCGCAGCTCGGCGCCCAGGGCCGGTTCCGGCGGGACCGCGGAGTCGCGGGTCAGTGGTCTGCTGGTCATGGCGGCGGCTCAACTCGCCAGCTCGGCAGGCAGCTCCACCGGCGTCACCCCGTCGTCGTGCGCGAGCGCGTGCCGGTAGATCGACTCGAACCGGCCCAGCACCGCGTCGATGTCGTGCTTGCGGCTCACCAACCGCTCGCCCGCGGCGCCCATCCGGTCGATGGTGTCGCGGTCGGCGATCACGTCGTCGATCGCGTGGGCCAGCGCGTGCACGTCCCGCGGCGGGTACAGCCAGCCGTTCTTCCCGGCCTCCACCAGGTGCGGCAAGGCCATCGCGTCCGCCAGCACGACGGGTGTGACCGCCGACATCGCCTCCATGGTGGCCAGGCTCTGCAGCTCGGCGATGCTCGGCATGCAGAACAGGTCCGCCCTGGCGTAGGCGTCGAGCAGCTCCTGCTCGTCGACCAGGCCCGCGAAGTGCACCC
Organism: Saccharopolyspora gloriosae; assembly: GCF_014203325.1. Lineage (NCBI taxonomy): Bacteria > Bacillati > Actinomycetota > Actinomycetes > Pseudonocardiales > Pseudonocardiaceae > Saccharopolyspora > Saccharopolyspora gloriosae. Next base: position 226,123 of record NZ_JACHIV010000001.1, on the reverse strand, counting down.
GGTCCTCGATGCCGAGCTCGGCGGCCAGCTCGCCGAGCGGCTCCCGGCAACTTCCGTCCCCGACGATCTCCAGGCGGGTGGCGCGGGTCGTCTTGAGCAGCGCCATCGCCCGCAGCAGGTCGTCGATGTGCTTCTCCTCGTCGAGCCTGCCGACGAACAGGATGGTGCGGGTCGACGGGTCCGGGTCCTGCTTGCGCACCTCGTGCGCCCGGCTCCGGTACAGGTCGACGTCGATCCCGCACGACACCGGCACCGCGGGCTTGGCGAACCCGTTCTCCTGCAGGAGCTGCACCGCCCGCGGCGTCGGGGCGGTGACCAGCTGCGCCTTGCCGTAGTGCTTGATCAGGTTGTGCCAGAGCAGCCACGCGCCCGCCTTCTGCAGGGCACGCGGAATCCGCACGTAGCCGAAGATGTTCTCCGGCATGAAGTGGTTGGTGGCGATCAGCCCGATGCCCTGCCGGCGAGCGGCGTTGATCAGACCGCGGCCGATGAAGAAGTGCGACTGGACGTGCACGATGTCCGGCTGGATCTCCCGGAGCAGCCGGTCCGCCACCGAGGACGCCTGCCACGGCGGGCACGCGCGGAACGTCGGGTGCGCCGGGGTGCGGTACGACGCGACCCGGTGCACCGTCACCCCGTCCTCGACGCGGGTGCTCTCTTGCCGATCCACCGAGTGGCAGATCACGTGCACGTCATGGCCGCGGCGGGCCAGCCCGGTGGCGAGCCGGTGGCCGAAGTTGGCAGCACCGTTCACCTCGGGCGGGTACATCACCGCACCGATCACGATGCGCAGCCGATCTCCACCGAACGGTTGCGAAGTCAAGTTGAACTCCCGTCAGAACGTATCCGCCGTACGTCGGTGTTGCCGTCGCCGGTCACGGTTTGTTGCACTCGCTGTTCCTGGGTGTCCGGGTGATGCCGCGCGAGTGCGAACACCCCGGCACAGGCGATCACGGCACACAGGATTTCGCCGACCGCGGTGGCGCTGCCGACGGCATCGGCCTCGCCCAGCAGGCCGATCCCCAGGCCCACCGCCACCAGCGGATCGATCACCGTCAGGCAGGCCACCACCAGGTCGGGCGGACCGCTGGCGTAGCCGTGCTGCAGCAACCAGCCGCCCACGACCATCGCGACGACGATCACGACCACCGGCAGCGGGTTGATGTCCAGCAGCGGGGTGCTGCCGAGCTGCTGCACCAGGGCGCGCACCAGCAACGAGACCAGTCCGTAGGCGACCGCGCAGCCCGCGGCGTAGGCCATGCAGCGGACCTTCGACCGGGTGAGCAACCCGAACACCCCGAGGGCCAGCACCGCACCGGCGACGAGCTGGGTCGCCAGCAGCTGCTCGTCCGGCAGCACCGCCGTGGCGGTCGCGCTCCCGGCCGCCAAGAACACGAACGCCGCGACGCCCCCGGTCGCGGCCAACACCGCCAGCACCACGTGCACGTTCAAATCCCGCGTGCGCACGCCCTGCTGCCGCGCGTTGAGCAGCACGGTGATCGGCAGCGCCAGCACCCCGACCGGTTGCACCACGCTCAACGGCGCGAGACCCAGCGCGCACGCGTGCAGCAGCGCCCCGCTGCCCAGCGCGAGCAGACCGAGCAGCCACCGATGGTTGCGCAGCAACCGGACCTGGCTGCGGACCTTCAGCCCGCCGTCGCCGATCGCGTCCTGCACCGCGCCGTGCTGCAGCCGGGCGCCGACCGCATAGCCGCAGGCTCCCAGCGCCGCCAGCGCCACCGCGAGCGTGGTCACGTCGCACACCGCCCCACGAAGATCACCTGCCGGTCACCCGGCCTCCGAGCCGCGCACGCCCCACCCCGGAGCCCGCGACGCGACGTCCGGCCGACCCCGCTCCCGGAAGTCGTCCCTGGCAGTCCGTGCTGTTCGTCCACACCGCTCAATCTCGCGCATCGCGGGCCTGCCCCACATCGGGGCGCGCACCCTCACTTTCCCTGAGCCGATCATGCGCCGCGCACATCCACGTCCACGGCGCCACCGCCCCGGATCGGTCCACCCCATGATGCGCCGAGCACGGCGGCACTCGGGCGCGATCCGGACCTTTCGACCCGTTCACCCAGCGCAGCCGTGCCGGATTCCCCCGAACACCGCAGACGACCGCCCCGGAGGTCGCCGCCGGATCCACCGCGCGCGCTCCGTTCCGCGTAAGGGATCACCCCGAGCCCCCCGCGGCGGCGGTCCGGGTTCTCGGCGGGGCGAGCCGAAGATCCCGTCGCGACCGGCTCGCCCGATAAGGTTTCCAGCTCACCCAGAACCTGCGGGGAAACAATCGGCGAATAGCAGTGAACGGCCGTCGCGCGGGAAACGCGCCGAACCCGCGCGGTGCTCCGACCGGCATAACAAGAATGCGCGCCGTGAACGGACGAACGCAGTCGGTGCGGGTTCAGTCGCGCCACCCCGCCTTCCCCTCGTGAATCCGCGGGCGCGAGCAGCAGCGGGGTATGCGCCACATACCCCGCCCACTCATTACCGCCCGCTTGATCCACGTGCACGACTGTAGAACAACCCCGCTGAGACCTTTGTCAGCAACACAACGAACGATGGTTTCACGTCACGCGGAGGCAGCGGATCCGAACCCGCGGAAATCGTTATGCCGCAGGAATAACCGCACGCCAGCGGAACGCCCGAGCCACATTCAAGATCAACTATTCCGGCGGAATCGTGATCGGGCCAACACGCTGAACCGTTCCCGGTCACCGCGGACCCCGGCACATCTCGACCAGGTGCGACGATGCTGCGATGTCCGCCGACACCGGGACCGGCCCCGACCACCACCGATCCGGGCGAGCCGCTCCCGGCCGCAAGACCTCGGGGAACGGGGTCCGCATCGCGGCCATCGCCCCCGTGGTGCTCGCCTCGGCCGCCGCGCTCGCCGCCGCGGCCCACATCGGCGCCGACGAAGTGCCCGGCCTCGCCGCGCCCGACACGGCCACCCGCTTCATCGCACCACCGGTGCGGGCGCTGCTCGACCTCGCGGCCGTCGCGACGGTCGGACTTGGCCTGCTGCCCAGGTTGGTCCCCGACCGCGGCAGGCACGCCCGCAGGCACCTCGCGCTGTCCCGGCGGACCGCGGTGATCACGGCACTCGCCTGGCTGGCCTGCGCCTTGCTGCTGCTGGTGCTCTACGCCGCCGAACTCCTCGGCGGCACCCCGAGCGCCGAGGACGTCGCCGGGTACATCAGCGGCGTGCCCGCCGGAACGGCGCTGGCGCTGAGCGCGGTGTGCGCCGCGGGCTGCGCGGCGCTCGGCTTGACCGGCGTCGTGCGCGACGGCCGGACCGTGGGCGGCGGCCCAGCGAACGAGGGATCCACCGACGACCTGCGCGCCGTGCTCGCCCTGCTCGGACTGCTGCCGATGCCGCTGACCGGGCACGCCACCGACTGGGAGTACCACAACCTGAGCATGATCTCGGTGCAGCTGCACGTGCTCGCCGCCGCCGTCTGGGCGGGCGGACTCGCCGCGGTCGCCCTGTTCGTCGCCCCGCACCGGAGCCAGCTGGCCACCGCGCTGCCGCGCTATTCGCGGCTCGCGACCGCCGCCATCCTCGCGGTCGCGGCATCCGGCCTGTTCAACGGCCTGACCGAGCTCACGGCCACCGGCAGCGGACTCGACGGCCTCGTGACCACCGGCTACGGGCGGATCGTGCTGCTCAAAACCGTCCTGCTCGCGCTGCTCGCCGGCCTGGGCGGCCACGCCCGGTACCGGCTGCTGCCCCGCGTGGAACGCCACCGGCGAACCGCGCTCATCGCTTGGGCGGCGGCGGAGCTCGCCGTCATGGGACTGGCCTACGGCCTCGGCGCGGTGCTCGCCCGCGCCCCCGTCCTCACCTGATCTCGCGCCCACCGGCGTGCCCCGGTCGGTCCCTCGCGAGAACGGTGAGAGACCAACCGGGATTCACCCGGGACGAACGAGCCCGCGCGTCAGCGGGGAATGCGCAGGACCTGTCCCACGTAGATCAGGTTCGGGTCGCTGATGCCGTTGGCCTGCGCGATGGACTGCCAGGCCACGCCGACCTTCGCCCCGATCCCGGAGAGCGTGTCCCCCGGCTGCACCACGTAGGTCTCGGGCGCGGGCGGAGCGGGCGGCGCCGGCGGCGGCGCGGTGCCGCCGGTGAGCACCGGCAGGTCCACCAGCGACACGTTGAGGTCGGTCGCACCGGCGATCCCGGGCACCTGCCCGTCGGAAGCGTGCTGGTGGATCGCCACCCGATCGGTGAGGAAGCCCGGCTGTCCCGGCGGCTGCCCGTAGTGCGCGACCCACAGGAACACGCCCGGGTCGACCCACGAGTCGGTGGCCAGCTTGTCGCTGAACCAGGACGAGGAGGCGTACACGACGACCTCGTTGCGCCCGGTGTGGCCGCGCAACGCGTCCACGAAGCCCTTGATCCACGCCCCGAGGTCAGCGGCCTCGGTCTCCATGTCCAGGCACGGCGGCAGGTTCCCCGCGCCGCTGGAGTTGGTCCGGGCCAGCTGCCCGGCGAAGTCGGCGGCCTCCGCCTGCGGCGAGTTCGTGTCCGGCCGGGCGAAGTGGTAGAGCCCGGTCACCAGCCCGGCCGCGCGAGCCCCGCCGAGTTGTGAATCCAGCGTCGGGCTCACATAGCCGACGCCTTCGGTCGCCTTGATGTAGCTGAACGCGAATCCGGCGCCGCGAACGGCGGCCCAGTCCGGTTCTCCTTGATATCGCGCGACATCGATTCCTGGAATGCTCGCCATCCCCGAACCCCCTCACTTCACCGGATGCGGTCCGGTGCGCGAGTCACGCCACACGAACCGGATCGGCGGTCTCGTCTCTCTTCGCGGTCTGTTCCGCCGGCCCCGGCGCCGGCATTTCTTTCCGAAAGCGAGGAACGTCGTTCTCCGCCGACCGGGGACAGTTCTCATAGCCAACGTATCGAAGGTCAACGATCACCGAGTTCCGCCGTTCAGGTCAAGAGCGCCACCCGATCGGTCCTGTTCCGCGCCCGGTGATCATGTCGCGCTCCCCAGCGGCGCGATCGCCGATCACGATCAAGCACTGCTCCCGAACCGATCGACGGCGCAGGTCGCGGACCGGATCGGGCGGCGGCACAGTGGGGGCGGCCCGAACGGGCGGCGCCTCCATCCGGGGGAACTCCGGGCGGACCGCACAAGACGTGCAACCACCTGTGGCGCCAGACGTCTTCAGAACAGCGGACCGGATAGCGACGACGGGCCGTACGAGGCGGCCGATGGAGGTGGTCAACGGTGTTCTCGCAACGACTGGATGGCCGGAAGCCCAGCAAGACGAACCGGATCTGCCAGGTGACGGCGGTGGCGCTGGGCGCGGCACTGCTCGGCGGCTGCGGCTCCATGACGAACCAGGCGCAGAGCCCGCAGGTGTCCGACGCGCCGCTGCCGACCGTTCCGCTTCCCGGCGCCTCGCAGGCCCAGGAGCCGTCCGCGGCGGCTGCTCCGTCCCCGGCGGCGGAGAGCAGCCCGGCGGCTTCCGGGCAGGCCGCGGCCGAGCCCCGCAGCCAGGTGGAGCGCTGCCACACCTCGATGCTCTCCGGCGCCGTGCAGCACGGTGAGTCGGGCGCGGGCCAGCGGTACGCGGAGCTCACGCTGACCAACACCAGCGGCGAGGCCTGCACGGTCTACGGCTACGGCGGCATGCAGCTGCTCGGCGCGGACGACGCCGAAGTGCCGACGAAGATGGAGCGGACCCCGAGCCCCGGCCCGCAGGTGGTGCGGCTGGCCCCGGGGCAGTCCGCGAGCTCCACGTTGCACTGGACCGCCGTCCCGCACGAGGGCGAGTCCGAACAGGGCCCGTGCCAGCCGAAACCGGTCAGCGCCCTGGTGACGCCGCCCGACGAGCGGGATCCGCTGACGGTGAGCTGGGACCTCGGCTCGGTGTGCGGGTTCGGGGCGATCGAGAACAGCGCCTACCACTCCTGATCGGGATCGGTGCCCGGCGCCACGGCGGCGCCGGGCATCGTCGTGCGCGCACCGCCCGGCCCGAACGTCCCGAGCCGAGGACGGGCCCTTGCCGGTGCTGGCCTTGTCGGACCTGTTGTGCTGGGGTGATACCCATGATCGAGGCAATTCAGCGGTCCGTCGCAGGCCCGAGGGGCGAGCGAATGGTGCGCGAGTGGTCCGGGCGCGCGCCGGGCTGGATCGCGCTGGTGGTGCACGGCTACGGCGAGCATTCGGGTCGGTACCAGTGGCTCGCGGAGCAGCTCGTATCGGCGCGCGCGGTGGTCGTCGCGCCGGACCTGCCGGGGCACGGGGAATCGCCGGGCGAGCGGGTCCTGATCAGCGACGCGGAGCAGGTCGTCGCCGATCTCGACGCGGTGCGCCGCGAGGTCTCCGAGCGGTACCCGCAGCTGCCGGTGGTGCTGATCGGGCATTCCCTGGGCGGCATGTTCGCGGTGCGGTTCGCGCAGGAGCACCAGGACGAGCTGGCGGCCGTGGTGCTGTCGGGGCCGGTCCTGGGCACCTGGCACGTGCTGGACCTGTTGGAGTGCGACGAGATCCCGCAGGCACCGATCGATCCGTCGACGTTGTCCCGCGACCCCGAGGTGGGCCGGGAGTACGAGGCCGATCCGCTGGTGTGGCACGGCTCGTTCAAGCGGGCCACGCTGCGCATGATCGACCGCTGCCTGGAGGCGGTGAACGACGGGCCGGCGCTGCGGCTGCCGACGTTGTGGGTGCACGGCGAGGACGACGAACTGGTCCCCGAGGCCGACACCCGAACCGGCATCGACCGGGTGCGAGGGCTGGACTTCTACGAGCACGTCTACCCCGGCGCCCGCCACGAGTTGTTCAACGAGACGAACCGGGCCGAGGTCGTCGACGAGGTGCTGACCTTCGTGGGCCGGGAGCTCAACACCTGACCGTCCTGGTCACGCGATCACTCGTAAGCGCGGTTGTTATTACTCGTTCGTCGCCCCCACTGCGACGTGCTGATCACATTCCGCCTGGATCCCGGCACCGCCCTCACCCACATGCGTGAAGTGGGCTGCGAAGCCGATTGCGGCCCGCCCCGGCCGGGCACAACGTGAGTACGCGGCACCGCACAGCGGCCGGATCGCCCAGCGCATTCGCGCTCCCGGCCGAAGCGACGAGCCCGGGCTGCGAACCAGCAGACGAGTGAGGCGGTAGTCATGAAGGACGTCAAGCGTGCACAGGACCTCATCGGCAGCGAGGTGTACGACCGGGAAGGCGACCGGATCGGCCGGGTCGGCAACGTTTACGTCGACGACGCCAACCACCAGCCGGAATGGGTCACGGTCCGCACGGGGTTGTTCGGCACCAAGGAGAGCTTCGTGCCGTTGTCCGGCGCCGAACGCGGCGACAAGGGCATCAACGTCGGGGTGACCAAGGAGAAGGTCCGCGACGCCCCGCGGGTCGACGCCGAGCAGGGCCACCTCTCCGACAAGGAGGGCCACGACCTCTACGACTACTACGGCCTGCAGCAGGGTTCGACGTCGCCGCAGCAACAACAGCGCGACGTGCCGCAGCAGACCGGGGCGGCCGAGGCCGAATCCGGCAAGCAGACCGGCACCGCGGGCGCCGCGGCCGGCGGCATGGCGGCGGGCGGCGCGGCGATGGCCGGTGGGCGGACGTCGAGCGGCGCCACCGAGCAGGACACCCGCTCCACGACGGGGACCACGTCCGGCAGCGGCACCCGCACCGGCTCGGGCACGACGGCCGCGTCGGGGTCGGCCACGGCCAGCGGTGACGCCGCGGGCATGAAGTCGATGACCCGCTCCGAGGAGCGGTTGCGGGTGAACACCGAGCAGATCGAGTCCGGCAGGGTCCGGGTGCGCAAGTACGTCGTGACCGAGCAGCAGACCGTCACGGTGCCGATCAGCCACGAGGAGGTGCGCATCGAGCGGGAGCCGATCGGCGAGTCGGAGCGCGGCTCGATGCCGGCCACCTCGTCGCTCGGCGAGGACGAGCAGGAGGTCGTGCTGCACGAGGACCGTCCGATGGTCACGAAGGAGTCGGTGCCGGTGGAGCGGCTGCGGTTGCGCGCCGAGCTGGTCACGGAGGAGCGGACCGTGCAGGACGAGGTCCGGCGCGAGCGGTTCGACGTGCAGGACCAGACCGGCGGCGGCAAGCACCAGCGGTCGGGCGAGCAGAGCTCCTCGACGCGCGGCAGCGGCTCCGGCGGTTCGGGCAGCGGCGGCTCCGGAAGCGGCGGTTCGGGCGGCGGCGTGACCGGCCGGGACACGACCGCCTGAGGTCCCTGGGCGCGACGACGGCCCCTCCGCTCCACGAGCGGAGGGGCCGTCGCACGTTCCGCCCAGCGGGCGGGCCGGGGTGGTCGCGCCGCGTGAGCGATCGGACCCCGCTCGCCCGACCGGGAAGGGCCGGTGCGCCGTCCGCGTCCGCCCGGCCCCGCCGCGGGCACCTCCCGGTAGGCGGGACGGCGACGTGGTTCACCTGATCAACCCTTCGTTCCGGGGTACCGGATGCGCGACAATGCCCCGGCGATGGTTGAGAAATCCGGGCTGGAACTGCTCATCACCGTCGTCGTGGGCGCCGACGACGACCGTTCCGCACGCGACGCGTGCCGTGCACTGCTGCGCCAGGTCGGTGGCCGGATCGTGGAATCCGGCGACTGCTCCGACGAGGAACCGGGCTGCTGGTCGGTCACGGTCGGCGTCTCGACGTCCGAGCCAGGCACCCAGGCGGGTCCGGCGGCGCTGGCGCGCGCGGTGCGGACGTTCTTGCGCGATCTCGGTCCCCGCTACGGCGGGCACCGGGTGGCGTGCGAACCGCCGACGGCATGGACGGTGATCGACGATCCGGACCTGGTCGAGGCGCTGGTGCGCGGCGGCGAGCGGTTGCTGGTCGAGGCGTGGGCCGGTTCGGAGCTGCCGGACGGTTCCGGTTTCGACCTCCGGCTCGACGATCCGGACGAGCCCGCTCCCGCACCGGAGCCGGTGCTCAGCGATGTCGACGAGCAGGGCAGGCCGCGCCCGCGGCTGGCGCTGCTGGTGGACGTGGTGACCGAGCGCCGGGCGGGCGCGGAGTGGCCGGCGCGCGCGTTGGCGAGCAGGTTGTCCGGGCGTTCGACGATCACCGACTGGACCGAGCGCCCCCCGGTGGTGCGGATCGTGCTGGATCTGGGCCCGTCGCTGGGCGAGCCCGCGGAGATCGTGGCGAACGCGGTGCAGGTGCTCGGCGGCAACGGCTGGTCCCGGTTGCGCCGGGACGAGGGGTCGGTGGTGTCCCGGTGGTCCGCGGCTCCGACACCGCCGTCGGGGATCGCCGCGGTGGAGCTCAGCGTGGCCGCGCCCGCACCCGGCACGGCGGAGCGGCAGCCCGCGCGATGAACGCTCGGCGAGGTCGCGCGCGTGCTCACCGAGGTCGTCCCGGCGAGCGCCGGAACGATCTCCGCAGCGGTTGCCATCCCTGATCAACATCGCCCGCCCTGCCCGCGAACGGACTAGTGGCGGACGCTAACTTGTGGATCGACACACCCCTGATCAGTACCCCGGAAGGTTGGCTGCAGATGGCGAGCGTCGAAGAGGTTCGCAACGGAGTTGCTCAAGCCAAGTCGAAGGCCGATGAAGCCCTCGGGTCGCTCGGGCAGGCACGCCTCGCCCTGGACGAGGCGCAGGGCCTGCTGAGCCAGGCCATCCAGGGCAGCGGGCACGACGAGATCTTGCAGGCGCGCAACATGCTGGTGGACGCGGGCCAGAACCTGGACCTGCTGAAGAGCTCGATCAGCAACAGCATCGAGGCGGCCGACGGCTGGGCTGGACGGCTGTGACGTGTCGTCGCTGACGGAGCTGGTGGCCGCGCTGCGCGACACCGAGGCCAAGCTCGACGAGGCCCGGCAGCAGCTGACCACCGGACGGCGCGCCCTGTCGGAGACGCAGGCCGCGCTGACCCGCCTGGATCCGGATCATCCGGAGACGGTGGTGCCGCCGGAGCTGAGCAGGGCCGATGACCAACTGGAACGCACGCTGACCACGCTCTCGCACGTGGTCGAGACCTTGCGCGCGTTCGCGATGCGACTGTGAGCCGCGTGCCGCCGGGGTCACCGCCGATCGGCGGCAGCGGAGCCGAGGCGCGGTGCTCCGCGCCACCACGACCCATGAACGGAAACTTCCGAGTGGTAGTTTCCTCACGGTCTGTAACACCAGGTGCCGAGGTGGGGTGTGCGCAAACGCAACGAGCGGCGTAGCAGCATCGAAACGGCCTTCGAGCACCTGCGGAGCACCGTCGCGACCGCCCTCGGCGCAGCCGAGAACGAGTTCGACCGGGTCTGCTCCGCCTACGCCCAGCAGGAGTACGCGCAGCGCATCGCCGCCGCCGGGCTGGCCAGGGCCGAGCGGGACCCGTCGATCGTCGGCGGCGAACCCGGCCCGATGTTCGACGGCGCGATGCACGAGGCGCGCACCGAGCGCGAGCAGATCTTCACCGGCTGGACCGGGCAGGGCCCCGACCAGCTGGCCGCGCTGGTCGCCGAGGCCGCGCCGGGGATCGCCGGCCGCCCGTGGCCGGAATGGCTGGGCGAACCCGGCACCGCGGACGCGAGCTCCCGGCCACCGCAGCTCTGGCGCGTCGGCACCGGGCACGTGCCCGGCTCCCCCGACCCGCGGCCGTTCCCGGTGGCCGTGCCGCTGCTCGACGAGGCGCACCTGCGGATCACCTCGAACAAGCAGACCGGCGACGCGCGCGAGGCGCTGGTGCAGAACCTGGTGCTGCGCGTGCTCAGCCACTACAAGCCGGGCCTGGTCCGGGTGCACGTGTGGGACGTGGCGCAGCTGACCGGCACGCTGCCCGGCCTGTACCCGCTGACGAACGCGGGCCTGCTCACGGCGCACGATCCGACGCGGCTCGGCGAGATGCTGGAGGAGCTCTCCGACCACATCCGCCGGATCCACACCAGCGCGCTCAACGGCGGTCACATCTCGCTGCGGGCGCTGGCCGAGGAGACCGGGCAGCGCGACGAGCCGTGGCGCATCGCGGTGCTGTTCGGCGACGGCGAACCGCTGCGCGAGGAACAGCAGCAGCAGCTGCAGCGGGTGGCGCGCAACGGGCTGGCCTGCGGCGTGCAGCTGATCGTGGCCGACCTGCCGATGACGGTGAACAGCTCGGTGGAGTCGGTCACCCTGCGCGCCGAGGAGGCCCGGACCAGCATGACCGGGCCGGAAGCGGTGGTGCGGCTGGACGCGGCGCCGTCGCGGGAAGCGGTGACCAAGGCGTGCTCGGCGATCGCCACCGAGTTCATCGCGCGCCGGTCGCGGGTCCGCACGTTCGAGGACCTGGTGCCGGAGCCGCTGTGGGCGCAGCGCTCCGCTTCGGGACTGCAGGCTCCGGCGGGGTTCCACGAGGGCGAGCCGGTGAAGGTGACGCTCGGTGACGCGAGCCCGCACACGCTGATCGGCGGCCCGAGCGGATCGGGCAAGACGAACTTCCTGTACGCGATGCTCGGCGGCATGGCCGCGCGGTACTCGCCGGACGAGCTGGAGCTGTACCTCCTGGACTTCAAGGAGGGCGTGTCGTTCGCGCAGTTCACGCCGGGCAGGCGGGATCCGACGTGGCTGCCGCACGCGCAACTGGTCGGGGTGAACGTCAACGAGGACCGCGAGTTCGGGCTGGCGCTGCTGCGCTTCCTGTCCACCGAGATGCGCCGCCGCGCGGATGCTGCGAAGGCGCACGAGGTCACGAAGCTGGAGGAGCTGCGCGCCGAGGACCCGGAGGGCCGCTGGCCGCGGATCGTGGCGGTGATCGACGAGTTCCAGTACCTGTTCGCCGAACGCGACACGGTCTCCGCGCAGGCCACCTCGCTGCTGGAGGACGTGGCGCGGCGCGGCCGGTCGCAGGGCATCCACCTGGTGCTGGCGAGCCAGGACGTCTCGGGCATCGAGGCGTTCTGGGGCAAACCGGCGATCTTCGAGCAGTTCATCCTGCGCATCGCGCTGCCGAAGGCGCGCCGGGTGCTGGCCGATCAGAACGAGGCGGCGCTGGAGCTGCCGCGCTGGCACGCGGTGATCAACCACGAGTCCGGGGTCAAGCACGGCAACGACGTCGCGCGGATCCCGGACTCCACGGCGAAGGGCACGTTCGACGAGCTGCAGCGCCGGCTGTGGGAGCGGCGCCCGGAGAACGCGGTGCCACCGCGGCTGTTCGACGGTTCGCTGCTGCCCGCGCTGTCCACGCTGCCGGACTTCACCCGGCTGTCACCGGAAGCCGCCCCGGCGAAGGCGCTGCTGGGGCAGGTGATCGACGTGAACGGCACGGCCGCGGTCGTGCGGATGGACCGCTCGCCGGGCCGGAACATCGCCGTGATCGGCTCGGTGCGGGTGGACGCGGTGAGCGTGCTGGGCGCGGCCGCGTTGTCGCTGGCCCGCCAGCACCGGGCGCACCAGGTGCGGTTCACGCTGCTCGGCCTGGTCGAGGAGGTCGCGCCGGACGTCGCGGACCTGGCCGAGGCGCTGGTGGAGCTGGGCCACGAGGTGCACGTCCACCACGGGGTGGACCAGGCCGTGAAGGTCGTCCCGGAGCTCGCCGCGAAGGTGGACGACCGCGCCGCGAGCGAGAGCGCGGACGGCCTCCCGGAGTACGTGCTGTGCTACGGCGTCGACGCGGCGCACTCGGCGATGGAGAAGAAGGACCCCAGCACCTTCACCAGCGGCCTCGACCAGCTGCGGAAACTGCTCAAGCAGGGCCCGGAGCAGCGGCTGCACGTGCTGGGCTGGTGGCGCAGCGCGCAGCGGCTGAAGACGACGCTGATGGGGCCGGTCGACGAGATCGGCGCGTGGGTGGCGTTCGACGTGCACGGCCAGGAGCTGTCGAGCTTCGCCGCCGGGCAGCTGGTGCACTGGTCGCCGCGCGCGCGGCGCGGCCTGTTCTTCGACCGCTCGGTGCACGCGCAGCCGGAGGTGGTGCTGCCGTTCGACCTGACCGGCGCACCGGCGGCGGCCCGGCGGAACGCGGACGAGGAGGGCGCGGGATGAGCGAGGTTCCGGCGTCGGCGCGGTACAAGGAGCTCATCGCGACGGCGACCAGCGCGGCCGAGCGGATGCGCGAGCACGAGCGGGAGAAGTCGGCCCGGCTGGCGCAGGAGGTCGCGGCGGCCTCGGTGCGGATCGAGGAGGCCGCCGAGGTCCGCGACGAGGTCGTCGACGAGGTGGAGAAGCGCTGGAAGCACGCGATGCAGGCGCTGTGGGACGAGCGCTGGATGCGGGTGACGCCGATGCCCGCCCCGGAGCGCAGGGTGGCGCCGGGCCGCGCGGAGGACTTGATCGCCTCGGTGCAGTCGGCGTACCTGATGTTGCGCCGCTCGTTGGAGAAGTCCCGCTGGTCGCCCTCGTTGCGCCGGGGCAAGAACCCGGAGTGAGCGGGCCCCGCGGCGGCGGTTCGATTTCGTTAGCGATGCCACTGCCGAACCGGGAATGATCCGGTCTTCGGCGAGGTTGCCCTGCAGGGGCGTCCACCGCGCACGGCGTTGCCCGCGCGGCCATCATGTGGACGGCGAACCCCTTGCTACACACTATTTCCGACACGAATCAGTTTCGTATATGGAGGCCAGCGTGACGACCCAGGGACTTCCGGACACCGGCGTCGAAATCCGGCTCGCGAGCCGCCCGAACGGCTTCCCCACGCAGGACAACTTCGAGATCACCGACGCACCGGTGACCGCTCCCGGCGAGGGCCAGATCCTGGTCCGCAACAAGGTCATGAGCGTCGACCCGGCGATGCGCGGCCGGATGAACGACGTCAAGTCCTACGTGCCTCCGTTCCAGCTCGGCAAGCCGCTCGACGGCGGCGCCGTCGGCGAGGTCATCGCGTCGAACTCGCCGCAGTTCGAGGTCGGCCAGCACGTGCTGCACTACCTCGGGTGGCGCGAGTACGCGACGCTCGACGCCAAGCGGGCCGTGCCCGTCGACGGCGACGCCGCGCCGCTCAACGCCTACCTGGGCGTGCTGGGCATGCCGGGCCTGACCGCCTACGCGGGCTTGTTCGAGATCGCCGAGTTCAAGGAAGGCGACACCGTCTTCGTCTCCGGCGCCGCGGGCGCGGTGGGTTCGCTGGTCGGCCAGCTCGCCAAGCAGAACGGGGCGGCGAAGGTCATCGGCAGCGCGGGCTCCGCCGAGAAGGTCCGCCACATCACCGAGGACCTCGGCTTCGACGCCGCGTTCAACTACAAGGACGGCGCGGTCCGCGACCAGCTCGCGCAGGCGGCGCCCGACGGCATCGATGTGTACTTCGACAACGTCGGCGGGGACCACCTGGAAGCGGCCATCGACGAGCTCAACGACTTCGGCCGCATCGCGGCGTGCGGGGCGATCTCCGTCTACAACGACGCCGAGCCCTCCCCCGGCCCGCGCAACATGTTCAAGATCGTGAAGAAGCGCCTGCGCATCCGCGGCTTCATCGTGATCGACCACGCCGACCTGCGGGAGAAGTTCCACACCGACGTCGCCCCGCTGGTGCGCGACGGCAAGATCCACTACGAGGAGACCGTCGTCGAGGGCCTGCGCAACGCCCCCGAAGCGTTCTTCGGCCTCCTCCAGGGCAAGAACACCGGCAAGATGCTCGTCACGATCTGATGGCCTTTTTCAGTCCGTGAGCTTGGCCTGCGTAGCCGGTCGGGTGGCGGAACCTCAGCGGCCTTCTCGCTGCGGGATCGATTTCTCATGTATGTCCATACACAGCGAAATCGCTGTCCTCGCGAGAAGGCCGCTGAGAACCCGCCGGTGGTCGCCTTGCTCAAGCCGGTCACTGCTCAGCGGCTCCGCCGCTGACAAGACACAGCGCAAGAACACCGCGCACCTGGAACGGCAAGACGAATACGGTGCCGGTCGCGCGAGCGCCGCTCAACGGTCCGCTTCTGGCGTTCTCAGCGGATCAGCTTGCCGGGGTTGAGGATTCCGGTCGGGTCGACCGCCCGCTTCGCCGCGGCGAGGACGGTGGTGCCGATCGAGCCGATCTCGGATTCGAGCCACGGCAAGTGGTCCGCGCCCACCGCGTGGTGGTGGGTGAGGGTGCCGCGGCCCATCTCGTGGCCGGGGACGCGCTTGGTGATGGCGTCGGTCGCCGCGTCCTTCGCGCGCTGCCACTGGCCGATCGGGTCCTGCGCGCTGCGCGCCGCCAGCACCGTGAAGTACAGCGAGGCGCCCGTTTCGTAGGCGTGCGAGAGGTGGCACATCACGATCGGCGCCCGCCCGTCGTGCTCCAGCGCGCGCACCAGCGCGGCGCGCACCGCCGAGCGCAGCTCGGACAGCCGGGACCAGCAGGTCGCGGTCTCCAGCGTCTCCACGCACACGCCCACGTCGAGCAGCGCGTCCCGCTGCCGTGGTCCCGCGAACCTGTTGCTGTGCCAGGCTTCCCCGCCGCGCGGCCCGAGCCGCAGCGAGCGGAATCCGCTCAGCGCCCGCAACGTCGCCGCCCGGCGCTGCTTGAGCTCCGCGCCGCTGGTGGACTCCCAGCCGAGGACCAGCAGGCACGGTTCGGCGATGCGCCGCCCCAGCAGCAACGTCCGCAGCGCGCGGGATTTCACGCCGCCGGAGAGCTCCAGCTGCACGGCGGTCTCGTCCACATCGGACAACCTGGTGACGTCGGCGAGGACCCGCTGCTGCGCCAGCGCGCGCACCGCCTCCGCGCCCGCCTGCCAGCCGTCCAGCACCAGCGCCTCGTAGCGCATCTCGGTGGGCTTGGGCCGCACCCGCAGCGCCACCTCGGTGATGACGCCCAGCGCCCCCTCCCCGCCGACGGCGAGCTGGCGCAGGTCGGGCCCGGCGGCCGACGCGGGCGCGGAGCCGAGCCGCCACTCGCCCACCGGGGTCGCCACCCGCACTCCCTCGACCATGTCCGCGAACCGCCCGTAACCCGACGAGGCCTGCCCGGCCGAGCGGGTGGCGGCGAACCCGCCGATGGTGGCGCGTTCGAACGACTGCGGGAAGTGGCCCAGCGTGAAACCGTGCGCCGCCAGCAACGACTCCGCCTCCGGCGCCCGGACTCCCGCCTGCAGCACCGCGATCCGCGACACCGGGTCGACGGAGATCAGCCGGTCCAACCCGGCCAGGTCCAGCGCCACGACCGACGACTTCTCGCCGCGCAGCGCGGTGACCCCGCCGACGACGGACGTACCGCCGCCGAACGGCACCACGGCCACGTCGTGGCGCACGCACACCTCGAGCACCTGCTGCACCTGCGCCGGGTCCGCGGGCAGCAGCACCGCGTCCGGGATCGCCAGGTCCGTGCCGTCGCGGCGGCGCACCAGGTCCGCGTAGGACAAGCCACCGGCGCGCCCCAGCCGGGCCGTCGCCCCGGTCTGCACCTGGTGCTCGCCGAGCAGTTCCGCGAGCTCCGCGCGGGCCGCTTCCGGCAGCGCGCTGCCCGGCACGTCCAGCAGCGATGCGGGCGCGGCGGGCGTGGTGATCCCGTCGAGCCCGATGCGCGTGGACAGCCAGCGCAGCGCGTGCGCCGGCAACGGGGCCGCACCGGCCCCGGAGGGCGTCCAGCCACCTCGCAGGGTGTGGTCGATCAACTCGCTCACCAGTACAGTGTTACATATGACGTCGCAACGTCACAGCGCCGCGGGCTGGCCGAGGCTGCCCTCCCGGACGGCGGCGAACCGCGTCGAGGACGCCGAGATCCTGCGCGCCACGCGGGACAGCGTGCTCGCGCACGGCGTGCGGCGCACCACGCTCACCGAGATCGCCCGCCGCGCCCGGATCAGCCGGATGACGCTGTACCGGCGCTTCCCCGACGTCAGCAGCCTCGTCGGAACCTTGATGACGAGGGACTTCTGCGCGATCCTGCGCCACGCGCGGGAACAGGAGGGCAGCGGCACCGCCCGCGAACGGCTCGTCACCGCCACCCTCGACACCGTCCGGCAGCTCCAGGACTCGCCGCTGCTGCGCAGGGTCCTCGACACCGATGCCGCACTGCTGCTGCCCTACCTCGTCGAACGCCTCGGCAGCACCCAGCTCGCCGCGGAGCGCTTCCTGCTCGACTACCTCGCCGACGGGCACGTCGACGGCTCGGTGCGCCACTCCGATCCCGCCGCGCAGGCAAGGGCGCTGCTGCTGCTCGTCCAGTCCTTCGTGCTCTCCGCCCGCCTCACCGCCGGAACCGCCCCCGACGCGATGAACCGCGAACTGGCCGCACTGCTCGACGCGGCGCTGCGCCCGGCCCCCGCCCGACCTGCCCACCCGGAGGCCCCATGAGCACCACGCCGCTGCCCGCAGGCTCCTTGCGCGCCACCTCGCTGAACACCGCCCGCCGCGGCGCCGAGCTGTCCGCGGTGGCCGACGAGACGCTGGACCTGCTGGTGGTCGGAGCAGGGGTCACCGGCGCCGGAGTGGCCTTGGACGCCGCCTCCCGCGGGCTGCGCGTCGCGCTGGTGGAAGCCGACGACCTCGCGTGGGGAACGTCGCGCTGGTCCAGCAAGCTCGTCCACGGTGGACTGCGCTACCTCGCGCACGGCGACCTCGCGACGGCCAGGGAGAGCGCCGTCGAACGCGACGTGCTGATGACCCGCACCGCGCCGCACCTGGTGCGCACCTTGCCGCAGCTGATCCCGTTGCACGAGGCCGTGTCCCGGAAGTCGGAGGCCGTGCTCACCGCCGGGCTGCACGCGGGCGATGCGCTGCGCCGCGCCGCGCGGA
Organism: Saccharopolyspora gloriosae; assembly: GCF_014203325.1. Taxonomy (NCBI): domain Bacteria; kingdom Bacillati; phylum Actinomycetota; class Actinomycetes; order Pseudonocardiales; family Pseudonocardiaceae; genus Saccharopolyspora; species Saccharopolyspora gloriosae. Next base: position 208,506 of record NZ_JACHIV010000001.1, on the reverse strand, counting down.
CTCCGGCCGCGGTGCTGCCCGCGCCGCGCCGCGTCCCCGCCGTCGAAGCGGGAGCGCTCGTGCCGGGCCTGCGCACCGAAGGGCTGCGCGGCGGGCTGCTGAGCTACGACGGGCAGCTCATCGACGACGCGCGGCTCGTCGTCGCGCTCGCCCGCACCGCCGCCGGTTTCGGCGCGCGAGTGCTCACCCGGGTGCGCGCGACCGCGCTGGATCGCGACGGCGCGGACACCGTCGAGCAGCGCACCGGGCAGCACCTGCGGTTGTCGGCGCGCGCCGTGGTGAACGCGACCGGCGTGTGGGCCGGGGAGCTCTCGCCGGAGGTCCGGCTGCGCCCCTCGCGCGGCTCGCACCTGGTCATCGACGCCGAGGCCGCCGGGCTCACCGGCACCGCGCTGACCTTGCCCGCCGAGTCCGGGCGCTTCCTCCTGCTGCTGCCGCAATCCGACGGCACCGCCTACCTGGGACTGACCGACGAACCGGTGCACGGCCCCATCCCCGCCGTGCCGGGAGTGCCGGAGTCCGATGTGGACCAGCTGCTGACCGCGGTGCGCGGCGCGCTCGGCGCACCGCTCGGCAGGGAGCACGTGCTGGGGTCGTTCGCCGGGCTGCGCCCGCTGCTGGACGAACCCGCGGGCAAGCGCAAGGCGTCGTCGGCCGACCTGTCCCGCAGGCACGCGGTGCGCACCTCCCCGGACGGGGTGGTCACCGTCGTCGGCGGCAAGCTCACCACCTACCGGCGGATGGCCGCCGAAGCCGTGGACACCGCCGTCCGCGCCGCCGGACTGCCCGCGGGCCCGTCCCGCACCACCGCCGTTCCGCTGGTCGGCGCCGCGGACCGGGCGCACCTGCACCGGATCGAGGCGGCACCGCGGCTCGTGGCGCGTTACGGCACCGAAGCGGGCCGGGTGGCCGCGCTCGCCGAACTGGACCCGGACCTCGCCGAACCGGTGGCGCCTGGCACCGAGCTCACCGCCGCCGAAGTGCTGTGGGCGGTGCGCCACGAAGGGGCGCTCGACGCCGACGACGTCCTCGACCGGCGCACCCGGCTGGGCCTGCGGCCGGACCTTCGGGCGGAGGCGCTGCCCGTGGTGACCGCCCTCGTCGACAAGGCCCTGCACGGCCTGCTCGACTGACCCCGCACCGGGAACCCGTGACCGAACCGACATGCCCCGACCTCGCGGAAAGCCCCGAACCGGACCGATCCCCGCACCTCGTCCGGCACGATGATCCGCAGGCGGTACGAACCCGAGGAGGCGTTGCACGTGGCGGACAGCGGCCTGGAGATCGACCGCATCTCCAAGCGCTACGGCGAGACCGTCGCGTTGCGCGACATGACGTTCACCGTCGGCGCCGGTGAGCTGTTCGGCTTCGTCGGCAGCAACGGCGCGGGCAAGACCACCACGATGCGCATCGCGCTCGGCGTGCTCGCCGCGGACTCGGGCGAGGTGCGCTTCCGCGGGGCACCGCTCGACCTAGACGTCCGCAGGCGCTTCGGCTACATGCCGGAGGAACGCGGCCTCTACCCGAAGATGAAGGTCGCCGAACAACTCTCCTACCTCGGGGAGCTGCACGGCATGAGCCGCGAGCGCGCGCGGTCCGCCGCCGCGCACTGGACCGACCGGCTCGGCCTGCGGGACCGGCGCGAGGAGCAGGTGCAGCGGCTCAGCCTCGGCAACCAGCAGCGCGTGCAGCTCGCGGCGGCCCTCGTGCACGAACCGGACGTGCTGGTGCTCGACGAGCCGTTCTCCGGCCTCGACCCGGTGGCCGTGGAGGTGATGAGCGACGTGCTGCGCGAAACCCGCGACAGGGGCATCCCGGTGCTGTTCTCCAGCCATCAGCTCGACCTGGTGCAGCGGCTCTGCGACCGGGTCGGCATCGTCGCCGCCGGGAGCACCGTCGCGTGCGGCACCGTCGCCGAGCTGCGCGATCAGGGCGCAGCGAAGCTCGTGGTGCACGCGCCGCTGGCCACCGCGGGATGGGCCGACGGGCTCGCCGGAGTCCGCGTCCTCGACGTCCGGGACGGCCGCACCACCCTCGAACTCGCCGAGGGCGCCGACGACCAGGCCGTGCTGCGCGCCGCTCTCGCCACGGGCCCGGTGCACGAGTTCCGCCGCGACCGGCCCGACCTCACCGACCTGTTCCGCACCGTCGTCACCGAGGAGCGTGCCGCGTGAGTCCGCTGCGCACCGTGTGGACCGTCGCCCGCCGCGAGGTCAACACCCGGATCCGCACCCGGTCCTTCCTGATCAGCACCGGCGCGATCCTCGCGATCCTGGTCGGCTACGCCGCGCTGATGTTCTTCATCGGACAGCAGGGGGCCACTTCCAAGATCGGGTTCACCGGGCAGGCGACCGCCGTCGCGACGCCCCTCGAACGCACCGCCGCCCGGCTCGGCACCACCGTCGAGAGCACCCGGATCCCGGATCAGGCCACCGGGGAGGCGCTCGTCGCCGACGGCGAACTGGACGGGCTCGTCGCCGGAGCACCGGACGCCCTGAACCTCATCGTGCGCACCGCGCCCGATTCGGGGGTGCGCACAGCGCTGGACGAGGTGGTGCGCCAGCAGGCCCTCGACGCCGAGCTCGCGATGGCCGGGCTGGACCCCGCGGACGTGCGAGCCGTGCTGGCGGGGGCGCAGGTGGACGTGCGGACGCTGGAGCCCGACGACCCGCAGCGCGGCCAGCGGCTCGGCATGGCCGTCGGCGCGGGGATGCTGCTCTACTTCTTCCTGATCATGTTCGGCCAGGCCGTGGCGCAAGGCGTGGTGGAGGAGAAGACGAGCCGCGTCGTGGAGATCCTGCTCTCCACCATCCGCCCCACCCAGCTGCTCGCGGGCAAGGTGCTCGGGATCGGGCTGGCCGGGCTGGCGCAGTTCGTGCTGATCGGCGGGATCGGGCTCGCGGTCGCCGTCGGAGCCGGGGTGCTGGCGCTGCCCTCCGCCGCGCTGCTCGGGACCATGCTGTGGGCGCTGGTGTGGTTCCTGCTCGGCTTCTACCTGTACGCCACGGTGCTCGCCGCCGCCGCGTCCCTGGTGTCGCGCCAGGAGGACCTGCAGAGCGTGGTCACCCCGGTGATCATGCTGCTGGTGATCCCGTTCGTCGTCGGCCTCACCGTGCTGCCGAACGATCCGGAGAGCACGCTGGGCGCCGCGCTGTCCTTGGTCCCCGGCTTCTCCCCGGTGCTGATGCCGATGCGCACCGCCCTGGGCGTGGCCGAGCCCTGGGAGTCCGCGGTCGCCGTGCTCCTGAGCATCGCCGCCCTGGCCGGCCTGCTCCGCCTGGGCGGCCGAATCTACGCCAACGCCATCCTCAGAACCGGAGCCCGAGTCAAACTGACCGAAGCCCTCCGCAAACCCTGACAACACCCCCCGCCCCCGCACACCACTCCGCCGCGCAGCCAAAAGCAATGCCTAGCGGCGAAGCCGTGCAGTGGACGAGCGGAGCGAAGTCTGCCTTGCGGCCGGAGGCCGTGCCTGTATGTGCGAAGCACATAGCCCACGTCAAGAAGTCCTCACCGGCGGGTTCTCAGGTGTCTTCTCGCGAGGACGGCTTTTTCCCTCGTGGCGGAGCCACTTGGGAAAAAGATCCCGCAGCGAGAAGACACCTGAGGTTCCGCCACAGGACCACCCGAGCAAAACGACCGGGCGGGAATCACCGAAGCGAGCGCACCGCGCGAGTGAGCTCAGCGCGCTCCGCGAGTTCTGCGGTGTCCGGGTAGTCGACGCCCACCAACGTCAACCCGTGCGCGGGCGCGACCGCACTGGTGCGTTCCGCGGAGTCCGCCAGTTCCGCGGGCCAACCGCGGCCTTGGCGGCCGTCGCCGACCAGCAGCAGCACGCCCACCAGGCTCCGCACCATCGAATGGCAGAACGCGTCCGCGCTCACCCGGGCCACGATCAGGTGCTCGGCGACCCGTTCCCACTCGAAGCGCTGCAGCTCGCGCACGGTCGTCGCGCCGTCGCGGGGCTTGCAGAACGCGGCGAAATCCCGCAGTCCCAACAGATCCCGCGAGGCGGCGTTCAGCGCGTCGACGTCCACGGTGCGGTTCCACGCCAGGGTGTTCCGCCGCCGCGACGGATCGACGCCCCACGGCGCGTCCGAGACCTGGTACCGGTAGTGCCGCCGCAGCGCGGAGAAGCGGGCGTTGAAGCCGTCGGGCGCCAGCACGACCGAGCGCACCCGCACGTCGCCGGGCAGGATGCGGTTCCACCGGTGCGCGAGCCGGTCGAGGAGCGGAATCCCTTGTGCGTCAACGGGAAACCGCGCCTCGGCGGCGGAGCGGAACGGTTTGGCGTCCACGTGCACGACTTGGCCGTCGGCGTGCACGCCCGCGTCCGTGCGGCCCGCCACCACGACGGATCGCGACATCTCCCGGCCCGGCGGCTGCTTCGACAGCGCGTCCTCCAGGAGGCCTTGCACCGTGCGCTGCCCGGGCTGCTTCGCCCAACCGGCGAAGTCCGTGCCGTCGTAGGACACGTCCAAGCGAAGACGAACGAGCCCGCCCTCCCCGGAAGGAGCGACGGGCTCGTTCGACGCGTCAGAAACCGGAATCAGGACTCGTCCTTCTTCTCGGCCTCCTCGGCCTTGGCCTCAGCGGCGTCGTCGGCCTTGGCCTCGACGGCCTCGGTCTCGACCGCGGCGGACTCGTCCGCGGCCGGGGTCGCCTCGGCGGCCGGCTCGGCGTCCTTCGCGAACTTGGTGCCGCGGGCGGCTTCCGCCTCGGAGGTGACGGTCTTCTCCGTCACCAGGGCGATCACGGCCATCTTGGCGCTGTCACCGCGACGCGGCATCGCCTTGATGATCCGGGTGTAGCCGCCCGGACGCTCCGCGAAGTGCGGACCGATCTCGGCGAACAGCTTGTGCACGACGTCCTTGTCGCGGATGGTCTTCATGACCTCGCGACGGTTGTGCAGGTCGCCCTTTTTCGCTTTGGTGATCAGGCGCTCGGCGAGCGGCCGCAGCCGCTTCGCCTTCGCCTCGGTCGTCGTGATCTTCCCGTGCTCGAACAGCGACGTGGCCAGGTTGGCCAGCATCAACCGCTCGTGCGACGGCGACCCGCCGAGACGCGCTCCCTTGGTGGGGGTGGGCATCGCTTGCTCCTCTCAAGGCGCGGATCGGGTGGCCCTTCCCGCGCATCACAGCTACAGCTGCTCTGTCTCCGCGTAGTCCTGACCGTCGTCGTAGCCGTTGTCCTCGGCCACCGACAAGGAGCCCAGCGGGGTGTCGTCGTCCGCCGACCAGCCCTCCGAGGCGTACTCGGCGGCCGCGGCCGACGGGTCGAACCCGGGCGGGCTGTCCTTCAGTGCCAGTCCCAGACCCACCAGCTTCAGCTTGACCTCGTCGATGGACTTCGCACCGAAGTTGCGGATGTCCAGCAGGTCCGCCTCGCTGCGCGACACCAGTTCGCCGACGGTGTGAATGCCCTCCCGCTTGAGGCAGTTGTAGGAGCGCACCGTCAGGTCCAGGTCCTCGATCGGCATCGCGTAGGCCGCGATGGTGTCGGCCTCGGCGGGCGACGGTCCGATCTCGATGCCCTCGGCGTCCACGTTGAGCTCGCGCGCCAGCCCGAACAGCTCGACCAGGGTCCGACCGGCCGACGCGACCGCGTCGCGCGGCGTGATCGACGGCTTGGTCTCGACGTCCAGGATCAGCTTGTCGAAGTCGGTGCGCTGCTCAACACGGGTGGCCTCGACCTTGTAGGTCACCTTCAGCACCGGCGAGTAGATCGAGTCCACCGGGATGCGACCGATCTCCGCACCGGTCTGCTTGTTCTGCACCGCCGGGACGTAGCCGCGACCGCGCTCGACGACGAGCTCGATCTCCAGCTTTCCCTTGCCGTTGAGCGTGGCGATGTGCAGATCCGGGTTGTGCACGGTGACCCCGGCCGGCGGCACGATGTCGGCCGCGGTGACCTCACCGGGGCCCTGCTTGCGCAGGTACATCGTGACCGGCTCGTCCTCCTCGGAGCTCGTGACGAGCTCCTTGAGGTTCAGGATGACGTCGGTGACGTCCTCCTTCACGCCCGGAATGGTGGTGAACTCGTGCAGCACACCGTCAATGCGCAGGCTGGTGACGGCCGCGCCGGGAATGGAGGACAGCAAGGTCCGGCGCAGCGAGTTGCCGAGGGTGTAGCCGAAGCCGGGCTCCAGCGGTTCGATGACGAACCGGGAGCGGGTCTCGGTCACGGCCTCTTCGGCCAGTGAGGGTCGCTGGGAGATGAGCATGTTGAGTTTCCTTTACCTCACGACGCCCGCTATTTGACGTCGATCCGATAGCAGCTCGCGGCGAACCGCGAGCGGACGACGGAATCCGGCTCCGCCGCCCGGACGGCCACCGCCGGCGACCGGTGAGGGCCGCCGGCGGGAAGCATCACTTCGAGTAGTACTCGACGATGAGCTGCTCGGTGACCGGGGTGTCGATCTGCGCGCGCTCCGGGAGCTGGTGCACCAGGATGCGGAGGTTCGACGGCACGACCTGCAGCCATGCCGGCACCGGCCGCTCGCCCAAGGTCTCCTTGGCGATGATGAACGGCGTGGTGTTCACCGACTTCGGCTTCACGTCGATGATGTCGAACTTCGAGACCTGGAAGCTCGGAACGTTCACCTTGGTGCCGTTGACCACGAAGTGGCCGTGGCTGACCAGCTGCCGCGCCATCCGGCGGGTGCGGGCCAGACCGGACCGGTAGATCACGTTGTCCAGGCGGGACTCCAGCAGCTGCAGGAGGTTCTCGCCGGTACGCCCGGTGCGGCGGTTGGCTTCCTCGTAGTAGGAGCGGAACTGCCGCTCGAGGATGCCGTAGGTGAAACGAGCCTTCTGCTTCTCCTGGAGCTGCAGCAGGTACTCGGTTTCCTTGATGCGCGCGCGCCCGTGCTGCCCCGGCGGGTACGGACGACGCTCGAACGCCTGGTCCCCACCGATGAGGTCAACCTTGAGACGGCGGGACTTGCGGGTCGCGGGACCGGTGTAACGTGCCATCTTCTTCTACTCCTTTCCCGCGATCAGACCCGGCGCCGCTTGGGCGGCCGGCAGCCGTTGTGCGGCTGCGGGGTCACGTCCTGGATCGTGCCGACCTCGAGGCCGGCGGCCTGCAGCGAGCGGATCGCCGTCTCGCGGCCCGAACCCGGACCCTTCACGAAGACGTCGACCTTCTTCATGCCGTGCTCGGCGGCCTTGCGGGCGGCGTTCTCAGCGGCCATCTGCGCGGCGTACGGGGTGGACTTGCGAGAGCCCTTGAACCCGACGTGGCCCGCGGAGGCCCAGCTGATCACCGCACCGGTCGGGTCCGTGATCGAGACGATGGTGTTGTTGAAGGTGCTCTTGATGTGCGCTTGTCCGTGCGCAACATTCTTCTTTTCCTTGCGCCGCACCTTCTTGACGGCGCCAGCGCGAGACTTGGGTGGCATAGCTGTTGTGGTCTCCTAGCGACGCTTACTTCTTCCCGGCCTTCTTCTTGCCGGCGACCGTCTTCTTCGGTCCCTTGCGGGTACGGGCGTTGGTCTTCGTCCGCTGCCCGTTCAACGGGAGGTGGCGGCGGTGCCGCGTCCCCTCGTAGCAACCGATCTCGATCTTCCGGCGGATGTCGGCCGCGACCTCGCGGCGCAGGTCACCCTCGACCCGAAAATTGTTCTCGATGTACTCGCGGAGCTTCGCGAGCTGGTCATCGTCGAGATCCTTCGCGCGCGCGTCGAACGAGATGTCCGTCGCCGTCAGGATCTCCTGGGAGCGGCTGCGGCCGATCCCGAAGATGTAGGTCAGCGCGACCTCCATGCGCTTGTCACGCGGGAGGTCGACACCGGTGATCCTTGCCATGTAGGCAGGTCTCCTTCGTGTCGTTCCAGGTCTGCAACCCCTGCCGCCTCCACACCGCATCCGGCGTGAAGCCCCGGCCTGGAACCGGAGGTGGACCGGCTCACTCACGAGCCGGCAGGCGAGGGGAGTTCCCTTGGATTGTCAGTACGGCTACATGTCCGCGACGGACGCGATCAGCCCTGGCGCTGCTTGTGGCGCTGGTTGTCGCAAATGACCAGGACCCGCCCATGACGACGGATGATCTGGCACTTGTCGCAGATCTTCTTCACACTAGGTTGGACCTTCACGGTCGTGCTCTCCTGCTCGGACGCGTGCCCGGTCTCCCGGACACCGTGGAGGTCACTTGTAGCGGTAGACGATGCGCCCACGGGAAAGGTCGTAGGGCGAGAGCTCCACGACGACCCGGTCCTCGGGCAGGATGCGGATGTAGTGCTGACGCATCTTGCCACTGATGTGCGCGAGGACCTTGTGCCCGTTCTCCAACTCGACGCGGAACATCGCGTTGGGGAGCGGCTCGATCACGCGACCCTCGACCTCAATGGCCCCGTCTTTTTTGCCCATGTCCTCCGCGTTTCGTGACGGTGACGGTTGGTAAGGCTTGCGCCTTCGGCCACCCGACCCGGAGACTTCCCTCCAGGACCGGCGACGGACGCGCTCCGGTCGGCCCGAACTGCCCTGAGTGTGCGGTGAACCGCGAGACGCCCGTGGGACGGCCCGGCCGATGAGTCCGATGACGAACTCCCCGGAATGCCCCCTGCGAGCACAAGGCACGACGAACCGGCGCGATGAGTGCGCCGTTGCTCCACTGTACGCGCAGGCCGATTCGGGCTTCATCCGGGGGCTGGACAACGTCCCTGGTCGGCGGGCCGGTCCGGATTCGGCGCTCGCGCGCGATCCACCCCGGCGCCGGGCCCCTCACGCGGAGCGGGCGCGTCAACGCGGTGGGTGCGCGCGCATCGACGGTGGGTGAACGGGCGGGAGCGAGTGTGAGCAGACCTCCACCGCACCCCCCACTCGGGTGGTTGCGGCACCGCTCGCGGGCTGTCTACGTTCGATCTCACCCGTCGGCGCGACGATGATGTCGACCGGCGCGGTTGCGGAAAGCCCCGGCGACTCGGATTCGCCCAGCGCTCCGTCCGAGGAACCCGCGAGCAGCTCCGGTTCCGGCGCCAACGCAGCCACCCGTTCCGACCGCTGATCCGCGCTTCGAGGAGAGCAGTGACCGCGCAACAGGACCACACATCCGCCGCCCGGAAGCCGTCGCCCGGACCGGTGGGCAGGCTCGCCGAATACCGCACGTTCCTCACCAGTGCCGTGCGCAATCCGCGGGAGGTCGGTGCGGCCACCCCCACCTCGGCCGCCGTCGCGGCGACCGTCGCGCAGGTGGTGCCCACCACCGGCACGCCCGTCGTGCTGGAGCTCGGCCCCGGCACCGGCTCGCTCAGCGGCGGCATCCACGAGCGGCTGCCCGCGGGGGCCCGGCACATCGGCATCGAGCTCGTCGACGAGATGGTGGAGCACCTGCGGGCGCACGCGCCGTGGATGGAGCTCGTGCACGGCGACGCCGGTGACCTGGTCCCGCTGCTGGCCGAGCGGGGCGTCGACCGGGTGGACGCGGTGATCAGCAGCATCCCGTGGTCGCTGCTCCCCGACGACGAACAGGACCGCGTCCTCGGCGAGGTCACCAAGGTGCTCGCCCCGCACGGCGCGTTCACCGCGCTCACCTACCTGCCCGCGGAGCACAACCCCGGCGGCAAGCGGTTCCGCACCCGCCTGGCCACCACGTTCGACGAGGTGCTCACGCACACGACGTGGCGCAACTTCCCGCCGATCCTGCATTACATCTGCCGGCGCCCGTTGCACTGACGAAACGCCGTTCGATCTTGTGCTGCGGCGGGATCGGAGCGCTTTTCGCTTCGAGATCAATTCTTCGAGCGGCCGCGACCCCGATAGCGGACCTCGTGAGCAGAGCACCGAGAACCTTCGGTGCTCTCGCCCGAGCACTGGTCAGCGACGCGGCCATCGCCAGAACGACGATCCGGAAATGCCCCGAAAAGGATCTCCGTGCCCTTTGGGGCAGATCCGGGCGATTTCCCGCTCACGGCATCCGGGACCGCCGGATTCCGGGGGCGGGCCGTTACGGTTCTCCAGGACCTCTCTTCCGATCCTGGAGCGCCGAGTGAGCAAGCAAGCCAAGCTGCGCGAGTACCGCACCTTCGTCACGCGCGCCGTCCGGCAGCCCGGCACCGTGGGTGCCGTGCTCCCCACCTCCGAGCACGTCGCGAGAGCGGTCGCGGAGGTCGTCCCGGCCAGCGGCACGCCGACGGTGCTCGAACTCGGGCCGGGCACCGGTGCGCTCAGCGGGGCGTTGCGCGAACGGCTGCCCGACGGCTCCGACCACTTGGCCGTGGAGATCGACCCGGAGCTGGTGCGGTACCTCAACTCCACGAAGCCCTGGCTGGAGGTCATCGAAGGCGATGCCCGGCACCTCGTCGAACTGCTCGCCGCGGCGAACCGCACCCAGGTGGACGCGGTCATCAGCAGCATCCCGTGGACGCTGCTGCCCGCCGACCAGCAACGCGCCTTGCTGCGCGAGGTCTCGAAGGTGCTGACGAAGGAAGGCGTGTTCACCACGGTCACCTACGTGACGACGTTGTGGCGGGCGAACACGATCGCCTTCACCGAGATCCTGCGGGAGACCTTCGAGGAAGTGCTGCCGCGCAGCACGGTGTGGCGCAACGTCCCGCCCGCCCGCGTGTACGTCTGCCGCCGCCCGCGGCACTGACCCCCGCACGACGAATGCCTCATCCGGACGGCTCTCGCCGCCGGATGAGGCATTCGCGTCAGAGGTGTTCTCACGCCGGGCTAGGGGCTCGGCTCACTGCTCCGGAGCGGTGAGGACCCAGGGCCCGTCTTCGGTGATCGCGACGGTGTGCTCCCAGTGCGCCGCGCGGGAACCGTCGAAGGTGACCACGGTCCACTCGTCGTCCAGTTCCACGGTGTCCACCGAGCCGAGCGTCAGCATCGGCTCGACCGCCAACGCCATGCCGACCCGCAGCTTCGGGCCGCGACCGGGCTTGCCGAGGTTCGGCAGGAACGGCTCCATGTGCATCTCGGTGCCGATGCCGTGGCCGCCGTACTCGGCGATGATCCCGTAGTCGATGCCGTCGGACTTGCCCGCCGCCTGCGCCGCGGTCTGCACGGCGTGCGAGATGTCGGTCAGGTGCGCTCCGGCCTGCGCCCGCTGCAACCCGGCCCACATGGCCTGGCGCGTCGCGTCGGACAGCGCCTGGTCGCGCTCGCTGACCGCGCCGATCGACAGGGTGACGGCGGAGTCCCCGTGCCAGCCTTCGAGGATGGCCCCGCAGTCCACCGACAGCAGGTCGCCGTCGGCGAGCACCTCGGACTTCGACGGGATGCCGTGCACGACCTTCTCGTTCACCGACGCGCAGATCGACGCCGGGAAGCCGTGGTAGCCCTGGAAGGACGGGACGGCACCGGCGTCCCGGATCACCTGCTCGGCGACCTCGTCGAGCTCACCGGTGCTGACACCGGGTTCGGCCTTCGCGGAGACCGCGGCGAGCGCGCTGGCCACGACCAGCCCCGCCGCCCGCATCGCCTCGATCTCGCCGACCGATTTGAGCTCGATGCCCTTGCCTCGCCGAAACACCCGTGTTCCCGTCCGTTCCTCAGGTCTGGTGCGCGCCCGTCAGGCCTTCTTCTGGCCCAACGCGTCGAGCGCGCGGTCGGTGATGTCCTCGACCGAGCCGAGTGCGTCGATCTTGACGACCTTGGCCCGGTAGTAGTCCAGCAGCGGTTCGGTCTCCGAGTGGTAGACGGCGAGCCTGCGCCGGATCACGTCCTCGGTGTCGTCCGACCGGCCGCGGTCGAGCATGCGGCGCACGAGCTCTTCCTCGGGCACGTCGAACTGGACGACGGCGGTGAGCTCCATGCCGTTGTCGGCCAGGATTTCGCCGAGCACGTCGGCCTGCGGCGTCGTCCGCGGGAATCCGTCGAGCAGGAACCCGTCCTGCGCGTCCGGCTCCGCCAGCCGCTCGCGAACCATCTCGTTGGTGACCTCGTCGGGAACCAGTTCGCCCGCGTCCATGTAGGACTTGGCCTTCTGCCCGAGTGGCGTGGAATTCCCGATGTTCGCGCGGAACAGGTCGCCGGTGGAGATGTGCGGAACGGCGAGCCGTTCGCCCAGCACGGCCGCTTGGGTGCCCTTGCCCGCACCAGGCGGGCCGACGAGAACCAATCGCACCAAGGGTCTGCCTCCGAATCATTGCGGTGGTCTGCAGCCACCTTCGTCGAGCGCTCCGCACTCACCCCGTGGAGTGCGGATGCTGATCGCCGCGCGCGTTGCCCGGCGGGATCGACGCTCGGCGGGCCGCCCTGGTATCAGCCCAGGCCAGGGCCACGCCGAACGTCGCCACGGACGAACACCATAATGCACGCGCTATGCGGAACGCCGATGAGCTTCCGCGATGCGAAACAATGAGTCCGCCATCCGTACTCGGGGAGTTTACCGGAGGAAACCCTCGTAGTTCCGCTGCGTGAGTTGGCTCTCGATCTGCTTCACGGTGTCCAAGCCGACGTTGACCATGATCAACACCGCCGTGCCGCCGAACGGGAAGTTCTGGTTCCCGCCCTGGCCCGTCAGGCCCAGGAAGAAGTTCGGCAGGATCGCGATGATGCCCAGGTACAACGAGCCGGGCAGCGTGATGCGGGACAGCACGAAGCTCAGGTACTCGGCGGTCGGCCGACCAGGCCTGATGCCGGGGATGAAGCCGCCGAACTTCTTCATCTCGTCAGCCCGTTCCTCCGGGTTGAACGTGATGGAGACGTAGAAGTAGGCGAAGAAGATGATCATCGCCATGTACAGCAGGATGTGCACCCAGCTGGACGGGTCGACGATGTAGGTCTGGATGAACCGCGCCCACCAGGAGTCCTGGTTGCCCGCGAGCTGCCCGAGCAGCTGCGGCAGGTACAGCAGCGAGGAACCGAAGATCACCGGGATGACACCGGCCTGGTTCACCTTCAGCGGCAGGTACGTCGACGTCCCGCCGTACATCCGGCGACCGATCATGCGCTTCGCGTACTGCACCGGGATCCGGCGCTGCGCCTGCTCGATGAAGACCACCGTGGCGATGATCGCCACCGCGAACAGGCAGACCACGGTGAACACCAGGCCGCCGTGCGTCTGCAGGATCTTGCCGCCCTCAGCGGGGATCCGGGCCGCGATCGAGGTGAAGATGAGCAGCGACATGCCGTTGCCGACACCGCGCTCGGTGATCAGCTCACCCATCCACATCAGCAGCGCGGCGCCCGCCGTCATCACGACCACGATGGTGATGAGGTTCAGCACCGAGCTGTCCGGGATGACGTCCGCGGAGCAGTCGGGGAAGAGCTGGCCGCGCTCGGCGAGCGCGACGATGCCCGTCGCCTGCAGCACCGCGAGCGCGATCGCCAGGTAGCGGGTGTACTGCGTCAGCTTCGCCTGGCCGGACTGCCCTTCCTTCTTCAACTGCTCGAAGCGAGGAATGACCACCTGGAGCAGCTGGATGATGATGCTCGCGGTGATGTAGGGCATGATGCCCAGCGACAACACCGACAGCTGCAACAGCGCGCCACCGCTGAACAGGTTCAACAGCGAGAAGACACTCTGACTGCCCTGCAGTTCCTGATAGCACTGCTGGACGTTCGGGTACGAAACCCCCGGAGAGGGAATCGTGGCGCCGAGCCGGTACAGCACGACCATGCCCAGTGTGAACAGGATCTTGCGGCGCAGGTCCGGCGTCGCCAGAGCCGAGCGGAAGGCGCCGAGCACGCGAACCTCCTGGTGCGCAAGCCGGGGTTACCGGCCGAACGATGGCCGGCTTCCCAAATCCTCGTACGCGGGGCCGGCACGGCTGGAAAATCCACAGCACCGTGCTCGGCACGGTGCTGCCTGGGCGACTCTAGCAGGTCGCCGAATACGCTCCGTCAGTCGGCGGTGATCCGCCGCACCCTCCCGGTCACAGCACCGGGAAGAGGGTTCGCCGACGGGAGCGCGGCCGGCGCGGCCCTCCCGGTCCACCGACCGGTCCGACCTGCGCACGACCCGCCGCGGGGCCTCCCGGCAGTGCGCCGGAAGGCCCCGCGGATCCGCGGATCAGCCGCAGTTGGCCGACTTCTCCTCGTCGGTCATCGGGCTGGTGTCCTGGGTGATCGTGCTCTCCTGGGAATCGGCGGGGCCGGTGACCTCCATCGGCACGTACCAGATGTAGTGGTCGTAGAACTTGTCCTCGAAGTGCAGCTCGTAGGTGCCCTTGACCTTCTGCATCTTCGGCCCGTGGAAGACCCGCCCGGCGTCACCGGGATTGACGTCGATGTTCGTCGTCTGGGTCTCGGTGTGGGATTCCTTCCACTCGTGGCCGTAGCTGGCCTTGAAGGTCACCTTGAACACCTCGCCGAACGAGGTCGACATCGACAGCCCGAGGCTGTTGCTCTCGGAGGTGGTGTCCGACCAGGACACCCCCATCCGCTGCGGCAGCTCGGTGCAGTTGAACGTGGGGCTGCCGACGAGCTCGGAGGTGTTCTGGAAGTACTCCGGCTCCCCCTCCGGGTGGAACACGCAGCTGTCGGTGCCGTTGTCGCACTTCTCCAGCAGTTCGCGCGCGGTGGGTTCGTCGGCCGCGGAGGCGGGCGGGACGACCAGCAGTCCTGCCACGGCGGCCGTGGCGGCGGCGGTGGCGATGCGGTGGATCATCGGTGGACCTCTCTTCCGGCGGCGGACCCGGACGGCGCCGCCGAGGCGTTCAAGGACGGGGAGCACTTCCAGAGCACCGGGATCATCACGAGCACCGGGCTCATCACGGGCACCGGGCTCGTCACGGGCACCGGGATCATCACGGGCACTGGGAGATCTCTTCCTCCGTCATGTCCCGCACGTGCTGGCTGACCGCGCTGGTCGGGTCCGGCGCCGGGCCCGTGACCTCCATCGGCACGTACCAGATGTAGTGGTCGTAGAACTTGTCCTCGAAGTGCAGCTCGTAGGTGCCCTTCACCTTCTGCATCTGCGCCGCGCGCTCGACCGAACCCACCTGGTTCGGCTCGGTGTCCACGTTCGTCGTCTGGGATTCGGTGTGCGACTCCTCCCAGGTGTGCTCGTAGCTCTGCTCGTAGGCGATGGAGAAGACCTTGCCGAACCCGGCCTCCGTGGTCATCGACATGCCGACGCTGTTGCTCTGCGAGGTCGTGTCCGACCACTCCACCGAGGAGCGCTGGATCCCGTCGGTGCAGTTGTAGACCGGGTCACCGACGGTGTGCGCCTCATCGGTGTAGTACTCCGGCTGGCCTTCCGGGTGGAACACGCAGCTGTCGGTGCCGTTGTCGCACTTCTCCATGAGTTCGCGGACCGTCGGCTCGTCCGCGGCGGCGGCCGACGGCGCGAAGGCCATCGCTGCCAGCGAGAACGCCGAGACGAGGACCGCGCTGGATCGACGTGGGGACATGAGGGCTCTCCTCGATGTTGGGCGGCGCCGGTTCGGTGCCGCGCTCGGCGACCGCTCAGCTGAGTCCGACGGACTGGGTGCGGTCGTTGATCAGGTCACCGACGTAGGCGGTGTTCTCCTTGAACGGCCCGTCGCGGTCGCCGCCGAGGTTCGGCTCCGGGTACAGCCAGATCCAGCAGTTCGCCCACGGCTGCACCGAGGTGACCCGGTCCTTCCAGTCGTCCGGCAGGTCGATCTGGTACTCGACCTTGCCGTCCTTCTCGCACAGCCCGGCGCCGTAGATCGTGAAGCTGTCCCCGCCGTAGTTCTCCTCGTCGAACAAGGTCCCCTGCACGACCTCGCCGTCCCGCGTGCTCGCCACCTCCGACCGGGCGCTGCCGGTGGCCTCGGCGAGGGTGTCGAAGCAGCGCTGCTGGCCGGTGCCCGCGTCGAAGGCGCAGTGCCGCGCCGGGCTCGCCTCGGCCGCCGCGGCACCGGCGATTCCGGGAACGGTGGCCGCCAGCAGGGACATCGCCGCGATCGGCAGTCCGGCTCGTAGCGTTCGACGCCGCATACCTGCTCCTCATAATTGATTCCGAAGGAGTGCTCGGGAGCACTGGTCCGAACAACTTAAACGCGCATCGGAATGGCCAGTACCTGCGAATGGGAGCGCTTCCATTCGGCGGAACGGCGGCGATTGCTCACACTTTTCGCTGCGCCCGGACGGCTCAGCCCCACTGCTCCACCGCACCCCGGCCGACCTCACGCGCCACCGGCGACCGGAACGGAACACCAGGTCACCAAGGCCCTTCGCGGAGCAAGGCGCGTCCGATCGGCCACGAGCACCTGCCGAGCAGCCACCCGGCGCGCGCCGATTCAGATCAGTTCCGGTTCACCGCAGCAGAACTCAGCGTTCACATATACCTGAGCCGAATCGAAAAACGCCGGACGAGAACCGGAAAATCGGCCGGAAAACGCGTTATCAGCGATAACGGCGGAAGCCGGGAATCAACTTCGAGCCGAGGCGTTGTCCAGTGCCGATGCCCGGATGTCGCCCAGCACGCCTCGACCGGGCGACGGCGAGCTTTCCCGGGAAACCACGCAAGCACCGCTAACACGACCCGGACATGCGAAAGGGCCGGCCGACCCGAAGGTCGACCGGCCCTTTCGACCGGAATCACCGGAGCGTTCAGCTCTCCAGCTTGGTAGCCGAACCGCCCGCGGCAGTGATCTTCTCCTGCGCGCTGCCGGTGAAGGCGTGCGCGGTGACGTCCAGCTTGACGCCCTCCAGCTCACCACCACCGAGAACCTTGACCAGCTCGCCCTTGTTGGCGAGTCCGGCCGAGATCAGCTCGTCGATGCCGACGGTGCCACCGTTCGGGAACGCAGCGGCCAGGCGGCCGAGGTTCACGCCTTGGTACTCCACCCGGTTGCGGTTCTTGAAGCCGCGAAGCTTCGGGAGCCGCATCTGGATCGGCATCTGCCCGCCTTCGAAGCGCGGGGAGACGGTCTTGCGAGCCTTGGTGCCCTTGGTACCGCGGCCCGCGGTCTTGCCCTTGGAGCCCTCACCGCGGCCGACCCGGATCTTGTCCCGGTTCGAACCCGGCGCGGGGCGCAGGTCGTGAATCTTGATGACCATGCTCAGTCGACCTCCTCAACCGTCACCAGGTGGTGCACGGCCTTGACCAGGCCACGCGTGTTCGCGTCATCAGGGCGAACCACGGTCTGGCGGATCTTGCGCAGGCCGAGGGTGCGCATGCTGTCGCGCTGGTTGCTCTTCGTGCCCACCAGACCACGGGTCTGGGTGATCTTCAGCTGTGCCACGTCACGCCCCCTGACCGGCACGCGCACGCAGCATGAACGCGGGAGCCACGTCTTCCAGCGGCAGACCGCGGCGGGCCGCGACCTCCTCCGGACGCTGCAGGCTCTTGAGCGCCGCCACCGTGGCGTGCACGATGTTGATCGGGTTGTCGCTGCCCAGCGACTTGCTCAGCACGTCGTGCACGCCGGCGCCTTCCAGCACCGCGCGCACCGGGCCGCCGGCGATGACACCGGTACCGGCGCTGGCCGGACGCAGCATGACGACGCCGGCGGCGTCCTCACCCTGGACCGGGTGCGTGATCGTGCCGCCGAGGCGGGGGACGCGGAAGAAGTTCTTCTTCGCCTCCTCCACGCCCTTGGCGATCGCCGCGGGCACTTCCTTGGCCTTGCCGTAACCGACACCGACCATGCCGTCGGTGTCACCGACGACCACGAGCGCGGTGAAGCTGAACCGCCGGCCGCCCTTGACGACCTTCGCGACGCGGTTGATCGTCACGACACGCTCGAACTGCATGCTCTTCTCTTGGGCCGCCCCGCCACGGCCACCGTCGCGGCGGTCCCGGCGGTCTTTGCCGCCGGACTCCGAACCGCCGTCACGCCGAGTGCGTCCAGGCATCAGGCGTCCCTCTCGATCGTTGTCATCTCAGTCGTACGCATGTCAGAACTCCAGGCCGCCGTCACGGGCGGCGTCGGCCAGCGCCGCGACCCGGCCGTGGTAGGCGTTGCCACCCCGGTCGAACACGACCTTCTCGACACCGGCGTCCTTGGCACGGGCGGCGACGAGCTCGCCGACCTTGGTCGCCTTGGCCTTCTTGTCGCCCTCGAGGGTGCGCAGGTCGGCTTCCATGCTGGAGGCCGACGCCAGCGTGTGACCCGCGACGTCGTCGATGACCTGCGCGACGATGTGCCGCGTGGACCGGGTCACGACCAGGCGCGGACGCGCCGGCGTGCCGCTGATCTTCTTCCGGAGCCGGAAGTGGCGGTTCGCGCGGGCGATCCGACGCACGGTCGAGATGTCCTTGCCCACGGGCTTGCGCTTCGTAGCAGTGGTTGTCTCGCTCATGGTCACTTACCCGTCTTTCCGACCTTGCGGCGGATGGCTTCGCCGGCGTAACGCACGCCCTTGCCCTTGTACGGGTCGGGACGGCGCAGCTTGCGGATCCTCGCGGCGATCTCGCCGACCAACTGCTTGTCGATGCCCTTGACCGACAGCTTGGTCGCACCCTCGGTCGCGAACTCGATGCCCTTCGGGGGCTCGATCACGATGGGGTGGCTGTAGCCCAAGGAGAACTCGAGGTTCGCGCCCTTGAGCAGCACCCGGTAACCCACGCCGTGGATTTCCAGGTCCTTCTGGTAGCCCTTGCTGACGCCGAGCACCATGTTGTTGACCAGGCTGCGCGACAGACCGTGCAGCGAGCGGCTCTCGCGCTCGTCGTCCGGCCGCTTGACCAGGACCGACCCGTCTTCGTCCTTCTCAACGGTGATCGGCTCGGCGATGTTCTGCTCCAAGGTGCCCTTGGGGCCCTTGACCGTCACCGCCTGCCCGTCGATGGTGACCTCGACACCGGAGGGCACGGTGATCGGAAGCTTCCCGATACGCGACATGCTCCTCCTCCCTTACCAAACGTAGGCGAGGACTTCCCCGCCCACGCCCTGCTTGATGGCCTGCCGGTCGGTCACCAGACCACCGGACGTGGAAATGATCGCGATGCCCAGGCCGCCGAGAACCTTCGGCAGGTTCGTGGACTTCGCGTAGACCCGCAGACCGGGCTTGGAGACCCGCCGCAGGCCGGCGATGCTGCGTTCCCGGTTCGGGCCGTACTTGAGCTCGACGACCAGGTTCTGGCCCTTCTCGCCCTGCTCGGCACGGGAACCCGTCACGTAACCCTCGCGCTTGAGGATTTCGGCGATGTTCGCCTTGAGCTTCGAATGCGGCATCACGACCTCGTCGTGATACGCCGAACTTCCATTCCGCAGACGCGTCAGCATGTCTGCGATGGGGTCGGTCATCGTCATGTGACCTGGTCCACCTTTCTCACCCGGTTCCGACGGGCCCGGACGCGTCCCGCACAGCGGGAGGTCTGGATCCTGGCCTAGGCGAAGTCGGATGCCTGCCGGACGGGCAGGCTCATGTCAGCGGCACGCACGCGCGCCACCCGCCGAAGCGGGTAAAAGCCCTGGTGGTGCCCGCCGAGCGTACCCGTGACCGGGTATCGCCCAGCGGGCGGGCACTCACCAGGAAGACTTGCTCACGCCCGGCAGCTCGCCGGCGTGCGCCATCTCGCGGAAGCACACGCGGCACAGGCCGAACTTGCGGAACACCGACCGCGGACGCCCGCAGCGCTGGCAGCGGGTGTAGCCGCGCACCTTGAACTTCGGCTTGCGCGCGGCCTTGTTGATCAGCGCCTTCTTGGCCATCGGCTCAGTTCTCCTTGTTTCGACGCCCTGCGATACCCGACATCACTGCTCCTTGAACGGGAAGCCCAGGTGGCGCAGCAGCCGCCGGCCTTCCTCATTGGTGGTGGCCGTGGTCACCACTGTGATGTCCATACCGCGGGGACGGTCGATCGAGTCGGGGTCGATCTCGTGGAACATCGACTGCTCGTTGAGCCCGAAGGTGTAGTTGCCGTTGCCGTCGAACTGCTTCGGCGACAGGCCGCGGAAGTCACGGATGCGCGGCAGCGCGATCGTGACCAGGCGGTCGACGAACTCCCACATGCGGTCGCCGCGCAGCGTGACGCGCGCACCGATCGGCATGCCTTCGCGCAGCTTGAACTGAGCGATGGACTTGCGGGCCCGGCGGATCTCGGGGCGCTGACCGGTGATCGTGGTCAGGTCGCGGACCGCGCCTTCGATGAGCTTGCTGTCCCGCGCCGCGTCACCGACACCCATGTTGACGACGACCTTGACCACGCCGGGGACCAGCATGGCGTTCGAGTACTCGAACTCCTCGTGCAGGGCCTTGCGGATCTCGTCGCGGTACCGGGTCTTGAGCCGGGGGACGATCTTCTCCGTGGTGGTCATGATCAGATGTCCTTCCCGTTGCGGCGGGACACGCGAACCTTCTTGCCGTCCTCGCCGAACCGGTAGCCCACACGCGTGGGAGTGCCGTCGGAGTCGACCACCATCACGTTGCTCACGTGAATCGGCGCCTCCTGGGTGACGATTCCGCCGGACTGCGCACCACGCTCGGTCCGGGAGACCTTGGTGTGCTTCTTGATCCGGTTCACGCCTTCGACCAGGACCCGCTCACGCTGCGGGTAGGCCTCGATGACCTTGCCGCGAGCGCCCTTGTCCTTGCCGGAGATCACGACGACGGTGTCGCCCTTCTTGATCTTCATCACAGCACCTCCGGCGCGAGCGAAATGATCTTCATGTACTTCTTGTCGCGCAGCTCGCGCCCGACCGGGCCGAAGATGCGGGTCCCACGGGGACCACCGTCGGTCTTGAGCAGCACCGCGGCGTTCTCGTCGAACCGGATGTAGGAACCATCCGCGCGGCGCTTTTCCTTCTTCTGCCGGACGATGACGGCCTTGACCACATCGCCCTTCTTCACGCCGGCACCCGGAATTGCTTCCTTGACGGTGGCGACGATGACGTCACCGATACCCGCGTAACGCCGACCAGAACCACCGAGGACCCGGATCGTGAGGATCTCCTTGGCCCCAGTGTTGTCGGCGACACGCAGTCGCGACTCCTGCTGGATCACGTCTGACTCCTGACCCTAAGTGCCCGCACCCTGCGCGCGGACACACTCTGGCGCGCCAAATTTCCGACTTGACGCGCGCGGTCATCACCGGCAGCGGGCCGGACGCCGACATACCGGCGCCCGGCCCGCTTTCGATGTCCTACTTGGCCTTCTCCACGACCTCGACGAGGCGCCAGCGCTTCGTCGCGGACAGCGGCCGGGTCTCCATCAGGAGCACGCGGTCGCCGACACCGGCCGTGTTGGCCTCGTCGTGCGCCTTGACCTTGGTGGTCTGGCGCATGACCTTGCTGTAGAGAGCGTGCTTCTTGCGGTCCTCCAGCGACACCACGATCGTCTTGTCCATCTTGTCGGACACGACGTATCCCTCGCGGGTCTTGCGGTAGTTCCGCGCCACGCTCTGTTCCTCTGCCTGGCTGCTCATGCCGCGCCCTCCTCGGTCGCGTCAGGGGACACCGTCAGGCCGAGCTCGCGCTCGCGCATGATGGTGTAGATCCGGGCGATGTCCCTGCGGACCACGCGCAACCGGCGGTTGTTCTCCAACTGCCCGGTCGCCATCTGGAAGCGAAGGTTGAACAGCTCTTCCTTCGACTCCCGGACCTTGGCCACCAGTTCCTCGTCGCCCAGCTCCCGGAGCTCACCAGCGGTGACACCAGCCGCCATCAGAAGTCACCACCCTCGCGGGACACGATCTTGCACTTCATCGGCAGCTTGTGCGCCGCGCGGGTCAGCGCTTCGACGGCCGTCTTCTTGTTCGGGAAGTTCAGCTCGAACATGACGCGGCCCGGCTTGACGTTCGCGACCCAGGACTCGGGCGAGCCCTTACCGGAACCCTGACGGGTCTCGGCCGGCTTCTTCGTCAGCGGGCGGTCCGGGAAGATGTTGATCCAGACCTTGCCGCCACGCTTGACGTGCCGGGTGATCGCGATACGCGCCGACTCGATCTGACGGTTGGTCACGTAGCCGTGCTCGACCGCCTGGATGCCGTACTCGCCGAAGTTGATGCGGGTGCCGCCCTTGGCGAAGCCACTGCGCTTCGGTGCGTGGCTCTTGCGCCACTTCACCCTGCGTGGGACCAGCACTGCTCAGCCCTCCGTCTTCTGATCGGCCTGCGGCTCGGCCACGGCCGGAGCGTTGGCAGCGGCCACGTCGCCCGCGGTCTGCGCCTGCTCCGAGCTCTCCGCCGAACCGCCCTTGGCTGCGGCGCGACCGGCCTCGGTGCCACCGGCACCGGTGGTGCCCGAAGCTCCGGAACGACGACGGCCACCGCGGTCGGAACGGCCACCGCGGTCGCCGCGCTCGCCACGTCCGCCGCCGCCCTCGCCGCGAGGCGCGCGCACCTCGGACTCCTGCTGCTTCTGCTTCAGGCCGCCGACCAGCTCACCCTTGTAGATCCACACC
Organism: Saccharopolyspora gloriosae; assembly: GCF_014203325.1. Classification (NCBI taxonomy): domain Bacteria; kingdom Bacillati; phylum Actinomycetota; class Actinomycetes; order Pseudonocardiales; family Pseudonocardiaceae; genus Saccharopolyspora; species Saccharopolyspora gloriosae. Next base: position 186,295 of record NZ_JACHIV010000001.1, on the reverse strand, counting down.
TTGACGCCGATGCGCCCGAACGTGGTGCGGGCCTCGAAGAAGCCGTAGTCGATGTCCGCGCGCAGCGTGTGCAGCGGGACGCGACCCTCGCGGTAGAACTCCGAGCGGGACATCTCGGCCCCGCCCAGACGGCCACCGCACTGCACCCGGATGCCCTTGACCTGCGGCGAGCGCATGGCCGACTGGATGGCCTTGCGCATCGCGCGCCGGAAGGACACGCGGTTGGACAGCTGCTCGGCCACGCCCTGCGCGACGAGCTGCGCGTCGGCCTCGGAGTTCTTGACTTCGAGGATGTTGAGCTGGACCTGCTTGCCGGTCAGCTTCTCCAGCGAACCGCGGATGCGGTCCGCTTCGGCACCACGACGGCCGATGACGATGCCCGGCCGGGCGGTGTGAATGTCCACCCGGACCCGCTCGCGGGTGCGCTCGATCTCCACTTTGGAGATCCCTGCGCGCTCCATACCGCGAGAGAGCCGACGGCGGATCTTGACGTCCTCCGCAACGTATTCCGCGTACTGCTTGTCGGCGTACCACCGGGACTTCCAGTCCGTGGTGATGCCGAGTCGGAAGCCGTGCGGGTTGATCTTCTGACCCACTACCGGGCACTCCCCTTCTGGCTCTTCGTCTTACCGGCCGCCTTCGGCCGCGACTCCACCTCGATGGTGATGTGCGCGGTCCGCTTGCGGATCCGGTACGCACGGCCCTGGGCACGGGGCTGGAACCGCTTCAGCGTCGGTCCCTCGTCCACGTACGCCCGGTGCACCCACAGGGTGTCGGGGTCGAGCGACTGGTTGTTCTGCGCGTTGGCGACGGCACTGGCGAGCACCTTCGACACCGGACCGCTGGCGGCCTGCGGCGCGAACTGGAGCACTGCCAGGGCTTCGCTGGCGTTACGGCCCTTGATGAGCTCGACCACGCGACGGGCCTTCATCGGCGTCACGCGGACGAAGCGGGCCCGCGCCACCGCGCGGTTGTCATCCGCCGCGGTGTCGTCGGAACGGGCTGTCATCCTGCTACCCCTTGCTCTTGGTTCGCCCCCGCTCAGCGGCGGCGGGACTTCCGGTCATCCTTGACGTGGCCCTTGAAGGTCCTCGTCGGCGCGAACTCGCCCAGCTTGTGCCCGACCATCGACTCGGTGACGAACACCGGGATGTGCTTGCGACCGTCGTGCACCGCGAAGGTGTGGCCCAGCATGTCCGGGATGATCGTGGACCGGCGGGACCAGGTCTTGATCACGGTCTTCTTGCCCGACTCGTTGAGCGCGTCCACCTTCTTGAGCAGGTGGTCGTCCACGAACGGGCCCTTCTTAAGGCTGCGTGGCATGTGCTACTACCTCCCTGCTCAGCGCTTCTTGCCGGTGCGACGGCGCCGGACGATGAGCTTGTCACTGGGCTTGTTGCGGCGGGTGCGGCCCTCGGGACGACCCTTCGGGTTGACCGGGTGGCGACCACCGGAGGTCTTACCCTCACCGCCACCGTGCGGGTGGTCGACCGGGTTCATGACGACACCGCGGACGGTCGGGCGCTTGCCCTTCCACCGCATGCGGCCGGCCTTGCCCCAGCTGATGTTCGAGTGCTCGGAGTTGCCGACCTCGCCGACCGTGGCGCGGCAGCGCACGTCCACGTTGCGGATCTCGCCCGAAGGCATCCGCAGCTGGGCGTACGGGCCGTCCTTGGCCACCAGCTGGACCCGGGCACCGGCGGACCGCGCGATCTTGGCTCCGCCACCGGGGCGCAGCTCGATCGCGTGGATCACGGTGCCGGTCGGGATGTTGCGCAGCGGGAGGTTGTTGCCGGGCTTGATGTCGGCCCGCGGCCCGCTTTCGACCTTGTCACCCTGCCGGACGCCGTTCGGCGCCACGATGTAGCGCTTCTCGCCGTCCAGGTAGTGCAGCAGCGCGATGCGCGCACTGCGGTTGGGGTCGTACTCGATGTGCGCGACCTTGGCCGGCACACCGTCCTTGTCATTGCGGCGGAAGTCGATGAGGCGGTAGGCCCGCTTGTGGCCGCCGCCCTGGTGCCGCGTCGTGATCTTGCCGTGCGCGTTGCGGCCGCCGCGACCGTGCAGCGGGCGCACCAGCGACTTCTCCGGCTCCGACCGGGTGATCTCGGCGAAGTCGGACACGCTGGAGCCGCGACGGCCCGGCGTCGTCGGCTTGTGCTTGCGAATGCCCATCTCTGTAGAAACCTCGTCCTAATCAGCGCCGGTCAGGCGGCCGGTCCGCCGAAGATCTCGATCGGCTTGCTCTCCGGGGACAGCGTCACGATCGCCCGCTTGGTGTCCTTGCGCTTGCCGTACCCGGTGCGGGTGCGCTTGCGCTTGCCGTTGCGGTTGATCGTGTTCACGTTGGAGACCTTGACGTCGAAGATCTTCTCAACGGCGATCTTGATCTCGGTCTTGTTCGTGCCGGGGCGAACCAGGAACGTGTACTGGCCCTCCTCCAAGAGCGCGTAGCTCTTCTCGGAGATGACCGGCGCCAAGATGATGTCTCGCGGGTCGGGGATCACTGCTGTGCCTCCTCAGCGCTCGCTGCCACGGCTGCTGCCTTGGCGGAGCGGCCCTGCACGGGCCCGGCGACGAACCGCTCGAATGCGGCCTTGCTGAACACCACGTCGTCGTTGACCAGCACGTCGTAGGTGTTGAGCTGACCCGGGTCGATCAGGTGCACGTGCTCGAGGTTGCGCAGGCTCAGCCAGGAGTTGGCCTCCTCCGAGCGGTTCAGCACCACCAGCACCCGCTTCGCCTCGGTCCAGATGCGGACCGCGGACTTGGCGGCCTTGGTCGACGGCGACTCGCCACCGACCACGTGCGTCACGACGTGCAGCTGGCCGGCGCGAGCGCGGTCGGACAGCGCACCGCGCAACGCGGCGGCCTTCATCTTCTTCGGGGTGCGCTGGGTGTAGTCCCGCGGCTGCGGGCCGTGCACCGTGCCACCACCGGTGAACTGGGGAGCCCGGATCGAACCCTGACGGGCGTTACCGGTGCCCTTCTGCCGGTACGGCTTCTTGCCGCCACCGGAGACCTGACCGCGAGTCTTCGTGGAGTGCGTGCCCTGGCGAGCGGCGGCCAGCTGGGCCGTCACCACCTGGTGCATCAGGGCCACGTTGGCCTGCACGTCGAAGATCTCGGCGGGCAGCTCGACACTGCCGTCGGTGGAGCCGTCCGGGGTACGGACGTCCAGCGTCGCGCTCATCACGCACCACCCTTCGCGGGGCTCTTGACCAGAACCAGGCCGCCCTTGGGGCCAGGAACGGCGCCCTTGATCAGCAACAGGCCGGAGTCGCCCTCAACCCGGTGAACCTTGAGGTTCTGGGTGGTGACGCGGTCCGAGCCCATCCGGCCGGACATCTTCATGCCCTTGAAGACGCGACCCGGGGTGGCGCAGCCACCGATCGAGCCCGGCTTCCGGTGCACGGCCTGAGCACCGTGGCTCATCGGCTGGCGGTGGAAGCCGTGCCGCTTGATCGTGCCGGCGAAGCCCTTGCCCTTGCTGGTGCCGACCACGTCGACCACGGTGCCGGCTTCGAACAGCTCGGCGGTGATCTCCTGGCCGACTTCGTACTCACCGGCGTCATTCGTGCGCAGCTCGACGAGGTGGCGGCGCGGGGTGACCCCGGCCTTGGTGAAGTGGCCGGTGCGCGGCTTGTTCACCTTGCGGGGGTCGATGGCGCCGAACGCCAGCTGCACGGCCGAATAGCCGTCCTTGTCGGGGGTACGGATCTGGGTGACCACGTTCGGCCCGGCCTGCACGACGGTCACCGGGACGACCCGGTTGTTCTCGTCGAAGACCTGGGTCATGCCGAGCTTGGTGCCCAGAATCCCCTTGATCTGCCTGTCAGACATCAGTCTTGTTCTCTCCGCACTACGGCCGGCCCGCGAACGAGCCGTCTCACGATGGGCCGACCCTTACTGGATGTTCACGTCGACGCTGGCCGGAAGGTCGATGCGCATCAACGCGTCCACCGTCTTCGGCGTCGGTTCGAGGATGTCGATGAGCCGCTTGTGCGTCCGCATCTCGAAGTGCTCCCGCGAGTCCTTGTACTTGTGCGGAGAGCGGATGACGCAGTAGACGTTCTTCTCCGTCGGCAGCGGCACCGGCCCGACGACCCGAGCGCCGGTGCGCGTCACGGTCTCAACGATCTTGCGCGCGGACGCGTCGATCGCCTCGTGGTCGTAGGCCTTGAGCCGGATGCGGATCTTCTGTCCCGCCATAGTGGCTTGCCGTTCCTCTAGTCTCGTGCCGCCAGTGGTCGGCGCTGCGGCGGTCTTCAGCTCGATGCTGACGACGGCGCTGCGCCCATGGGCTTCGGGTGCCCGTCGCGGCCTGGGCCGGTGAGCTCTCGAACCGGGATTTCTCCCGCCCGTCGAACTCAGCCCTCGGTCCGCCCCTGTTCAGGTTGCTGGTGCCCGGTACACGCGGTCGGGCGTGTCGCCCGCTGCGAACAGACCGGTCCCATCGAACTCCGCCGCTGGGATGGATCACGGAGCTCCCCGAAGGGCACTCCCGAAGACCCGTACACCTCTTGCTGTGCACCCTGCCGGACGGCGACGCGGGAGAACTCCCGGCGCAGCGCCCAGGCCCGGCCGAAACCGGTCCTGCTCCGAAACTCCAGGGCGCGGGGCTTCTCGTGGCGGAGCGGCCGGGACTTCCACTACTAGGCGATGAACGCCTGGGAAACCGGCCGCTCCGAACGAGCAACCCATACAGGATGGCACACGCCGTATGCCAGCCCGAATCGGGGGGTGGTTTTCGGAGTTCGCACCGCGGCGCGGACCCCGGAAGCCAGCGAGGGCCTGCCCCTTCAGAGAAGGAGCAGGCCCTCGCGGTGGATCACTTGATGATCTTGGTGACGCGACCCGCGCCGACCGTACGACCACCCTCGCGGATCGCGAAGCGGAGGCCGTCCTCCATCGCGATCGGCTGGATCAGCTGCACCGACATCTCGACGTTGTCGCCCGGCATGACCATCTCGGTGCCCTCGGGGAGGGTCACGACGCCGGTCACGTCGGTGGTGCGGAAGTAGAACTGCGGCCGGTAGTTGTTGAAGAACGGGGTGTGACGGCCACCGTCCTCCTTCGACCGGATGTAGACCTGGCACTCGAACTCGGTGTGCGGGGTCGTGGTCTTCGGCTTGACGACCACCATGCCGCGCTCGACGTCCTCGCGCTTGATGCCGCGCACGAGCAGACCGACGTTGTCACCGGCCTGGCCCTCGTCCAGCAGCTTGCGGAACATCTCGACGCCGGTGACCGTGGTCTTCAGCGCGGTGTCCTTGATGCCGACGAGCTCGACCTCTTCGTTCACCTTGATGACGCCGCGCTCGATCCGACCGGTCACCACGGTGCCGCGGCCGGTGATCGAGAAGGAGTCCTCGACCGGCATCAGGAAGGGCTTGTCGGTCTCGCGCTCCGGGTCCGGAACGTTCTCGTCGACCGCGTCGAGCAGCTGCATGACCTTGTCGGTCCACTCGGGGTCGCCCTCGAGCGCCTTCAGCGCGGAGACGCGGACGACCGGAGCACCGTCGCCGTCGTACTCCTCGCCGGACAGCAGCTCGCGGACCTCCATCTCCACGAGCTCCATGATCTCCTCGTCGTCGACCATGTCGGCCTTGTTCAGCGCGACGAGGATGTAGGGCACACCGACCTGGCGAGCCAGCAGCACGTGCTCACGCGTCTGCGGCATCGGGCCGTCGGTGGCGGCCACCACCAGGATCGCCCCGTCCATCTGGGCGGCACCGGTGATCATGTTCTTCACGTAGTCGGCGTGACCGGGGGCGTCGACGTGCGCGTAGTGACGCTTCTCGGTCTGGTACTCGACGTGCGCGATCTGAATCGTGATACCGCGCTGCTTCTCCTCCGGCGCCTTGTCGATCTCGTCGAACGGCGTGAAGGGGTTCAGCTCCGGGTGCTTCTCGTGCAGCACCTTGGTGATGGCCGCGGTGAGCGTGGTCTTGCCGTGGTCAACGTGACCGATGGTCCCGATGTTGACGTGCGGCTTGTCCCTCTCGAACTTCGCCTTAGCCACTGGATTGTCCTCCTGGACTTAGTTCTCTTTCCGCCGTACGACTAGCCAGTCCCCGCGTTACGCGAAGATTTAGTGCCAGGCGGAGTCCTGTCGGGTTTGGAGGCGGACGGCCGCGGCCCCGATCACGAGGCCGAGCCGGCCGCCGCCGAACTACAGGGAATTACTCGCCCGTAGCCTTCGCGATGATCTCCTTCGCCACGTTCGCGGGAACCTCGGCGTAGGAGTCGAACACCATCGAGTAGTTCGCGCGGCCCTGCGTCTTGGAACGCAGGTCGCCGACATACCCGAACATCTCGGACAGCGGCACCTGCGCCTTGACGACACGCGCACCGCTGCGCTCCTCCATGGCCTGGATCTGGCCACGGCGGGAGTTGAGGTCGCCGATGACATCGCCCATGTAGTCCTCGGGCGTGATCACCTCGACCGCCATCACCGGTTCGAGGATCGCCGGGGAGGCCTTCTGCGCGGCCTCCTTCAGGGCGATGGAACCGGCGACCTTGAACGCCATCTCCGAGGAGTCGACCTCGTGGTACTGGCCGTCCAGCAAGGTCACCTTGACGCCCACCAGCGGGTAGCCGGCCAGCACGCCGTACTGCATGGCGTCCTGCGCGCCCTGGTCCACCGACGGGATGTACTCGCGCGGGACGCGACCACCGGTGACCTTGTTCTGGAACTCGTACGTCGCACTGTCGGCAGTCTGCTCGATCGGCTCGACCGCGATGATGACGCGGGCGAACTGCCCGGAACCACCGGTCTGCTTCTTGTGCGTGTACTCGTACTTCTCGACCGACTTGCGAATCGTCTCGCGGTAGGCCACCTGGGGCTTACCGATGTTCGCCTCGACCCTGAAGTCCGACTTCATCCGGTTGACCAGGACTTCCAGGTGCAGCTCGCCCATGCCGGAGAGGACCGTCTGACCGGTCTCCTCGTCGTGGTGAACGCGGAAGGTCGGGTCCTCCTCGGCGAGCTTCTGGATCGCCGTGGAGAGCTTCTCCTGGTCGGCCTTCGTCTTCGGCTCGACGGCCACGTCGATGACGGGCTCCGGGAAGGTCATCGACTCGAGCACGATCGGCTTCTGCGGATCGCACAGCGTGTCACCGGTGGTGGTCTCCTTGAGACCGACCACGGCGTAGATGTGACCCGCCTGGGCCTCGTCGACCGGGTTCTCCTTGTTGGAGTGCATCTGGAAGAACTTCCCGATGCGCTCCTTGCGCTCACGCGTGGAGTTCATGACCTGCGTGCCCTGCGTGACCTTGCCCGAGTAGACCCGGATGTAGGTCAGCTTCCCGTAGAACGGGTGCACGGCGATCTTGGACACCAGCGCGGCGAAGGGCTCCTCGGTGCTGGGCTTGCGCTCCGCGGTGGTCTCACCGTCGAGCATCAGACCCTGCACCGGCGGCACGTCCAGCGGCGACGGCAGGAAGTCGACGACCGCGTCGAGCATGGGCTGCACGCCCTTGTTCTTGAACGCGGTGCCGCACAGGACCGGGAACGCGGTGCGCTCGACGGTCAGCTTCCGGATGCCGGCCTTGATCTGCTCGGTGGTGAGTTCCTCGCCACCGAAGTAGGCCTCCATCAGAGCCTCGTCGGTCTCGGCGACGGCCTCGACCAGCTGCTCGCGGTACGAGTTCGCGCTCTCGACGAGGTCTTCCGGGATCGGCTCGATCTCGTAGCTCTCGCCCTTCTTCACGTCACCACGCCAGGTCAGCGCCTTCATGCTGACCAGGTCGACGACGCCCTCGAAGTCGGACTCGGTGCCGATGGGCAGCTGAAGCACCAGCGGAGTGGCGTTGAGCCGCTCGCGGATGGTCTTCACGGTGAAGTAGAAGTCCGCACCGAGCTTGTCCATCTTGTTGACGAAGCAGATGCGCGGGACGTCGTACTTGTCCGCCTGCCGCCAGACCTGCTCGGACTGCGGCTCGACACCTTCCTTGCCGTCGAAGACCGCGACGGCGCCATCCAGGACGCGCAGCGAGCGCTCCACCTCGACCGTGAAGTCGACGTGTCCCGGAGTGTCGATGATGTTGATCTGGTTGTCTTCCCAGAAGGTCGTGGTAGCAGCCGAGGTGATCGTGATACCCCGCTTCTGCTCCTCTTCCATCCAGTCCATCGTCGAGGCGCCGTCGTGCGTCTCGCCGAGCTTGTGGTTGATCCCGGTGTAGTACAGGATCCGCTCGGTCGTGGTGGTCTTGCCCGCGTCGATGTGGGCCATAATGCCGATGTTGCGGACCTTCGTGAGGTCCGTCAGCACGTCGCGTGCCACGAGTTTCTTCCCCGTTCCTACAGCAGATGCAAGCCGTCGAATCGGTGTGCCGAGGCGGGCAGGAGCCGACCCGACGTCACCAGCGGTAGTGCGCGAAGGCCTTGTTGGACTCCGCCATCTTGTGCGTGTCTTCGCGCTTCTTGACGCTCGCGCCGAGGCCGTTGCTGGCGTCGAGCAGTTCGTTCATCAGGCGCTCGACCATGGTCTTCTCGCGGCGCTGCCGCGAGTAGGTCACGAGCCAGCGCAGCGCCAGCGTGGTGGAGCGACCGGCGCGGACCTCGATCGGCACCTGGTAGGTCGCGCCACCGACACGGCGGCTGCGGACCTCCAGGGTCGGCTTCACGTTGTCCAGCGCGCGCTTGAGCGTGACCACCGGGTCGGTGCTGTTCTTCTCCCGCGCACCTTCGAGCGCCGCGTACACGATCTTCTCGGCCAACGAGCGCTTGCCGTCGACGAGGACCTTGTTCACCAGCTGGGTGACCAGCGGCGAGGCGTACACGGGATCGGCGTTGAGCGGCCGCTTCGGGGCCGGACCCTTGCGGGGCATCAGCTCTTCTCCTTCTTCGCGCCGTACCGGCTGCGAGCCTGCTTGCGGTTCTTCACACCCTGCGTGTCGGCAGACCCACGGATGATCTTGTACCGCACGCCGGGGAGGTCCTTCACACGGCCGCCGCGAACCAGCACGATCGAGTGCTCCTGGAGGTTGTGCCCCTCACCCGGGATGTAGGCCGTGACCTCGATGCCGCTGGTGAGCTTGACACGAGCGACCTTGCGCAGTGCCGAGTTGGGCTTCTTCGGGGTGGTGGTGTACACGCGGGTGCACACGCCACGCCGCTGCGGGCTCCCCTTGAGCGCCGCAGTCTTGGTCTTGGCGACCTTGTCCTGGCGGCCCTTACGGACCAGCTGCTGGATGGTGGGCATGGACCGGCTTTCTCTTGAGCGTTCGCGTCTTCGTGGTTGCTCTCGCCCGGCGGCGCTCGCAACGTCGGCGTCCGGGCACGTGCCCTGGCGCCGAGCACCTCGCAGGCACTGTTTACTTAGGCCTCCCCCGCACCACGAGGTCGGGCGTGTCGCCCGCTCCTCGGCCTTGCGGCGCTGGTGGTGCCTGCGGGAGCGCACCGACAGGAACGAACCCGATGGTTGTCAGGAGAGTTCCGCACGGCCCATGTCCGCGATCACGACCACCGGAGCGGCCCCTGTTCACGCACGGGCATACGGACCGACCCGATAGCTTTCGGGTCCGATAAACAAAGATACCCGCCCCGTTCTGAGGGGGTCAAAACGGGGTCCCCAAGACCTGCTCGATCTTCCCCGAAGCCGCCGCGGACCGAGCTAGTGGTGTGGTGTTCCCGCCGAGTTTACCCCTGCGAGCAAGAGCCGCAGGCCCGCTCGGGGAGCGCGGAACCCGCCGCACGCGCATCAGAGCTCCGCGAGCCAGCCACCGGCGACGAGCTCGCCGACGGCCTGCGGCAGGAAGTAGGCCTGACCGCCGCCGACCTGGCCGTGGTCCGGTCGGATCACTCCGGTCACCACTTCGTAGCCGCCGAGCACCCGGTACCGGCGGTACTCCCCCGGCGCCCGCTCCGGTGGCATCGAGCGGTGCGGCAGCCCCGTGCCGGGCACGAACACGGTGTTGCCGTCGGACGTCCCGAACCGGTCGACCTCGGCGCCGTCGGGCAGCACCACGACGAACCTGTCGTCGTAGTGCGACAGCGGCAGGTCCGGACCGAGCGGTTCGATCGGGCACTCGTAGTCGGCGAGCGGCTCGTCGAGTTCCCGCAGCATCGAGGTCCGGGTCAGCGCCACCGCTCCGATCAGGTGCGCCGCGGCGCCGTGGGCCTCCGCGAAGCGGGACTCGTTGCGCACCTCCCCCTCGTCGAGGCAGAACACCGACCACCAGCCGTCCGGCTCGCGCAGCATGCTCCAGCCGCCTTCGAGGGGTTCGGTGAAGCTGTAGAAGCGCCGGCTGACGCCGAACCTCGCGATGAACCGCCGGGCCACGTCGATCGCGTCCGCGGCGCGCTCGCCGTCCAGGGCGTCCGGGTCAGCGCCCAGCACCAGCGCCTTCGCCTGCTCGGTGGCGTGGTCGGCGACGCGCTCCGGGCAGCGGTGGCCGTTGCGGCGGATGTGGTCGAGGAAGTCGCGCGGCGGCGTGATGTCGTGGGCGTCGAGGTAGTAGGCCGTCGCCAGCGGCCACGCCCAGGTGCCGTCGGTGTGGAACTGCTTGGGCACCGCCGGCGGGCGCCGCGGGTCGATCTCGTCCTCGGAGGTGCTGCGGGCCGACAGGACGACCTCACCTCCCAGCAGGTAGTCGAGGACCAGCTGCTTCTCCAGCCACGGCAGCACCGGCCGGTGCGCCAGCGGGCGCCCGTCGCCGTCCGTTCCGTCGAAGACCTGCGCCATCCGGACCGGCCCGCGCGCTCCCGCGGCGTCGCGGTGGTTCGCGAAGTGCCGCCACGCCTGCACGAGCAGCCACTCCGGCGCCTGGACGCGCGGGAAGTAGCGGAGCTCGTCGAAGGCGGCCTGCGGATCGTCCTCCCCGTCCGCCCACCGGACCTCGGCGTGAGCGGTCTCGAACTCCGGCTCCGCCCCGACGACGGCGGTGCAGCGCGCCGTGGTCCACGCCCCCTGCTCCGGCCGGTACTCGACGGCGCGGCTGCGCTGCAGCGCGTCGACGAGCTCCTGCGGCGAGATCCACGGGTGCCTGCCGTCGTCGGTGACGACGGTCGCCACGACCTCGATGCGGGTGCCGAGCGCCGCGCACTCGACGTGGACCTCCCGCCACCCCGGCGGTCCCAGCCGCGGAACGAGCCCGCGCACCTCGGCGCGCGTGTCCGGGCGTGCGGCCGGTTTCGTCGGCGCACCGTGGGACGCCGAGGAGGGGAAGGGACGGCCAGGCTCGGGCGGCTCGCCCTGGCGCACCAGGACGGCGTCGATCCGCTCGTGCGGGACCGGAGCCTCGACGCCGTCGAGCACCGCCGAGCCGTCCCGCGACTCCAGCAGCGGCACCAGCCGACCTCCGGTCCGGACGCAGGTCCCGGCGATGGGCGTCCCCAGAATCACCTGTTCTCCCCTTCGTGGTTCGCGGCGGCGTCGCGGGTGGACGCCCGCCGCCGAACGATCGTGATCACCATGCCGGGTACCGCCACGTCCACGACGCATCGGTCGGCGCCGACGGGCTGAACTCGGTGAGCGCGTCCCGCGCGAGGGCCTCGACGACGTCGCGCAGTTCCAAGGCCTGCAGCCACTCCGGCGGCAAGGCGTGGATGCCGTGCAGCGCCCCCGCGATGTTGCCGCACACCATCCCCGTCGAGTCCGAGTCCCCCGAGTGGTTCACCGACAGCAGCAGCGCCTCCCGCACGCCGCCGGTGGCGAGCACGGCGTAGAGCCCGATCGCGAGCGCCTCCTCACCGACCCAGCCCTGGCCGAGAGCCGCCTCGATCTCCTCCGGGGCGACCGGCCCCCGCTCGGACAGCTCGACTGCCGCGTCCAGGGCCCGCAACTGCTCCTCGTGCCGTGGCCATCGCACCAGCAGGTCCCGAGCCACCCGTACCGCCTCCGGCAACGGCACTTCGCGGATCAGCTGGTGCACGATCACCGCGTGCACCCCCGCCGACAGGAAACCGCTGGGATGGCCGTGGGTGAGCGCGGCGGTCCCGACCGCGGCCCAGAACACCTCGGCCGGATCGTTCGACCACACCGCGACCGGTGCCGCGCGCATGACCCCGCCGCACCCCTTGGAATCATTGATCCGATGCTGCGGCGTGGCGTGCCGGTGCGTCCGCTCGAAGCTCTCCAACGCCCCCAGACAGGTGCCGCCCGGCGCGCGCTGCGCGAACAACGCCGAGTTGGTGATCAACCACCCGTCCGGTACCTGCAAGTGCTGCGCGTAAGGCCCGCCCGCCTGCGCCCACGGACGGCCCTGCGTGTGGAGCCAGCGCTGGTAGGCGTGCTGCACCTCGGGGATCGGATCGTTGTCCACCGGCTTCATCCGCCGCGCCACGTGCGCCCGGATCAGGCCTTCCAACGTGAACAGCATCATCTGCGTGTCATCGGAGACCCGCGCGACGCCGTCCCGCAGCACCGGCCCGGCTAGCCCGCCCTCGCCGTGCTCGCGCCGGATCGTCCCGATGTCCTGGAACTCCACCGCATACCCGAGCGCATCCCCCACCGCCCCGCCGACCAGCGCCCCGATGAAGCGGTCTCGCGGGGAGAGCGGCTCCGGGCGTGCTGCGGACTGCGGGCGGGGGTTCGCAGGGCGGTCATGCTCGTCCCGGATGACCGTCGTGCGCTGCGGAGCATCCGGCGACGCGCCTGTCGTCCACGGGCCGCTCGGGTAGCCGCGGTGCCACTCCGCGTCATCACGAGGAAGTCGTCCGAACTCGGCGGCGAGGTCACGGCCGAGCCGAGTGGCGACGCCGAGCAGCCGGGAGTCCCGCAATCGCTCACCGGGCACCGCGGTGGGGCCGTCGCACATCCCGTTGAGGAAGCCGCACAGCATCCCGGCAGTTCGCCCGTCCGGCTCCCAGCCGGACGCCACGTCGAAAGCGTCCTGCCACGATGCGCTCGACGCCACCGCGTACAAGGCCGCGGCCAGGGCGGCATGCGCAGCGCCGGAGCCGAAGTGCTCGTTGATGATCTCCTGTCGAGCGGCGACGCCCGCAGGCGCGGTTCGCGCGAGCTCGATCGACGAACCGAGCAGGGCGAGAACGGGCTCATGATCCGGCCACGGCCGCAGTTCCGTGCGCACTGCGCTCAACGCCACACCCCACGTCGGGTGGAAGACCCGGTGCCGGAGCAGTGCCGCGAGCGCGGCTCCGGCGAGGTGGACTCCGGCGTCCGCGGTCCACGCCTGAAGCGCCGCGACGACTTCTTCCGAGCCACCGAGGACCGCGAGCGGCGCGGCTGCGGCCAGCAACGCCGTCGGGTCACGATCGGCGTCGGCGAGGAACCGGCCGCCGACGATGCCGAGCATCGCTCGGTCCTGCCACAACCACCCCGACGGGCGCTGCGCGCGACGTTGCCCCAGCAACCAGTCCAGGCGCTGCTTCCCGAAGTGGAACTCCTGGACCAGGTGAGCCGCTCCGGCTCGACGCAGCGCGAGGTGCGAACGGATCACCGATTCAGCGGCCACGAATGCGAGCGCGGTCCGGTACGAGTCACCGGGCAGGTCCGCGGCCATGGCGCCCACGAGCAGACCGATGCAGCGGCTCTCCAGCTGCGCGGCTTCCTTCTCGCCGCCGTTGAATGGAGTCGAGTGGGCCGGGGTGAACGGCGCCCGGAACTCGACCGGGCCGCCGGCGACGAAGTCTCCACCACGTTCGATCGCCCTGACCGCGAGCGAATCCAGCGGCGTCCGGGCCAGCACGTCGGAGTGGGTTCGACGCCACGCGGACAACGCCGTCAGCTCCGCGGAACTGAGCGTCGTGCTGTTGACCCGCTCCCGGGGCAGTCCCGGTACGCGGGGCACCACCTGCTTGACGTCGGCGAGGAATCGGCTGGCGCTCCCCTCCGCCGACACCTCGCGCCATGCCCGTATCGCCTGCTGTTCCTCCCAGGTCAGAGGCACCCGAAGGGTTCTGAACCGCGTCATAGTCAGCCTTCACAGTCCGTTCGTCGCACAGTCAGAGTTGCCGCGGGTACTTCGCAGACCAGTCCGCCCCGTCGGCGGCGTCCGGCGCGGCGAACTCAGCGAGCGAGTCGCTGATCAGTTCTTCGAACCCTGCACGCCATTCCAGGGTCGACAGCCAGTCCGGTGGAACGATCGCAACGCCGTGCAAGGCCCCCAGCACGGCACCGCACACCGCGGCCGGTGTCGTGCTGTTCCCGGACCGGTTGACCGCCACACCGACCGCTCGCCGGAAGTCGCCGGGGGACGCGACGGCGGCGGCCAAGCCGATGGCCAGAGCCTCGTCAGCGCGCCAGCCCGGACCGATGCGAGCCTCGAGGGCATCCGCATCCATCCGCCCGGACTCCGCCAGTTCCAGTGCTCGCTCCAACGACGACCGCGTCTCGTCATTGCCTTCCCACCGGCGGAGCTGCTCCAACGCGCCGTCGATCGCGGCCCGCAGCGACGCTCCCTGCGCAAGTCCGCCGCACACCGTCGCGAAGGTTCCGGACGGCAGGTAACCGGTCGGGTGCCCGTGGGTGATCACGCCGACGTTGGCGCCCAGGTTGAACACCCGTTCCGGCACGTCGGACCACAGGAAGCACGGCGCGGCCCGGAGCAGGGCGCCTGGGCTCTTGTCCTGGTTCAGCGGGGTGTCGAAGTTGCTGATCCCTTGAGCGGCGTTGTCGTCGGTCGCCCGTGCGAACGCGGCGAGTGCGTCCAGGCTGACTCGATCCGGCGATCGTTGCGCCCGGAGTTCTTCTTGGCCGACCAGCCAGCCGCCCGGCTCAGGAATCGCCTTGCGCAAGGTGCCGGGCAACGTTGCACGCCATTCCAACCCTTGTGTGTGCAGCCAACGCGCGTAGGACATCTGGAGAGCGTTGCGCGGGTGCGAGTGCGTGCGAAAACCCCCTGCCCGAAGTTGGGATCGGCCGATGATGAGGGCTTCCAGCGTGAAGGCGAGCAACTGCGTGTCATCGGTGAACGCACTCGGCTTCCCGAACACCGGAAGCGGCCCCGAAACACCAGCAGGACCGCACTTCTGCTGAATGATCGCAAGGTCGTCGAATTCGACCGGCGCACCGATCGAGTCCCCCACGGCGCCACCGAGAACGATCCCAGGAAGAGCGGCCTTGATCCGCTCTGCGGCGTCCGCGTCGTAAACCGGAAGATCACGAATACGAGGGGCCGACGCGGCCGAGGAGTCGCCCCCACCGCTGATTCCTGCCCGATTCGAAATCTGATCCAGGAAATCTCGGGCCGACTGCGACAACGCCGCATCGCCCGCGCGATACATTCGCCACGCCGAGATGAACTCGACTTCATCGGCGTTCAACGCCACCTGCATAGCGGGCCCCTGGCCCGCCGCACTGCTGTCCGCTGCCATCATCGGCTCCTCAGCATCCCAGAGAAAGCACGGGGAAAATCTCGACGCACCGCCACGATCCGCACTCCACGACTCATTCTTCGATGGCCTCGAGCACGACCTCGATCCTGCGCTCAGGACCCGAATCGTCATCGGCGAAGTGAGTGACGCGGAAATTCCGCCCTGCAACCACGAGCGTCTCCCTCTCGAACTCGAATCCGGAAAGATGTTGGACCGAGACCCCATCGGGAGTCTTGATCGTGAACTGGACGAAGGCATGCGTTTCCGGATGATAGCCCTTGGGCTGGAAGTCGCTCCGCTCCGGGCTGCAACTGACGAACGCGTTCTCCGTCACCGCGTTCCCGGGCGCATAGCGCTTGGCGAAATCATCGAGCGACGTCAGCGGAACACCGATGTTCCGACCCAAGGACACCGGCGCGGCCGACACTTCCCCGGATTCGATCAGGTTGGCCCGCATCTTGTTCAACCCCGAGGTGAGAACTCGTCGGTATTCTTCCTGCCCCGGGAGCTTCTCGTAGTCCGGATGCCCCTCCTCCACCGGAGGATCACCATTGCGCAGACGTTCGTTGAGCTGGTAGCAAGAACCACCCGTCGGACTGTTCGCACCATCCATGGTGTAGCTGCGCATCGCCGTCAGCTCGACATCGGTGACACCTCGCAACGCGACCGGATTCTTCAAGCGCGCCATGACCAGCTCTTCAGAATCGAGCCTCCGATAAGGACGGCCATCGCCGTAGCGCTCCAGGATGTCGCCGAACCGATCAATATCCTGGTCACGGGCGATGAACCCTGCCGTTCCACTACCCGTCGGCGTCGCGAATTCAGCCTCCGCGATCTCTCGTGCCCGCTCCTCCCGAGCCAGAGCTCGCGCAGCGAGCTCCTCGTCCGTGTCCGGTGTGACGCCGAGGGCGTCCGCGATCTTCGAGTTCCCGGACGGCGGCTCCGGCACATCAGGGGCCGGGTCGATGGACGGCTCGGACTTGTCGAGTTCGAATCCGATGTAGGGAGCGGATTCCTGCTCCGCCGTCGCCTCGGAACCCGAGAAGTGGCTCTCTTCCGACGTGGCCCCACCGAGCTGTGAGGAACCGTCCGGTTCTCCGTCCCCAGCATCGTGACGCGGCGGCGGAAAATCGGCGGTCGTCGCGGCCTCAGGCGAACTTCCCGGGCGCGGAGTCGAATCGAATGAGCGATGCTGCGGACCGCCGCCTGAAAGATGCGCACCGTTCGCGGAGCCTGCTTGCGGGAATGCGCTTCGGTGCGGCGCCGGGGGCGTCCCCTGCGGACCGGACGTCACGTTCGGCCTCGGTGGGCGGTCCCCACCGGACGTGTGCGGCCGTCCGTGTTCGGGGAACGCCCCGCCCTGGCCTGTCTGCGGCGCGTGCGACGGGGCGCTCGATGCCATCGGCGGCCGCGGCGCCGGCTGGTACGGCCCTTGAGCCCGTGGGAGGGCATGCGGTGCGAGCGGTGACCACTGTTGGGGAGCGGATTGCGGTGGCCTCGGCGCCGCCTGCCCACCAGGTCCTGCGGCGTGCGGTGCAGGACGGGACGACGGGTGGGAACGGGGCGCCGGTGGTGCTTGCGGCGGTGGCTGCATCGCGCGGTGCTGCGGGTGCGACGGTGGTCTTGACGGAAGCGCCGAAGGGCCTTGCTCGTGTCCCCCGTGTCGGCCGTCACCGCCCGGAGCGTGCGGAGGCCCGTTCTGGAAGCCCTGCCCTGGCGAGCGCGGAGCACTCGGCGGAGTGCCGTGCCCCTGGCCGAACTGCGTGGGGTACTCGCCCGGCCGCGGTTGTGCCGGCTGGGCACGGAACTGCTGCGGTGGGAACTGCCGGTTCAAGTGCGGTGGCGCTTGACCAGGCCACTGATGGGGCTGCGGAGATTTCTGGGCCGCAGGTGGCGGTGGCTGATGTCGCCTGGCCCACTGCTCATGTGGATCGAGCTCGTCGTCCTTCTTCCTCCTGAACGGCCAGATGCTGCGGCGTTCCGCTGCTTCGGCTTGGTCGCCGAAGCGGACCCATTCCGGTTCGTGGCCCGGTGGGTAGGGGCTGTCGTGGACGGCCGTGGTGCCGTCGGGGCGGAAGGCGGTCCACTGGCCGGGTTCGTCGAAGCGCGGTTGCGGGGCACCGGACGCGTCGGGGGTGAAGGACGCGCGGTCGTTGCTGGCGTAGATGTTGCCGAAGTTGTCGACCCAGGCGTCGGTTTTCGGGGCGACGACCTCGACGCCGAGTTCCTTCGCGAGTTCCTGCGCGAAGTTCGGCGTGCCGTCGCCGGTGTCGGCGCCGGTGCGGCAGGCCAGCAGGCGGACCGGTTCGCCCGGCTTGTAACCGGGTGCGGCCTTGATGACCTCGGCCAATTCCTTCGCGTTCAGGTCCGTGCCGCCGAGTCGCACCCCGTGCGGGCCGCCGTGGACTTCGACCGTGAAGCGCTTCGGGTCCACGGCCGGTCGCGGCAGCTTCTGCTGGAACTCCGCCTTGTTGAACACCGGTCCGGAGTGCCGGACCATCGAGATTCCGGCCGTGGTCGCGCGGATGTGCTGGACGTCGGTGCCGAGCTTCGCGTGCAGGTCCTCGGAGATGTCGAGCCTGCGGAAGCGGCTCCCGTCGACGTTCCAGCGGTGGTCGAACCGCTTCTCGTGGGGGATCGGCTCCTCGGCGGCCATCGACTCGCTGGTCGAGTGCTTCGGCTGCTCGGGTGCGGCCGGTTGTGGTCGTTGCGGGGCGCGCGTCGGTTCGAGCGGCGCGGATTGCGCCTCCAGGCGCGGCCGACCGGGTCCCCACGCCGGGGTCGCCGCGCCTCGGACGCCGCCGTAGTGCTCGGGTCGGACCGATCCCCACTGCGGCCCGTCCGCGCCGTTCGGTCGAGGTGCCGGACCGCCGTGCGGCACCTGCGGGCTCCCGACACCCCGCGGAGTCGGCGCGCGTGCACCGGAATCGGCATGCGCGACGCGTGGCATGTCGGGGCGTCCGCCGGGAGCAGGGGCGCCGTCCGAGCGCGGCCCCCGGGGAGCGGCCGCAGCCGGGTGCGGACCGCGCACCGGTGCTTCGCCTGCGCGGAACGGGTGTTGCGGACCGGCGGCGCGCGGGCCGCTGCCGGGTGGGAGGGCGTCGGGACGCGGCTGTGGCGGAGGACCGTCCTGCCGCATCCGAGGCGGAGCGTCCGGGCGCGAGCCGCCGTGCGGCGCACCGCCGGGGCCGCGCGGGAAGTCAGGGCCGCGCGGGGTGCTCTGGTGAGCGGCGCCTGGCCTGCCCGGCGCCTCCGGGCCGCGCGGTCCCGAGTTCCCGCCCGCTTGACGAGCGGCGCCGGGGCTGCCGGGTGTGCCGGTCCAGCCACCGGAGCCTGGGCGTGCTCCCCCGGCGGGGGGTGCCGCGCCGCCAGGGCCTCCTGCGGCGGCCGGGCCGCCACCCCCGGGTGCGGCCTGCGGGTCCTGGCGCGGCGTGTTCGGCGCGGCCGGCGCCTCCGGCCCGGACGGCTGGGGACGTGCGGGCGCCTCCACTCCGGAGGCCGTGGTGGAGGCCGGACGGCTCGGTGCCTCCGCGGACGAACCCGGCGATCCGCCCGCCGCATGCCCACCACCGGAGGTCGGGTCACCTGCCCGCGAACCACCGGCCGGGTCGCCCGCCGCGGAACCACCGACGGCCGACGGCTGTCCACTGTGTCCGCCAGGCGCCGGAGCGTCCGCTCGCGGCGAACTCTCCGGGGCACCGCCGCCCGCCGCCGGACCGTGCGCACCGCCGCCCGCCGGACCGTGCCCGCCCTGCGCGGGCGCACCGGCGCTCGGCGACCCCGGATGCGCGGCGGCACCCTCGTCGGCCCGCGCCGAGCCGGACACGTCAGCACCACCGGACGCCGCGCGCGAGGAACTCCCCGCCTCACCACCGGAAACCGGCGAGAAGTCCGAATCCGTCGACCGCGGCGGGGCGCCCGGCGCGGAACCACCCGGCGCCGACAGATCGCCGCCGGAATCCCCTGCCCCACCACCGGAACCGCCGGGCAGGTCCGGCCCGAACTTGGCCTGGTGCTTGCCGGCGACGTCGGTGCCGAAGACGTCGTCGACCCTCCGCCACGCCTTCTCCGCCGCCTTGTCCGCGATCTTGCCGGAGACGTCGAGCTTGTCGGCGGCCTTCGCGGCGAACCGCCCGGCCTGGGCCGCCTTCTCGCCGGCCTGCTTCCCGCCCTTGCCGAGCAGCCGCATGATGTCGCCGAAGGCCTCGACCATCTTCGCCATCTTCGGCGAGACGTTGCTGATGGTCTTCAGCAACTTCTGCACGACGTCGGAGACCTTGGTGACGGTCTTGGCGATGAACGCCACCGCCTGCGGCACCACCCACGCCAGCGAGACGACCGGCGGCGCGCACGCCTCCAGCGCGTAGGTGATGAGCCGGGAGATGCAGTCGGCGATCAGGTCCCGCACGAAGTCGCGCACGAACGACACGACCATGCCCATCGCCTCGACGACCGTGCCGATGGTCTCCGCGAGCTTCCCCGCGCCGGTCAGCGCCTCGCCCTTCTCCGCGGCGTGCCGCCGGTAGGCGTCGCCCGCGGCACCGGTCCACTGCGCGGTGTCGGCCCGGACGGCCTCGGAGTACCCGGTCGCCGCCGTGTTGATCGAGACCGCGACCTGCTGCCACTGCTGCGCGTACGCCTCGACGCCCTGGGGGTCGCCCGCGAACCAGTCCAGGGCGTCCTGCAACGGCTGCACGTGCTCGATCAGCCACGACAGGCCGTAGGACAGCAGCGTGCCGATGGGGTCGACGACGACGCTGACCGCTTCCATCGCCAGGCCGCCGTAGGCGAGGCCGGACTCGATCCAGCTGGAACCGTCGTTGAGGCTGGTGACGTCGTGCCAGGACTCGGCGATGCCGATGCCCTTGATGCTCTCGGGTGGTTCGGCGGGGTCGGCGGCGTTCTGCGCGTTGCTGAGCGGGTTGGTCACGCCTGCATACCGCCGAGCACGTCCCGGTTGCCGTCGTCGGCGGACTGGTAGTCCTCGGCCGCGGCGCGGACCTCCTGCGCGGTGTCCCGGATGGCCTTCGCGGCTTCCTTGATCGTGTCGATCCCCTGCTGCTCGGCCTGGTCGACCATCCACGCGAACGGCCGGCACAGGATTCCGTAGGCGTCGTTGTCCATCGACACCTGCTCGGAGGTCCGCACCGCGCCGTCCAGCTCGTCCGCTACTCCGTCCACTTTGGACGCGTGCGCGCGCAGGCTCTCGATGACGACGTTCATCTGCTCGGGCATGTCGGTTCTCCCCCGGTCAGCGCAGGAACGAGCCGCGGCTGAAGTCGTCGTCGTCGAAGTCGTCCGGCGCGCGACGGCTCGGCCTGCGCGCAGGACGCTGCGGCCGGTCCTCGTCGGTGCCGATGCGCATCTCCTGGACACCGGGCCGCTTCGGCGGTTCCTCCGGTTCCTCGGGCGCCTCCGGGAAGAACCGGGTCGCCTGGCCCAGCATGTGCCGCACGGCCTCGTCGTCCTCGCCGACGGTGTCCGCCGCGGCCTGCCGCATCCGCTCGGGGAGCCGGGACTGCGCGAGCTGCACGACCCGCATGATCTCCGCCGAGAGCTTGGTCATCGGACGGTTGCCCGCGTTCTCGGCGAGCACCAGGTCCTCGAGCATGCCGCTGGACCCGACGGTCACCTGGACCGCACCGTCGCGCGAGCGCTCGGTGACGGAGAGCTGCTCGATCTGCGCCTGCATGCGGCCGAACTTCTCGGCCTTCTCCGTCGCCCGCTCCTGCCACTCGCGGACCATTCGCTCAGTCGCGCTGATGTCTTCGGGCAACGCCGTCTCCCGCAATGCTCGCGGTCGCCACCCGTGGCCGACGCCCACGCACCGCAACCGATCTTCTCGTGCGGCGGGAACGGTACCAACGCCGACGCGGACGGCGGTGCGGATCACCGCGTTCGCCGCTGTGTCCCGGATCTCCCCGGGCGCCGCCGTCCACACCGGAGTCCGGGTGCGGTGCCCGCCCGCGACGCGATCGCCGCGGGCGGCTCGGGACGAACGGCTCAGCTCTCGCCGTCGTACGCGGGCTGCGGGCTGTGGATGCGACGCGGAGACGGTTTCGGCGCCGGGAACGCCGCGAGCGGCTCCGGTTCGGTGTCCTGCGCCCGCGGCGCCGCGGCGTCGGCCTCCGACGGCTGCTCCGGCACTCCCGGGTCCTCCACCGAGCCGACCGCGGGCAGCAGCGCCGTCGGCGGATCACCCGGGTCGGGCCGGTCCTCCCCGGAATCCCGCCGGTCGTTCCGGTCCTGCTGCTCACCGCCCCATGGGGCGCCCTCGTCGGCCGCTTCGCTCAAGCCGCGCCGATCGTCCTGCACCGGCAGCCGCCGGATCGGGTAGCGCTCGTCCCACTCCTCGTCGGCCGGGCGTTCGCTCGCGGGCGGTTCCGGGTCGTCCGGGTCGTGGGCCAGCGAGTCGCCGAACTCGGCGACGCAGTCCAACGCGATCTGCTCGACGACGTCGCGCAGCTCCAGGTCGGCGAGCCAGCTCACCGGCAACCCGCTGACCCCGATCAGCGCGCCGACGATGTTGCCGCAGATCGCACCGGTGGAGTCGCTGTCGCCGTCGTGGTGCACCGCGATGCGCAGCGCCTTCGCCACGTCGTCACCGCCGGCGAGCGCACCGCACACCGCGATGGCCAGGGCCTGCTCCCCGACCCAGCCGCCGCCGAGCGTCTCCGCGATGTCCTGCGGACCGGGCTCACCCCGTTCGGCCAGCTCCACGGCCTGCTTGAGCAGCGCGCTCGTCTCCTCGTGGCCGTCCCAGGTCTCCAGCACCTGCAGCGCCAGCCACACGCCGTCGTCGAGGGTCTGGCCCAGCAGCGCCTGCTGCACGATCACCGCGAGCGCTCCCGCCGACAAGTAGCCGGAGGGGTGGCTGTGGGTGAGCGCAGCGGCCCGCGCAGCCAGTTCGAACGCCACCGGCGGATCCGGCGAGTACATCGCCATCGGCGCCGAACGCATCACGCCGCCGCAGCCCTTCGAATCGTTGATGGGCTCGGTGAGCGACCCCGCGGCCTGCCCGTCGCCGAACCGCGTCAGCGCCCGGAAGATGGTCTTGCCGGGGGCGCGGGCGGCGAACAGGCCGGGGACCTCCACCAGCCAACCGTCCGGTTCCGGGTACACCGCGCGGAACGCTCCCGCGGCGGCCTCCCACTCGACGCCTTGGGTGTGCAGCCAGCGCTGGTACGCCAGTTGGATCTCCGGCAGCGGGTCGGTGCTGCCGAGGGTGCGCCGCGCGATGCCGCCGCGGATCAGCCCTTCGGCGCTGAACAGCGTCATCTGCGTGTCGTCGGTGATCGCGCCCTGCACGCCGTAGGCCTCCCGCAGGCCCTGCGGGCCCGCGGAGCCGAACTTCTCGGTGATCTGCTCGGCGGTGACGAACTCCAGATCCGACCCGAGCGCGTCGCCGAGCGCGCCACCGAGGAAGCAGCCGAGCACCCGCTCGGTCAGCGACGGCGCGACCTCGTCGGTCGTCTCCGACTTCGCGTGCCCGCCGGAGGCGGCCTTGGTGGCGCGCGCGTCGCTCACCGGCGCCTCCGGCTCGGCAGCGCGGTGCACCGGCGCTTCCTGCTCGGTGGGTTGCGGCGCCTCCGGTTCCGGCACTTGCGGCGGCTGGACCTGCTGTTCCCGCGGTTCCGGTGCGACGTCCGCGCCGCGCTGGTCCGGTTCCGCGGCGTTCGGCACGGGGAGTCGCTCGGTCCCGGGCCCCTCGGCCCGAGGCGTGTCCGAATCCGCGTCGGGGAATTCCACCTCGGCCGCTTCGCCCTGCTCACCGGCGTCGGGAACGTCGTCGGATGTCCACCGCCTGCCGTGCTCGTACGGCTGCCCGGCGGGTGCTTCGTAGGGCTGCTGCGCCGCAGGCGGCGGGCCCTGGGGCGCTTCCGCTTCCTCCACCGGCGGTTCCGGTTCGGCGACCGGGATGCGGCCGGCCTCCTCGGGCCGCAACGAGACGAGCTTCGCCAGCCGGGCCAGCTCTTCCCGATCGGTGCGGTCGGTGGACAGCGAGAAACCACCGGCGCCGAGGTCGGGCATCGGCCGGGACTCGTCGGCGTCGTCGACGGGCCGGTGCGCGGCGAGCAGCGACAGGTCGGTGCGGTCGGTGGTCTGGGTGAACGAGTTCGCCGCGGGCCGCTCGGGTTCCGGGGCGGGCTCGGGTTCGGGCTCCACCGGCCGCGCGACCTGCTCGGGCTCCCCGGTGCCCGGTTCGCCGAACTCCAAGGAATCCGCGTGGGACTCGATCTGACCGAGATCGATGATCATGGTGGGGTCGTTGCTGCCGTCCACCGAGCGGACCGGTTCCGGGCCTCTGCCGCTGTCCACGGTGGTCACGTGCTCAGGAGCGCCGAGCTCCCGCGGGCCCGCGGCCTCGCGCCGCGGATCACCGACGTAGCGCTGCGCCCACTTCGGCAGCGGGGGCGGCGGGGGCGGCGGCGCGAAGGCCTCCGCGGCGTCCGCGCACAGGGTCTCGATGATGTCGCCCAGTTCGAGTTCGTCGCGCCACCGCGGCGGAATCGCCTCCGGCCCGTACAGGGCTCCGGCGAGCTGACCGGCCATCGCGCCCGTGACGCTGCTGTCCGCCGACACGTTGACGGCCATCACCACGGCGTCCGCGAAGCTCCCCGTGGCCGCGACCGAGGCCAGTGCGGTGCCGAGCTCACCGGGCTTGTGCTCCGTGTCGAACTCCGCGTCCAGTTCGGCGGGCTGCGGGCGGCGGCCGTCGCGGGTCGCGAACATCGCCGCGTGCACCGCCCTGCGCACCGCGGCAGGCCCCTCCACGCCGCTGTGCAGCGAGCTCAGCCGGGTGTCGGTGAGCCCCACCGCGTCCCACAACCCGATGTCGCCCTGGATGAGCTGGGTCAGGACGTCCGCGTGGAACCCGGCCGCCCCGTGCACGTTCAGGTCGTCGGTGAGCAACCGAGCCACGTCGGCGCCCGCCGCGAACACGCGGTCCTCCGAGGTGCTCCACACCATCGTCGGCGCCGCCCACACCGCGCAATCGGCGAATCCGGGGCGCACCACCGAACCGAACCGCGAGTCGTGGGTGGCCTGCGCCGGGGGCTGCGTGGCGAGCTTGCCCAGCCCCGACAGGGCGCCACCGGCCGGATTTCGGGTGGAGAACAGCTGCGGCGTCTCCAGCAGCCACCCGCTCGGCTCCGGGTGCGTCTGCAGGTAGCCGGACATGGCGTACTCCCACGGAACGCCCTGCGTGTAGAGCCAGCGCAGGTGGTTCGTGCGGATCACGGGGGTCGGTAACCACTCGGCGGATTCACCGTTGACCGCACGGGCACGCAGCAGCGCCTCCAGGGTGAACACCGCGAGCTGGGTCAGCTCGGTGACGCCGCCGCGCCTGCCGAACACCGGCAGGTAGTCCGCGACGCCCTGCTTGCCGAACCAGTGCTGGATGTCCCAGGCCGAGCGGGTGCGCACCCCCGCGCCCAGCGCGTCGCCCACGGCACCGCCGAGCAGCGCGCCGCGGAACCGGTCCGACCAGCTCAACGCGCGCGGCTCTCGCCGCGACACCGCCGAACCGTGCGTGTTCGCGAACCACGAGGTGTCACCGGTCATCCCCAGTCTCCTGTCGGGTCACCGTGCGGGGCAACGACGCGCGCCATGCGGTCACGAGCCGTCGGTCGCCAGGGCCGCCACACCGTTGAGGCGGATCATGTCCGAGCACTTCCCGGACGTCGCGGCCGTTCCGGTGGAACGGCGTCGATCCCGTTGACCGCACCCCGCAATGTTGCCGCACTTGACCGACACCGATGCCGACTCCCCCGAATGATCGAACGGCCGGGTGTCGCGCGCCGCGGAACGTCGGTGGCCACGACGGGTGCCGCCGAGATCGAGACGTTGCTCACGACGCGATCACCACGCCCGATGCGCACCGCCCGGCCCCCGCCGCCGGGCTCACCCGACACCGATCCCGGCCCGCCACAAGAACCGCCGATCCCCCACCCACCACCGACTCCCCCACGCCGGCGCACCCCCGAATCCCGTCCCCCGAAGCCCCGCACACCCCACCAACCGCCCCCAAATCACCTGATCGGCTGACCAACGCAAGTCAGTACCCAGTCCCGGCTTTTGATCAGTGTCCTGTCAGCGACGAAGTCGCTGAGCAGCGACCACCTACGCAGATCGACCACCCGCGGGTTCTCAGCTGTCTTCTCGCGAGGACAGCTTTTTCCCTCGTGGCGGAGCCACTCGGGAAAAAGATCCCGCAGCGAGAAGACAGCTGAGGTTCCGCCACAGGACCACCCGAGCAAAAAGACCCCGCCCCCCAAGACCTCACCAAGCTGGGTACCTGGTGCTCCAGGTGGCGTTCGTCGGTGGGGCCGGGCTGAACTCGACGAGCGCGTCCTGCGACAACGCCGTCACGACCTCGCGCAGTTCCAGCACGTCCAGCCATTCCGGCGGCAGCGCCCGGTCCCCGTGCAGCGCCCCCACGATGTTGCCGCAGACCATCCCGGTCGAGT
The DNA here is from genome assembly GCF_014203325.1 of Saccharopolyspora gloriosae. Classification (NCBI taxonomy): domain Bacteria; kingdom Bacillati; phylum Actinomycetota; class Actinomycetes; order Pseudonocardiales; family Pseudonocardiaceae; genus Saccharopolyspora; species Saccharopolyspora gloriosae. Next base: position 160,543 of record NZ_JACHIV010000001.1, on the reverse strand, counting down.
CCGAGTCGCCGGAGTGGTTCACCGACAGCCGCAACGCGTCCCGCACGTCGGGCGCGGCGAGCGCCGCGTACAGGCCGATGGCCAGTGCTTCCTCACCGACCCAGCCGCCGCCGAGCCGCTCCTCCAACCGCTCCGGCGCGACGATCCCCTCCGCCGCCAGTTCCACCGCGGCGTCCAGCGACCGCAGCTGCTCCTCGTGGCCGCGCCACCGCAGCAGCAGGTCCCGCGCGAGCCGCACGGCGTCCGGCAGCGGCACGGCGCGGATCAGCTGGTGCACGATGACCGCCAGCACGCCCGCCGACAGGTAGCCGGACGGGTGCCCGTGGGTGAGCGCCGCGACGCCGACGGCCGCGTGGAAGACCTCCGCAGGGTCGTGCGACCAGACCGCGACCGGGGCAGCGCGCATCACCCCGCCGCAACCCTTGGAGTCGTTGATCGCGTTGTCCTGGGACGCCTGCCGGTGCGTGCGGGCGAACCCGATCAGGGCGGTCATGCACGTGTTGCCGGGGGCGCGCGTCGCGAACAGGCCGCGCTCGGTGATCAGCCAGCCGTCCGGCTCGGCCAAGTGCACGGCGTACGGCCCCGCCGATTCCGCCCAGCTCCGGCCCTGCGTGTGCAACCACCGCTGGTACGCGTGCTGCACTTCCGGCACCGGGTCGTTGTCCACGGGCTTCATCCGCCGCGCCACGTGCGCCCGGATCAGGCCTTCCAGCGTGAACAGCATCATCTGGGTGTCGTCGGAGATCTCCGCCTTCTCCTGCGCGGGCGCCGGCTCGGTCAGCCCGGCGGCCCCGTGGCGTTCGCGGATCTTGTCCATCGAGTGGAACTCGACGGCGAAGCCCAACGCGTCCCCCAACGCGCCGCCGAGCATGCTGCCGAGGAAGCGTTCGTGCGCGTCGGGTGGTGCTTGCTGCATCTTCGCTGTCCTCGTTCTCCGACGTGCCAGGCTCTCGACCTACCGGAGATTAGCAACCAGGAGCCCGTGGGCAGGCGGGTTCAGCGACCCGCGCCCGGCCCGCGTTCGATAGGGTCCGGTGCCGTGACCCGCGATCGGTCCAGTTCGCCCGAATCGGGACTGGACCTGCACTTGGACTGGTCCGGTCGGCCGGACAGCGGCGCGCTCGCCGAGGCGTTGCGCGCCGCGATCCGCGACGGACGGCTCGCCGCGGGCAGTCGCGTGCCCTCCACCAGGGCCCTCGCCCACGACCTCGGCATCGCTCGCGGCACCGTGACCCGCGCGTACGTCCAGCTCGGCACCGAGGGGTTCCTGCTGTCCCGGCAGGGCGCGCCGACCACCGTCGCCGACCGGCTCCGCAGCGGCGAACGCCCGGAACCCGCGGCTCCGCGCCCGGCTCCCCGCACGCCGCGCTGGGACTTCCGGCCGGGCAGGCCGAACCTGAGCGCCTTCCCGCGCAAGGACTGGCTCGCGGCGAGCCGTCGCATCCTGCGCACCATGCCCGCCGACGACCTCGACTACGGCGATCCGCAAGGTCCGCTCGCACTGCGGGAAGCGCTCACCGAGTACCTCCGGCGGGCGCGGGCCGTGCACACCTCACCGGATCGACTGATCGTCTGCAACGGCTACAGCGAAGCGTTGTCGCTGATCAGCAGGGCCCTGCACGCGCGAGGCGTGACGTCGGTGGACTTCGAGGACCCGTCGCTGCCGCACTTCCGGACCATCGCCGAGGACAACGGGATGTCGGTGCACGGCGTCCCCGTCGACGACGGCGGCATCGACGTGTCCGCGCTGCGCAGCCCCGCCGCCGTCGTCACCCCCGCGCACCAGTTCCCGCTCGGCGTCACGATGCGGGCGCAGCGGCGGACAGCGCTGATCCGCGCGGCCAAGGCCGACGGCAGGATCATCGTGGAGGACGACTACGACGGCGAGTTCCGCTTCGACCGGCGGCCCGTCGGCTCGCTGCAGGGCATGGCGCCCGACACGGTGATCTACGCCGGAACGGCGAGCAAGACCCTCGCCCCGGCGCTGCGCATCGCGTGGCTGGCGCTGCCCGCGCGGCTCGTCGAACCGGTGCGGGAGATGAAGACGCACGGCAGGTACGGGCCGCTGTTCGACCAGCTCGCGCTCGGCGAGCTGCTCCGCTCCGGCGCCTACGACCAGCACGTCCGCCGATCTCGGGCGGCGTACCGGGCGCGGCGCGAGCAGCTGCTGGAGGGCTTGGACGGCCTCCGGACCCGCCATCGGCGCTATCCGGCGGGGATCTCCGCTGGCCTGCACCTCACTTTGCGCCTCGCCCCGGACGGGCCGAGCGAGCAGGAGATCATGGCTCGGGCGCGCAGCCGCGGCGTCGAGCTCGAAGCGCTCGGGCCGTGGTGGGTGCGCCGCGGCGAGCACCCGCCCGGCGTGGTGATCGGCTACGCAGCTCCGGCCGAGCACGCCTTCCGCCCCGCGCTGGAAGCATTGCTCGACACGCTCGACCCATGACCGTCGGTGGCCCGGCACGCCCCGCTACAGTGCCCTCGCGCGCCGGGCCCTCCCGCCGCCACGGCTGAGGGGAACTGGTGTTCTATCCTGGGTCACCGACCGGCGCACATCAAGGAGAAACCGTGGGCGAGCAGGAAGCAGACCAGGTGACCAGCGAAGAGACCCAAGCCGAGCAGGCCCCGACGCAGCCGGAGAACGGCACCGCCCAGGCCGAGGTGGACACCGCGCAGGCGACGGCACCCACCGATGCCGCCCCGGCGGACGCCGACGCGGCACCGGAGCCCGCGCCCAAGAAGACCCGCGCCCGCAAGCAGAGCACCGCCAAGAAGACCCGCACGGTCGAGCTCACCCTGACCGTGACGGGCACCGCGGAAGGCGAGTGGCAGGCCGAGCTCCTGCACGCCGGCAAGCGGGTCGTCCAGGGACTGCCGGTCCCGGCGGCAGCGGTGTCGAAGGCCGCCGCGGAACTGCACCAGGACATCTCCGAAGCCATCGAAGAAGTCCTGTCCGCCGCTCGGGAGCAGCACGAGGCGAAGCTCGCCGAACTCGAGGCCGAGGTCGAGCGGGTGCGCAAGGCTCTGTCCGAGCTGGAGAGCTGACGACCTTCCCGGTCGGCTGACACGTCCCCGGAACACCGGCGCTCCGATGCGTCCACGGGCGCGGGGCGCCGGTCATCCGGGGATCCGGGACGGTGGCGGCGCGCAACGCCACCGTCCCGGTCACACTCCGCCGAGCCCACTACCGCCAGCGGCTCAGAACTCCAGCACCAACCTCCCCCGCACGCCGCCCGCCTCGAGTGCGCGATGCGCCTCGGCGGCCTCGCTCGCGGGGAACGTCCGCGCGACCCGCAGGCTGAGCGCGCCCTGCTCCACCTGGGCCCGCAACCGGTCGAGCTTCTCCCATTCCTGCGCGTAATCCCGGACCGAGACCGGCCGGTAGGTGATGCCGCGCTCCGCTTCGGCGGTGAAGAACCGGACCGTCGCGATCCGGCCGCCGTCGCGCACCGCGGGCACGACCAGGTCGTTGTGCACCGCGCCGTCCGCGACCGCCGGCACCCCGTCCGGTTCCACCTCCCGGATGCGCGCCGCCACGTCGTCGCCGCGTTCCACGACGACGTCGGCGCCGAGCGACCGGACGAGCTCCCGGTCGGCATCGGCCGCGTCGGCGATCACCCGCAGGCCGTCGGCCTTGGCCAGCTGGACGACGTATCCGCCGAACGCTCCGGCCGCACCGGTGACCGCCAGCGAGTCCCCCGGCGACAGCTCCAACAGGTCCAGCGCTTGCCGGGCTGTCAGCCCGTTCATCGGCAGGGTCGAAGCGGCCACGTGGTCGACCCCGGCCGGAACCCGCACCACCGACCTCGCCGGGAGCACCAGGCTCTCCGAGTAGCCGCCGTGGGCGGCGTGCGGCACGACGACCGCCATCACCCGGTCCCCGACCGCGAGCCCGGTGTCGACGTCCTCGCCCACCTCGTCGAGCTCGCCCGCGACGTCCATGCCGGGGACGTACGGCGGCGGGTTCTCCCGCAACCGCTCGGCGTAGGCCCCGCTGCGCAGCACGGTGTCGGTCGGGTTGACCGCCGCCGCGCGCACCCTGATCCGGACCTCACCGGGGCCGGCGTGCCGTTGCGGGACCTGGAACTCGCGCAGCACGTCAGGCCCGCCGAACTCGGAAACTCCGACTGATCGCATGCCGCGTGCAACTCGGCGGGCGGGCGCCGGTATTCCCGCCGCGGACCACCCGCTCGTGTAATGGCGAACGGGTGTTCGACTCTGGATGATCGGAGTCATGGACCCCAGAACGCGCCACCACCGCCCGCTCCGCCTCGCCCCGGTTCGTCCCCGGACTCCCAGCGGAGCGGTCCGGTCTCCCGAGGCCGATCCAGCCGACCCGACGGCTCAGGCCGGCCCGCCGGAACCACCCGTGGTCACCGACGAGCACGCCGCCGCGTACTCGGATCCCGGTCTGATCGCCGCGATCCGCGAGTGCGAGGCGATGCGCCACCGCCTGCTGCACGACCAGCTCGCCCTGCTCACCGAAGCGCGCCGCCGCGGCCTGCCGACCTGCGGCGGTCCCCGGCGAGCGTCCCACGACCCCGCCGACGCGGAAGGAGCACCGACATGATCGCCACCCGGTTGCGGCACGCCCTGCGCGTGGCCGCTCGCACGCTCGTCGGCCGCAGCGCGGCGGACCTCCCCGGACAGCGGAAGGTCCCCGCTCGAACCCGAGCGGGGACCTTCCGTGCACTGTTCCGCGACCGCGGACCGCGAACCTTACCGGTAGTCGCGACCGAAGTCGTAGTCGTCCAGCGGCACCGCGGCACCGGTGCCCGCGCCGAACACGTCCGGCGTGTAGTAGCCGTCGTCGTAGGACGGGATCGCGTACGCCGCGGCCCGCGCCTCTTCGGTCGGCTGCACCTGGATGTTGCGGTAGCGGTTGATACCGGTACCGGCCGGGATCAACTTACCGATGATCACGTTCTCCTTCAGGCCGACCAGCTTGTCACTCGCGCCTTCGATCGCGGCGTTCGTGAGGATGCGGGTCGTCTCCTGGAAGGAGGCCGCCGACAGCCAGGACTCCGTGGCCAGCGACGCCTTCGTGATGCCCATCAGCACCGGACGGCCCGAAGCCGGGTCGCCGCCCTCCGCCACCACGCGGCGGTTCTCGCCCTCGAACTGCGAGCGCTCCACCGGGGAACCGGGCAGGAACTCGGTCGCGCCCGAGTCGATGATGATGACCCGGCGCAGCATCTGGCGGACGATGACCTCGACGTGCTTGTCGTGGATGCCCACGCCCTGCGAGCGGTACACCTCCTGGACCTCGCGGACCAGGTGGAGCTGGGCCTCGCGCGGGCCCATCACGCGCAGCACCTCGTGCGGGTCGACCGCACCTTCCAGCAGCTGCTGGCCGACGTCCACGTGGTCGCCGTCCGCGATCTGCCGTTCGGTGCCGTCCACCGAGATGACCGCGAGCCGCTGCCGCTTGGACAGCTTGTCGTAGACGATCTCTTCGCTGCCGTCGTCCGGGATGACCGTGATCTTCCAGTACCGGTCGTTGTCCTCCATCCGGATCCGTCCGGGGGCGTCGGCGATGGGCGCCTTGCCCTTCGGGACCCGAGCTTCGAACAGCTCCGTGACACGCGGAAGACCGGTGGTGATGTCGTCACCGGCGACACCGCCCTGGTGGAACGTACGCATCGTCAGCTGCGTACCGGGCTCACCGATGGACTGGGCGGCGACGATGCCGACGGCCTCGCCGACGTCCACCAGCTTGCCGGTGGCCATCGAGCGGCCGTAGCAGACCGCGCACACGCCGACGCCGGACTCGCAGGTCAGGACGCTGCGGACCTTGACCTTGGAAACCTTGGCGCCGAGCAGCTTCTCGATCGCCGGGTCACCGAGGTCGGAACCGCGGGCCAGCACGATGTTGCCGTCCGAGTCCGTGACGTCCTCGGCCGTGGTGCGGGCGTAGATGCTGGTCTCGACGTGCGCGTCGCGCAGCACCGTGCCGTCCGGCAGCACCTCGGCGATCGGCATCTTGATGCCGCGCTCGGTGCCGCAGTCGGTCTCGCGGACGATGACGTCCTGCGAGACGTCCACCAGACGACGGGTCAGGTAACCCGAGTCGGCGGTGCGCAGCGCCGTGTCGGCCAGACCCTTGCGGGCACCGTGGTTGGAGATGAAGTACTCCAGCACGGACAGGCCTTCGCGGTAGTTCGCCTTGATCGGGCGCGGGATGTACTCGCCCTTCGGGTTCGACACCAGGCCACGCATGCCGGCGAGCTGCACGACCTGGGTCATGTTGCCCGCCGCCCCGGACTTCACGATCATGCTGATCGAGTTGTCCTCGGGGAAGTTCTTCTCCATGGCCTCGGCGACCTCGTCCTTGGCCGCCGTCCAGACCTTGACCAGCTCCGCGTTGCGCTCCTGGTAGGACAGCGCACCACGGCGGTAGCGCTTCTCCACCTGCTCGGCGCGCTGCTCGTAGGAGTCGAGGATCTCGCTCTTCTGCGGCGGCACGACGACGTCGGAGATCGACACGGTCACACCGGAACGGGTGGCCCAGTGGAAGCCGGCGTCCTTGAGCCGGTCCAGGGTCTGGGCGACCGCGACCATCGGGTACCGCTCGGCGAGGTCGTTCACGATCGCCGCCTGCCGCTTCTTCGGCAGCAGGTCGTTGACGAACGGGTAGTCCTCGGGCAGCAGCTCGTTGAAGAACACCCGGCCCAGCGTGGTGTCGGCCAGCCACGGCTTGCCCGGCTCCCAGTCCTCCGGCGTGGCCTCCTTGGCGGGCACCACGTCGCGCAACCGGATCCGGATCTTCGCCTGCAGCGACAGGCTGCCGCGGTCGAAGGCCATGATGGCCTCGCCGACCGAGGAGTACGCCTGGCCCTCACCGGTGGCACCGTCGACCAGCCTGGTCAGGTGGTACAGGCCGGTGACCATGTCCAGTCGCGGCATCGCCAGCGGACGACCCGAGGCGGGCGAGAGGATGTTGTTGCTCGAGAGCATCAAGATCCGGGCCTCGGACTGCGCCTCCGCCGACAGCGGCAGGTGCACCGCCATCTGGTCACCGTCGAAGTCGGCGTTGAACGCCTCGCACACCAGCGGGTGCAGCTGGATGGCCTTGCCCTCGACCAGCTGCGGCTCGAAGGCCTGGATGCCCAGCCGGTGCAGCGTGGGAGCACGGTTGAGCAGCACCGGGTGCTCGGCGATGACCTCTTCCAGCACGTCCCACACCTGCGGGCGCTGGCGCTCGACCATCCGCTTCGCGGACTTGATGTTCTGCGCGTGGTTGAGGTCGACCAGCCGCTTCATCACGAACGGCTTGAACAGCTCGACCGCCATCTCCTTCGGCAGACCGCACTGGTGCAGCTTCAGCTGCGGGCCGACGACGATGACCGAACGGCCGGAGTAGTCGACGCGCTTGCCGAGCAGGTTCTGGCGGAACCGGCCCTGCTTGCCCTTGAGCAGGTCGGACAGCGACTTCAGCGGCCGGTTGCCCGGGCCGGTCACCGGACGTCCGCGACGGCCGTTGTCGAACAGCGCGTCCACGGACTCCTGCAGCATCCGCTTCTCGTTGTTGACGATGATCTCGGGCGCACCGAGGTCGATCAGTCGCTTGAGGCGGTTGTTGCGGTTGATGACCCGGCGGTACAGGTCGTTGAGGTCCGAGGTGGCGAACCGGCCACCGTCGAGCTGGACCATCGGACGCAGGTCCGGCGGGATCACCGGCACGCAGTTGAGCACCATGCCGCCGGGGTTGTTCCCGGTGGCCTGGAACGCCGCGACGACCTTGAGCCGCTTGAGGGCGCGGAGCTTCTTCTGCCCCTTGCCGGAGCGGATCGTCTCGCGCAGCAGCTCGGCCTCGGCGCCGATGTCGAAGTCCTGCAGCAGCGCCTGGATGGACTCGGCACCCATGCCGCCGGTGAAGTACTCGCCGTAGCGGTCGTAGAGCTCGCGGTAGAGCATCTCGTCCGAGATCAGCTGACGGGGCTCCAGCTTGGTGAAGGTCTCCCAGATCTCGTCGAGCTTGTCGATGTCGCGCTGCGAACGGTCGCGCAGCTGGCGCATCTCGCGCTCGCCGCCCTCCTTGACCTTCCGCCGCACATCGCTCTTCGCGCCCTCGGCCTCGAGCTCGGCCAGGTCGGCTTCCAGCTTCTGGGCACGGGCCTCGAGGTCCGCGTCCCGCTGGTCGGAGACCCGCTTGCGCTCGACCGTCATCTCGTTCTCGAGGGTCGACAGGTCGTTGTGCCGCATCTCGGTGTTCACCGAAGTGATCACGTACGCGGCGAAGTAAATGATCTTCTCGAGGTCCTTGGGAGCAAGGTCCAGCAAGTAGCCGAGCCGGCTCGGAACGCCCTTGAAGTACCAGATGTGGGTCACCGAAGCGGCGAGCTCGATGTGCCCCATCCGCTCACGGCGCACCTTGGCCCGGGTCACCTCGACGCCGCAGCGCTCACAGATGATGCCCTTGAAGCGGACCCGCTTGTACTTGCCGCAGTAGCATTCCCAGTCGCGGGTCGGACCGAAGATCTTCTCGCAGAAGAGCCCGTCCTTCTCCGGCTTCAGGGTTCGGTAGTTGATCGTCTCGGGCTTCTTGACCTCGCCGAACGACCACTGGCGGATGTCGTCGGCCGTGGCGAGGCCGATGCGGAGTTCATCGAAGAAGTTGACGTCCAGCACGTCGGGTCTTCTCCCTTAGTCGAAAGGTCCGGCCGGCTACCGGCCGGGAATGCCAGGTTGGGTCGATGGCCGGTCCGCGGGCAGGCACATGCCCGCGGACCGGCGGCGAAGTCACTGAACGACGTCGTCCACCGAAGGCGACTCGTTGCGGGACAGGTTGATGCCGAGGTTCGCCGCGGCACGCTCCAAGTCCTCGTCGTCCCCGTCGCGCATCTCGATGGCGGCACCGTCGGTCGAGAGGACCTCGACGTTCAGGCACAGCGACTGCAGCTCCTTGAGGAGCACCTTGAACGACTCCGGAATACCAGGGTCGGGGATGTTCTCGCCCTTGACGATCGCCTCGTAGACCTTCACGCGACCGATGACGTCGTCGGACTTGATCGTCAGCAGTTCCTGCAAGGTGTACGCGGCGCCGTAGGCCTGCATGGCCCAGCACTCCATCTCACCGAAGCGCTGGCCACCGAACTGCGCCTTACCGCCCAGCGGCTGCTGGGTGATCATCGAGTACGGGCCGGTCGACCGGGCGTGGATCTTGTCGTCCACCAGGTGCGACAGCTTCAGGATGTACATGTAGCCGAGGGCCACCGGGTACGGGTACGGCTCACCGCTGCGCCCGTCGAACAGCTGCGCCTTGCCGTTCGCCTTGACCATGCGCTCACCATCGCGGTTCGGCAGGGTCGAGCCGAGCAGGCCGGTGATCTCTTCCTCACGGGCACCGTCGAAGACGGGGCTGGCGGTGTTGGTGCCGGCCTCGACCTCGTAGAGGTCCGACGGCAGCCGCTTCGCCCAGTCCGGGTCCCCGTCGATGGACCAGCCCTGCGAGGCGATCCACCCGAGGTGGGTCTCCAGCACCTGGCCGATGTTCATCCGTCGCGGAACACCGTGGGTGTTCAGGATGATGTCGACCGGGGCGCCGTCCTCGGTGAACGGCATGTCCTCGATCGGCAGGATCTTGCCGATGACGCCCTTGTTGCCGTGCCGGCCGGCGAGCTTGTCGCCGTCCTGGATCTTGCGCTTCTGCGCCACGTAGACCCGCACGAGCTCGTTGACGCCCGGGGGCAGCTCGTCGTCCTCGTCGCGGTTGAACACGCGCACGCCGATGACCTTGCCGGTCTCGCCGTGCGGCACCTTCAGCGAGGTGTCGCGCACTTCGCGCGCCTTCTCGCCGAAGATCGCGCGCAGCAGCCGCTCCTCCGGGGTCAGCTCGGTCTCGCCCTTGGGCGTGACCTTGCCGACGAGGATGTCGCCGCCCTGCACCTCGGCGCCGATCCGGATGATGCCGCGCTCGTCGAGGTCGGCCAGCACGTCCTCGGAGACGTTCGGGATGTCCCGGGTGATCTCCTCGGCGCCCAGCTTGGTGTCGCGAGCGTCGACCTCGTGCTCCTCGATGTGGATCGAGGTGAGCACGTCGTCCTGCACCAGGCGCTGGGACAGGATGATCGCGTCTTCGTAGTTGTGCCCCTCCCACGGCATGATGGCCACGCGCAGGTTCTTGCCCAGCGCCATCTCGCCGTTCTGGGTGCACGGCCCGTCCGCGATGACCTGACCGACCTCGACGCGATCGCCTTCGTTCACGATCGGCTTCTGGTTGGTGCAGGTGCCGTGGTTCGAGCGGTTGAACTTCTGCAGCCGGTAGGTGTGCCGGGTGCCGTCGTCGGCCATCACCGTCACGTAGTCGGCGCAGAGCTCTTCGATGACGCCCGCCTTGTCGGCGGTCACCACGTCCCCGGCGTCGACGGCGGCGCGGAGCTCCATGCCGGTGCCGACCAGCGGCGACTCGCTGCGCAGCAGCGGCACCGCCTGACGCTGCATGTTCGCACCCATCAGGGCGCGGTTCGCGTCGTCGTGCTCGAGGAACGGGATCATCGCGGTCGCGGCGGAGACCATCTGCCGCGGCGAGACGTCCATGTAGTCGATCTCGGTCGGAGCCAGCAGCTCGACCTCGCCGCCCTTACGGCGACCCAGGACGCGCTCGTCGAGGAAGGTGCCGTCCTCGTCGATCGGCGCGTTCGCCTGCGCCTTGACGTAGCGGTCTTCCTCGTCCGCGGTCAGGTAGTCGATCTGGTCGGTGACCCGGCCGTCGACGACCTTGCGGTACGGCGTCTCGATGAAGCCGAACGGGTTGACCCTGGCGAAGGTGGCCAGCGAGCCGATCAGACCGATGTTCGGGCCTTCCGGCGTCTCGATCGGACACATCCGGCCGTAGTGCGACGGGTGGACGTCGCGGACCTCCATGCCGGCGCGCTCCCGGGAGAGACCGCCCGGTCCGAGCGCGGAGAGACGACGCTTGTGCGTCAGGCCCGCGATCGGGTTGGTCTGGTCCATGAACTGGGAGAGCTGCGAGGTACCGAAGAACTCGCGGATCGCCGCCACCACCGGGCGGATGTTGATCAGCGTCTGCGGCGTGATCGCTTCGACGTCCTGCGTGGTCATCCGCTCGCGGACGACGCGCTCCATGCGGGACAGGCCGACCCGAACCTGGTTCTGGATCAGCTCGCCGACGGTGCGCAGGCGACGGTTGCCGAAGTGGTCGATGTCGTCGACCTCGACCGGGACCTCCAGGTCGCCCTCGCCCATCGAGGTCTCGCCGGCGTGCAGCCGGACGAGGTACTCGATCGTCGTGACGATGTCGTCCTCGGTGAGGACGCCGGAGTCGAACGGCAGCTCCAGGCCCAGTTTCTTGTTGACCTTGTAGCGGCCGACGCGGGCCAGGTCGTAGCGCTTCTCCTTGAAGAACAGGTTCTCCAGGAGGGTCTGCGCGCTCTCCTTGGTCGGGGGCTCACCCGGACGCAGCTTGCGGTAGATGTCCAGCAGCGCCTCGTCCTGACCGGCGGTGTGGTCCTTCTCCAGGGTCGCCATCAGCGTCTCGGAGAAGCCGAACCGCTCGCGGATCGCCTCGGCGCTCCAGCCCAGCGCCTTGAGCAGCACGGTGACCGGCTGGCGGCGCTTGCGGTCGATGCGGACACCCACGGTGTCGCGCTTGTCGACGTCGAACTCCAGCCACGCACCGCGGCTGGGGATGATCTTGACGCTGTAGACGTCCTTGTCGGTCGTCTTGTCGACCGAGCTGTCGAAGTAGACGCCGGGCGAGCGCACGAGCTGGGACACCACGACGCGCTCGGTGCCGTTGATGATGAAGGTGCCCTTGTTGGTCATGACCGGGAAGTCACCCATGAACACCGTCTGGCTCTTGATCTCGCCAGTGGTGTGGTTGGTGAACTCCGCCGTGACGAACAGCGGGGCCGCGTAGGTCATGTCCTTGTCCTTGCACTCGTCAACCGAGGCCTTGACCTCGTCGAAGCGCGGATCAGTGAAGGACAGGGACATCGATCCGGAGAAGTCCTCGATCGGGGAGATCTCGCTGAGGACTTCTTCCAGGCCACCGACTGGGCTATCTTCGCCGGCGTCGACCCGGCGCTGGAACCAGGCCTCATTGCCGACAAGCCATTCGAAGGACTGGACCTGCAGATCGAGCAGATCAGGTACTTCCAACGGTTCGCGGATGTTCGCGAACGAGACCCGCCTGGGTGCCCCAGCGATCCCCGACGTGTAGTTGGAAGCTGCAGAGACCTTGGTCGCGCGGGAGACTGCCAAGATGCGTCCTTCCGGGACTCTGAACTGGCTACAGCCGCGTCAGGAGGCGTTGGCAACCAGCTAACACGACTGTCAAGGGTGCAATGGCGCCCACGATCCTACGTCCCGTCATGGGGAGGGCGGAAAGAGGGCAGCGCAAAGTAGCAGTCTAGACGCTACGACGCCACCTGTCGAGGGGCCCGCCGACGAACCGTCCCGGAAGTCGTCTGCGGAGCCGCACCTCGCGAGGCCCTGCCCGTGTTGGTGACCAGAGTGAACCCGCCGCAGCCGACAGTCAAGAGATCACGCTCCGATCACCCTCGTGGCGCAAGACACGATCACTCGACGTGATCGACAAAGCGGTCGTTATACCTGGTCACAACTCCACAGACCGGTGGTTTCGGCGAATTTCCGCCAGTGTTCGCGCAGCCCTGGACAAGCACGGGCGGTCGCTCACCGCACCCGGATTCGTCCGGTTTCGGCCCCGAAGATGACCACTGTTCCCCTATGATCCAGAAGGCCGCCAGCGTTGTCGGCCATCTCACGCCACCGGGCTTCGGGCGAGTCGTCCGGCGGGGCGCGGGAGTGGAACATCGCCCACCTGACCTCGCAGGGAGTCGCGGATCGTGCACGGAACGCGTGCTCCGGCAACCGGCCCATCGCCGCTGGCGCACGGGCTATTCGGTACCCGCGAACATCGGTACGGTGAAACGTCCCGCGACGCCGCGACGTTGATAGTCGTGTGAGCATGCCACAGGAGAATCGGGATGAATGACGATGCGGGTCGGCCGGACGAGCTCGCCGACGGTCGGGCGCGTTCGACCGGGGAGCAGCAGGGCGCCGAGGCTGGAGCGTCGTGGTTCACCGGGACGGGCGGGCAGGCCGTGCCGACGCAGGCAGCCGCTGATCCGGGGCCGACATCGCCCCAGGCCCGGCAAAGTCCGGAGCAGCGCTACGCCGACGCCATCAAGGCGATGAACGAGATCATCTCCACGCTCGACTTCGCGCGGCTGCCCTGGGTCACCGAGGTGTTCCGCGCCACCGCGGGAGTGCTCGACGATCGCGATCCGGCGCGCGCCGGGGTGCTGAACAACCTGGGCAGCGCGTCCCAGCTGATGTACCTGAGCAGCAGACAGCCGGGAGACCTGGAAGACGCGGTCACGTACTACCGGGATGCGTCCTCGCAGGCCGACCAGGGCGACCCGGACCTGGTGCTCTACCGGTGCAACCTCGCGCTGGCGCTGACCGAGCTGGCCACGTCGAGCGGTTCCGTCGGGCACGCCGAGGAATCGGTGCGGGCGGCCCGCACCGCCACCGAGCAGACCCCGCGCCGGGACCCGCGCCGGATCATGACCTTGGTCCGGTTGGCGAACGCGCTGAAGACCCACGCCCGGCTCGCCGAGGACCCGCGATCGGACGACCAGTCGATCGACGCGTTCCGGGAGGCGGCACGCGCGGCGTCCCGCGGGGGCGGGGCGGAAGCCGCGGAGCTGCGGATCAACCTCGGTGCGGCGCTGCTGCGCCGCTACCAGCGCACCGGGTCCCCGCAGGACCTGGACGAAGGCATCACGCACCTCCGTCGCGGCGCCGACGGGTTGGCCGACGGCGAGCCGCGGCGCAACGCGCTGTGCCACCTGGCGAGCGCGTTGCGGTTGCGCTTCGAGCAGGCCGGGGACCTGGCCGACCTGGAAGCGGGGATCAGCGAGCTGGTCGGCGTGCTGGGCGTGCTGACCGCCGGACATCCGCTGCTCGGGCGTGCCCTGGTGCTGCTCGCCGAGTCCACCACCGAGCACGTGGACAGCACCGGTGAGCCGGGGCCGTTGCGCCGCACGCTGCGCGCCTATTCGGCGAGCGCGCGCGGGATGGCGCCCGACGATCCGGAGCAGCCGTTCGCGCTGGCCGGGTACGGAGCCTTGCTGCGCAGGCATTTCCTGCACGGCGCAGAGTCGGACGCGCTGGACACCGCGGTCGCCGCCGGCGAAGCGTCGGTGGAGTCGTCGCAGAACGGCAAGGTGCTGCACTCGCTGGCGCTGAGCCTGCTCACCCGCTACGAGAGCAGCGCCGACGAAGCCGACCTGGACCGCGCCGAGCAGGTGTGCCAGCAGGCGGCCGCGGCTGCCGAGACGGCGCAGCACCTGGCGTGGGCACAGCTGGGAGTGATCTCGGCGCACCGGTTCCGCCGCACCACGCGCACCGGCGAGCTGGAGACCGCGGTCGAATGGTTCGACCGGGCGCTGGAGGCGATGGCCGCGGACGCCCCGGAGCGGGCCGCGGTCGCCACGCACTTGGGCCGGGCGCTGCAGTCCCTGCACCAGCGCACCGGACGTCGCCGGTTCTACCGCTGGGCGCGGCGGGTGCTCGGAGAGGCCGCGGCGCAGACTTCGGCTCCGGCCGACCACCGGCTGCGGGCGGCGAGCTTGAACGGTCGGCTCGCCGCGGGCGCGCAGCGGTGGTCGGAGGCGGTGGAGTCGTTCACCTCGGCCGTCGAACTGCTGCCGCTGGTCACCCGGGCGAAGCGAGCCGTGGCCTCCCCCGCGATGCAGCAGCGCTGGGCCTTGATCGCCGCGGACGCCGCCGCGTGCGCGGTGGAGAACGGCGAGCCGGAACGCGCCGTGGAACTGCTGGAGCACGGCCGCGTCGCGCTGCTGTCGGACTTCCTGCCCGCGGGCGGTGAGCTGGGCGGTCTGCACCGCGATCACCCGGAGCTGGCCGATGAAGCGGTCCGGTTGCGCCGGCTGCTCGATCGGCCGCCGGGTGAGCCCGCGCTGACCGATCCGGACGAGGGCGTCGCGCTGCGCGCACGGCTGGTCGACGCGTGGGAGGACCTGCTCCGCGAGGTGCGCTCCGATCCGGCGCACGCCGGGCACCTGCGATTACAGCCGTTCGCCGAGCTGGCGGGCAACGGTGCCGAAGGCTCCGTGGTGCTGGTCAACCTGAGCCGGTACCGCTCCGATGCGTTGATCTTGTTCGCCGGCCGGGTGATGACGGTGCCGCTGCCGGGAGCGGGCCCGGATTCGGCGGCCGAGCAGGCGCGGGCGGCCCTGGCGGCGACGGACCAGCGCGATCAGCGCGCGCTGCTGGAGGCGCTCGACTGGTTGTGGCACAACATCACCCGCCCGGTCCTGGACCGGATGGGCTACGTGCAGCAACCGGCGGAGGGGCAGCGCTGGCCGCGCATGTGGTGGTACGTGCTGGGGGCGTTGAGCTTCCTGCCGCTGCACGCGGCGGCTTCGAAGGACGGGGCGAGCGCCCTGGACCGGGTCGTGTCCTCGTACGCGCCGTCGCTGAGCACCTTGAACGACACCAGGCGCCGCCCGGTGCCGGACGGCGGCCGGGCGCTGGTGGCCGCCGACTCGCTGGAGCCGGGGGCGCGGGAGTTGCCGCGGGAGAACCAGATCCTCGCCCGGTACTGGCCGGACGCCGAGGTGCTGTCCCCGCGTTCGACGTCGGCGGTGGAGGTCCAGCAGCTGCTGCCCGACACGGCGTGGGTGCACGTGTGCGAACCGAGCGCGCAGTACCCGGGCCAGCCCGCGGCGGGGCTCGTGCTGGATCGGGAGCCACCGCAGCGGGGGCTGGGCGTGGTGGAACTGGGGCAGTTGGGGCTGCACCAGGTCGAGTTCGGCTACCTGGGGCGCTGCTCGACGTTCGTGGACGCCCCGTCGGCCGCGGCGGTGCCGCTGGCCTCCGCGTTGGGTTTCGCGGGATTCGCGCACGTCATCGGCACCCTGTGGGAGGTCGACGAGGACTGCGCCGTGGACGTGCACTCCGAGGTCTACGAAGCCGTGTTCGGTTCCGAGGAGTTCGACACCGGCCGAGCGGCGCACGCCCTGCACGACGCCGCCCGCCGCTTGCGCGCGGACTTCCCCGAGGCACCGTCCCGCTGGTCAGCCCACTTGCACGTAGGCCCCTGACGACCCGAGCTCCCAGGGGAACCGACTCAGCGTGCACCACGTTCGCTCAGCGGCCTTCCCACCGACCTGGAGGGAAGGCCGCTGCCTGAGCGGCGTTGTCGGTCGTTGTCCTGTCAGCGGCGGAGCCGCTGAGCAGCGACCAGCTTGAGCAAGGTGACCACCGGCGGGTTCTCAGCGGCCTTCTCGCGAGGACAGCGATTTCGCCGTGTATCGGACGTACATCAGAAATCGATCCCGCAGCGAGAAGGCCGCTGAGGTTCCGCTGAGCGACCCACTACTCAAGCCAAGACCAAGGACAAGCAGTGGATCACCGCTGGGTGATCTGGGCGATCTTCCAGTCGTCGCCGTGCTTCTCCGCGTTGATGACCACCTGCGCCGGGCCGACCGAGGGCTGACCGCCGACGTCGGTGCGGGTCGCGTTCTGGTCCACGAACAGCAGCACCTCGGCGCGGTCGCCTTCCAGACGGGTCACGCTGCTTGCCTTGACCGTGGTGGTCACGACCAGCTTCTGGATCGGCGCCTGCTCCTTCACGGTGGCGAACAGCTTGTCGTACTCGCCGACGGCACCACCGGTGAGCAGGTCCTTAGCGGCCTGCTCGGTCTTGCCGGTGTCGGCGAAGTCGTAGGAGAAGATCTTCTCGACGCCGTCGGAGATCTGCCCGTTGACCTCGCTGGTGGTGGCCTGGTCGGAGAGCGCCTGGTTGCCGTTGCGCACGGCGTAGGCCTCGACGCCGAACCAGGCGGCGAGGCCGGCGAGCACCACCGTCGCCACCAGCATCGCGGCGATCAGGTTCTTGGTTGCGCCGCGGCCACCGGTGGCGGGCTCCGCGTCGGACTCGGACTGCTCGGCCGGGTCGCCCTCCGCGCGTTGCGCCTCGTCGACGTCGCCGGGCCGTTCGGCGTCCGGCTGGTTCGAGCGGGCCGGTTGCTGGGCGGCGCCGTCCTGACCCGCGCCCGGCGTGGTCTGGTGCGTCGTGCCGTTGCGCTTCGCGCGTCCGGCCTTGCCGGTGCTGACCGGGCCGTCCTGCGGCTCATCGGCGGGCTCGGCGGTCACCTCGGAGCCGTCGGACTCGCCGGGCGTGGCGTCGTCCGCCTGAGCCGCCTGCTCCTGCGCGTCCTCGGTCTCCTCGGCCGACGTCGCGCCGGTCTCGGTGTCCGGCGTCGCACCGGTCTGTTCCTCGGTGGCCGCCTCGTCGACGGCCTCGGCCGAATCCTCCGGCCGGTTGAGCCCGATCCGGGTGCTGTTCGCGGTGGAGCCGGAACGGCTGCGCTGACCGGCGACGCGCCGCCGCGACGTCGATCCGGGACGGCGGGGACTGGACACGGGAACCACTCCTAGTACGAACGAGTCGGCACAGCTGGATCGGGGCGGGCCGGGCTCAGCCGACCGCGACGGGACCGAGGACGCTGAGCTTCCAGTCCGCGCCCTCACGGGTGAGCTCGGCCTGGTACCGGCTGCGCTTCTCGGTGGGCGGCTGGCCCTCCGGGGTCACGGTCACCTTCACCACCGCGATCATGCGGGCCTTGCCGGCGCGCTCGTTGAGCTCGGTGAGCCCGGCGGAGAGCACCTCGGCCTGGGTGACCGTCTTGGCCTGCGTGATGCTGTCGGCGTACTGCTGCCGACCGCGCACGACGTCCTCGTGCAGCGGCCCGGTGGACGAGCGCTCCCACAGGTCGAGCCCGTGCTGCACGTCGCGGTGGTCGAGCGTGTTGAAGTTGATGATCGACTGGGTGCCCGCCTGCAGCGCGGCATCCCGTTCGGCACCGTAGGCGGCGCTGCCGCCGTTGGCCGCGACGGCCCAGCTGACGCCGAAGAACAGCGCCGCCACGAGGGCCACGGCGAGCGCGATCGACGGGATCAGCAGTGGCGACCGCGTGGTCCTGGACGTGCGGTTCTCGGGTTCGGGGCCGGCGTCGGCCGCGTTCTCGGTCATCGGGTCACCTCGTTTCACGGTGCCGTCGGAGGTCACTGTCCAGGAGCGTTCTGCGCCCCGCGGACGTTGATCGGGCTACCCGGCGGCTCCGCACAGTGTGCATCAGTGTTCAGCGGTGTCGGCGCGAGGTCGTTACCCGCACGTTTGTCGGTTCCTTCGTAACCCGCCGTGCACGGAAGCGGGTCGAAGATGTTGAGGGCCAGCCCGAAGTGGGCGGTGCCGTCGCCCGGAACCACGCTGTATCCGCCCGCGGAGACCATCGGGTAGGTCACCATCAGCTGCTCGATGCCGTCGTTGTTGGCGGCGAGCAGGTCGGTGGTGCTGGTCAGGTTGGTGATCAGGGTGCCCAGCTGCGGCCCCGTCTCGTTGAGCAGCCCGCTGACCTGGCGCGCGGCGGGCGGCGCCTTCTTGATCAGGTTCCGCAGGTCCGGGTCGGACGTGCGCAGCTGCTCGGCCAGCAACTTCAGGTCGGAGCTGTAGGAGCGGATCGCGGAGCCCTGCTCGTTCTGCGTGGCGAGCACCGTGGTGCCGTCCTCCAGCAGCTGCCGGGTCTGCGGCAGGTGCTGCTGGGCTTCGGTGGTGAACTCCCGCGTCGTGTCGAGCACGCGCTGCAGGTTGCCGCCGTTGTCCCGGAACGCGGTGCCGAGCTCGTTGACGACGGTGCGCAGCGAGTCCTCGGGCACGGACTTCGCGAAGTCGTCCAGGTTGGTCATCAGATCTTCCACCGGCAGCGGGGTGCTGGTGGCGGCGCGGTTGATGACGGAGCCGTCCTTCAGGAACGGTCCGCCGTCCTTCCTGGGCCGCAGGTCGACGTACTGCTCACCGACGGCGGAGCGGTTGGTGACCACGGCATCGACGTCGGAGGGGATGCGCTTGTGCCCGGCCTCGATGTCCAGCGGCACTTCGATCCCACCGCTGGTGAGCTTCATCTCCCCGACCCGCCCGATGGGCACGCCGCGGTAGGTGACCTCGGCGTTGTCGAAGATGCCGCCGGAGTCGGCCAGGTTCATGGTCACGACGTAGCCGCGCGGACCGAGCAACCGGTCCAGCCCGGCGTAGCGGGCACCCGCGTAGCCGATGCCGACGAGCGCGATCGCCAGGAACGCGACGATCTGCAGACGGGTTTTGCGCGTGAGCATCAGTCATCGCCTCCGAACAGGAAGTCGAGCAGCCCACCGTCTTCGTCGTCCGGCTTCGGGGCGGGAGACGTTTCGGGTGCCGTGGGATCGGTGCCGCCCGTTCCCGGTGCCTGCGGCGCCTGCGGTTGCAGCGGCAGCGGCGGTGCTCCGGGCAGGTCGATCAGCGGCTGCCGGGCGCGGCCGATGTTGCCGATGATGTTGGTGAGGTTGAGATCGGCGTCGATGTAGAGGTTCGTGTAGTCGCCCTTGATGCCTTGCGCCGCGCCGTCGGTGAACGGGTAGGTCAGCAGGATCTCGAAGGACTTCGGCAGGTCGTCGCCCGCCGCCTCCAGCTGCGCCAGCGTCGGTTGCAGGGCTTGCAGGTTGTGCACCAGGTCGTCCTGGCTCTGGTCGACGACGTTGGTGGCGACCCCGGAGAGCTTGTCCAGCGACTGCAGCATCGTCACGAGCTGACCGCGCTGGTCGTTGAGCACGCGCAGTCCGGGTTCGAGGTCGCGCAGCGCGGTGTCGATGTTGCCGCGTTGCTCGTTGAGGCTCGCGGAGAGCCGGTTGACGCTGTCGAGGGCGCGGGTGATGTCGTCGCGCTGCGCGTCCAGGCCGGCGACGAGTTCGTCGAGGTTGCCGAGCAGGTTGCGGGCGTCGGCTTCGCGTCCTTCGAGCGCGTTGTTGAGCTCGCGGGTGATGTTCTGCAGCTGGGACACGCCACCGCCGTTGAGCAGCAGCGACAGCGCACCGAGGACTTCTTCGACCTCGGGGTTGCGACCGCTGCGGTCGATGCCGATGACGTCGCCGTTGATGAGCTTGCCCTGCGGCGCCTCGGGTTCGGGCGGCACGGCGAGTTCGACGTACTTCTCACCGAGCAGGCTGGATTGGCGCAGCCGGGCGATGGCGTTGCCCGGCAGCTTGACGTCGCGGTTGACCTGCAGGACCGCTTCGGCGTCCCAGGAGCCGGGGGCGAGTCCGATCTCGCTGACCCGGCCGACGGGCACGTCGTTGACGCGCACTCCGGCGTTGGGCACCAGGTCCAGGACGTCAGCGAAGCGCACCTTCACCTGGTAGGGCTTGTCGCCGAGGTCGGCGCCGCCGGGCAGCGGTAAGCCGGAGACTCCGGTGAATCCGCAGCCGCTCACCAGCACCAGCGCGGTGGTGGCGAGGGCGACGATCTTCCCGGCGCCGAGCCGGGCCGATCCCGCGGGCCGAGCCGCCCGCCGGTTCGCGAAGGTTCCGCGGCTGATCACTGGCCACCTCCGGTGACGAGCGGGGCACCGGTGCCACCGAGCGGGAGCACGGGGTCCCCGGCCGCGCCGCCGTTCTGCTGCGCGGGCGGATTCCCCTGCACCTGCGAGAGCAGGTCCGCGATGCTGGAGACGGGCAGCAGCCCGTCGAGCACCGGCTGGATCGCGTTGCAGGCGTCGAGCACGTTGTCCGGCAGCTGCAGCGGGGTGCCCGCGGCCGGTTGGCGGACGAGCTTGCACACGCCGACCAGCGGCGGCTCGTTCAGCTCGTTGATCACCGCGCGGGTGTCCAGGGTTCCGGAGGCCGCGTTGTAGGAGTTCTGCAGGTTGCCCAGGGCCAGCGGCGCGTCCGTCAGCGATTCCGACAGCGCCGCCTTCTGGTTCACCAGCACCTGCGCCACGCCGTTGAGCTGGTCCACGTTGGACTTGAGCCCTTCCCGGTTGTCCCGGACGAAGGATTCGACCTTACCCAGCGCGACGGCCAGTTCCGCCATGGATGCGCCGAGGTCTTCGCGCTCCCCGGCCAGCAGCGAGCTGACCTCCTGCATCTGGGTGTTGAACCGGCGCACCTGCTCGTCGTTGGAGTTGAGCATCGAGGTGAACCGCTGCAGGTTGTCGACGGTCGCGAACAGGTCCTTGCTGCTGCCGGACAGCGTGCTGCCCGCTTGGCCGAGGTGCTGCAGCGTGTCGGCGAGCGCTTGGCCGTTGCCGTCGAGGTTCGCGGCCCCGGTGTTGAGCAGGTCGCTGAGCGCGCCGTCCTTGTTCGCCCCGTCCGGGCCGAGCGCGGAGGTGATGTCGTTGAGGCTGCGGTAGACCTCGTCGAGTTCGACGGGCGTCGCGGTGCGCTCCTTCGGGATGACCGCGCCCTCGGCGAGCTTCGGTCCTCCCTTGTAGACGGGAGCGAGCTGCACGTACCGGTCGCTGACGACGCTGGGCGAGACGAGCACCGCGTTGACGTCGGCGGGCACGTCCACGTCGCGGTCCAGCGACATCGTCACGCGCACCGTCCGCCCGTTCGGGGTGACCTCGTCGACGGTGCCCATCGGCACGCCCAGCATCCGCACGTCGCCGCCCGGGTAGACGCCGACGGCCGCGGAGAAGTACGCGGTGACGCGCTTCTCGTTGGCTCCGTAGAACAGCCACCACACGGCGCCGGTGGCCAGCAGCGCGACCGCGCAGGCGATCGCGATCAGGCTGGTGAGGGGTGGTTTCCGGGTGCTCATGGCTTGCAGCCCTCCGGGTTGAGCGGGCCGACGGCGGGCGGAAGCAGGCCGCAGATGTAGGTGTCGAACCAGCGGCCGGTGCCGAGCACGTTGGAGAACACCCTGGTGAACGGCCCGAAGGCCTCGATGCTGCGGCTGAGGTTGTCCTGGTTGCGCTGCAGCATCTTGGTGACCTTGTCCAGCTGGGCCAGGGTCGGGCCGAGCTGCGCGGCGTTGTCGTCGACGAGTCCGCTCAGCTGCGCGGACAGCGCACGGGTGCCGTCGAGCAGCGAGCTGATCTGGTCGCGGCGGTCGCGGATCTCCTCCAGCAGGAGGTTCCCGTCGGCGAGCAGCTTCTCGAACTCCGCGTTGCGGTCGGCGACGGTGCGGGACACGTTCGCGGTGTTCGCCAGCAGCTCCTTGAGCTGCTGGTCGCGCGAGGAGATCGTCTGCGACAGCGCGGAGAGCCCGTTGAGCGCCCCGCGCACGTCGTCCGGGGTGTCGGAGAACGTGTCGGACAACGTGCGGAAGCTGTCGGCGAGCTGCTGGGTGTCGATGCTGCCGACGGTCCGCTGCAGGCCGCTGAACGCTTCGATCACGTCGTAGGGCGCCATCGTGCGGTTCAGCGGGATCGGGTCCGAGGAGGACTGCTCCTCGTCACCGCGCGGGTCCAGCGCCAGGTACTTCTGCCCGAGCAGCGTCTTGATCTTGATCGCGGCCGTGGTGTTGTTCCCGATCCAGGTGTCCTTGACCCGGAACGACACCGCGACGTGATCGCCTTCGAGCTCGACCGAGCTGACGGTGCCGACCTTCACCCCGGCGACCCGGACCTCGTTGTCCGGCACCAGACCGGCGGCCTCGCTGAAGTTCGCCTGGTAGCTGGTGCCGCTGATCAGCGGCAGCCGCTCGAAGTTCATCGCGACGGCGAACCCGATGAGCAGCACCAGGATCCCGGCCACGCCGATCTTCAGCGGATCGCGCTTCTGGAAAGACGTCATGCTTGGCACCTCGGCTGGGTCACCGGCATCAGCGGCAGCGGGATGTTCAGATCACCGATGCCGACCTGGCCGGACAATCCGCACAGGAAGAAGTTGAACCACGCTCCGTGCGTGCCGGTGCGCGTGATGGTGTTCAGCTTGTCCGGCATGTTCTGCAACGTGCGTTCGGTGATCTCTTCGTTGTCGTTGAGGTTCTTGGACAGTTCGCCGAGCCCGGCGATGTCCTGCTGCAACGGCGGCCGCGCTTCGGTGAGCAGTCCGGCGGTGGTGTTGGTGAGGCCGTCCAGCGCGCCCACCGCTTCACCGATGGAGTCGCGGTCCTCGGAGAGACCGGACACGACCTGCTGCAACTGCACGATCAGCCCGGAGAGCTGGTCGTCGCGGGCGTTGACGGTGCCGAGCACCCCGTTGAGGTTGTTGACGACCTCCCCGATCACCTGGTCCTTCGCGGCCAGCGTGGAGGTCAGCGACGCCGTGTGCGCCAGCAGGCTCTGCACCGTGCCGCCCTCGCCCTGCAGGACCTGGATGATCTCGTAGGACAGCTTGTTCACGTCGTCCGGCGACAGCGCCTGGAACAGCGGCTTGAAACCGCCGAGCAGCACCGTGAGGTCCAGCGCGGGTTTGGTCTGCTCCAGCGGGATCGTGCCGCCGGTGGGCAGGTAGTCGTTCGGTGCGCCCGCGCCCTGCTCCAGCGCGAGGTAGCGCTGGCCGACCAGGTTGCGGTACTTGATCGTGGCCCGCACCGACTTGGGCAGCTTGCGCTGCGAGACGTTGAACTCGACCTCCGCGACCCGCCGGTCCACGACGCTGATCTGCTCGATCTGGCCGACCTTCACACCCGAGATCCGCACCTCGTCGCCCTCGTTGAGGGCCGTGGCGTCGGTGAACCGGGCGCTGTAGGACTCCGAGGAGCGCAGGTCGTTGTTCGCGATGGTGATCACCAGGACGCCGCTGGCCAGCACCGTGACGAGCACGAAGATGCCGAACTTGACCAGTGGCCCGAGGATTCCGCGCGCGTTCATCGGTAGCTCACCTCCGCTCCGCGAAGCACCGGTCCGACCAGCAGCGAGCCCCAACCGGGCACGCCCTGGGCGGAGGTGCCCATCGTCGGCGCCAGCACCGTCGAGACCATGTCCCGTTCGGCCGGCGAGTTCTGCAGTCCGAGGTCATCGAGGGCCGGCGCGCTCGCCGACTGCGGCGAGGTGCTCGCCGGGGCCCCACCGCTGGGCAGCAGGCCCTCGTTGCCGGTGCGGGCCGCGGGCGGCGGCACCGAACCGTCGTTGAGCGGACCGTCCGGCGGGTACTGCGGGAACGGCTTGGGGCCGTTGACGAAGTCGTAGCAGCGCGGCCCGCGCTTGTCGCCGTACACCGGCTCGTCCTGGTTCGGGATGTACTTCCCGCGGTTCGGCACGATTTCGAGCGTGATGTGCAGACCCGGCTCCTTGGTGCCGACGCCGAAGGCGTCGTTGATCAGCGGCACGTAGTCGGCCATGCCCTTGAGGAAGCACGGGAACGACGGGGAGTACTTCGCGAGCACGTCCGCGGTGGGCCGCGTCGACTCGCCCAACCTGATGAGGTCGTCGCCGTTGGCTTCCAGGAAACCGGTCGCGTCGTTCGACGTCGTGGTCAGCTGCGAGGTCAGCGACCGCAGGTTCTCCTGCTGGTCCACCAGGGTCCGCGAGGTCACCGACAGATCGCCCAGCGCCTGCAGCACGTCCGGGGCCGCCTGTTCGTAGGTCTCGGCCACGCCCACCAGCTGGCGCAGGTTCTCCTGCAGCTGCGGGACGGACGGGTTGAGCCCCTCGACGTACTGGTTCAGCCGCGTGATCGTGTCGCCGACCTCTTCACCGCGACCGTCGAGCGCCTGGTCCAGCGAATTCAGCGTCACCGCCAGGTCGTCCGGGTGCACCGCCTGCAGCACCGGCATCGTGTCCGCCAGCACCGTCTCCAGTTCCACCGACGCGCGCGTCCGGTCCTGCGAGATCACATCGCCCGCGGCCAGCCGCGTCGACGACGCCTGCTCCGGCACGTCCAGCGACACGTAGCGCTCACCGAACAACGTCCGCGGCAGCAGCCTCGCCGACACGTTCGCGGGCAGCAGCCGCGCCTTGTCCGGCTCCAGCGCCAAGTGCAGCTCCGCGCCCTCGTCGGTGGGCCGCACCTCGTCGACCCGGCCGATGATCATGCCGTGCGCTTTGACGTCCGACTCGGGCAGCAGCTGGTTCCCGCTGCGCGCGGCCTTGAGCACCACGTCCACGCTGGACTCGAAGGCGCGCTGGTAGGTGGCGATGGTGAAGGCGAAGAACAGCATGATGCACATCAACAGCGACAGACCCAGCAGTCTGCGCCGCGCCGTGAACAATGCGCTGCGAGTACTCATCCCGTGATCCGAACCGTCGTCGTGGTGCCCCAGATCGCGAGGCTGAGGAAGAAGTCGAGCAGAGCGGTCGTCACGATCGCCGTGCGCACCGCGCGCCCCACCGCGATGCCCACCCCTGCCGGGCCGCCGCTGGCGCGGTAGCCGTAGTAGCAGTGCGTCATGATCACCACGACGCTGAAGATGAGCACTTTCAAGAACGACCACAGCACGTCCTCCGGTGGGAGGAACAGGTTGAAGTAGTGGTCGTAGGTACCGGCCGACTGCCCGTAGAGCTGCACCGTCACCGTGCGCGCCGCCAGGTACGAGGTCAGCAGCCCCAGCACGTACAACGGGACCACCGCGACGAACCCGGCCATCACCCGCGTCGTCACCAGGTACGGGAGGCTGGGCACGCCCATGACCTCCAGCGCGTCGATCTCGTCGGAGATCCGCATCGCGCCGAGCTGCGCGGTGAACCCGGAGCCGACCGTGGCCGACAGCGCCAGACCGGCCACCAGGGGCGCGATCTCACGGGTGTTGAAGTACGCCGAGACGAACCCGGCGAACGCCGAGGTGCCCAGCTGGTTCAGCGCCGCGTAGCCCTGCAGGCCCACCACGGTGCCGGTGAACAGCGTCATGCCGATCATCACGCCGACCGTGCCGCCGATCACCGCGAGCGCCCCGCTGCCGAAGCTGACCTCGGTCAGCAGCCGCAGGGTCTCCTTGGCGTAGCGGGTGACCGACTTCGGGATCCAGCCCAGCGTCCGCAGGTAGAACGACATCTGGTCGCCCAGATCGTCGAGCATCTGCAGTGGCCGGCGAGCCACGCTCTTCACGCGCTGCGTCATCGTCGTCATGCCCGCTCACATCCCCTTGGGCGGCACGACCTGGAGGTAGATCGTGGTCAGAATGAAGTTCACCGCGAACAGCAGCAGGAAGGTGATCACCACGGCCTGGTTCACCGCGTCCCCGACGCCCTTCGGGCCGGGCGGCGGGTTCAAGCCGCGGTAGGCCGCGACCACGCCCGCCAGGAAACCGAAGATCAAGGCCTTGAGCTCGCTGATCCACACGTCCGGCAGCTGCGCCAGCGCGTTGAAGCTCGCCATGTAGGCACCGGGCGTACCGCCCTGCATGATCACGTTGAAGAAGTAGCCGCCGAGCACGCCGACGACGCTGACCATGCCGTTGAGCAGCACCGCGACCAGGATCGCCGCCAGCACCCTGGGCACCACGAGGCGCTGCACGACGGAAACGCCGAGCACCTCCATCGCGTCGATCTCGTCGCGGATCTTGCGGGAGCCGAGGTCGGCGCAGATCGCCGAACCACCGGCACCGGCGATCAGCAGGGCCGTCACGATCGGACTGGCCTGCTGGATGATCGCGAGCACGCTCGCGCCACCGGTGAACGACTGGGCGCCGATTTGCCGGGTCAGCGAACCGAGCTGCAGCGCGATGACCGCGCCGAACGGAATCGCCACCAGAGCGGTGGGCATGATCGTCACGCTGGCGATGAACCAGCACTGCTGGATGAACTCGCGGAACTGGAACGGCCGGCGCGGAATGGACCGGATCACGTCCAGTCCCAGTGCGAACAAACGGCCCGTCTCACGCAATCCTCCCGCACCTGGGAAGGATCGTGCGCTTCTCGCCCGCGATCGCGTGGGCGGTGCGCTCACTGCTCACCACCTTTTCGGCGTCCGAACCAACGGCGGCGGGCGCTCACCGGTTCATCATCGGGTTGGAAACCGGACTGGAACGGCGGCTCGCCGCTGCGCGGCCGGGGCCGCGGCGAGGGGCGGGCGTGACCGTGCGCCGGGGCGGAACCTTGCGGACCCGGGTTCGGCGCCGCCGAACCCTGCGGAGCCTGGTTCTGCTGGGGCCGGTTCTGCGGCGCCTGCTGCGGTGCCGCCTGCGGGGCGGGACCGGCGGGCCGGGTGGCCTGCTGCGAGGCGGCCTGCTGCGGCACCCGGGCGACGTCGCCCTGCGGCAGCGAGCCGCTCATCGACGGGGCCTGGGCCGGAGCGACGCCCGCGCGGATGCCGTAGTGCTCGCGCTCCTGGTCGCTCATGCTCTTGAAGATCTGCTGCTGCGCCTCGGGAGTCAGCGAGTGCAGGTTCGCCATCACGCGGTCCTGCCTGCGCCGCACCGCGGTGCGCTCCGGCAGTCCGGGCGAGACGTCGAGCTGCGGGATGATGTCGGGGACGCCCTTGTCGCCTTCGAGCTCGGCGAGCTCCGCGGCCATCTGCCCGGCGTCCTTCTCCTCGCTCATGCCGATCGGGCCCTGCCTGCGGCCGTTGAGGAACTGCTCCACGACCGGCTCGCGCGAGGTCAGCAGCACCTCCCGGGGCCCGTACATCACCAGGTTGCGGCGGAACAGCATCCCGATGTTGTCCGGCACCGTGCGGGCCGTGTTGATGTCGTGCGTGACGATCAGACAGGTCGCGTCGATCTGCGCGTTCAAGTCCACGATCAGCTGGTTCAGGTAGGCCGTGCGCACCGGGTCCAAGCCCGAGTCCGGCTCGTCGAACAGCAGGATCTCCGGGTCCAGCACCAGCGCCCTGGCCAGGCCGGCCCGCTTGCGCATACCACCGGAGATCTCACCGGGCAGCTTCGACTCGGCGCCGATGAGCCCGACCATCTCCATCTTCTCCATGACCACCTGGCGAACCTCGGACTCGTTCTTCCGAGTGTGTTCGCGCAGCGGGAAGGCGATGTTGTCGTACAGGTTCATCGATCCGAACAGCGCGCCGTCCTGGAACAGGACGCCGAACAGCTTCCGGATCTCGTAGAGCTTGCTCTCCGAGCAGTCGCAGACGTCGACGCCGTCGATCACGACTTTGCCCTGCTCCGGCTTGAGGAGTCCCACGAGCGACTTCAGGAACACCGACTTACCGGTGCCCGAAGGTCCCAGCAGCACGCTGATCTCCCCGGTTGGCAGGGTCAGCGACACATCCCGCCAGATGGTCTGCGCGCCGAAGGACTTCGACAAGCCCTCGACCCTGACCTCGACACCCATCCGGCACCTCCGCGTTCCTTCGTTGGCCGCGTTACTCGCTGGCAGCACTCCGCCAGGTGCAGTAGCGCACCCGAATGGGGAGCCTCGCATATGTGACTCGACTAACCGACGTCAGGAGCGTCACACCTATGCAACGAGCGAGACGCGCACAGGTTACTCATGAGTTCACTTGGATTCCCAGAGCAGGACGAAAACCGTTCCGAACTGTCCGAATTCATCGTTCCGCAGACCGAAAAAATCAATGAAATGTGCACGGACGGAAAAATGGCGGACACCCAGAGTGGATGTCCGCCATCGCGTTCCGCACACCGCGTGATCACCGCGGAAACGGCGTGGCGGCGAAAGTGATCCAGTTCTCGGATCACCCGCGAGGATCGTTATCCGATCGATCCGGCCCGGAACGCAGAACGGCCCCGCCGAAGCGGGGCCGTTCGTGAAGTGCGAGCCGTCCGGCCCCGTCCCTGCGGACTCGGAACCGGACGGCGCGAAATCACTTCAGGGAGATCTTGGCGCCGGACTCCTCCAGCTTGGCCTTGGCCTCGTTGGCCTTGTCCTTGTCGACCTTCTCCAGGAGGGCCTTCGGCGCGCCCTCGACGAGCTCCTTGGCCTCCTTCAGGCCCAGACCGGAGACGACCTCGCGGACGACCTTGATGACCTGGATCTTCTTGTCGCCGGCGTCCTCCAGGACGACGTCGAACTCGTCCTGCTCCTCGGCCTCGGCGGCAGCGCCACCGGCGGCCGGGGCGGCCACGGCCGCGACCGGGGCGGCGGCGGTGACGTCGAAGGTCTCCTCGAACTGCTTCACGAACTCGGAGAGCTCGAGCAGGGTCATTTCCTTGAAGACGTCCAGCAGCTCGTCGTTGCTCAGCTTGGCCATGACGGCGTTCCTTTCAGATCTGCGCTCGCCGGGGCGAGCGGTGCGATGTGCGGGCGGGATCCCGGCGCGCGCGGCGTTCCGGGCCGGGACGGATCAGGAGTCCGACTCGGCGCCCTTCTTCTCCTGCAGCGCGGCGGCGAGCCGTGCGACCTGCGATGCCGGGGCTGCGAACAGGCCGGCGGCCTCGGTCAACTTGCCCTTCATCGCGCCGGCCAGCTTGCTCAGGGTGACCTCGCGCGAGTCCAGGTCGGCGATGCGCTCGACCTCGGAAACCGAGATCGCGCGGCCGTCCATGTAGCCGCCCTTGATCACCAGGGCCTGGTGGTCCTTGGCGAAGTCGCGCAGCGCCTTCGCCGCGTCCACCGGCTCGCCCTCGATGAAGGCGATCGCCGTGGGACCGACGAACAGGTCGTCGAGGCCGTCGACCCCGGACTGCTCAGCGGCCCGCTTGACGAGCGTGTTCTTCGCGACGCGGTAGGTCGCGCCCTCGCCGAGGGCGGTGCGCAGCTGCCCCAGCTGCGCCATGGACAACCCGCGGTACTCGGTCACCACGGTGGTGGTCGCGTTGGTGAACCGCTCAGCGATCTCGCCGACCGCGTCGACCTTGTCCTGCTTTGCCATGTCGCCTCCTCTCTTCGAACGACTCGGAATCCGCGGATGGCGGATTCGTAGCCGGTAACCGATCCCGAGGAGACGAAAAACGCCCCGGCGCAGCAGGGCACGGGGCGTACTCAGCACCGGCGCTGCAGAGCGCTCTGGTGCCGCCACGTTCTCCTGCGCGGGCCGCCCGCATCGCAACGGGACCTTCGTTCCTCCCGCCGACGTGCGGCGCGAGGAAAGACCAGCGGTCTTGGGTGGAACTGCGACCAGAGTACGGCAGGCCTCCACCGTCCCGGACAGCACCCCCGCGGCTCACCGGCGGCGATCTCCGGCGAGCCGCTCGCGGCGCGGGCGCGCACGCTCCGGAACCGGCACCGCGCGGCGTCGATCTCGCGGACACCGATCATCGCGCTTGCCCGGCACGGCAAGATGTCAGGCGTGGCCGACCCCAACGAGTCGCACCGCGACGACCGCTCCCCCCGCCCGACGTCCGAGAACGCCCCCGAGGTGGTGGACGCCGAACTGGTCGTGGACCCACCGGACCAGCGCACGCCGCCGGTGAGCGCGACGCCCGACGACGAGCAGCTCCGGCAGTACCAGCAGTTCCTCGAATTCCAGAAGTTCCAGGAGTGGCAGCGCCAGCAGGGCGGCTCCCCCGGCCCCGCCGGGGCGGCCGCGCCCGGCACCGAGGAGGAGCCGCTCACCGCGCCGCGCCCGCCGCGGGGCAGGCCGTGGTGGAAGAAGGCGCTGGGCCTGCTGCGGTTCAAGCTGATCCGGCGGCTCGTCTACATCGTGCTGATCCTGCTGCTGCTCAACTGGGCCATCAGCCACTACTTCGGCGGCAGCGGCGGTGGCGGCGGCGGCAACGGCGGGGCGCCGCCGAACGCCGCGCCGATCACCCCGGAATCCCCGCAGCAGGTGATCCGCGCGCTCTACAACTACGTCGCCCACGATCCCGAGCAGGCCTGCGCGCTGTTCACCGAACCCGGCAAGGCCGCCTTCGCCTACCACTTCCAGAGCGGGGACTGCGCCACCGCGGCCCGCAAGGCCGGCTCGCAGGTCACCGAGCCCAACTCGTTCAGCAGCCCCGGCTTCACCAACGACGTCATGCAGCAGACCGGCGACCAGGCGCTCGTCGACTCCTGCTCGCTGCGGATCTCCGGCGGCCCGCCGCTGGGCGAGTTCCGCATGACCCGGCAGAGCGACGGCGGCTGGCAGATCGACCAGTACCAGCCGACCAGCTGCTCCTGACGCGCGAAAGCGGGCCGCCCCGACAGGGACGGCCCGCTTCGTGGGAACTCAGATCAAGCAGGAGCCTCGGTGAGGTTCCGGGTCAGCGCCGGGTCCACCGGGATGCCGGGGCCCATGGTCGTCGTGAAGGTGATCTTCTTGACGTAGCGGCCCTTGGAGGTGGACGGCTTGGAACGCAGGATCTCGTCCAGCGCGGCCGCGTAGTTCTCCACCAGCTTCTCGGTGTCGAACGAGGCCTTGCCGATGATGAGGTGCAGGTTCGCCTGCTTGTCCACCCGGAAGCTGATCTTGCCGCCCTTGATCTCGTCAACGGCCTTCGTGACGTTCGGGGTGACGGTGCCGGTCTTCGGGTTCGGCATGAGCCCGCGCGGGCCGAGCACGCGCGCGATCTTGCCGACCTTCGCCATCTGGTCCGGGGTGGCGATCGCCGCGTCGAAGTCGAGCCAGCCGCCCTGGATGCGCTCGATCAGATCTTCGGAGCCGACCGCGTCCGCGCCGGCGGCTTCGGCCTCAGCGGCCTTGTCCCCGGTGGCGAACACGATGACCCGGACGGTCTTGCCAGTGCCGTGCGGCAGGTTCACGGTGCCGCGGACCATCTGATCGGCCTTGCGCGGGTCGACGCCCAGTCGCAACGCCACCTCGACGGTGGGGTCCATCTTGACCTTGGCGGTCTTCTTGGCCAGCTCGACGGCCTCCAGCGGCGCGTACAGCCGCGCGCGGTCGACCAGCTCGGCGGCCTGCTGGTATGCCTTGCTGCGCTTAGTCATTCTCTGTCCTTAGAGGTGGATCAGTCGTGGTCGCGTAGGGCTGCGCGAGCCCTCCCACACATGCCGGGTCGTCAGCCTTCGACGGTCAGGCCCATCGACCGGGCGGTGCCGGCGATGATCTTCGAAGCCTGGTCCAGGTCCTTGGCGTTGAGGTCGACCATCTTGGTCTGCGCGATCTCGCGAACCTGGTCCGCGGTCACCTTGCCGACCTTGGACTTGTGCGGCTCACCGCTGCCCTTCTGCACACCCGCGGCCTTGAGCAGCAGCTTCGCCGCCGGCGGGGTCTTGAGGGCGAAAGTGAACGAGCGGTCCTCGAACACGGAGATCTCGACCGGGACCACGTCGCCGCGCTGGCTCTCCGTGGCGGCGTTGTAGGCCTTGCAGAACTCCATGATGTTCACGCCGTGCTGACCCAGCGCCGGGCCGACGGGCGGAGCCGGGTTGGCCTGGCCTGCCGAGATCTGCAGCTTGATGATCGCTGCGAGCTTCTTCTTCTTGGGCGGCATCTCTAGCTTCCTGTGTCTTCGGTGTCCGTTCGCCCGACCCGATCACCGGGCCGGGCACGGGCGGGGACCACGACGGTGGCTTCGCCCGTATCCACGGTAGGTCCTGCCCGGTCCTGCCGTGGCCGCCGGAATCCCCCTGTCGACCCGTCGCGGGACGGCTGCGGGGAGCCGGTCAGATCTTGGAAACCTGGTTGAACGACAGCTCGACCGGCGTCTCCCGGCCGAAGATCGACACCAGCACCTTGAGCTTCTGGTTGTCGGCGTTGACCTCGCTGATCGTCGCGGGCAGCGTGGCGAACGGACCGTCCATGACGGTGATCGACTCGCCGACCTCGAAGTCCACCTCGACCGAGGACTTCGCCGCGGCCGTCGGCTGGGCGGCCTTCTTGCCCTGCTCCGGCTTCGCTTCCTTCTCGGCCTGCGGCGCGAGGAACTTCAGCACGTCGTTGATGCTCAGCGGCGAAGGCTGCGAGGTCGCACCGATGAACCCGGTGACACCCGGGGTGTTGCGGACCGCGCTCCACGAAGCGTCGTTGAGCTCCATGCGCACCAGGATGTAGCCGGGCAGCACCTTGCGCTGCACCAGCTTGCGCTGGCCGTTCTTGATCTCGGTGACCTCTTCGGTGGGCACCTCGACCTGGAAGATGAAGTCCTCGACGTCCAGCGTCTGGGCGCGGGTCTCCAGGTTCGTCTTGACCTTGTTCTCGTAGCCGGCGTACGAGTGCACGACGTACCACTCGCCGGGGGCGCGACGCAGCGCGGCGCGCAGCTCCTCGACCGGGTCCGCCTCCACCTCGTCGGCTTCCTCGGCTTCGGCTTCCTCGCCCGCCGGAGCGTCGTCGGAGTCGTCCGGAGTACCGGCGGATTCCGAGTCGTCGTCGGCGGACTCGGCCGCAGCCGACGTCTCGTCGTCGGCGCCGGTGGCCGCCTCGGTCGAACCGGTGTCCTCGCCGGAGTCGGCGCCGCGAGCGGAGTCGACGTCGTCGGCCTCGGCCGACACCTCGGCCTCGGCCGGCGTACCGGTCCGGGCGGTCAACTCCTGGTCCTCGTGGGAGGTCCCGTCTCCTGAGGTCACAGTGGGTCTCGCTTCCTCTCGTGCGTTATGCGCCGGGTCGATGGCGCGACAGCGGCCCGCTGTTCGCCGCGGGCCGTGGCGCTCAGCCGAACAACCAGAGCACGCCCTTGGCGAACAGCACGTCCAGGCCTGCGACGAACGCCACCAGAATGCTGACGAACACGAGCACCACAAGCGTGTAGGTGATCAGTGCCCGGCGTGTCGGCCAAATGACCTTGCGCAGCTCGGCGACGACCTCGCGCAGGAAGCGCCACACCTTGCGGAACGGCGAGACCCGACCCTTCCGGCCGTCCCGTGCGGGAGTCGGCCGGCCTTTCGACTCAGTTGTGCGGGTGGCACCGGAGTCCGGCCCGCCCGCCCGTTCACCACCCTGCCGGGCGGAAGCACGGGAGGAGCGACGCTCGCGTCGTGCGGCGGCGCTGGAGGGCTGAGCGGCATCGTCCTGCTGCTCGTCCGGCCCCTGCTCGCGGTCGTCGCTCACGCCTGCATCCTCCGCTCACCGTGTGCATCGACGCAGGGGTGACAGGACTCGAACCTGCAACCTGCGGTTTTGGAGACCGCTGCTCTGCCAATTGAGCTACACCCCTTCGCGGCCGTCGGCCGCGACTGAACACACGATACGCCAGCCCCGAATTCGGCCTGCACCGAGCTCGGGTGCGGGTGTACCGGCATCCCAAGACGGGAAGTGTACGGGATCGCTCTGCACCCCCCGCACGCACGCCCCTCTAATCGGAGAACACCGAGGCGGGGAGCGTGCCGCGGCCTTCCGACCTCTGCGAGGATGCTCCCATGGCCGCACCACAAGATCAGTCCGAGCACACGTCGAAGCCGCGGGTCTCCGCCCGCGTCGGAGGGATCAGCGAGTCCGCGACGCTCGCGGTCGACTCGAAGGCGAAGGCGCTCAAAGCCGCCGGGCGGCCGGTCATCGGCTTCGGCGCCGGCGAACCCGACTTCCCCACGCCGCAGCCGATCGTCGACGCCGCCATCGCCGCGTGCTCCGACCCCCGCAACCACCGCTACAGCCCCGCCGCGGGTCTGCCGGAACTGCGGGAGGCGATCGCGGCGAAGACCCTGCGCGACTCCGGCGTGCAGGTCGACCCGAGCCGGGTGCTGGTCACCAACGGCGGCAAGCAGGCCGTCTACCAGGCGTTCGCCGCGCTGCTCGACCCCGGCGACGAGGTCCTGCTGCCCGCGCCGTACTGGACGACCTACCCGGAGGCGATCACGCTCGCCGATGGCGTTCCGGTGATCGTCCCCACCGACGACGAGTCCGGGTTCCTGGCGACCGTCGACCAGCTCGAAGCCGCGCGCACCCCGCGCACGAAGGTGCTGCTGTTCAACTCCCCGTCCAACCCGACCGGCGCGGTGTACCCGCCGGACCAGGTCAAGGCGATCGGCGAGTGGGCGCTGCGCCACGGCATCTGGGTCATCACCGACGAGATCTACGAGCACCTCGTCTACGGCGCCGCCGAGCACGTCTCGATCACCGCGGCGGTGCCGGAGCTCGCCGACACGTGCGTGGTGCTCAACGGCGTCGCCAAGACCTACGCGATGACGGGCTGGCGCGTCGGCTGGATGATCGCGCCCAGCGATGTGATCAAGGCCGCCACGAACCTGCAGTCGCACCTGTCGTCGAACGTGGCGAACGTGTCGCAGCGCGCCGCGCTGGAAGCCGTGAGCGGGTCGCTGGACGCGGTCGCCGAGATGCGTACCGCGTTCGACCGGCGCCGCCGCACCATCGTCGGGCTGCTCTCCGCGATCCCCGGCGTGACCTGCCCGGAGCCGGAGGGCGCGTTCTACGCGTACCCCTCGGTCAAGGGCCTGCTCGGCAAGGAGATCCGCGGGGTCCGGCCGAGCACCAGCGTGGAGCTCGCCGAGCTGGTGCTGGAGCAGGCCGAGGTCGCCGTGGTGCCGGGTGAGGCGTTCGGCACCCCCGGGTACTTCCGGCTCTCCTACGCGCTCGGCGACGACGACCTCGTCGAAGGCGTCCGCCGCGTCGCCGACCTCCTCGGCGAAGCGCGCTGACCTGAGCCGACCGCCCCTCCGGTTCGAACCACCGGAGGGGCGGTCGCGCGTTCAGGGGCCTGTCTTAGTTCTTGAATTTCCAGGTGAGCAGCGTTCGTGGTCGTTGTCCTGTCAGCGGCGAAGCCGCTGAGGTTCCGCCACCCGGCCCACTGCTCAAACCAAGACCAAAGACAGGCGCCCGCGCACGAGAACGGCCCCGCACTAGGGCTGTGCGGGGCCGTGCGCGCCGATCCGGCTCACTGCGGGGTGATCACTCCGGGAGGCGCACGAGGGCGCTGGCGCCGCCCAGGACGCCCTGTTCGGCGCTGCGGGCCGTGATGGCGACCTTGACGGTGCCGTCCTCGTTGACCGCGGCGACCTTCCCCGTCAGTTCGAGCAGCGCGCCGACGCCGTCGTCCGGGACGACTACAGGGCGGGTGAACCGCACGCCGTAGTCCACGATCGCCCCCGGATCTCCCGTCCACTCCGACACCAGCCGCCCGGCCAGCGCCATCGTGAACATCCCGTGCGCGATCACGTCCGGCAAGCCCACCTCGGTGGCGAACCGCTCGTTCCAGTGGATCCGGTTGAAGTCCCCGGATGCTCCCGCGTAGCGCACCAGGTCCTCGCGGGTCACCGGGACGTTCAGCGCGGGGAGCTCGTCGCCCTTCGCCACGTCGGACAACCGCACCGTCATACCTGCTCCCCCTGCTCTGCCGTGCCGCGCGCCACCAGCGTCGAGATCGCGGTGCACACCGGCTCTCCGCCGACGGTGGTGATCTCGGCCCGCACCGTGAGGAAGTCGTTGCCCGCGCGGGCCTTGATGTCGTCCACGACCACCACGGTGCGCAGCACGTCCCCGGCCCGGATCGGGCGGTGGTGGGTGAAGCGCTGGTTGCCGTGCACGACCTTGCTGTAGTCGAGGCCGAGCGCCGCGTCGGACACCACGGCGTCGTGCGCGCGCATCGAGAGGATCACGGCGAACGTCGGCGGGGCGATCACGTCCGGATGTCCGGCGGCCTCGGCGGCACCGGCGTCCCGGTGCACCGGGGAGTCGTCCTTGATCGCGTCGGCGAATTCGCGGATCTTCTCGCGGCCGACCTCGTAGGGCTCCGTGGGCGGGTATTCACGCCCGATGAATGACTGGTCTAGCGGCACGGACGCAGGTTACCGATCGTGCCGATCCCAGCCGTCGACAGACGCGCGAAACCCCTCTGCGCATGAAAAACCCGCCGCGGCGGTGCCGGGCGGGTTTCTCGAGTCCAACTGGAGCGCTGCGATCAGCGGGTCTCCTTGTGGGTGCGGTGCGTACCGCAGTTGGGGCAGAACTTCTTCATCGCCAAGCGGTCCGGGTCGTTGCGCCGGTTCTTGTTGGTGATGTAGTTGCGGTTCTTGCACTCTTCGCAGGCCAAGGTGATCTTGGGGCGAACGTCGGTGGCTGCCACAGAGGTGCCCTTCCTCTCTCGTACTGCGTCCTAGGAGGCTCGCTCGACGGACGTGGGCGAACCGATGTGGTAGCGGTGGCCGGACTTGAACCGACGACACAGCGATTATGAGCCGCTTGCTCTACCGACTGAGCTACACCGCCGAGGGAAACCTGTCAGCGTCAGTCACCGAGGTTACCTCATGCAAAACAGCTGCAGCACCCAGATAACCGAGCACCGCAGCTGCTTTCCGAGCCCCAATACGGAATCGAACCGTAGACCTTCTCCTTACCATGGAGACGCTCTGCCGACTGAGCTATTGGGGCATGTCCTTGCGGAGCGATTAGAACTTTACACACCCGCCGAACCGGCTCCGCAGCGGGGGTACCCGTTCGGGGAAACTCCAGTTCAGAGCCGAACCGGAGGCTCCCGGCGCCGAGATCCGCCCACCGCGGCCGATCAGTGCACGAGTGTGAGCACCGTCTCGGACTTGGGGCCGCGGGCCTTCACGGTCCGGGCCTGCAGCCACGCCTCGAAGCGGTCCTCCGGCAGCGGCCGGGAGATCAGGTAGCCCTGCGCGATGTCGCACCGCATTCCGACGAGCTGGTCCCGGGCCGCGTCGTCCTCGACGCCCTCGGCGACCACGACCAGGTCCAGCGAATGCCCGAGCTCCACGATGGTGCGCACCACGGCCATGTCGCTGAGGTCGGTGCCCATGCCGAGCACGAAACTCTTGTCGATCTTCACCTCGTCCACCGGCAGCGTCCGCAGGTACGCCAGCGAGGAGTAGCCGGTGCCGAAGTCGTCCACGGCCAGCACCACGCCCAGCGCGTGCAGCCGCCGCAGCACCGGCATGGACCGCTCCGGCTCCTCCATCACCGAGGACTCGGTGAGTTCGAAGGTCAGCAGCTCCGGCGGGACGTCGTGGCGCAGCAGCGCCTCCGACACCCGGTCCGGGAAGGACTCGTCGTTGAGGTTGCGCA
The DNA here is from genome assembly GCF_014203325.1 of Saccharopolyspora gloriosae. Taxonomy (NCBI): domain Bacteria; kingdom Bacillati; phylum Actinomycetota; class Actinomycetes; order Pseudonocardiales; family Pseudonocardiaceae; genus Saccharopolyspora; species Saccharopolyspora gloriosae. Next base: position 123,061 of record NZ_JACHIV010000001.1, on the reverse strand, counting down.
CCGAGAGGTTCACCGCGACCGACATCCGCAGGTCCCGGTCCATCCACTCCCGCACCTTGATCAGCGCGCGTTCCATCACGAAGGACGTGAGCGCGTCGACCAGGCCGGTGGCCTCCACGACCGGGACGAACTCGTCCGGGTCCAGGCGCCCGTACTCCGGGTGCCACCAGCGCACCAGCGCCTCCGCGCCGACGACCTGCCTGCCCGGCAGCGCGACCTTCGGCTGGTAGTGCACCTCGACCTGACCGGTGTCCAGCGCCTGGCGGAACTGGGTGACCAGCTGGAAGCGCCGCAGGAACACCTGGCCCATCGCCGGGGCGTAGCCGCGCACCACGTCCTTCGCGTTGCGCGCGGCGCGCACCGCCACGTCGGCGTGCTGCAGCAGCGTGTCGATGTCGTTCTCGTTCTCCGCGTCGCTCGGCGCCGACGAGGAGTAGCCCGCGACGCCGCCGGCCTCCACGACCAGCCGGTCCAGCGGATAGGACTCGCCGATCACTTCGCAGAGCCGCTCGCCGACCGCGTGCGCCTGCTCCTCGGTGTGATCGCTGAGCAGCACCGCGAACGAGTTGGCCTCCAGCCGTGCCAGCGGCACCTCGGGGCCGAGCTCGCCGAGCATGCGCTGCCCGGCGGCCACCACGATGCGGTCGCCCCAGGTGTAACCGAGCGCCTCGCTGACCGTGGTGAGCAGGTCCAGGTCCACCCGCAGCACCACGGCGGTCCGCCCGGCGCGCAGTTCCTCCGCGGCCATCTCGCGGAAGCCCGCGCGGTTGAGCAGGCCGGTGAGCAGGTCGTGGTAGGCGTCGTGGCGCAACCGCGCCAGCAGCCGCCGGTTGTCCATCGCGGTCGCGAGGTGGCTGGCGAGGGTGTGCAGCAACCGCACGTCGGCGCGGCCGAAACCGCGCCAGCGGCTGACCCGGTCGTGCGCTTCGACGGCGCCGAGCAGCTGGCTCGCTCCGCGCAGCGGCACCACCAGCGACTCGTAGGCGCCGCGCATCCGCAGCGCGCGGCGCACCTCGTCGGGCGCTTCGAGGGTGCGGAAGGAGCGGACGTGGCTGCCGGGCAGTTGCAGCAGCGGGTCGTCGCGCAGGGCGTGCGGCCCGGCGATCCGGGCGGCCTCCGGGAGCGGTTCGCCCGCGACGAGCGTGCTCACCTCGCCGCGCGGGTCGAGGCGCAGCCGCAGCACGACGCGGGTGGCGTTGAGCTGTTCGCGGATGCGTTCGGCGACGGGTTCCCACTCGCTGACGGAGGTGGTGTTCTCCTCCGGTTCGGAGGGGTTGCGCACGGCGGCCTGGCCGGACCGGGCGACGCTGAGGCTCACGTCGCTGAGCGCTTCCAGGTCGCGCTGTTCCCGCAGCAGTCCGGAATAGGCGCGGTAGAGGCCGACGACGGCGACGGCGACCAGGGCCACCAGCAGCCAGCCCCAGCGGGTGCTCTTGGCGACCTCGTAGCCGATCAGCCCGACGGAGGTGTTGAGCAGGCCCACCGCCAGTGTGCGCACCGACAGGCGTCCGGCGGCGCTGACCCGCATCGCGCCGCCGAGCACGTGCAGCGCGGCCAGCGCGAAGGCGCAGCTGATCAGAGGGGAGGTGAGGGTGCCCAGTACCGGCCCGAACCACTCGGGGGCCAGTTCCGGCAGTGCCCGCTGCACCGCGGTGGCGACCGCGAACGGGACCGCGATCTCCAGGCACATCACGCCCGCGTTGTAGACGACGTGGGTCGCGGCGCGGCGGCCGACCTGGGCGCCGAGCCCGGCCAGCAGGTTCGCCGCGAGCACCACTTCGAACGGCGCGGTGAGCAGTCCCAGGATCAGCGGGATCTCGGTGAACGAGATGGTCCAGCCGACGCGCTTCACGTCGACGTCGATGGTGAGCTGCTCGGCGACGAGGAAACCGATGGCCAGCAGCGGGCCGATGTAGAGCAGGCTCGCGTCGTAGCGGAAGTCCAGCCAGGACGAGGTCAGGCCGGAGACCAGCAGCCCCACCAGCAAGGTGCCGAGGGAGAAAGCGGTGAACACCCGCCTGCGCGCCGGATCCACCTCGGCCCGCACCGGCGGACGCGGGGTGTCCAGCGTCGCCTCCGGATCGAGGGTGTGGTGACTCTCGATCATCCACCCTCCTCCTGTCCGGCGACACGAATGTCGCACCGGATTGCCGAGCCGATCGTGACTCACGACGGGCACGATTGGCCAGGGCCGAGTTGCCCGCCGAACGCCGTCAAGATCTTTTTTCCTGGCGCGCGATGTGCGATGGGCGACCTGGCCACCTGCACGGACATCGAACTGACCAGCGCCTTCGACTCCGACCATCCTGGCGGTTCGAATGGCGAGTTGTCGCCGGGAACTCGCGCCGCGCGATGTGAAAAAGGCCGCAGCAACCGATCAGTGACCATGCGGAGAGTATCCATGGAACACGATCAGTGATCACAGTTCCGTCAATCGGAGCAACGGTTCACAGCAAACCTAGTTCGTCTACGTAATCACGCAAGGCACGATCCAGATCGGCCAGCCCCGACTCCTCCGTCGGCAGGTGTCCGGCCCCGTGCAACGAGGCGAACCGACCGGCCGCGCCGAGCCGGTCGAAGAACTCGCGGGACAACCGCGGCGGCGTCCAGCGATCTTCCGCCGGGTGGGCCAGCAGCACCGGTGGCCCCGCGTAGTCCTCCGGTTCCGCCGCCGGGGCGGAGAGCAGGAAACTGCGCAGGAATCCCAGAGACATCCAATTCCCGCCGCCCAGCGGGTCCGCCCAGATCGCGTGCGCGAACTGGGCGTGGTTCGACATCGCGGCGATGTTCACCAACCACCGAACCGGCGCCCACGCCGGTGGCAGCGGCATCGGCAACGAGCCCGGCAGCAGCCCGAGCAGCCCGACCCACCGGCCCAGCTCCGGGGTGGTCGCCAGCATCCGGCGCACGTCTTCCCGGCGCGGATCCGCGAGCCCGGTCGCGACCACTCCCGCGATCGAGCCGTCGGTGCCTGCGCGTGCGGCGACGTCGTAGGCCAGCCGCCCAGCGGACCCCACCCCCATCAGGACGATGGGGCGCTGATCCGTTCGCCGCTCCGCCGCGACGAGGTCGGTCACACAACGCAGCCAGCCGTCGTAGGTCACCTGCCGCAGACCGCTGGCGGTGAGCCCGAAACCGGGCAGGTCGGGCGCGAGGAACTCCAGATCGGCGAGCGCGGGCAGCCTGCCGTACGGCATCAGCATCCGGCCGTAGCCGCCGATGCCGTGCAGCGCGATGAGCTTCGCCGGGGCTTGCGGGCGCGGGATCCGATCCAGGTGCACCCGTCTGCCGCGCCAGGACCACCAGCTCTCCACCGGGAGGCCGTCGCCGGTCAACGCGGCGGGCTCCCCGTCCGGACCGCGACCCGGGTCGCCGTCGAAGCTGAGTCCGCTCGGGAAGTACTCCTGGTAGCGGAGCCAATGCCGGTGCTCCGCGTAGGTGGGACCGACGACGATGTCGGATCCTGGTTCGGAAACTGCTCGCACACCTCGAAAATACGGAGTGGCCGACCCGATGCGCATCAGCCATGAGCAGGCACGCTACTGGTTCAGCGCGGCGCGAGTGGCCCGGTTGGCGACGGCCGACCCGGGTGCTCGGCCGCACCTCGTGCCGGTGACGTTCGCGGTCGACGGGGACGTGGTGGTGACCGCCGTCGACCACAAGCCGAAATCGACCACGTCCTTGCGCCGGCTCCGCAACATCGAGCAGAACCCGCAGGTCACGTTGCTGGCCGACGAGTACTCCGAGGATTGGGAGCAGTTGTGGTGGGCGCGCGCGGACGGCATCGCCGAGCTCGCCCCGGCCGCGTCGCACCCGGAGTCGGTCGAGGTGCTCGCCGCCAAGTACGAGCAGTACCGGCAGCGCCCACCGCACCTGACGCTCATCGTCGTGCGGGTCCGGCGCTGGAGCGGCTGGAGCGCCAGCGGTGATCACTCTCACGATTAACCGGAGCGAGCGCCGCGATCGGCCGACGAAATCCACCCGTTCGCTACCTCCGGTGCGTCCGACCGCCATCGAATCCACCTCACCCCAGCAAGTAAAAGCGGTGGCCCTGGTCGTCCGCGCACGTGGCGAGGCGCCCGTACGGCATGTCCTGCGGTTCACCCGCCTCACCACCGTGTTCCCGCACCCGGTCGAGAGCGGCGTCGAGATCGTCGACTCGGAAGCACAAGTGCACGTCGTGGGGCTGCCCGCCGTGCAATCCGGCCATGGGCCGCACGCCCTCGATCTGCCAGCCGTCCGCCGCGAATCCCCAGCCCACGGCGCCGTAGAACGCCTTCGCGCGCGCCGAGTCCGGTGTGGCGATGGTGAGGTAGTCGATGTCGCCGTGCCGCGATTCCCGTAGAGGTTCCGGCGCTCGCGCAAGGTCAGTGCCGCCTGGTGGTGCGGGCCGAGTCTGCCCAGCACCTCTCGCGCCCACAGCCGCACGTCTCCTCGTCGTACCGACCGAGCTAGCGCTGCCGCGGGATCCGGTTGCGCCTGCGGTCGCCTCACGCCCTCATAGTCGTTCGGGAAGGTGCTGCTCCGACGCCCTTCGGGTGACGTCACGCGGGCACCGGAGGCGCGACCCGTTCCGAACGGCCTCGTAAGCTGCCGCACGTGTCGGAAGAGCAGGTGCCCACGAACGAGCTGTCCCGCTTGGCGGTCGCGTTGGACGTCGTGGACGCGCGGGCCGAGCTCAACCACCGCTACCGGCGGCTGATCACCGACTCGCGGGCGGCGCTGGAGGGCTCGCAGGTCCGGCTCACCCAGGCCCGCGGGATCGCGAAGAAGCTGATGGTGCTGGTGAAAGCCGCCGGACCCGAGTTCGTCGACGGGCTCCCGGAAGCCGAGCGGACCGCGGTGCGGGACGGACTCGCCCAGGCGGACGTCCTGATCTACCGGGGTTGATCACCCCGCGGCGAAGCGGTCGGTGACCGCGACCAGCTCCGCCGCCACCGCGCCACCGCCGTGCCCGGCGTCGTCGATGAGCCGCAGATCCGCGTCCGGCCAGGCCCGCGCCAGCCGCCAGGCGATGTCCGGAGGACTGCTGACGTCCCGCCTCCCGTGCACCAGCACCCCCGGGATTCCGGCGAGCCGCTGCGCGCCCCGCAGCAGTTCGCCGTCCTCGAACCACGCGCCGTGCCGCCAGTAGTGCGTGACCAGCCGCGCGAACGTCATCCGGAAGTCCGGGTCGTCGTAGCGGGAATCCGGACGCGCGTGCCCCACCTCGACGTGCGCCTCCTCCCACCGGCACCAGTCCCGCGCGGCCCGCGCCCGCACCGCCGGGTCCGGGGCGTGCAGCAACCGGTCGTAGGCGTCGACGAGCCGCCCGTCCCGCTCCGCCTCGGGAACTCCGGCGCGGAACCGGTCCCACTGCTCGGGGAACACGCGCGCCATGTCCTGCGTGATCCATTCGACCTCGCGGTGGGTCGTCGTGCAGACGCTGAACAGCACCAGTTCTGTGACGCGCTCCGGGTTCCGCTGCGCGTACGCCAAGCCGAGCGTCGAGCCCCACGAGCCGCCGAACACCATCCAGCGCTCGACACCGAGGTGGTCCCGCAGCAGTTCGACGTCCGCGAGCAGGTGGTGCGTGGTGTTCGTGGCTAGGTCGGCGCCCGGTTCGCCGGCGAGCGGCGTGCTGCGCCCGCAGCCGCGCTGGTCGAACAGCACGATCCGGTAAGCGTCCGGATCGAAGTAGCGCCGCCACCCCGGCGTGCACCCCGACCCGGGTCCGCCGTGCAGCACCACGACCGGTTTCCCATCCGGATTCCCGCAGCACTCCCAGTGCACGGAGTGGCCGTCACCGACGTCGAGCAGTCCGCTCGCGTGGGGTTCGATCTCGGGGTACATGGTCCCTCCCGGCACGGACGCTACCGAGAGCGCCCGGACCGCGGCAGCGGCCGATCAGGGCGGAATTCGCACTGTCGTTCGCAGCCCCGCACCCCGCATACTTCGAGTGCTCGACATCTGAGAAGAGGAGGTTCCGGTGAGCCCGGAACGGCAGTCGCACGTGGATCTGGCAGGCCTCACCGGCGACCCGGACACGAACGGCCCCAACGCGGCCCGGATGTACGACTACTACCTGGGCGGTTCGGCGAACTTCGCGGTGGACCGCGCAGCCGCGGAGGAGCAGATCGCGACGCTGCCCAGCGTGGCCACCACGGCACGTGCGAACCGGGCGTTCCTCGGCCGCGCGGTGCGGCTGTGCCTGGACCTCGGCGTGAACCAGTTCCTCGACCTCGGCTCCGGCGTCCCCACCGTGGGCAACGTGCACGAGATCGCTCACCAGATCGACCCGACCGCGCGGATCGCCTACGTGGACCGCGAACCGATCGCCGTCGCCCACGCCCGCCGCCTGCTGCGCGACGAGCCCCGGGTCTCGGTCACCCAAGCCGATCTGACCGCCCCTCGGACGGTGCTCACCGCGCCGGGCGTGACCGAGCTGCTGGACTTCACCCGGCCCGTCGCCGTGCTCGCGATCAGCGTGCTGCACTTCGTGCGCGACGAGCAGGACCCGGCGGCGATCCTCGCGACCTACCGCGACGCCTGCGTCTCCGGGAGCGTGCTCGCGCTGTCGCACACCACGATCGAGAACCTCGCCCCCGCCACCGTCGACCGCGGTCTGGCCATCTACCAGCGCACCTCCACGCCGGTGATCCCCCGGCCGCTTTCCGCGGCGCCCGCGCTGCTCACGGGCTACGAGGTCCTCGAACCCGGCCCGGTCCGCGTCACCGCGTGGCGCCCCGACGTCGACCCCGACGCCTCCGAACCCGTCGCCAACACCTGGGCCGCATTCGGGATCCTCCCCTGAGCCCGGTCCCTCGATTCACGGAAACCCCGCATTTTCGAGGGCTCCGAAAACGCTGCGAAATAGGGCCACCGCACTAGTCGGAACACCATTTCCTCCGCATTCGGCACTCGGATCCAGCCAAGGCACGAGCAAGGGAGCTCGCCGCCACCGGCCACCGCGGCACGGCACCGTGTTCGAGGGTCGACCGTCCGCGGAGACCGAGGTCGCGGCAGCGCGCGAGCGGGTCGCGACCTGCTGCACGACCGGCGCCGCCTCGCGACGCTTACCAGTGAGAGCAGCTCGAAGCAACCGCACTTGGTGCCGGACGGAATTGCCCGTGTGAAAAGATCGGCGGCATGGGAAACAACGTCTACTTCGACATCACGATCAACGGCGAGCAGGCCGGCCGAATCACCTTCCAGCTGTTCGACGACACCGTCCCCAAGACGGCGCAGAACTTCCGCGAACTGGCGACCGGCCAGCACGGCTTCGGCTACCAGGGCTCCGGCTTCCACCGCGTCATCCCCCAGTTCATGCTGCAGGGCGGTGACTTCACGGCGGGCAACGGCACCGGCGGCAAGAGCATCTGGGGCGGCAAGTTCGACGACGAGAACTTCAGCATCAAGCACACCAAGCCCGGCCAGCTGTCCATGGCCAACGCGGGCAAGAACACCAACGGCTCCCAGTTCTTCATCACCACCATCGCCACCACCTGGCTGGACGGCAAGCACGTCGTCTTCGGCGAGGTCGTCGACGGCCTGGACCTCGTGACGAAGATCGAGAAGCTGGGTTCGCAGAGCGGCACCCCCCAGGCCGACATCAAGATCGCCGAGTCCGGCGTCCTCTGATCCCGCACCGACGCGCGAGCAACCGCGCGCCCCGCCGGTCTCGGCCCGACACCGGGCCGAGACCCGCTCGGGGACTGGTCTGCGGCTTCAGCACGGAACCCCGTCAACCCGAGCCGACCTGAGCACAACGCACAACGCCCGATGAACATGTTCTTGCAGTTCACCGGCCCCTTGTGGCTGACGTAGGATTCGAACCTCCGAAACGTGCGCCGCTGATTCACAGCGCCGCCCAGCGAACCGCGTCGAACAGCCGCGCTCCTCTCTCAACGAGACCGAACTGAGCGCCAATCGGGGCGTCCGCGGTAGTTCCAGCAGCGGGCGTGACCGCGCACATCACGCCCGTCCACGTCGCTTCCGCCTTCCTAGCTCGATCAGACTTGCGCCCAACAAGAGCACGGCAAGGATTGCAAGCCCCCACAAGACAAGCTCCGGAAGCAAGGGCGACGAAGTGGTCGCCGACAGCAAGGCGACCAGCGCCAGTGCCATGACGACTGCCGCAGCTACCAACAACCGTGACAATATGTGTTCCACGAGCACCTCGAAATACGGACCGTTCACGATGACAACCTAGAAGGCGTGGAAACTTGCTTCTCCACCAAACATATTCTTGACAAGGCAGTATCACCACAAGTCCTGAAGAATTCCTATCGGACGATCATTGTGCGCTGCAAGTGCGGGCTAAATTCGTGGAGCCAAGCCCAACGCGCCAGGTCGGCATAAATTTAACCACTGACAGATTTACTCAACACCCCGACCACCCCGCAGATGGTCCCGAATCCGCGCATGACGGAATTGATAAGACGCACCATTTCTGCGCAGCACCCCACGCCGATATGCGTCTTCGAGGAAAAGCTTCGGACGCCACGGCAATCGCCCTGTCAAGGGCAACCACAAGCGCACGAACAGCAACCAGATACCCCACGCCGAGAGGGCGATCCTGGCCAGTCCACTTAGGATGGCTATCCCGATGCCAACTTCGAAGCCTTCCTCAAAATCGACCACGATTGATCCGTACATGAATCCAACCACAAGCCCTACAACAAGAACAACGGTTACTGTTCGGACGAGCGTGACCACACGGTCACGAGCCAAAAGAACCCAAGGAGTGGTGGCATCAGGGCCGAAGGGGTCTCCAAGAGCGGTCACGACAACATTCACCAGTCCATACACTAGACCGAGGATGACTCCGCAACCGAGCCCGACCAAAAACGCGTATATCGAACTACTTGCAATCCCATCCGCAATCCCACCAAACACCCCAACCGAAATCCTATGCAAAGGAGTGGCCGCTAACCCGCCCCCCGACTCGACCATAATTCCAATAGCAATGGCTACCACGAATCCGCCAGCGGATTCGGAGAAAAAATTCTTAACCCTTGTCAGCCAGGAACGTTGAGCACGACCTTGCCTACGCGCAAACAGGCGCAGTCTTTCCGGCTCCCGACCTAGACGACCACGAACAAATTTTGACTCATTTACAAGCCCGACCGCCATTCCAGTCGCGAGCCCACCAGTGATCCAGAACGTGAGCCCGAATGCATATCCGGAAGCACTAAGCGCAAAACCAGCCACCTCTCCGAACATGCCCTTGCTGAACACGTCACTTCCGAACATCGCGAGCATTGCGTACCCACTCCAGTACACGCCGTGCCCGATCATTCCGAGCACGAGGGCCAACCCGGCAGAGGTGACAAGGATTCGGGTGGACCGGCGGAGAGTGACAGGTAGGCGCCACCAGTCGAGGTCGTGAGCGTTGCGGTCTTCGAGGTGGTTGGCAAGGTATCCGAGCCAGCGACGGGCTCGGTACGACCCCGGACTCAGGCCTTCTGCATCACCCCCGCGCGTACGGCGTTCGTAAACGGCGTCGAGGTAAGCGCCTAAAAGATGGTCTTCGATAGCTTCACTGCTGGGAAACTGCAGAGAATCTAACAGAGCGGGAGGGCGATGATCTCGTGAATTGCCGTGGACGGTCTCAGCAAGAGTGACCATTAAAGGCGTAGTCAACACGCGGGCAAGGTTCCGGCTCGCCGTGTCGTCAGGTTGTGTGCGCAGGTGGTCGAACACCGCGTCCCATTCCACGCTGCGGGTTCTACTGACCCTGCGGCGCAAGTAATGGTGAGCATCTTCAAGGGAGAGGTTCTCAAGTTCGATGGCCGCAGCGCCGCCAATGGCCTTAACTCCACGGGTAGCCCGTGCGTACTCGTCCGGCCGACTCGTGAGGATCAGTGGCACATCGAACCTGCTGATCTCGCCAATCGCGGCACGACGGTGCTGCTCGGGAAGCTCGTCGAACCCGTCTAGAACAGGCAGAATTAGACCGCGCTCGACGAGAAGATCCGCTTGTCGCTTTCCGGTAATGATTTCACTGGCGCCCAAAAACGAGAAATCACGTGCGAGCTGCTGCCCGATCCAACGCGACAACCCGGTGGCAGGATTCCATTCACTGAGACTGAACAACACCGGCACTGGATCGGCGTCCCCGATCAGGTCTAGAATAAGGCGGTGCGCAAGAACCGTCTTGCCTGTACCTGCACCACCCAAGATCACCAGCCGCTTCGACTGAATAGCCTTGTACGTAGTTCGGATCGCGGTGAAATGCCCCGCCAGCGACAGCACCTCGGAACTACCGTGAATGTTCTCCCAATGATCGAGCAAGTCCTCCGTAGCAGTGTGCCAGCGCACGGACAACGCATCCCTGTCACGGATTCCCCACTGGCGCAGCTCTTGGGCACTCTGCGTTCGCACCTCGCCTGCGAGATGCCGAATGAGCTCTGCTTGCAACGCATCGACGCCCTGGCGATGTTCGCGGGGGAGCATGACGACATCACCATGCACTGCACCAGCCTGGAAAACATTTCCGGCGACGCTGGCCCACACCTCGTTGTGACTCACCACCTCGCCAATTGTGCCGCACCACATACGCGCCGCGGTCTACGGCAGCCGAGTCCACGCCAGGAGACGACAACCTCCGAAATCGCCGAGCCTCCTTCGGTACCGCCTGCCCTGGCCTCCCGACTTATGTCGGGCGGTCATGTTCGTCGAACGAACTTGGCAAGGGCATCGTCGTCGCACACTGCGGTGTTTCCAACTGCACAGTGCCGCTGACCGCTTGGACGACCGTGGTCTCCGGTAGGGCTTCGACGAGACGCGGCTGCTCAAGCCGATGGCCGGATGGCAGAGATCGGCAGCGCGACCTAAGACCCGCTCACAAACTGTGGCACGTATATGGCACAGACACCCGTCAACGGCCGTAGTCAGCCGGACATGACCGGACAACACAAAACGGCCCGGTGACCCTGTCTTCGCAGGTCACCGGGCCGTTGTGGCTGGTGTGCCAGGTGGAGGATTCGAACCTCCGAAGCTTGCGCGGCTGATTTACAGAGTGCCGCTTGCGTCGCTCTCACCAGGCACAACGTCTTGAGAGTCGCGAAGATGGCCAGAAATTGACCACTCCGAGGCATCTCACGGAGGCTGCTCACGCGCTTTCGAGGTTTGCCCCCACGTGTTCAGCGCATCCGTGGGCTCCGGTCATCGTCGTCCGGCGAACCGCGCAGAACGGCCACGCATACACCCGAATAAGGCCCAAGCGGGGCGCCATCTGTTCGACACGCTGCGCTAGCTCCACGCTGCGGGGCTGGCCGTGCTGCATCACGTCCGTCCGCGTCGCTTCCGCCTGCCAAGCTCGGTCAAGCTTGCGCCGAGCAGGAGCACGACAAGGACTACGAGTCCCCACAAGACCGGCCCCGGAAGCAAGGACGACGAAGCGGTCGTCGACAGCAAGGCGACCAGCGCTAGCGCCAGGATGACAGTCGCGGCTACCAGCAATCGTGACGGTATGCGTTTCATCAGCACCTCAAACCACGGGATTGCCGTGCTCGTCGTAGCACGAACCCAGCACGCTGGCCCCGGACAGGCCATACGTCGCCAGCGCGAAAGCCAAGGTGCCACCCGAAGCGAAAATAGCCGCAACCGCGCCCACAGTGGCTCCGGCGAGCCCTGCGATGGCGATTGCGCAGTTGGCCCAATCAGGAAGCAGCGACCCCCGCACCGACGGGGACTGCTGTTTGTAGCTAGGGTCTGACGACTTCTTCAGCTCGTCAGCACTCTGATAAAAGGACCGCTCAAATTCGTCTGCGAACTCAGGCTGCAGTCCGGCCTGCTCCGCAGCGGCGCGATCAAATTGAGGGACCGTAGGATCGGAAGACTGGACCGCAATACGAATCTTTTCAAGCTCGCGGGAGCTGTCAACGGCTACCATTTTTCCTCCTGCAAGGCTACAGCGGAGCCTTTACATCACTCGTTTACCAAAACAACACCCCAGTGGGGGCTTGATCGTCACGGTACCCACAAGAGCGGCCGTTATGTGGCTGTTCCACAAGATCCATGCATCAGCCCCTTGGGAGGCTTAATGCTGCGGAGACAAGCCAGCTGGTCGGCGACACCCACCGCGTAGCCACGGAGACCCTGCGCCCGTACACCACGGTCGGCGCCTGGCGTCGAAGTATTGTCAACGCTCGGCGGTCGCCCCACAGGCAAGCCGTAAGGCTCGGGGAGCTCGACCTAGCACGAAGCCGGTTGCAGCCGTACAACGCACAACAGCCCGGCGACGTGTACCGGCAGGCCACCGGGCCGCTCCATTTGGTGTGCCCGGTGAAGGTATCGAACCCCTGAAGCTTGCGCGGCTGATTTACAGACCACGCGACGCGGGGCGCTGAACTGCAAAGATGCTGGCTCTAGCTCGAATCTGGGCACAGATTTGGCACAGCGCACGTTAAACCTGCTTCTTGGGGCTCGCTGCAACCGGACGGTGAGGTCTGCGTTCCCGATACAGCGGGCCGCCGACCTACTGTCTTGCAGATCGACGACGGCGGTGTCAGTAGGCTGGCATGGGCGCAAGTCCTTGAACAGCACGTACACGAGGCCGAGGCTGTAACGGCCCGCTACCACACGAGCTTGGCCCGCAGCCCACATCCGTGAGGACGTGAACGCCCAGCTAAGCACTCAGAACGCGCCCCTCGTACTCCGTTCGGGTGACACTTAACCATCGCTGCCAACTGGACGATGACAACTGGCACGATACGGCACGGTATCGCGTTGAATCGGATACTGGAATTAATGAACCAAAACAGCATTGCAGCCCAGGGGGCTAGGTTGAGCGATACGGAAAAAGCTGCAACACCAGAAAGCGTCATTCCTGACGTGCAGCCAGCCAGTTACGACCCTATGATTTGCAGTTCCCTGACGGGCTTCGGCCTGAGCGCCGCTTCTATGGCACGAGCGGTGGCAGCTCGCGCGGCGGGCTGGGTCGGCGTGGCCGTTTCCGCCGGGTGTGCACTCCAAGAGGCCAAAGAAGCAGAAAAGAATCTTAGCCCCGAGGATCGAGCATACCTGCAAAGTGAGATCCGCCGATTCGCCAACATGACCAGCGACCAGAAAATGGAGTCCTTGGGATGCGTGAAGGTACACAACGAGGACCCCGGCACAGATAGCGCGAGCACACAGGGATATTACTGGAAATGCCCGACGGATCACGACTGAGAATCCCATGAATTCACTAATCTTGGGCATATTCACCTTGAGCTCGATCCTGGCCCTGGTTACGCACATGCTTGTACTGGAACGGACGAGCACTCCCACCAGGCCCGAAAAGGCATGGCTCACCGTAGTATCGGTGATATGTCCGATCGTTGCTCTCGTCGTGGGCCTCACGAGCGGAACCTCCGCAATGTTCATGGCTTGCTATCTCGTAGCGCCAGTGCAGTACGGGACAGGGAAGCTTATTTTCAGTCGCCCAGTTTGATCAGCAGAAAAACCTGCGCAGCTCTCACGATTCAGTGCGCGATCCCAACTGGCGACTAAGCACCATGGATCCCGGCGGGACTACCTGCCGGGATCCATTTTTTCGCAAGAAGATAATGTGACATCACCCCTTTCAGGGCGCTCGCTTTCGCGGGCTCGGGTTGGCGCGGGGCCGTTCAGCACGTCCGTAAAGGCTGGCCAGGGATCATGCCTGAACGGTCCCGTATTCGAGCAGATGAGACTAGAACTGAGACTGACTGTGGGCCTAGCCTGTCGTCCTCCGCCTCTGCACAATCGTTCCCCACGTCGCCGGGTGTACCAGGGCCGAGGATTCGAATCTCCGAAGCTTCCGCGGCTTATTTACAGAGTACCGCCCACAGAGCTCTGAAGTGCGAAAACTTCGTGGCATCGATCAATGTGGCCAACGACTGACCAGACGCTCCATCATGCGTCCGCACTAACACTACCCAGCCAAGCCTCCGGGCTCTCGCTTTCGAGCTCTGTCCTGTTCGATAACGTTCACGGTGGTCGTTGTGACTGACGAGCGATACTTCTCCCACAGACGCGAGCGCGGACGAACTCCAACGAATGCAACCGTAAGCGCAACCGGCACCATCGGGCTAACCCGCGATGCCGGGCAGCCCTGCTGAGCGGCAGGCCAAGCGAAAGCTCAGAACTAGATCGGTGAAAATATGGCCCGCGGTTAGTGATCGTCTGGCACGCTCCCACTTATGTTCAGTTTCCTACGGAAGCGCGGCCGTGTGACGGACGACGAACCCGAGCACGTGCCCGTGATGCCTGCTTGGTCGATCTGGGCTGGCGCTGCCGTCTTGCTAGTAGTCGGGACACTCGCGGTCTGGCTACTTCTCAGCCTCTACGGCGGCGGCAGTGCGCAAGACAAGATCCAGCTAGAGATCATCAAGCTAGCCGGAAGCATCGTTGTCGGCACAGGTGGAGCCGTTGCCCTGTTTTTAGCCGCACGTCGACAACGCACGACGGAGCTTGACCTCGCCCAGAAAGCCCGGACCGCAGTCGCCACCGAACATGACGCCACAGAGCGCCGGGTCACCGAGCTCTACGCTGCCGCCGCTGAACAACTTGGATCAGACAAGGCCCCGGTTCGGATGGCGGGTCTATATGCACTAGAGAGACTGGGACAAGCGAATCCAATTCACCGACAGACAATCGTTGACTTAATGTGTTCATATTTACGAATGCCATTCTCTCCAAGTAACTTCGAAAGAGATACCAGTCCGATAGAAAACCTTGAAGAGAAACGCAAGAGGGAAATCCGCCCCCGGGTGAGCATATTCGAACTCGATGGTCAGTATTTTGAAACGGAAAGTCCAGGGTTAGCTGCTTTCGTGAGCCGTCAGCCGAAGCCGGAACTGGCAATCCAGGACGAGGAAGCTATTCAAGAAATCCAGGTGCGGCAGACAGTGCAGCGCCTGATTGGCTCGCACATCCGGCCAAGTCGGCAAGATAAAGACTCAGGAAACCAATTCTGGGAAGACATTGACCTCGACTTGTCTGAGGCTACATTGTTTCAGTGGTCGATGGATCAATGTTGTGTTCGATCTGCACAGTTCAGGGAAACCCGTTTCGTCGGCGGCACGTACTTTGTTGGATCTCGCTTCAAAGGAGAGGCGTCATTTGATGAGTCACGATTTTTCGGAGGGGTAACATTTAAGGGGGCCAGCTTTGAAGGTGAACTTTGGTCCACTGGCACGGTATTCGACGGCGTCAACTTTTCCAGCGTCGAATTCTTTGATGGAGCAAACTTCGGGGACGCCACTTTCAATGAGATGGCTATATTTCGATCGGCATCATTTCATGGCGACGCATCATTTCGAAATGCCTACTTCGGCGAGGGTGCAAAGTTTGCCCATGTTGATTTTTACAAGGATGCATCGTTTGATCAAGCTCAGTTTCTAGACGCGAAAGCGGCGCATCCTTCGGAGATCCCCAGGGAGGCATGGTTTGGCAGCTGTCGCTTTCATTCGCTTGCGCATTTCCATGATTCATATGCGTTCGCAAGAACAACAGGGGAAGTGTGGAGCTCAATTCCCAACTGGGAGGCACAACTAGTGGATAACGAAATAGAAGATAACTACGAAAGAGTTCTCATGGCTATGATACCAAGAGGGGTCGAGAATTGATCACTGTTCCGACGCCGATCAGCGCCGGCCAACGCTCGGACTCAATCCAACAGTCGTCGAACTCCAGCATTTCCTGTCGCTTTGATTCGCGCAAATTCATTCTCAGCCTCAGAGTGATCCAACTTTTCGAGAAGCTTTTGTATTTCGCGCTTGTGGGATGCCGAAGTGTGCGGATAGTTTAGCTGATCCTCCAAAGTTTTTCGCGCCCGCTTTACTTGAGATCGTTCATTGTACCACTCAAGCCGAAGCTTTAGCTGAAAAAATGCCGAGCTTCCGAGCACAGTAACGACTGGCGTCAGGAGAACAAGAACCTGCCCAAGCATGGTTTGCAGGCCAATATAATGGGCCAACGAAACTACCGCCGATCCGCTACCAAACCCCCCGACTCCCGCAGCAGGAAAAGAATTGTATTTCCCTTTAGGGGCGGTTGTCGCATTCTGCTCGATTTGCGAACCACTTACGCCTTGAGTCATTTCGCCGAACCCCGATTCACAGGATGGCGCTGCAAGTAGCCCTTTACAAACTCCTCAGCCTGGCGCGGATCATCAACATCGATTTCGACCAAACCGACGTCGTCTCGTGATTCGGCGGGATTTTTCGGCGTCCATCTCGCTGCGAATGTCGCGCTTGCGGCAACCAGCAGCGCGACCACGCTGGACAAAGGGGCAACAGTGCCTGCCGCAAGATCAACGACCACGCCGATATCCATGCACGCAGTGTATTCCGAACGCTACCGAAAGCGACAGGGTGGCACCACTAAGCGTGCCGCGACTTCCTAAGCGTGGCCTCGCCCTTGCGCAGCCTTGCGAAGTTCTGCGCGGACAACGTCGAGATCAAACTTGTAGCGACCCCCAGGAGTCACGAGCGCGACCGAGATCAAACCTTCGTCGGCGTAGCGGCTGATGGAGCGGCGGGAGATTCCTAGCTCCTTCGCCAGCTCGCCGGAGGACAGCAGCCGCTTGGTCACGTGCTGAACGTATGGCTGCGGCGTGTCCTCTGCTGCCTCTCTGGCCTGCATGGCCTCATTGGCCTTACAGTTGGCCTACTTGGCCTCAATGTCCGTTTTGGGGGTGGCTGGTGGATCGCAGTACGTGGGTGGTTGGGGTCGGCGGGTGGATGTACGTGTGGCCGCACGGCCGGGAGGTTCAGGTCTACGGCGGGACGGAGTACGTCCGGCGACTGACCGGGGAGCTTCGGGAAGCTGAGCCGTTGCGGCGGATTCAGGTGGGGCGGTTCCCGACTTATGAGGACTTTCAGGAGTGGTGCATGGCCGAGCGCCGCGAGCGTGAGGCTGCTTGTGCCCCTCCCGTCATCCCCCGCCGACCGGGAAACTAGCTCTCCGGTGATCTCAGGGCGCCATGAGAAGCCCTATGCCGAGCGCGTCTTGGGCAGGGGTCTACCGCAGTCACGTGCACGTCAGGGCACGAATCGAAAGGTAGCGTGAGCACGCATGGAGTTGGTACCGCAAGCTGCCGAGACGGCCGAACGTTTCGTCGCGCCGCTCGGCCGGCGCTGGCTGCACGTTCAAGCCGTCGCCTCCCGCGCGACGGAGTTACAGGAAGCGCTGCCTCCCGAGGACCGCGACACGCTGATCGCGGCGGCCTGGCTGCACGACATCGGATATGCCGAGGAGGTCGGGCATACCCGCTTCCACCCGCTGGACGGTGCCCGATACCTGCGGGAACAGCAGTGGCCGGAGCGCATCGTGAACCTCGTGGCGCACCACTCCGGCGCCCGGTTCGAAGCAGCCGAACGCGGACTTGACCACGAACTCGCAGAGTTCCCGTTCGAGGACTCCGCCTTGCTCGACGCCCTGGTAACCGCTGATCTCACGACCGGCCCCGCCGGCCAACGGCTGACCTACTCCGGGCGGATCGACGAGATTCTGAGCCGGTACGCCCCAGATGACCCCGTGCACCGCACCTGGATCAAGGCACGCCCGGTGCTCGCTGAAGCCGTGGCGCGCACGGAACGGCGGCTGGCCGAGGATCAGCCCAAGTAGGGCTGCGTTCGGGTCTCGTCCAGGGCATGATCGATCCGCAGGCGCATCGACGCGTGAATGGTCAGCTGATCGAGGTCCGCTGGGGCGACCCAGCGGACCGCCTTGGTTTCGCTGCCGTCTTCCCGCGGCCGACCGCCGGTCCAGCGAGCTTCGAAGCACAGCGAGAACTGTTGCCGCACTTCGCCATCGGTGTAGGCCATGACGTGGCGCGGATCGGTGTAGGTGCCGACCAGCCGCATGACCTCGACGTCCAGGCCGGTCTCTTCCTGAACTTCCCGCACCACGGTGTCCGTGATGGACTCCCCCGCGTCATGGCCGCCGCCGGGCAGCGCCCACAGGTCGTTGTCGACCTTGTGGATCAACAGCACCTCGCCAGCGGCGTTGCGGATCACCGCGGTGACGGACGGGACCACCGAATTCGCCTTCGGCGCGTCCGGGTCGTTGAAGTAGTCGACGCGAGCCACTGGCTTCTCCTCACAGCGTGTCGGATTCGGCTTCTTTCCAGACCCGCTCGAAGGACTGCATGTAGTGCTCCCACATCGGCCCGTCGGGAACCTTCCGCAGGTGCATCACGGGGCACTCCCCGGCGAGCGCCCCGAAAGCGTGCCCGTTGACGAGCAGCTGGTCATCGAAGCGGTAGAGCGAGTTGTACAGGATCGTTCCGTGCGTGCGGACTTCAACGTTCGGCAAGCTGGAGACCTTGCTCAGGTACCGCCGCATCAGCTGAATACGACCTTCCAGGCCGCCGGTCGTGCCTTCCTCGACGGCCCGCTGAATGACGGCTGGGGACGTTTCATCTCCCACGGCGAAGCGGACATGTGCGCCCGACTCCGCTTTCTGCTTCACCAGCGGAAGGATGTCGTGCTGCTCGACGAGGAACTGACCGGAGAAGACCAGCACCTCCATGCGTTCCCGCACGCCAGCGATCAGCTCTGTCCACAGCGCGAACGGCACCGCCGAGCGGGATGGGTAGAGGTGCACCAACTCGGTGTTGTCGCTGGGCGATGTGTGCAGGTCATCCGCTAGCGAGGGCCAGAGCTGGACCTCGGCGACGTTGAGCAGTTCCGCGACCTCGCGACGGGTCTTCCGATGTGGAACCCGTTCCTTCGTGATCCAGCGTTCGGCAGTCTTCGGATCGACGTCGACAGCCTTCGCGACTTCCTCAATCGTGAGGTTGACGGCGCGAGTGGCTGCGCGCAGGCGCTCGTTCGCCACCACACCTCCAAGGGACGTTTCGGGACGTTCTCCGGGCGTTTTGGGACGCCTCGGGGGATCAGCTGGGACGGTATATCCCGCCCAGGACGTCTGCAAATGACCAGCAAATACCCGTGGGAACGTCCGCGCGTTCCCGGTCAAATTGGTGCCAGCAAGGAAAGACCAGCACCGATACGCGGTGCGGACGGACCTAGGAGGCAGCAATGGCGAAGAACGCAATCCCCGGAGCACCGAAGGCCGGCGGCGGCCCGCTCTCGAAGCTGATCGGCGTCCTGTTCCTGTTCGCGGCGCTCGCGACGGTCATCCAGAGCCCGGTGGCGGCGGCCCACTTCGTGACGTCAGTGGCGGGGGGAATTGGGAGCGCAGGCAAGTCCTTGATGACCTTCTTCGGTGAGGTCAGCTAATGTTGCGCACTCCGTTTTCCTTGTGGGCGCGCTCAGCGAGCGTCGCGCGCTTCGATGTCGCTCAACTTGGTGCCGAGCTGCCGAACTTCCGCCCGGAGATCGTCGATCTCGGTGCGGGCATCGGTCAGCTCATGGGAGAGGCGAGCGACGTCGGACCGGAGAGTCCCGGTGTCTTCGCGCGAGACTTCTCCTTCGAGCACCTGGGCCAAGTGATCAGCGGGCCAGCGGAGCCCTTCGGAGATCGCCGCCAAGGTTCGCGGGCTCCGGCGGCGCGGCTCGTAGTTGTTCTGGAGCTGTCGCAGGGTCGCCGTGCTGACACCGGACCGCTCCGCTAGCTCTCGCTGGGTCAAGTCCAACTCGGCCAATCGGGTGTTGATGGCGGTCGCTACGGCGTCCCAGTGCTTGCCCACGTAAGCCTCCCCCGAACCCGCTACTACCAGCGCAAATCATAGCGCTTCAACCGATCAAGAGCCCACCTGTGCACGCGAACCTTCGGTTCAGCGGCATCGTCGATCTTGTGTAGCGCTACTAGTAGCGCTACTTTTATCGACATCGCTTGGAAGGAGGCTGAGGGATGTCCCCTCACGACTACGACTTTTCCGCAATTGACCTGGCCTTTTGCGAGGCCGCTTTGCCTGAGTGGGACCGCCTGCACGTGCGGGACCACTGGGAGGCGGTCGTCGCCGAGGAGTTGGGTTCGCCGGAGCCGCTGGTGGCGCCGTTCGTCTGGTCGGAGTTGGGTTCAGGTGAGCGGGTCCGGCTGCGTCGCTACCAACGGCGCGTCGGGAACTCGGTGTTGCGCCTGGTTTCCGCTGCTGCCGAGGTTCCGGCGGGGGAGCTGGACGGGGAGGCCGCGTGATGGCCGTGCACCTCGAACCCGCTCTGATCTTCGCTGCGGTTCTGCCCGCGCTGCTGGTGGCGCATCACGTCGCTGATCACTGGTTGCAGACCTCGCACCAGGCGGCGAACAAGGGCCGTCCGGACTGGCTGGGGCGGTTCTCCTGTGCGGCGCACGTGCTGTCCTACACCGCCGCCACGGCCGGAACGGTCGCGCTGCTGTGGGCGGTGCTCGGCTTGCCGATCAGCCCGGCCGGGTTCGTCGTCGGCCAGGTGGTCAGCGCGGTCACCCACTACTGGGCCGATCGCCGGTTCACGCTCGCGACGCTCGCCGAGTGGTGCGGGAACGGGGAGTTCTACCGCTTCGGCGTACCCCGTACCGGTCGCGACGACAACCCGAGTTTGGGCACCGGCGCTTACGCGCTCGATCAGTCCTGGCACTGGCTGTGGCTGGCTGTGGCCGCCCTGCTCACCGCCGTTCTCTGACCACCGCAACACCAGGAGGAGCCATGCCTAAGAACTTCACCGTCCACATCGGAGGCCGGACCTACACCGCCGATGACCTCGCCCGGGGCGAGCACCGTGACGACCTGGCGATCACCGAACCCGGCGGCACCGTCGTGAACGTCAACCGCGGTGGCGTGGTCGGCATCCAAGCCGGAGTCATCACCGGCGACATCACCTTCGACTGAACCCGAACTACGGCCGAAAGGGCACTGCTTTGTCTGAGATCACCAACGCCAGCCTGACCACCGACATCGTCCTGTTCGCCGAGTCCGGCGGAGTGCGACACGTGCTGCTCATCCGCAGGGGTTGGACGCCGTTCGCGGGGCACTGGGCGCTTCCGGGTGGCTATGTCGACAACGGGGAGCGGTTCATCACCGCCGCCCGCCGCGAGCTGACCGAAGAGACCGGCCTGACCACCGGGCACCTGGACCAGGTCGGCGTCTACGACGAGCCCGAGCGCGACCCGCGCGGCCGAGTGATCTCTGTGGCCTTCACCGCGCTGCTGCCGACCATGCCGCAGGCCACCGCCGGAGACGACGCGCGAGACGCGCGCTGGATGCCCGTCGAGATCGCGCTGTCCCGCCGTCTGGCGTTCGACCACGACCTGATCGTGCGCGACGCGCTGCGCCGCCACTCCCGCTAGCGGTGCCCCCGGCCCAGCCAATCCCGCCAAGAACCGCGCTGGGCCGGGGCTCCCAACCCATCTCGTGATCAATCAGGAGGATTCCGATGCTAGTGCGCCTGTTCCGGATCGTGAGTCCGCCCGTGCGGGTGACGTTCCAGGCGTTGCGGTGGGGCGTGCTGCCCGCCGTGCTGTTGGTAGCGCTGTCACTGGCCTCAGGGCTGGTGCGCACCACCGCCCTCGCCGCGTTCGCCGTGATCGTGCTGCTGAAGGGCGTGATGCTCGCCGTCGAGCACCTGGGTGACCGCGTCCCCGCCCCGCGCCTGCTGCGGGAGGTGGCCCGGTGACCACCGCCAAGAGCGCCTACCCGATCCCGATCGAAGACCTCGTGCCGCAGGCCCGGCAGCTCGCCGCCGACCTCGGTGAACTGCCGTCGCGGAACCGGCTCATGTCGGAACTGCGGATCGGGGCAAAGAAGGCCAACACCGTGCTGGACCTGCTCGCCGAAACCACCCCGGAACCGAACCCGGTCCGGCTGCACCTGGTCTCCGAACCGGACTCGAACGACTCCGCCGGGCAGGCGGCAAAGCCGCCCGCCGAGGACCACGCCGAAGAGAACGGCCCGGAGCCGGAACCCGCCGATCCCGGCCCCGCCGAGCGCGACGAGCCCGAGACTCCGGCCACCGACGACCAGGCGGAGCCGATGGCCCCGGAGCAGGTCAGCAAGATCACGAACCCGGAGCCCCCGACCGTGGGCAAGCCGGTTTCGCGTTGGCCGGTGCTGTTGCTGGCGTTGCCCGCGTTCGTGGCGATCTGGTCCGGCTGGGTCGGCCTCGGCGGACTCACCGGGTTCGGCATCGTGCACCCGCTTCCGGGCATCTGGGACGGGCTCGAACTCAACACCGCGATCACCCTCCCCATCGGAGTCGAGACCTACGCCGCTTATGCCCTGCGGGTGTGGCTGTCCGGCCAGGTCCCGCACAGGGCACGCCGGTTCGCCCAGGTCTCCGCGCTCGGCTCGCTGGGGCTCGGCGCGCTCGGGCAGGTCGCTTACCACCTGATGACCGCCGCAGGCATGACCGCAGCCCCCTGGTGGATCACCACCCTGGTCGCGTGCCTGCCGGTCGCCGTACTCGGCATGGGCGCGGCCCTGACTCACCTGCTGCACACCGACCACCCGGAGGTGACCCCATGACCGACCACGACGAACAGCACCACGACCAGGACGAGCAGCAGACCGCCCGAGTCCTGCACCTGCCTTCCGAACGGGTCACCACGCCCAACACCGAGCAGCCCGCGACCGAGTCGGCCGAGACGGAGGTGATCGACGGCGAGATCGTCAAGCCGCCACAGGTGGGCCAGCCGACGAAATCCGAGCCCGGTTCGGCCCTGGTTCGTGCCGATAAGCGACTCCCCATCCTCCCGGCCTGGGCCAAGGACGCCGAGGAGTTCCGGGCCACCGCACGGTGGGCGCTGGGCTACGCCGGACACAGTGCCGGGTTCCACGCCGTGCGGTGCCCGGTCTACGTCACTCGGGTCGTCATGCGGATCCCCGCAGGATCGCTCCGGATGGTCGGCGGTCTGTTGCGGTGGATCGGTGATGCCGAGGGCCTCCCGGTGCGGCTCGCGTCGGCGCGGCGGGAGGACGCCGCCGAGTACCTGAAGCTCTCGCAGCAGCGGGACGGGCGGGTCCGTGCTCGCGCGTTCCTGGCCGCCGGCCTCGGCGCCGTGGGGTTGGCCGCGATCCTGCTCGGTCATGCCGTGCTTCCCGCCGCCGCACAGTGGGCCACGGTCGCGCTCGCGCTGGCGGGACTCGGCTGGTTGGGAGCGCCTTCTGACAAGCCGATCGCGTCGCGAGCGGTGGAGTCCACCAAGGTCCCCAAGCTCACCTCCGGCGCCGTCGAAACCGCACTGGCATCGCTGGGGATCTCGCTAATCAACCAGGCATTGGGCAAGGGCGGAACCGGGGTCGGGTTCCCGCGTCCGATCGCTCGCGATGGCAAGGGCTGGCGTGCGGACATCGATCTGCCGCCGGGGGTGACGCCGGGCGACATCATGGAGCGTCGCGCCAAACTCGCCTCCGGGCTCCGGCGCCCGTTGGGCTGCGTGTGGCCGGAGGCCGACAACGCCGAACACGCCGGACGCCTGATCCTGTGGGTGGGCGATCAGGACATGCGTAAGGCGACCCAGCCCGCTTGGGCGCTGCGCAAGGGAAACCGGGTCGATCTGTTCCAGTCTCAGCCGTTCGGGACCGATCAGCGTGGCCGGTGGGTGGATCTGCGGCTGATGTTCACCTCGGTGGTCATCGGGGCGATTCCCCGCATGGGCAAGACGTTCGCTCTCCGCGAGCTGCTGCTGATCGCCGCCCTCGATCCACGGGCGGAGCTGCACACCTACGACCTCAAAGGCACCGGCGACCTCGACCCGCTGGAACCGGTCACCCACGTCCACGGGGTAGGGGACGAACCGGAGGAGATCGACAAGGCCGTCACCGACCTGCGAGCACTACGCGACGAGCTGCGCCGCCGCGCGAAGCTGATCCGGGACCTGGCGAAGCAGGGCCTGGCACCGGAGAACAAGGTCACCCCCGACCTGGCCAGCAACAAGACGCTGCGGCTGCACCCCATCGTGATCGGGGTCGATGAGTGCCAGGTGTGGTTCGAGCACCCCGACTTCGGCGAAGAGCTCGAAGCGATCTGCACCGACCTCGTGAAACGCGGCCCGGCGCTGGGCATCATCTTGATGCTCGCCACCCAACGCCCCGACGCGAAATCCCTGCCCACCGGCATCAGCGCCAACGTCTCGACCCGCCTTTGCCTGAAGGTCCAGGGACAGACCGAAAACGACATGGTCTTGGGCACGTCGAAGTACAAGCAGGGCGTGCGGGCCACGACGTTCGCGTGGGACGACAAGGGAATCGGCTACCTCGTCGGCGAAGGCAGCGAAGCGCAGATCGTGCGCAGCGTCGCCGGACTCGACGGACCAGCCTCAGACAAGGTCGTGGCCTACGCCCGACACCTGCGCGAGCAGGCCGGGACCCTGACAGGCCATGCCATCGGCGAGCAGCTTCAGTCCGAACAGGACTCCCGCCGGGACACGCTGCTTGAGGACGTCCTCACCGTAGTGCCGGAGATGGAGAAGAAGGTCTGGAACGAACGCGTCATCGCACGCCTCTACGAACTGCGACCCGACGTCTACGGCACCTATCGGGAGGCTGCCGACCTCACCGCCGCACTGAAGCGCCACGGCATCCGCACCGGGCAGGTCTGGGGCACAACCGACGAGGGCAAGGGTGCGAGCCGCATCGGCATCACCCGCGCCGACATCACCGAAGAAGTCACGGAACGTAACCGTCATCGCGATGCCGGATAGCCCCCGGCGGGTCTCTAGCCCTAGACGGTGCCGCCTCTAGGTCTAGAGACCCCGCTAGACACCCATTCCGTTTGCCACCAGCGCCCTAGTTCCTAGAGGCGTGCGGGCCGATCTGTGCCCGAAACCGCCTGGAGGCCACCTGTGACCCCCGCAAACTCCGCGAGCACCATCCTCATCGCCGCCCTGATCATCATCACGCTCGGTTACATCGCGAGCTGCGTGCTCTGGCCGTTCAAGGCCTGCCGGACCTGCCACGGAGAGGGCAAATTCCGCTCCCCGTTCCTCCGCGCCATCCGGCTCTGCGGCGCGTGCAAGAGCACCGGACTGCGGCCCCGAGCCGGGCTCAAGGCGTGGAACGCCTACCGGCGTCTGCACCGCAAGAACCGCCGCAACCGCTGAGGAAACCGCGGTCCCGCCCGGCTGTCTCTGGCCGGAGTCCGACGGGCGGGACCACTTCACTCCCGAAGGAGCGCACCGCTCATGTTCGCAGAACTCACCTTGCCCTTGATGACCGCCGGATGGGCCGCGGCCGCCACCACCGCAGCGGCCTTCCTGGACCGCCGATTGCACACCGACGAACTCACCGGCATCGGCAACCGCGCCGCACTCCGACGCCACGCACGCCGCACCCGCCGGTCTGGGCTCGTCGGGGCGCTGCTCATCGACCTGGACCACTTCAAGGCCATCAACGACACCCACGGCCACGACTTCGGCAACGAGGTCTTGGCCGCCGTCGCCACCCGCCTCGCGGAGAACACCGCGCCGGGTGAGCGAGCCGTGCGGCTGCACGGCGACGAATTCGCCGTCCACCTCGGCCACATCGGCAGCCGTGCGGCGGCGAAGCGCCGGGCCGACGAGATCGCCCAGGTACTCGCCGAGCCGCTGGAAGTGCGGGGCCGGCGCCTCACCGCGCTGGGCAGCGTCGGCCTGGCCGTCGCCGAGGCCGGCGCCCCGCTCGGCGAGCTGCTCGGCGCGGCCGACCGGCGGATGTACCGGGCCAAGCACGCCCAACGGTCAGCCGTGGCGCTGGCCGGACGACCTCGCCGAGTCCGAGACCTGACGCCGCCGGACCGCACGGCCTGAGCCACCAGAGGAGAACCCATGACGACTTCGCTCGAACTCGCCACCTGGCTCGCACACCACGGGCTGTACGTCTTCCCGCTGCGGCCGAACAGCAAGCGCCCGTTCGGAAACTGCCTGTACTGCAAGGCCGACAAGTGCACTCCCACCGAGTGCCGCTGCCTGACAGCCGCTGTGCCGTGCCACGGCTACCTCTCGGCCACCACCGACCCGGCCGTGATCCGCCATTGGTGGACGCACACCCCGCGCGCCAACGTCGGCATCAGTACCGGCCCGTCCGGGCTGGTGGTCCTCGACCTGGACCGCAAGCCCAAACCAGCCGCACCCGCCGCAGACGACGTGCCCCTCCAGGTAGCGGACGGGTTGGAAGCACTGCACGCCATCACCACGGCCGAGAACGTGCACTTGCCAGAGACGCTGGAGATCTCGACACCGAGCGGCGGAAGGCACCTGTACTTCCGGGCTCCGGCAGGGCTCGACGCCACCAGTGACGCCAGCGGTCGAGTCGGCCACCAGATCGACATCCGTGCCCAGGGTGGCTACGTGGTGGCTCCGGCGTGCCGGATCACCGCGCCGCCGGAGGACTGCACCGGCACCTACGAACGGACCTCCAACCGAATCGACATCGCCGAGCTTCCCGACTGGCTGGCTCGCCGAGCCGTACCGCCGCCCCCGGCGATCGAACCGGGGGAGGCTCCCAACCTTCCCGCTGGACCGGCTGGTGGCCATGCGCCCGGCTACTGGCGGCGGGTCTGGGACGACGAGCTGCACAAGGTCGAAACCCGCGACGGGGAGCGCTGGCGACTCCTTTACGCCTCCGCCCGGCGGCTGGCGAACCTCGTCGTCCACGACACGGCCCCGTGGTCCGAACACGACGCCATCGACGCCCTGGTGGACGCCGCGATCCGCCGCCGCCAGCGCACCGGCAAACCGATCGAGGTAGCCACCGCCCGCCGCAACGCCGCACGCGGCTGGCAACGCGGCGCACGCGACGGACCGGACTCCCTCCACGGCTACGGCCATACCGCATGACCACCCCATCGACCCGCCTGGAGACACCCCGATGAAGCCTCAACCCGCCCGCGCCGGCGCCGCACTCCTCGACGAGCTGCACGCGGCCCTGACCCGCTACGTGATCCTGCCCAGCCCGCACGCCCTGGACGCCGTCGTCCTCTGGACCGCCGCCAGCCATGCACAACTCGCCTGGGCACACGCCCCGCGCCTGGTCATCCGCGCCCCGGAGAAGCGCTGCGGGAAATCTCGCCTGCTCGACGTCGTGGAGGCCACCTGCCACGACCCGTTCCTGACCGTCAACGCCAGCCCGGCCGCCGTGTACCGATCCATCACCGAGGACCCGCCCACGATGCTCGTCGACGAGGCGGACACGATCTTCGGCCCCAACGCCGACGGGAACGAGGACCTGCGCGGGCTGCTCAACGCCGGACACCAGCGCAACCGCCCGGCCAAGCGCTACGACGCCGCCACCAACCGCGTCGAATCGATCGCCACGTTCGCGATGGCCGCGCTCGCCGGAATCGGCACCATGCCCGACACCATCGAAGACCGCGCCGTCGTGATCCGCATGCGCCGCCGCGCACCCGGCGAAAAAGTCGCCCCCTACCGGCACCGACGCGACCGGCCCGCGCTCGTGGAACTCGCCGGACGGATCGGCGACTGGCTCCGCACCGACCTGGCCCAACTCGAACGCGCCGAACCCCCGATGCCCATCGAAGACCGCGCCGCCGACACCTGGGAACCGCTGATCGCGGTCGCCGACCACGCGGGCGGCGACTGGCCCGACCGGGCACGCCAAGCCGCTCTCACGCTGATCGCCGAGTCCCAAGGCGACAACGAAGGAACCCTGCGCACCCGGCTACTGGTGGACTGCCGCACCGCCTTCGGCGATCAGTACGAGATCGCCAGCGGCGAACTCATCCGCCAGCTCAACGCCGACCCCGAAGCACCCTGGCGCGACTACGGCGCCCAAGGCCTCACCCAAGCCAAGCTCGCCCGGCTGCTCGGCGAGTTCGACATCCGCTCCGGCAACGTCCGCTTCCCCGACGGAACCCAGTCCAAGGGCTACCGCCGCTCGGACTTCCTCGACGCCTGGACCCGCTACTGCTCACCCCCTGGGGGTGAGCCGTCCCGGCCGTCCCAAGCGTCGCCGCCCAGCTCAACGCGGGACGCCTTGCACCCCTGGGACGGATCAAAGCGTCCCACCGAACCAAACCGTCCCAGCCTGACCAGCATCGCGACGCCTGGGACGTCTGGGACGGCTTCCCCCTCCACCACCGAAAGGGGCGCCGCATGACCGACCGCCGCCAAAGTCGCCGCGCCTCGCCCACGGGAGCCCCGATTCCTCCGAAGTCCAGTCAGAAGAGCGCTACCGCCACCAAACCGCCCCGCGTTGAGCGCCGAACCGCGCTCCTGACCGTCCCGGAGTTCTGCGGGCAGATGAAGATCTCGCGCTCGACCTTCTACGAGTGGCGTGCGAAGGGCATCGGCCCCGCGTGCGTGAAGTTGCCGAACGGCGGGCTCCGAATCCGCCGCACTGAAGCGGATCGCTGGCTGATCGACCTGGAGGACGCCGCATGAGCGAGACCACTCACGATGTCCGCATCTGGTCCATCGACAAGTGGACGGGGAAGACGAAGACGACCTACTGGGTGCGCTGGCGAGCCGCCACTCAACGGTTCAAGGAGCCGTTCAGCACCTTCAACCTCGCGGATGCCTTCCGGTCGAAGCTCGTCACGGCGACGCGGAACGGGATCGCGTTCGAGTGCACGACCGGCCTTCCGGTCACCATGCAGCAGCAGGCCGCAGCCCAGCAGACCTGGTTCGAGTTCGCGTGTGAGTACGTCGACATGAAGTGGCCCGACATCGCGCCGAACAGTCGGAAGAGCATCGCGGATTCCCTGATTCCGATCACTCTCGCGCTGCTGCGCGCTCCGCTCGACGGGCGGGACAGGCAGGCGGCGAGCAAGGCGCTCCGCTCCGCGTTCAGCACGACCACGCGCAGCGCGGCCCACCCCGAGGAGATCACCGGGTGGTTGCGCTGGTTCGGCCGGAACAGTCGTCACGTCTCCGAGCTTTCCGAGCCTGACGCTCTCCGGAAGCTGCTTAGCGCACTCGATTACAACCATGACGGCGGGAGGGCTGCCGCGAACACCGTGCGGCTACGGCGAACGACGTTGAAGGAAGCACTCGACTTCGCGCGGGAAAGGAACCTGCTCCGGACGAATCCGATGACCGAGATCAAGCTGAAGAAGGCGACGACTTCACTTCGGCTGGTGGACCGCCGGAGCGTGGCCAATCCAGTTCAGGCCCGAACCCTGCTCAATGCGGTGGAGGACATCAACGACAGGCTGACCGCGTTCTTCGCGCTGCTCTACTTTGGCGCTCTGCGCCCGGAGGAGGCCGCCGAAATCAGTAAGCGCAACCTCGCTCTTCCCAGCAGTGGATGGGGTGAGATCTACCTCGAACAAGCCGCCCCCGAAGTTGGTAGCCAGTGGAGCGACAGCAGAACCCGCAGCGAAGTACGCGGGCTCAAACACCGGGAAGACGGAGTGGGCCGCCCGGTCCCCTGCTCGCCGGGACTCACGAACTACCTGAACCGCCATCTGCGGCTGTACGGCACCGCGCCCGATGGCCGGCTGTTCCCCGGCCAGCGGAGCGGCGGGCGGCTCGGAAGCAGCGTCTACGGCCGCGTGTGGGCGCGTGCCCGTGCTGCGGTGTTCACCGAGGAGGTCCAGGCGTCGCCATTGGCGAAGCGGCCCTACGACCTCCGCCACGCCGCGGTGTCCACCTGGCTCAACGCGGGCGTGGAGCCGACGCGAGTAGCCGAGTGGGCGGGGCACAGCGTTCACGTCCTGCTTCGGGTCTACGCGAAGTGCCTCGACGGAGGCGAGACAGCGGCTCGGCAGCGGGTCCAAGACCTGCTCGGCGACCGGTGAGATTTCGGCACGCATTCGGCACAGACACCCGCCAACGGCCGTAGTCAGCCGGACACGACCGGACAACGCAAAACGGCCCGGTGACCCTGTCTTTGCAGGTCACCGGGCCGTTGTGGCTGGTGTGCCAGGTGGAGGATTCGAACCTCCGAAGCTTGCGCGGCTGATTTACAGTCAGCTCCCTTTGGCCGCTCGGGCAACCTGGCTTCGCCTGCCAGCTCGCGCTGGCTTGCGGGGACAAGAATACAGGTGTGCGTCGACCGGTTCCGGAGGGGGTGGTGCCGGTAGCGTGTCCGGGCGAGACGTCCCGTTCCAACAGGAGGTATGCGAGGTGGCAGACCCGTCGTTCGACGTGGTGAGCAAGGTGGACCGGCAGGAAGTGGACAACGCGCTGAACCAGGCCGCCAAGGAGTTGGCGAACCGGTTCGACTTCCGCGGTACGGGCACGAAGATCCAGTGGTCGGGGCAGGAGGCGATCGCGCTGGAGTCCGAGACCGAGGAGCGGTGCCGGGCCGCGATCGAGGTGTTCAAGGAGAAGCTGATCAAGCGCGGCATCTCGTTGAAGGCGTTCGACGTGGGTGAGCCCGCCAGCTCCGGGCAGGTGTACCGGGTCAGCGGCAAGGTCGTGCAGGGCATCGAGCAGGACGTGGCGAAGAAGATCTCGAAGAAGATCCGCGACGAGGGCCCGAAGGGCGTGCAGGCTCAGATCCAGGGCGAGCAGCTGCGGGTCTCGGGCAAGAAGAAGGACGACCTGCAGAACGTGATCCAGCTGTTGAAGTCCACCGACTTCGACGTGGCGCTGCAGTTCGAGAACTTCCGCTGATCCCGGCCGCTTCGCCGCGGGCCGGTCGTGGAACCAGGCCGGGTGCCAGGCAGGGCAGGTTCGGCACCCGGTCCGGGGATCCCGGGCGTGACGATCACGTCGGGCGCCCGGAACACCGCCTGTCGTCGCCGTAGCCGCCCGAACACGCTCCGCCGCGGCCTCGGCCCCGCCGGAGCGCTTTCGCATTGATCTTGAGCGGCTCAGGCTCTCGGCGCGGGCGTGGAACGGGCCACTGCGGGCGGGAAACTGCGGTTACCTCCAGGGCCGGGTCGTCTACCGTGGTGACGACCGACAGGCTCTGGAGGGATGTCCGGGTGAAGGGAATCGTGCTCGCGGGTGGCAGCGGCACCCGGCTGCACCCGTTGACGCAGGGCGTGTCGAAGCAGCTGCTGCCCGTCTACGACAAGCCGATGGTGTACTACCCGCTGTCGGTGCTGATGCTCGCCGGGATCCGGGACGTCCTGCTCATCTCCACCCCGGTGGACCTGCCGCTGTTCCAGCGGCTGCTCGGGGACGGTTCGCAGTTCGGCATCAGCATCGAGTACGCGGAGCAGCCGCAGCCGAACGGGCTCGCCGAGGCCTTCGTGATCGGCGCGGACTTCATCGGCTCCGACCCGGTGGCGCTGGTGCTGGGCGACAACATCTTCTACGGCCAGGGGTTCTCCCGGGTGTTGCAGCAGAGCACCCGCGACCTGCACGGGTGCACGCTGTTCGGCTACCCGGTGCGCGACCCGCACCGCTACGGCGTCGGCGAGGTCGACTCCGACGGGAAGCTCGTGTCCATCGTGGAGAAGCCGGAGCAGCCGCGGTCCAACAAGGCCATCACCGGCCTCTACTTCTACGACAACGACGTGGTGGACATCGCCCGCGGCCTGACGCCGTCGCCGCGCGGCGAGCTGGAGATCACCGACGTCAACATGGCCTACCTGCGGCAAGGGCGGGCGCACCTGACGGAGCTGGGCCGCGGCTACGCCTGGCTGGACACCGGCA
This sequence comes from Saccharopolyspora gloriosae, assembly GCF_014203325.1. Lineage (NCBI taxonomy): Bacteria > Bacillati > Actinomycetota > Actinomycetes > Pseudonocardiales > Pseudonocardiaceae > Saccharopolyspora > Saccharopolyspora gloriosae. The sequence continues at coordinate 91,681 of NZ_JACHIV010000001.1, read as the reverse complement.
CCCACGATTCGCTGCTGGAAGCCGGCCAGTTCGTGCAGGTGCTGGAGCACCGCCAGGGAGTCCGCATCGCGTGCCTGGAGGAGATCGCGCTGCGGATGGGCTTCATCTCCGCGGAGCAGTGCCACGCGCTGGGCACCAAGCTCGCGAAGTCCGCCTACGGCGAATACGTCATGGAAGTGGCCCGCTCGGCCGGCGCCACCACCTGACGCCGGCTCACGGCATGAGGCGCCGGCCCGCCATGCCTTCCAGGCGTTGCACCCGGTCGCTGATGGGCGGGTGGGTGGAGAACAATCGCGCCATCCGCTCACCGGGGCGGAACGGGTTGGCGATCATCAGGTGCGACTGCGACACGAGCTTCGGGTCCGGGGCGAGCGGGGCCTCCTGCGTGCCGCGCTCCAGCTTGCGCAGCGCCGAGGCCAGCGCCAGCGGGTCCCCGGTGAGCTCGGCGCCGGACGCGTCCGCCTGGTACTCCCGGGACCGGCTCACCGCCATCTGCACCACGCCCGCCGCGACGGGCCCGAGCAGGGCGATCAGCAGCATCGCCACCGGGCTCGGCCGGTTCTCGTCGTTGCCGCCGAACATCCCGAACAACATCCCGAAGTTCGCCAGGAACGTCACCACGCTCGCCAGCGCCCCCGCGACGCTGGAGATCAGGATGTCCCGGTTGTAGACGTGGGACAGCTCGTGGCCGAGCACGGCGCGCAGCTCCCGCTCGTCGAGCAGTTCGAGGATGCCGGTCGTGCAGCAGACGGCGGCGTTGCGCGGGTTGCGGCCGGTGGCGAACGCGTTCGGCGCCCGCGTCGGGCTGAGGTACAGCGCGGGCATCGGCTGGCGGGCGGAGGTGGCCAGTTCCCGGACGATGCGGTACATCGCGGGCTGCTCCGCTTCGGACACGGGACGCGCGTGCATGGAACGCAACGCCAGCTTTGCCGAATTGAAATAGGCGTAGCCGTTCATGCCCAGCGCCACGACCAACGCGATGACCAGGCCCATCCGGCCGAACAAGGAGCCGACCAGAAGGACCAGGGCGCTCATCCCGCCGAGCAGCAGCGCGGTCTTGAGTCCGTTGAAATGCCCGCCCACCACGCCGCGCCCTCCGTGCCTGTCGCTGCTCACCGTGTGTCTCCTCCGGGCTCTGCTGAAACGCCCTCGACCTGCGACGTCACTCGTCGACGTGGTCGGGAGTCATAGGGAAAACGCGCGGCGGACGACCGAAGTTCCGCTCTCGTGGCGTGCCCCACGCCACCCGGTAGGTCCAGACCGATTCGACCATGGTGCAACGATGACCTGCAACGGTGCGATCAGACCACATGGGACCGGGACACCAAGATCCGTCGGGCCTAGCATGGCCGCGCCACCGAAATGAACAACTTTCCCGCCTGGGGGTCGGCGGGAGAGCGGAAAGGATCCCAGATGTTCGCCAAATTGCGCAGGCGTCGCGGCAACACCGGCGCCGCTCCACGGCCCGGCGCCGGAAACGCCGGATACCTGCCGGAAACCCCCCTCGATGGCGGCGTGATCAGCTGCCAGGTGCACGACGAGATGGGCAAGCTGCTGCCGGGTGCGCTGGTCACCATCACCGACCGGCTCAACCAGCAGATCGCGCACTCCGAGACGGACAGCTACGGCTCGTTCCTCGCAACGGTGCAACCGGGCATGCACAAGATCTCGATCAGCGCCGGCGGGTTCAAGCGCAAGAGCGCGCGCATCGAGGTGCGGGTCAACCAGCACACCTCGCTCGGCGGCGTGCGGCTGGAGTCGGACAACTCGCTGGCGCTGCCCCAGCCGGGCGTGTGGACCTTCGACCCCACCCACACCGAGATCCACTTCGTCGCGCAGCACGTCGGCATGTCGAAGATCCGCGGGCGGTTCAACGCCTTCGAAGGCCAGATCCAGGTCGCGCCGCGCTTCGAGGACTCCCGGATCGACGTGGTGATCGACGCCGACAGCATCGACACCGGCGTGAACATGCGGGACACGCACCTGAAGTCGGCGGACTTCCTCGACGTGGAGAACTACCCGAAGCTGTACTTCAGCAGCACGAAGTTCCACCAGGTCCGCGGCGACCGCTGGCTGATCGACGGCGCGTTCACGCTGCGCGGCAGCAGCAGCAACGTGCAGCTCGACACCGCCTACCTGGGGCAGCGCACCTGGCAGGGCCCCGGCTTCGACAGCGACCGCCGGGCCGCCTGCCGCGCCACCACCAGCCTGCGCCGCGAGGACTACGCGGTGAACTGGCAGGCGACGCTCGCCAAGGGCATCGCCGTCGTCGGCCCGACCGTCGAGATCGAACTCGGCGTGCAGGCCGTGCTGGAGCAGTGATCGCCCGCGCCGACGGTTGCGGGGAACCGTCGGCGCTCCCTGCTGATCAGCTCAGCCGTGCAGTTCCATCGTGCAGCACTTCGGGCCACCGCCCGACTTTCGCAGCTCCGAGACGTCGACGTGGATCGGCTCGTACCCGCGCGCCCGCAGCTGCTCCGCCAGTCCGGTCGCCTCCAGCGGCAGCACCACGTTGCGGCCGTCCGAGACGCCGTTGAGCCCGAGGCACGAGGCGTCGGCGGCGTCGGCGATCACCGCGTCCGGGAACAACCGCTGCAGCACCCGTCGCGAACCCGGCGAGAACGCCTCCGGGTAGTAGGCGATCTGCGGGTGCGCGCCCTGCTCCAGGACGAACAGCGCGGTGTCCAGGTGGTAGTAGCGGGCGTCGACCAGCCGCAGCGAGACCACCGGCACGCCCAGCGCCTCCTGCGCCTCCGCGTGCGCTTCCGGGTCGGTGCGGAAACCGGTGCCCGCCAGCAGCAGGCCACCGGTCCACGCGAAATCGCCCTCGGCCTCGTTGATCCGCGCGGGCATCACGATCTCGCGGTAGCCGTTCTCGCCGAACCAGCGGCGGAAGTGCTCGGCCTCCGCCGCGCGCTGCTCGGCCCGGAACCGGGAGCCCAGCACCCGGCCGCCGACGACGGTGCCGGAGTTCGCCGCGAACACCATGTCCGGCAGCCCCGGCTGCGCGGGCACCACCGACACGGCGTGGCCGAGCCGCTCGTAGGTCTCCTTGAGCTCCCGCCACTGCCGCATCGCCACCGCGACGTCGACCGGTTCGTCCGGATCCATCCACGGGTTGATCACGTACTCCACCGCGAAGTGCTCCGGCGGGCACATCACGTAGTTGCGCAACGTGGGAGTGCGGGCGCCGGGGCGCGGCGCGGCCTGCTGATCCGCGAATGCGGCGGTGACCGTCATGATACGAAATCTAATCGGGCCTCCGACGACGTTCAATAACGCTCCATTGCGCGAATTGCGGCAGTATGTTGCGCATGGACACCTTGGATCAGCGAATCGTTTCGCAGCTGGTGACGGACGCGCGGGCGAGCTACGCCGAGATCGGCGCCGTGGTCGGGCTCTCCGCCCCCGCGGTGAAGCGCCGGGTGGACAAGCTGCTGGACCTGGGAATCCTGCGCGGGTTCACCGCGGTCGTCGACCCGGAGGCGCTGGGGTGGGGCACGGAGGCCTTCGTCGAGGTGCACTGCCACGGCAACGTGCCCACGCACCGCATCCGCAGCGGCCTGGAACCGCTGCCGGAGGTGGTGGCCGCCTACACGGTGTCCGGCCCGGCCGACGCGATCGTGCACCTGCGGGCCGCGGACATCCACCACCTGGAGACCGCGCTGGAACGGTTGCGCGCGGTGGAGTTCATCAGCCGCACCGTGTCGACGGTGGTGCTGTCCCGCCTGCTGGAGCGCCCACCGCAACCGTGAGCGACCGGTTCAACGCCTGTCTTTGACCGTGCCTCACCAGGCGAGCGACGTCATCGGTCGTTGTCCTGTCAGCGGCGCAGCCGCTGAGCAGTGACCACCAAAGCAAGACGACCACCGGCGGGTTCTCAGCGGCTTCCTCGCGAGGACAGCTTTTTTCCTCGTGGCGGAGCCACTTGGAAAAAAGATCCCGCAGCGAGGAAGCCGCTGAGGTTCCGCTGAACGACCAGCTACGCAGGCCAAGATCAAAGACAGAGCGTTCGGTCAGTCGTTCCAGGCTACGAAGCCTGCTTCTTCGGCGTCGACTTCGCTGCGGAACCAGACCTCGGCGACGATCCGGTCGTAGTGCGGCGAGTCCGGCGCGTGGTAGCGCCGCGAACCGAAATCGCCCTTGATCATGTGGCCGTCCTGCTGCGAGGGCTCCTGCGGCGCGGCGAGCGACTCGCGCCTGCGGTTGGCCTGCGCCTGCGGGTCGGCGTGCCACGCGGCGCCCTGCGAACGCGGGGGCTGCGGCATCCCGGGGCGCGGCCCGGCGCCGGGCGTGCGGCGCGGCAGCGGGGTCTGCTCCGACTCCGCGATCACCGGCACGTCCGGGGAGTGGCTGGGCGTGCCCGCCGAGTCGGCGAACTCGCTGCCCCGGCTTTCCACCAGCGCGCGCAGGTTGCCCGCGAAGCCGTGGTCGTCCTCGCGTTCCTCTGCCCGGTCGGACGCGGCGGGTTCGGCGGGCTGCTCCGGTTCGGGCTCGGGTTCCGGCTCCGGAGCCGGTTCGGCGGTTTCCCGCACCGGTTCGGCGACGTCCCGCACCGGTTCGGCGGTCTCCCGCACCGGCTCAGCGGTGTCGCGGGCCGGCTCGGCGGCCGGTCGCGGCGAGCTCGACAGGTCCGAGAGGCCCAGGGCCGCGGACAGCTCGGCCGCGCCGGACAGTCCCGGCGGCCCGGACCTGGCGGGAGCCTCGGAGCCGACGTCGGGCCGGGCGAAGATCTCGGTGCCGCCGCCGGTCGATTCCGCGGGCCGCGTCGGCTCGGCGGATTCGGGCGCGTCGTCCTTCTGGAACCAGGTGCTCGCCGACTCGGCCGGGCGGTCGGTCACCGGGTCGACGGACGTGCTCTCGCCGCGGCCGAGCGCCTGCCCGATGTCGGCGGAGGACGGACGCGGAGCGTCGTCCTCGGGCTCGTGGTCGGCGGGGATGGTCCACGGCGCGGACCGGTTCGCCGGCGCGGGCGTCTCGTCGTCCCGGCCGCGGCTGGGCCACCAGCCGCCGCTGGAGCGGCCCGCGTAGGCGCTCTCGTCCTCCTGCCAGGCCCCGGTGGGCCGCGCCGCCGGCGCCGCCTGCTGCTGCGGGCGCTGCGCGGTGGGGCGCTGTTCGGCGGGGCGGGGCGCGTCGTCGTCGACGACGAGGTCGGCGACCTGCGAGCCGCCGCGCACCGACACCTCGGCGCGCGCGTCGGCTCCGGCGGGCTGCTCCGCGCCCGGGTGCGGCAGCCGGGCGGTGTGCGCCGGCGGCTGCGGCGCCGGTTCGGGCGGCTCCGGCAGCGGGTCCTCGTCCGGTTCCTGCTCCCAGCGCGGCTGCACGGTGGTGCGCTCGACCTTCCGCGGCGGCGCCGGGTCGTGCGGGCGCCGGACCTGCCGGTCGTGGCGCGCGCCCTGCTGCGCCACGTTCTCCGCGTAGTCGGACCTGACCTTGCGCAGCTTCCGCCGCAGCGGGACCACGAACAACAACCAAGTGATCACAGATCCGAGCAGGAACGCGGCGACACTCCACAACCACACCTGCGTAAACAGCCACACCACCGGCGACGCCCTCCTCCAAGGCCACGTGGGGCACCGTGAGCTCCGACAGGCTACGCCGAACACGCTGCGCTCCGTACCTCGGCGCAGCCCATCCCTCGAACCGGGCTCTGAATCGAACCCGGAAGAGCGGATCAGCGCGCCTAGTGTTCAGTTCCCGGCACTCACGAGCACCACTGCCCACGCTTTCGTGGGAGCCGGAGACGCCACCCGCCCCGGCCCGCGGACCGACCCGACGTCGATCCCGCTACGCGGAGCAGGCCTCCGGTGACGATTCGTCACCCGAGGTGCCGCGGCCCGAACACCCGCCAGCCGACCTCAGCGGGTCCGGGCCACCACGTAGTGAACCAGAGCCTCCAACGCGTCCCGCGCGGAGCAGGCCGGGAGCTCCGCGAGGACCGCTCGCGAGTCCTGCGCGTACTCGTCGAGCTTGCCGCGAGCCCGGCGCAGACCGCTGGACTCGCGCAGCAGCTTCAACGCCTCCGACACGTCGTCGTCCGAGCTCAGCGGCTGCCCCAGCAGTTCGAGCAAGCGCGGATCGGTGTCCGCCGCATCCCGCGCGTAGATCATCGGGAGGGTCAGCACGCCCTCCCGCAGGTCGGTGCCGGGCGTCTTGCCGGAGTCCGTCGCGGCCGAGGCGATGTCGATCACGTCGTCGGAGATCTGGAACGCGATGCCGATGCTCTTGCCGAAGCTCTCCAGCGCCGCCACCTGCTCGGGCGTCGCGCCCGCCGCGTTGGCGCCGAACCGCCCGGCGGTCGCGATCAGCGAACCGGTCTTCTCGTAGATCACCTGGAGGTAGTGCTCCTCCGGGTCCTGACCGTCGCCGACGCCGATCGTCTCCCGCAGCTGGCCCGTGACCAGCGCCTCGAACGTGGTCGCCATCCGGCGCACCGCGTCGGCGCCGAGGTCGGCGACCAGCCGGGAGGCGTGCGCCATCAGGAAGTCGCCGGTGAGGATGGCCACCGAGTTGTCCCAGCGCATGTTGGCGCTGGTCGCGCCGCGGCGCATCGTGGCCTCGTCCATCACGTCGTCGTGGTACAGCGTCGCGAGGTGCACCATCTCCACGACCGCCGCCGAAGTGATCACCTCGTCCGGGGACGGGTCCGCGAAGTGCGCCGCCAGCAGCGCGAACAGCGGCCGGAACCGCTTGCCGCCGGCGTCCACCAGGTGCAGCGAGGTGCGGGTGGCGAAGTCGAACTCGCTGCGCACCGAATCGTGGAGCAGTTCTTCGACCCTGGCCATCCCCGCGGAGATCGATTCGGCCAGCGCCGGGTCGTCGATGTCGAACCCGCTCGCAGCAGTACTGCCAGCCACGTTCCCGACCGGTTCACCAGATGGGCTGCTCACGTCACCGTCGCCTTCGCTCCCCCACGGAATCGCCCTACGGGCGGGCACTCTACGACACGAAACCACCCACACCGGCCCAGTCCAGGGCCACCGTGGGCAGCACGCCCAGCAACAGCGTGACTACCACACCCAACGTGATCGCCGCCGTCGTGAACGCGCCCGGGACGCTGACGGTGGGGCCGTCCGCGGCGGGCTCGCTGAAGTACATCAGCACGATGACACGAAGGTAGAAGAACGCCGCAACCGCACTGGCCACCAGGGCCACCACGACCAGCGGGGCCATTCCGTCGGACAACGCCGCCTCGAAGACCACGAACTTCCCGATGAAACCGCTAGTCAGCGGGATTCCGGCGAGCGCGAACATGAGGAAGGTGAACACGGCCGCGAGCAGCGGAGACCGCTTCGCCAGCCCGGCCCAGTCCGAAAGGTGAGTAGCCTCACCCTCCGCGGTGCGCACGAGGCTGATCACACCGAACACGGCGACCGTGGTGAACCCGTAGGCCAACAGGTAGAACATCGTGCCCGAAAGACCGCGCTCGGTGAGCGCGATGGAGCCGATGAGCAGGAATCCGGCGTGCGCCACCGAGGAGTAGGCGATCATGCGCTTGATGTCGCTCTGGGTCAGGCCGAGCACGACGCCGATCACCATCGACACGATGGCCACCGCCCACATCACGCCACGCCACTCCCAGCTGGAGCCGTGCAGCGCGACCTGCAGGACGCGGAGGATCGCGCCGAACGCGGCGACCTTCGTGCAGGCCGCCATGAAGCCGGTGACGGCGGTCGGCGCGCCCTGGTAGACGTCCGGCGTCCAGGTGTGGAACGGGCCGACGGAGGCCTTGAACAGCAGGCCCACCACCAGCAGTCCGATGCCGGCGTAGAGCAGCGTGTCCGAGCGGTCGCTGCCCGCGGTGGCCTCGGCGATGGCGGCGAGCCGCACCGAACCGGCGTAGCCGTAGAGCAGCGCGAGGCCGTACAGGAAGAACGCGGAGGCGAACGCCCCGAGCAGGAAGTACTTGACCGCCGCTTCCTGCGAGAGCAGCCTGCGGCGCTTCGCCAGCCCGCACATCAGGTACAGCGGCAGGCTCAGCACTTCCAGCGCGATGAACATGGTGAGCAGGTCGTTGGCGGCGCAGAACACCATCATCCCGGCGAGGGAGAACAGCGCGAGGGGGAAGATCTCGGTGCGCATCCCGGCCACCGCGCTGGTGGCGCCCCGTTCCCGCCCGGAGTCCTGCTCGGCTTCGGCGGCGGTCTCGGCGACGAACGCGCCGCCCGGTTCCACCGAGCGGTCCGCGATGAGCAGGATCGCCGCGACGCCGAGGCCGAGCAGCGTCGCCCACAGGAACAGCGTGGGGCCGTCCACCGCCAGCGAGTCGGACAGGGTGGTGACGCCGGTGCCGCCGGCCCGCGCGTGCAGGCCGAGCGCGATTCCTGCGCCGACCAGCGCGATCAGGCTCAGCGCGACCTGGGTGGTCCAGCGCGACCGCCGGGGCACGAAGGCCTCGACGAGCACGCCGATGCAGGCGGCGCCGAGCACGACCAGCACGGGCGTGATCGCCGCGTAGTCGATCGGCGGGATCGGAATCTGCTGTTGCGCGTGGACCGCGACCTGAGTGGCACCCACTGTTCAGTTCCCTCCTTGCGAGGTCACGGGGTCGGTGACGCCGACCTCGCTCATGGTCGCCCCGACCGACGGGGTGATCACGTCCAGCACCGGCTTCGGGTACACGCCGAGGGCGAGCACCAGCACGATCAGCGGGGTCAGCACGGCGATCTCCCGCGGCTGCAGGTCGAGCACGCGGGCGCGGTGCGCGCCGGGCCGGTTCGGGTCGGTGACCGCTCCGGGGCCGCCCGCGGTGCCGATGAGCGCGTCGCCGCGCACCGGGCCCTGCATGATCCGCTGGTAGAGCCGCAGCACGTACACGGCGGCGAGCACCATGCCGATCGTGGCGAGCACCGTGTAGACCGGCTGCGTCGGGAAAGCGCCCATCAGCACCAGGAACTCGCTGATGAACGAGTTGGTGCCGGGCAGCGACAGAGTGCTGAGACCGGCGATGAGCAGGGTGCCCGCCAGCAGCGGGGTGATCTTCGCCATGCCGCCGTAGTCGGCGATCCGGGTGGACCCGCCGCGAGCGATGATCATGCCGATGACGAGGATCAGCAGCCCCGTGGCGAGGCTGTGGTTGAGCATGTACGACACCGCGCCGACCTGCGCCTGCGAGGTGTAGGCGAAGATCCCGAGCGCGATGAAGCCGAAGTGCGCGATGGACACGTAGGCGATGAAGCGCTTCAGGTCGGTCTGCCCGAACGCCTGCAGCGAGCCGTAGAGCACGCCGAGCACCGCGAGCACCAGCACCAGCGGCGCGAGCAGCTGGGAGGCGTCCGGGGTCAGCGGCAGGCTGTAGCGCAGGAATCCGAAGGTGCCGACCTTGTCGAGCACGCCGACGACGATCACCGCGACCCCGATGGGGGCCTGCTCGGCGGCGTCCGGCAACCAGGTGTGCAGCGGCACCAGCGGCGCCTTGATCGCGAACGCCGTGAAGAAGCCCAGGAAGATCCACACCTGCACGGAGATCGGGGCGTCCGCGAGGATCGGCGCCAGCGTCGCCCAGTCGAAGGTGCCCTGGCCGGTGGTCTTCGCGGCGTAGGCGTACGCGCCGATCGCGGAGGCCAGCATGATCAGGCCGCCGAGGAACGAGTACAGGAAGAACTTCACCGCCGCGTACTTGCCGCGCTCACCGCCGTAACCGCCGATGAGGAAGTACATCGGGATCAGCATGATCTCGAACAGCACGTAGAACAGGAACACGTCGGTCGCGGCGAACACCGCGACCGTCAGCGCCTGCTCCACCAGCAGCAGCGCGAAGAACCCGCCGTGGCTGCGGCCCTCCGGCAGCCGCTCGCCCCAGCTGAAGCCCAGCACCAGCGGCATCAGCAGCGCGATCACGGCGACCATGACGAGCGCGATGCCGTCGACGGCGAACGACACCCGGATGTCGAACGCGGGGATCCATTCGAACGAGCTCGCCAGTTGCAGCCGCGGGCCGGCCGGGTCGTAGGCGGCCCAGGCGGCGATCGCGAGGGCGAACTCCGCCAGGGACACCGCGAGCGCCGTCCACTTCGCCGCGGGGGCGTTGCGGCGCAGCAGCCCGACCGCGACCGCACCGGCCAGCGGCAGCAGGATGAGCGCGAGGAGCAGGGTCATCGGATCTCCTCTTCCACACGGCGGTGCGCGAGAGATTGCGCGGCCCTGACTTCGAGATCGGGACCTGCGGGTGTCGGCGTGGCCGCGCGCGGCGGCCGGGGATCGCGGTCGCTCATGGCGTGCCCACCACCATCAGCGCCCCGATCAGGAGCACGCCGCCGCAGAGCATGGACAGCGCGTAGGAGCGCACGAACCCGTTCTGCCTGCGCCGCCCCCATCCGGAGCCGCCTTGCAGCACGGCGGCGAGCCCGGTGATGGCGCCGTCCACGGCCTTGCGGTCGAAGGTGACCAGGCCGCGGGTGAGACCGGCGGTGGGCTTCACGGCGACGGCGTCGTTGAGCGCGTTGCCGCCGAGGTCGGCGCGGGCGGCTCGCACCACCGGCGACACCTTCTCGGGCCGGGTCACCGGCACCGGCTTGCGGCCGACGAGCAGCCACGCGGCCAGCGCCCCGAGCGCGGAGAGCGCGACGGTGAGCACCGGGATCACCGAGTGCGGCAGCGCTCCCCCGTGCGATTCCTGCAGCTCGCCGAGCGTCGGCGCGAGGAAGGTGACCAGCCGGTCGCCGGAGGCGAGGAACATGCCCGCGCCCACCGAGCCGATGGCCAGCACGATCATCGGCCCGGTCATGATCGCCGGGGATTCGTGCGGGTGGAAGTCGTGGCCGTCCTCGGACTGGAGCTTCTCCCAGCGCTTCTCGCCGAAGAAGGTCATCAGCACCAGGCGCGTCATGTAGAACGCGGTCAGCGCGGCGCCCAGCAGCGCGGCGCCGCCGAACACCCAGCCGCGCCAGCCTTCCTGGCCGAACGCGGCCTCGATGATCGCGTCCTTCGAGTAGTAGCCGGACAGGAACGGGAACCCGATCAGCGCCAGGTAGCCGAGCGCGAAGGTGGCGAAGGTGATCGGCAGGTACTTCGCGAGCCCGCCGAACTTGCGCATGTTCACCTCGTCGCGCATCGCGTGCATCACCGAACCGGCGCCGAGGAACAGCCCCGCCTTGAAGAAACCGTGGGTGAGCAGGTGCATGATGCCGAGCGCGTACCCGGCCGGGCCGAGGCCGACGGCGAGGATCATGTAGCCGATCTGGCTGACCGTGGAGTACGCCAGCACCTTCTTGATGTCGTCGTAGGCGCAGCCGATGACGCAGCCGACCAGCAGCGTGACCGCGCCGATGATGGTGACGACGAGCCTGCCGTCCGGGGACAGCGTGTAGAGCGGGTTGGACCGCGCGATCAGGTACACCCCGGCGGTGACCATGGTGGCCGCGTGGATCAGCGCGGACACCGGGGTGGGGCCTTCCATCGCGTCCGGCAGCCACGCCTGCAGCGGGACCTGGCCGGACTTGCCGCAGGCGCCGAGCAGCAGCAACAGCGTGATCGCCAGCAGCACGCCGGGCGAGAGCTCACCGGCGCGGGCGAAGACCTCGGTGTACTGCGTGGTGCCGAGCTTCGCGAACAGCAGGAAGATCGCCAGCGCGAGCCCGACGTCGCCGACGCGGTTCATCACGAACGCCTTCGTCGCCGCCGCTGCCGCCGTGGGCCGGTGCTGCCAGAAGCCGATCAGCAGGTAGGACGCCAGGCCGACGCCCTCCCAGCCGAGGTAGAGCGTCACGAAGCTGTTGCCCAGCACCAGGACCAGCATCGCGGCGACGAACAGGTTCAAGTAGCCGAAGAACCGGCGCCGCTCGGTGTTGTCCCGCCCGGTGCGGCCCTGCTGGTCGTGGGCCATGTAGCCGATCGAGTAGAGGTGGATCAGCGCGCCCACCCCGGTGATCAGCAGCACGAACACCATCGACAGCGGGTCGAGCCGGAGCCCGAAGTCCACTTGCAGCGCGTTGACCGGGATCCACGAGAACACGTGCAGTTCGCGCACCGGCTCCGCGTCGCGGGCGATGCTGGTGAACAGCGCGACCCCGTAGGCGAACGCGGCGATCACCGTCGCGCTGCCGAGCAGGTGCCCCCACCCGTTGGCGCGGCGCCCCGCGAGCAGCAGCACGGTCGCGCCGAGCAGGGGCAGCGCGACGAGCAGCCAGGCGTTGCCCTGGACGGCGCCTTGCGCGGCCTGCACCGCGAGGAGATCGGGACCGCTGGCCGAAAACGTCGTCGTCACGCCAGGCTCTCCCTACTGTGAGTGCGAACTTGGGGTCGGGTGTGCAGGTGGGGCCCGCGGCCGGTGCGCGGCGGACCAGCCGCGGAGGCGAACACGGCGAGCTCCTAGTACTTGAGGAGGTTGGCGTCGTCGACCGAGGCCGAGCGGCGGGTGCGGAAGATCGACATGATGATCGCCAGGCCCACCACGACCTCGGCGGCGGCGACCACCATCACGAAGAACGCCATCACCTGCCCGTGCACGGAGCCTTCGATGCGGGCGAAGGTGACCAGCGTCAGGTTCACCGCGTTGAGCATCAGCTCGATGCACATGAACACGACGATGGCGTTGCGCCGCACCAGCACGCCGACTGCGCCGATGCTGAACAGCAGCGCGGACAGCAGCAGGTAGTAGGTCGGGGTCACTGCCGGACCTCCTCGGGGGACGCGTGCCCGGAGCCGGACAGGCCGTTCGTGCCGTTCTCACCGTGGGTGCGCCGCGCTTCGGGCGGGGTGCCGGCGGTCTCCGCGCCGATCTCCGCTTCTGCCGGGTCGGCGGGGCCGCCGGAGCGCCCGGTCAGCGCGTGCGGATCGGGACCGGTGCCCTTGCCCGCGACGGCGTCGCGTTCCGCGGCGAGCCGCTCGGCGGGCAGGTTGTCCAAGATCTCCGAGAGCGATTCGGGGGCCACCGAACCGTCCGGCAGCAACGCCGGGGTGGCCACCGAGTTCGCCGTCGCGTACACGCCGGGGCCGGGCAGCGGCGAGGACCGGTCGCCGCGCAGCCGCGCTTCGACGCGTTCCTTCTGGCTGACCCGCGCGGCACGTCCCTTGCCGCCGTAGGCGAGCACCATCGCGCCGACCGCCGCGGTGATCAGCAGCGCGGAAGTCAGCTCGAACGGGAACAGGTAGTCGGTGAAGATCAGCGCACCGAGCCCGCCGGCGCCGCCACCGCGGGCCGACCACGGGTCCAGCGGCGCGGCCACCGGCACGTTCGTGAGCGCGCGGGCCAGCCCGGTCACCAGCAGCAGCGCGAACGCCACGCCCGCGACGGCCGCCCAGAGGCGCTGCCCGCGCAGCACCTCCACCACCGAGTCCGAGGAGTCCCGCCCGACCATCATCAGCACGAACAGGAACAGCATCATGATCGCGCCGGTGTAGACGATGATCTGGGTGAACCCGAGGAACGGCGCGCTCTGCGCCATGTACAGCACGCCGAGGCTGAGCATCGTCAGCACCAGCCACAGCGCGGAGTGCACCGCGTTGCGGGCGAAGACCATGCCGAGCGCCCCGACCAGGGAGAGCGGACCGAGGATCCAGAACGTCGCGGTCTCCCCGGCGCCGACCACGTTCGCGGCCTGCTCCTGGGCGAGGACCGCCGTTGCCGCGAGCATCACCGTCGGGCCTCCTCGTGACCGGTCTCCACGGTCTCGCCCTCCGGCACACCGGTCTGCCGCGCCAGTTCGGGGCCGCGCACGTAGTAGTCCTGCTCGTCCTCGCCGAGCCGCATCGGGTGCGGCGGCTGCTCCATGCCGGGCAGCAGCGGGGCCAGCAGGTCCTCCTTGGTGTAGATGAGGTTCTGGCGGTCGTCGTCGGCCGTCTCGTACTCGTTGGTCATGGTCAGCGAGCGCGTCGGACAGGCCTCGATGCACAGGCCGCAGCCGATGCAGCGCAGGTAGTTGATCTGGTAGTCCGCGCCGAACCGCTCACCGGGCGAGTAGCGCTCCTCGTCGGTGTTGTTCCCGCCCTCGACGAAGATCGCGTCCGCGGGGCAGGCCCAGGCGCACAGCTCGCAGCCCACGCACTTCTCCAGCCCGTCCGGGTGCCGGTTGAGCTGGTGGCGACCGTGGAACCGGGGTGCGGTGACCTTCTTGACCTCGGGGTACTCCTCGGTGACGACCTTCTTGAACATCGTCGCGAAGGTGACGCCGAAGCCTTTCAACGGATCAAACACTGCCCGCTCCCTCCTTCGAGGCGTCGTCGGCCCCGGACGACGGCACCTGCGCGCGTCGCGGTGGGGTCGGGGGCACTTGCAGGTCCAGTGGCGGGACCGGGAAGCCGCTGCCCGCCATCGGCACCGCGGGCTCGTCCGGTTCCGGCTGCTTGCGGTCCGGGATGAGGAAGGCCGCGGCGACCAGCGCCGCGATCACGACCGCACCGATGATCAGGAACGTCGGCGAGCCGAGCACCTGCTCGTTGCGCAGCGCGCGGATCACGGTGACGGCGACGATCCACACCAGGCTCAGCGGGACGAGGAACTTCCAGCCGAGGTTCATGAACTGGTCGTAGCGCAGCCGCGGCAGCGTGCCGCGCAGCCACACGAACACGAACAGGAACAGCAGCGTCTTGGCGAGGAACCAGAGCACTCCCCACCAGCCGGTGTCGAGCACCCCGCCGCCGATCAGGTTCAGCGGCCACGGCGCGTGCCAGCCGCCGAGGAACAGCGTGCTCGCCAGGGCCGAGACGGTGACCATGTTGATGTACTCGGCGAGGAAGAACAGCGCGAACTTCAGCGAGGAGTACTCGGTGTGGAAGCCGCCGACGAGTTCCGATTCGGCTTCCGGCAGGTCGAACGGGGCGCGGTTGGTCTCGCCGACCATGGACACCACGTAGACCAGGAAGCTGAACGGCAGCAGCAGCGCGAACCAGCCGTGCGCTTGGGCTTCGACGATGCCCGAGGTGGACAGCGTGCCCGCGTACATGATCACGGCGACGAACGACAGGCCCATCGCGATCTCGTAGGAGATCACCTGCGCCGCCGAGCGCAGCGACCCGAGCAGCGGGTACGGGGAACCGGAGGCCCACCCGGCGAGCACGATGCCGTACACGCCGATGGAGGCGCTGGCCAGCACCACCAGCAGGCCGACCGGCAGCTCCACGAGCTGCAGCGCGGTGCGCTCGCCGAAGATCGTGACCTCCGGGCCGATCGGGATCACCGAGAAGGACACCAGCGCGGGCGTCGCGGAGATCACCGGGGCCAGGAAGTACACCCACTTGTCGGCCATCACCGGCCGGATGTCCTCTTTGAACGCCAGCTTCAGGCCGTCGGCCAGCGACTGCAGGATGCCGAACGGTCCGGCCCGGTTCGGGCCGGGGCGGTGCTGCATGCGGCCGATGACCCGGCGTTCCGCCCAGATCGTCAGCAGCGTCATCAGCACCAGGAAGGCGAAGATGACGACGACTTTGATCAGGATCAGCCAGATCGGGTCGTCGGCGAGCACTTCGGCGGTGCGGGTCATGACCGGTTCCCTTCCGCGGCGCCGAATCCGAACCCGGCGTGCCCGTTGCCGCTGTGCCCGTTGCCCGCGTGCCCGTTCGAGCTGCCGCCGGTGGTCGCGACCGCCGGGGCGAGCGCCACGGCGGCGCCGTGCCCGACGCCGAGCACCCGGTTCACCTGCGACGGCCCGGAGGCGCCGGGCAGCCAGACCACTTCGTCCGGCATCTCGGTGAGCCGCGCCTCGACGGTGATCGCACCGCGGTCGCCGCGGATCTCGACCTGCTGGCGTTCCCGCACTCCGAGCCGCTGCGCGGTGGCGGGCGAGAGCATCGCCACCACGTCGCGCCGGGTGCCCGCGAGGTTCGGTTCCTCGACCTGCAGCGAGGCGTCGTCGAGCAGTTGCCGCCAGGTGGCCAGCAGCGCCCGGCCCGGTCCCGGTGGCGCGGCGGGCCGCACCGCCTCGTCCGGTGCCGGGGGCTTCGCGGCGGTGCCGGTGCCGAGCCGGTCCAGTTCGGCGCGGGCCGCGGCGGGGCTCTGGGTGAACAGGTCCGCGTCCATCTCCACGGCGAGCGTGTCCAGCACCCGGCAGTCCGGCAGCGCGCCGGTGCCTTCGATGGTGGTGCGGAAGTCGCGGCGGCGGCCTTCCCAGTTCAGGTAGCTGCCCGCCTTCTCCACGCTCGGCGCGATCGGCAGCACCACGTCGGCGTGCTCGGTGACGGCGGTGGGCCGCATCTCGACGCTGACGACGAAGTCGGCGTGCGCCAAGGCGGTCCGGGCGAGCTCCGGGTCGGGCAGGTCGTCCGGGTCGACGCCACCGATGAGCAGCCCGCCGAGGTCCCCGCGCGCGGCGGCGCGCAGGATGCCGGTGGTGTCGCGGCCCGGGGCGGCGGGCAGGCTGTCCGCGTCCACTCCCCAGGTCTGCGCGACCTCCGCGCAGGCGGTGAGGTCGCCTACCCCGCGCCCACCGGGCAGCAGCGTCGGCAACGCCCCGGCTTCGACGGCGCCGCGTTCGCCCGCGCGGCGCGGGATCCACGCGATCCGCGCACCGGTGCGGGCGGCGGTGCGCACCAGCTCGGAGTACAGGCCGGGGATCTGCGCGGCGCGTTCGCCGACGGCGAGCACCGCACCCCCCGCGCTCAGGAGCTCGTCGACTTCGGACGGGAGTTCGGCCAGCGCCGCCGCTTCCCCACCGGGCGGGCAGGGCAGCAGCGCGCCGGTGCGCACCGGTCCGCCGTCGCTCATGATCCGGGTGGTCTTCTCCACGCCGGGCGAGTTCCACTGCCCCAGGTGGAAGACCTTCGTCCGTCCCTTGCGCGCCGCCTTGCGCAGCCGCAGGAACACGATCGGCGCTTCCTCCTCCGGCTCGAACGCCACGCACAGCACGGCGGGCGCGGCTTCGAGGTCGGCGTAGGTGACCGCGCCGGCGTCCGGGGCCGTGCCCACCACGGTCGACGCCAGGAACGCGAGCTCCTCGTCCGAGTGGGCGCGGGCCCTGGCGTCGATGTCGTTGGTGCGCAACGCGATCCGCGCGAACTTGGCGTACGCGTAGGCGTCCTCCACGGTCAACCGGCCGCCGGGCAGCACCCCGACGCCGCGGTCGTCGCGGGCCGCGAGCAGTCCCTCGGCGGCCTTGCGCAGCGCCTCCGTCCAGGACGCGGGCCGCAGCTCACCGCCCTCGCGCACCAGCGGCCGGGTGAACCGGTCGGTCGCGGTGGCGTAGCGGAAGCCGAACCTGCCCTTGTCGCAGATCCACTCCTCGTTGACCTCGGGGTCCTCGGCGGCGAGCTTGCGCATCACCTTGCCGCGCCGCCAGTCCGTGCGGGTCGCGCAGCCCGACGAGCAGTGCTCGCACACGCCCGGCGTGGACACCAGGTCGAACGGCCGGGAGCGGAACCGGTACGCGGCGCTGGTCAGCGCGCCCACCGGGCAGATCTGGATGGTGTTGCCGGAGAAGTACGACTGGAACGGCTGCTGCTCGGCGATGCCGATCTGCTGCACCGCGCCGCGCTCCAGCAGCTCGATGAACGGGTCACCGGCGATCTGCTTGGAGAACCGGGTGCAGCGCTGGCACAGCACGCAGCGCTCCCGGTCCAGCAGCACCTGCGCGGAGATCGGCACCGGCTTGGCGAAGGTCCGCTTGGTGTCGTGGAACCGGGATTCGGCGCGGCCGTGCTTGAGCGCCTGGTTCTGCAGCGGGCACTCGCCGCCCTTGTCGCAGATCGGGCAGTCCAGCGGGTGGTTGATGAGCAGCAGCTCCATCACGCCCTGCTGCGCCTTGTCCGCGACCGGCGAGCTGTTCTGCGTCTTCACGACCATGCCGTCGGCGACGGTCATCGTGCACGAGGCCTGCGGCTTGGGCATCGCCCGGCCGTTCATCTCGACCTCGACCAGGCACTGCCTGCACGCGCCCGCCGGGTCCAGCAGCGGGTGGTCGCAGAACCGGGGGATCGTGATGCCCATCCGCTCGGCGGTGCGGATCAGCAGCTCGCCCTTCGGGGCGTCGACCTCGACGCCGTCGATCGTCAGCCGGACGTGCCCCTCGGGGGCCGGCTTCGTCTCACGCTCGGATGCCACCGTCATCGGGCCGCTCCTGCCAGTGCGGGCTCGCCCGGCTCCGCGCCGGGCCGGTTCTGCTGACACAGCGCGAGGAATTCCTCGCGGAAGTACTTGATGCCACTGGTGATCGGGCTGACCGCGCCGTCACCGAGGGCGCAGAAGGAACGGCCGAAGATGTTGTCGCAGACGTCGAGCAGCGTGTCGATGTCCTCTTCGGTGCCGTGCCCTTCGACCATGCGCTCCAAGACCTGGGCGAGCCAGAAGGTGCCCTCCCGGCAGGGAGTGCACTTGCCGCAGGACTCGTGCTCGTAGAACTGGGTCCACTTCATCACCGCCCACGGCACGGACACGGTCTCGTTGAAGACCATCAGCGCCGTGGTGCCCAGCATCGAGCCCGCTTCGGCGGCGCCCTCGAAGTCCAGCGGGACGTCCAGGTGCTCGGCGGTGAACAGCGGCGTCGACGAGCCGCCGGGGGTCCAGAACTTGAGCGGGATGCCGTCCTTCATGCCACCCGCGAGCTCCAGCAGCTCCCGCAGCGTGGTGCCCAGCGGCGCCTCGTACTGGCCGGGGTTCTCGACGTGGCCGGACAGCGAGTAGATCTTCGGGCCGGGCGACTTCTCCCGCCCCATGGTGCGGAACCAGTCGGCGCCGCCGTTGACGATGAACGGCACCGAGGCGATCGTCTCGACGTTGTTCACCGTCGTCGGGCACGCGTAGAGCCCGGCGGCGGCGGGGAACGGCGGCTTGAGCCGGGGCTGGCCGCGCTTGCCCTCCAGCGAATCCAGCAGCGCCGTCTCCTCGCCGCAGATGTAGGCGCCGGCGCCGGCGTGCACCACGATGTCGCAGTCGAACCCGGAGCCGAGGATGTCCTTGCCCAGGTAGCCCGCGGCGTAGGCCTCCTGCACGGCGTTGTTCAACCGGCGGATGCAGTGCAGCGCCTCACCGCGCACGTAGATCGCCGAGAAGTGCGAGCGCATCGCGTAGCAGGCGATGATCACGCCCTCCACCAGCGAGTGCGGGTCGGCCATCATCAGCGGGATGTCCTTGCAGGTGCCCGGTTCGCCCTCGTCGGCGTTGACCACGAGGTAGTGCGGCTTCACCGGCTCCTTGGGCATGAAGCTCCACTTCACGCCCGCCGGGAACCCGGCACCGCCGCGGCCGCGCAGGCCCGCGGACTTCACCAGTTCGATCAGCTGGTCCGGCTGCGCCCGCAACGCCTTGCGCAGCGCGGTGTAGCCCTCCAGCTGCTCGTAGGTGCGGATGCTCCACGAGTTCGGGGACAGCCACCGCTTCGTCAGCACCGGCGTGAGGTCGTCGGGCTGGTTCGGGGAGTTCGCGTCGGTCATGGCCACCCTCACTCCTTCTCCGGCAGCGGCGGGATTTCCGCGTCGTCCGGCATCGGCGGCGCGGTCCAGCCGCGCTCGCGGGCCAGGTGGGCGCCGCGCACCGTCTCGGGCGCGGCCGACGGTCCGTCGACCGTGTCCTCCAGCCGGGCGCCCGGCCGGTCGAAGAACCCGGCGAGCTGGCGCTCGGTGCGGCGGAAGTCCGTCAGCGGGGCGCCGCGCGTCGGATCCGGTTTCTCCCCGCGCTGCAAGGACTTCACCAGTTCCAGCGCCGACTCGGGGCTCTGCTTGTCGTAGTACTCGTAGTCGACCTGCAGCACCGGGGCGTGGTCGCAGGCGGCGAGGCACTCGGCGTGCTCCAGCGTCAGCGACCCCTGCTCGCCCGGCGTTCCGGAGGTCTCGTCGTGCCCGACGCCGAGGTGCTCGGACACCCGCTTGTAGATGTCGTCGCCGCCCAGCGCCGCGCACAGCGTGTTCGTGCACACGCTGACGAGGTGTTCGCCGCAGGGCTTGCGCTTGTACATCGTGTAGAACGTGGCGACCGCGCTGACCTCGGCGGCCGACAGGGCGAGCTGGTCGGCGCAGAACTCGATGCCCTCGGGGCTGACGTGGCCCTGCTCGGACTGCACGAGGTGCAGCATCGGCAGCAGCGCCGAACGCGCCTCCGGGTAGCGCTCGATGAGCTTCTTCGCGTCGGCGCGCACGCCCTCGCCGAACACCGGCTCGCCGGGCGGGCTCAGCACGTGCTCGGTGGTGGTGAAGTCGAACTGCTCGGTCATCGGTCCACCCCGCCCATCACCGGGTCGATCGAGGCCACTGCCGCGATCACGTCCGCCACCAGTCCGCCCTCGGCCATCGCCGGGAACGCCTGGAGGTTCACGAAGCTCGGTTCCCGCACGTGCACCCGCATCGGCCGGGTGCCGCCGTCGGAGACCAAGTGGTAGCCCAGCTCGCCGCGCGGCGACTCCACCGGCGAGTACACCTGCCCCGGCGGCACGTCGAAGCCCTCGGTGACCAGCTTGAAGTGGTGGATCAGCGACTCCATCGACTGGCCCATGATCTTGCGGACGTGCTCCAGGGAGTTGCCCATGCCGTCCGGGCCGATGCTCAGCTTCGCGGGCCAGGCGATCTTCGGGTCGTCCACCATCACCGGGCCCGGCTCGAACGCGTCCAGGCACTGCCGGATGATCTTCAGCGATTCGTGGATCTCGTCCACCCGCAGCAGGAACCGGGCGTAGCAGTCCGCGTCGGTGCTCGTGGGCACCTCGAAGTCGAAGTTCTCGTAACCGCAGTACGGCTCGATCTTGCGCAGGTCCCAGGCGACTCCCGCGGAGCGCAGGATCGGCCCGGTCACGCCCAGCTGCAGGCACCCGTCCAGCGGCAGGTAGCCGACGTCCTTGAGCCGCTGCTTCCAGATCGGCTGGCCGGAGAACAGCTTCGCGTAGTCCGGCAGCCGCTTGTCCATGACCTTGATGAACTCCAGGACCTTCTCCCGGTAGTTCTCCGGCAGGTCCTGGGCGACCCCGCCCGGCCGGATGAACGCGTGGTTCATCCGCAGCCCGGTGAGGAACTCCAGCAGGTGCAGCACTTCCTCGCGGTCGCGGAACCCGTAGGTCATGCCGGTGGAGGCGCCCAGCTCCATCGCGCCGGTCGCCAGGAACACCAGGTGCGAGGAGATCCGGTTCAGCTCCATCAGCATGATCCGGAACGTCTGCGCCCGCGTCGGCGCCTCGACGCCGAGCAGCTTCTCCACGCCGAGGCAGTAGGCGGCCTCGTTGTAGAGCGGCGCCAGGTAGTCCATCCGCGTCACGAACGTGACGCCCTGGGTCCACGTGCGGTACTCGGTGTTCTTCTCGATCCCGGTGTGCAGGTAGCCGATGACGGACCGGGCCTGCGTGACGGTCTCGCCCTCCAGCTCCAGCACCAGCCGCAGCACGCCGTGCGTCGACGGATGCTGCGGGCCGAGGTTGATGACGACCCGCTCCGAGTCGCTCGACTCGTCGAGGAAGTCGTCCCAGTCGCCGCCGGTGACGGTGTAGACGCGGCCTTCGGTCGTCTCCCGCGACGAGGCGGGGTGGGCCGGGTCCGTGGTGGGATCGGTCAGTGGTTCGGTGGTCATGTTCAGCACCTCTCCGCGTGCTGCCTGCCGTGACTGCGCAATGCCCGGCGCCTCATGAATAAGCTCGTCGCTGGTCCGGCGGCGGGATCTCGGCGCCCTTGTACTCCACCGGGATGCCGCCCAGCGGGTAGTCCTTGCGCTGCGGGTGCCCGTCCCAGTCGTCCGGCATCAGGATCCGGGTGAGCGCGGGATGCCCGTCGTAGATCAGGCCGAACATGTCCCACGCCTCGCGCTCCTGGAAGTCGGCCGTCGGGTAGACGGACACGACCGACGGCAGGTGCGGGTCCTCCGCGTCCACCGCCACTTCCAGCCGGATGCGGCGCCGGAACGTCATCGACGTCAGGTGGTAGACCGAGTGCAGCCGCTGCGGCACCTCCGGCCCGTAGTCCACGCCGGAGACCGAGCTGCACAGCTCGAAGCGCAGCGCCGGGTCGTCGCGCAGCGACGAGCAGGTCTGCACCAGGTGCTCGCGGTCCACGTAGAAGGTGATCTCCCCGCGGTCCACCGTGATCTGCTGGATCGCCGAGTCGATTCCCTTGTCCCGCAACGAATCCAGCAGCGCGTCGGCCACGTCGTCGAACCACCCGCCGTAGGGCCGCTCGGCGGCCTGCGGCACGTGCGGCGGCAACCGGAGCCCGCCGTAGCCGGAGGTGTCACCGCTGCCCCGCACGCCGAACATGCCCTGCCGGGCACGACCGGCGACGATCGGCTCCCGCGGTTCGGCGACCGCGCCCGCGCCGGAGCGGACCGGTTCCAGGCCCTCGCCGGCGCGTTCCGCGCTGGAGCCCTTCTCGCCGGGGTCCGGGGTGGTCTGCTTCGAGTCGGTCATGCCGCTCACCTGCCCGCGCCGAGTTGCCGCTGCGTCTGCTGCCGCTGCGCGTCGGTCTCGACCGCGAGCGGGCCTTCCGCGCCCATCTCCTGGCTCTGCGCGAGCTGCTGCCGTTCGGCGCGCTTGCGCTGCGACCGGTTCTTCGGCGCGTAGCGCTCGGAGGAGGCGATGAGTTCGGTGCGAGCCCCGCTCTCGGCGCGCAACGCGGCGCGCTTGGCGTTGATCGGCTCGTCCATGACCTTGGCGTGCAGCTTGAGGATCGCGTCCAGCAGCATCTCCGGCCGGGGCGGACAGCCCGGCAGGTACATGTCCACCGGCACCACGTGATCCACGCCTTGCACGACCGCGTAGTTGTTGAACATCCCGCCGGTGGAGGCGCACACGCCCATCGCCAGCACCCACCGCGGCTCCGGCATCTGGTCGTAGATCTGCCGCAGCACCGGGGCCATCTTGTTGGTCACCCGGCCGGCGACGATCATCAGATCGGCCTGCCGCGGTGTGGCGGAGAAGCGCTCCATGCCGAACCTGGAGATGTCGTAGCGGGAACCGCCGACCGTCATCATCTCGATCGCGCAGCACGCCAACCCGAAGGTCGCGGGCCACATCGAGGTCTTCCGGGTCCAGTTGACGAGCTTTTCCACGTTGGCCAACAGGATGCCGTTGGGCAGCTGCTCTTCGAGGCCCATCTCGGCACTCCTTCCGCTGTCGCCATTGAGAACGGTCAGTGCTCGCTCAGGTCCGCCGGACCCGGGCGCTAGTTCCAGTCGAGACCTCCGCGCCGCCACACGTAGGCGTAGGCGAACCCGACGGTGGCGATGAACAACACGACCTCGGCCACGCCGAACAGGCCGAGGGAGTCCGCGGACACCGCGAACGGGTAGAGGAAGACCATCTCGATGTCGAAGAGGATGAACAGCATCGCCGTGATGTAGTACGCGACCGGCATCCGGCCGCCGCCCATCACGGGCTGCGGGGAAGGCTCGATCCCGCACTCGTAGGCATCGAGCTTCGCCTTGTTGTAACGGCGGGGGCCGACCAGTGGCGCGATGCTCACCGAGAACACCGCGAATCCCAGTGCCAGCGCGAACATCAGCACCAGCGGGATGTACGGATCGAGCACGCCCGAAGCGCTCGCGTCGCCCATGACACCGCCCTCCTTCTGCCCCCGCCGAGACGAACGTCACGTCTTCGGCGTCGATTCAGCACTCTATGCGGTTGGCCGTGACCGCTCCGCAGTGAGGCGAACCTAACTTTATGACTTCCCGCACACCGACGTGACCATCTGACCAGACTCCGGCTGTCAGGCGCTAGGGGTGAGACGAGTAGTGGTGCTGATCACACGGTCCATCGTGTCCCCATCGCGGCCGTCGTACAGATTTGCCAGCAGTTTCAACACGAAACGCATCAACGTGACCCTCGGCAGCCCGTGCTTGGTGGCCATCCGCATCACCGTCGGATTGCCAATCAACTTGCTGAAGATGTTGCCGAGCCGGAAGTAGCCGCCCATCGCTTCGGACACCGCGGACGGGTACCGGTGCAGCGCGTGTTCCCGCGAAGGGCCCTCCGGCCGCGCGTACGCGTGGACCACGCACTCGGCCGCCAACCGGGCCGATTCCATGGCGTAGGCGATGCCCTCGCCGTTGAACGGGTTCACCATGCCGCCGGCGTCCCCGACGAGCAGCAGCCCGTCCTGGTAGTGCGGCTTGCGGTTGAAGCCCATCGGCAGCGCCGCGCCGCCGATCTTGCCGGTCGCGTTCTCCTCGCGGAATCCCCACTCCTCCGGGGTTCCGTCGAGCCAGGAGCGCAGCAGCTGGCGGTAGTCGACCTTGCCGTAGGACTTCGACGTCGACAGCACGCCCAGCCCTGCGTTCACCGTTCCGTCGCCCATCCCGAACAGCCAGCCGTAGCCCGGCATCAGCTTCGGCTCCGACGGCGTGGACCGGTCCCACAGCTCCAGGTGCGACTCCAGGAAGTCGTCCTTGGTCCGCGGGCTCTCGTAGTAGCGGCGCACCGCCACGCCCATCGGGCGGTCCTCGCGCTTGTCGATGCCCATCGACAGCGCCAGCCGGGCCGACACCCCGTCGCACCCGAGCACCAGCGGGGCCCGGTAGGTGACGGGCTGCTTGTCCGGCCCGGTCTTCGCGGTGACGCCGTCGATTCGGCCGGTCCGCTCATTCTTGACGGCTCCGGTCACCGTCGTCTGCTGGACCATCCGGGCGCCCGCGCGTTCGGCGTTGCGGGCCAGCAGGTCGTCGAAGTCGTTGCGCGGACGGACCACGCCGTACGGCGGGAAATCGGCGAGCTCGGGCCAGTCCAGTTCGATCGTCACGCCGCCGCCGACGACGCGGAGGCCGCGGTTGTGCAGCCAGCCGG
The DNA here is from genome assembly GCF_014203325.1 of Saccharopolyspora gloriosae. Classification (NCBI taxonomy): domain Bacteria; kingdom Bacillati; phylum Actinomycetota; class Actinomycetes; order Pseudonocardiales; family Pseudonocardiaceae; genus Saccharopolyspora; species Saccharopolyspora gloriosae. The sequence continues at coordinate 67,064 of NZ_JACHIV010000001.1, read as the reverse complement.
CGTCCTCGCGGGTGTCCACTCCGAGGTCGATGAGCTGCTTGACGCCGCGCGGCGTGATGCCGTCGCCGCACACCTTCTCCCGCGGGAAGACGCTCTTCTCCAGCAGCAGCACGTCGAGGCCCGCGCGGGCCAGGTACGTCGCCGCGGTCGAGCCGGCCGGCCCGGCACCGACGACGATCACGTCGGCGTCGTCGTTCGGTCGGCGTCGGGGGGTCGCGCTGGTCATGACACTCCTTGATTGCCGTGCAGGTGCGGTGACGCCACGGCGGAGGCACGCGGACGCACCCGATACCCGCACCGGTGCTCGCACCGGCCCGGCTCCGCCGTGACTCGGTGAACCCGCTTGTGAACGAGTTCACTATCTCCGCCGAGTCTAGGCCGGTGGCGGCACTCGATCGACCCCGAAAGATGGGCCGCCCGGGTGACCGTCCTCGCAGGTGAGGCGTATCTCCGCCAGATCGTCGACCCCGCGGCGGCGACCACGGGCCGCCGGGACCGTCACTCCGCCCGCGCCTGCCAGGAGGCTTCGGCGGGCAGCGGGGTGCGGTGCGCGGCGAGCAGGGCCGCGCGGAAGTCCGCGGCCGCCGCCGTCAGCGGCCGGGCCGGGTCGCGGACCACGGCGATCCGCCGGTGCACCTCCGGCTCGCACAGCGGCCGGTGCTCCAGGCCCGCGAATCCGACCAGCGGCAGGACCAGGCCGGGCACGACCGAGACGCCCAGCCCCGCCGCGACGAGCCCGGCCACGGCGGCGATGTTGCGCGCCGCGACCACCAGCTCCGGGCGCACCCGCGCGGCGGCGGTCGCGCGGTCGGTGTGCGCGCGGATGCTGCTGGCCGCGTCGAACGCGATGTACGGCTCGCCGTCCAGGTCGTCCCAGCGCAGCGAGTCGCGATCGGCGAAGCGGTGCTCCGGCGGGAACACGCAGCAGAACCGGTCGGTGGCCAGCGGATGCGCTTCGAGGTCATCACCGGTGTCGTCGAGCAGCACGGTCACGGCGAGGTCGACGTCGCCGGCGCGCACCTTGCGCAGCACCTCGCCGGACAGGGCGTCCTCGATCGACAACCCGATGCCGGGGTGCGCGGCGCGGTGCGCGGAGATCACCGGCGGCAGCAGGATCGCGGCGAGCGAGGGCAGCGTCGCCACCCGCACCCGGCCGCTGGACCCGGTCAGGAATCCGTCGAAGTGCCGCATCCCGGCGTCGAAGGAGTCGGTGACGCGGCGGGCGATGGCGCAGAACTCGGCGCCTTCCGGGGTGGTCGTGAGCCGCCGGGTGGTGCGCTCGAACAGGGTGATGCCGAGCTTGCGCTCCACGTCGAGCACGGTCCGGCTCAGCGAGGACTGCGCGAGGTGCAGCCGCTCGGCGGCGGCGGTGAACCCGCCTTCCTCGTGCACCGCGAGGATCGCTCGGAGCTGCTGCAACGTCAGATCCATCCGCACAGCGCATGAATCTATCAAGATCCGATGCTTGACCGGCATATGCCGAGCGGACACAGTACTTCCAGCTCAACGCCGGAGGTGCCGCAACGATGCTCGCCGCGACTGGTTTCCTCACCATCGGGACGTTCCTGGCCCTGGTGCTGTCCCGCCGGGTGTCGGTGCTGCTCGCGCTGACCCTGGTGCCGCTGGTGGCGGCCCTGCTCACCGGCGCGGCGCCGCGGCTGGGCGAACTGGTCGCCGACGGGCTGAGCACCGTCACGCCCGTCGCCATCATGATCACCTTCGCGGTGCTGTACTTCAGCCTGATGTCCGACAGCGGGCTGTTCGACCCGCTGGTGGCGCGAATCCTGCGCTGGGCGAAGGGCGACCCGCTCAAGATCACCGTCGGCACCGCGGTGCTGACGCTGCTGGTCGGCCTCGACGGCGACGGGTCCTCCACCTTCCTGATCACCTGCACCGCGATGCTGCCGATCTACACACGGCTGGGCATGAGCCGGGTCCTGCTGGCGGGCGTGATCGGGCTCGGCGCCGGCGTCATGAACATGACCCCGTGGGGCGGACCCGCCGCCCGCACCATGGCGGTCCTCGGCGCGGGCAGCTCCGAGGTGTTCCTGCCGATCCTGCCCGCCATGCTCGGCGGGATCGCCTGGGTGCTGGTCGTGGCGGTGATCCTCGGCCGCAGGGAGCGCAGGCGCCTCGGCGTCGGCGAGGTGCTGGAGATCGAACAGCCCGACCTGGACCGCCCGGCCCGCATCCGGTTCCGGCTGAACCTGGTGCTCACGCTGGTGCTGGTGGGGGCGCTGCTGGCCCAGCTCGCGGAACTGGAAGTGCTGTTCGTGCTGGCGTTCCTGCTGGCGCTGCTGATCAACCGGCGATCCTGGAGCGGGCAGCAGGAGCTGTTCACCAAGCACGGCCACAACGTCGTGCTCGTCACCACGATGATCTTCGCGGCGGGCGTGTTCACCGGCATCCTCACCGGCACCGGCATGATCCGGGCGATGGCGGAAAGCCTCGTCTCCGTGGTGCCCGACGGCGCGGGCGGCGTGCTCCCGGTGATCACGGCGGTGCTCGGGATGCCGCTGAGCCTGGTGTTCACCCCCGACGCCTACTACTTCGGCGTGGTGCCGGTGCTCGCCGAGACCACCGCGGCGCTCGGCGGCGACCCGCTGGCCGCCGGGCGGGCCGCGGTGCTCGGGCAGATGACCACCGGTTTCCCGCTGAGCCCGCTGACGGCGGCCACGTTCGTGCTGCTCGGCCTCACCGAAGTCGACCTCGGCGAACACCAGCGGTTCCTGTTCAAGTGGGCGTTCGGCACGACGCTCGTGATGACCGTCGTCGCCGTCCTCACGGGTGCGCTGTGAACGCCGCGACGACGCGGATCGGCAGCGGCGCCGGATTCGCGGGCGACCGGATCGAACCCGCCGTGGCGCTCGCCGAGCACGCCGGACTCGACGACCTGGTGCTGGAATGCCTGGCGGAACGCACCATCGCGCTCGGCCAACGCCGCAGGCTCGCCGACCCCGACCTCGGCTACGACCCGCGGCTGCGCGCCCGGTTCGAACGGCTGCTGCCGGTGGCGGCCCGCCGGGGCGTGCGGGTGCTGACGAACATGGGCGCGGCGAACCCCCTCGCCGCCGGGGAGGTCACCCGCGCGCTGCTGCGCGAACACCGGCTGCCCGGCCGGGTGGCGGTGGTGACCGGGGACGACGTGCTCGCCGAACTCGACCTCGCGGCGCCCGCGTGGGAAGACGGCATCGCGCTCGGCGAGCACGGCGAAGTGGTGTCCGCCAACGCCTACCTGGGCGCCGACGCGCTGCTGCCCGCGCTGGCGACCGGCGCCCCGGTCGTGCTCACCGGCAGGGTCGCCGACCCGTCGCTGTTCCTGGCGCCGCTCGCGCACCGCCTCGGCTGGGACCTCGCCGACCCCGAGCAGGCGGCGGCGGGCACCCTCGTCGGACACCTGCTGGAATGCGCCGGACAGGTCACCGGCGGCTACTTCGCCGACCCCGGCGTCAAAGACGTGCCCGGACTCGCCGACCTGGGATTCCCGTACGCCGACGTCGCAGGCGACGGTGCCGCGGTGCTCGGCAAGCTCGACGGCACCGGTGGCGCGGTGAACCGGGCGACCGTGCGGGAACAACTGCTCTACGAAGTCACCGACCCCACCGGCTACCGCACCCCCGACGTGGTGCTGGACTTCCGCTCGGTCCACGCCACCGAGACCGGGCCGGACCAGGTGCGGATCGCGGGCGCCCGCGGCCGGACCCGGCCCGGCGAGCTCAAGGTCAGCGTCGGCTACCGCGCCGGACACCGGGCGGAAGCCGAAATCACCTACGCCGGCCCCAACGCGGCCCGCCGCGCCCGGCTCGCCGCCGACGTCGTCACCGAACGGCTCGGCGGCACCGGACTGCGGGTGCGCGCCGAAGTCCTGGGCCGGCTCGGCGACACCCCCTCCGCCGAAGCGGAATGCAGGCTGCGGGTCGCCGCGCTCGCCCCCGACGCCGACCAGGCCGACCTGGTGTGCCACGAAGTCGAATCGCTCTACACCAACGGCCCGGCCGGCGGCGGCGGAGTGCGCACCACGGTGCAAGACGTGATCGGGATCGTGTCCACCTCGCTCCCCCGCGAGCTGGTGCACCCGCAGGTGACGCTGCTGGAGGCCGACGATGCTGCTGCATGAGATCGCGCACTGCCGCGCCGGGGACAAGGGCGACATCTCGACGCTGTCGCTGTTCCCGCACGACGACGCCGACTACGAACTGCTGCGCCGCGAGATCACCGCGGACCGGGTGCGGGCCCACCTGGCCGAGCGGGTGCGCGGGGAAGTCCTGCGCTACGAACTACCGCTGCTGTGCGCGCTGCAGTTCGTCTGCCACCAGGCCCTCGACGGCGGCGTCACGACCTCGCTCGCACTCGACACCCACGGCAAAACCCTCAGCAGTCGATTGCTCGCTCTTGTGGTGTGAGTCGAGCCGGTCGTTTTGCTTTGGGGTCGGGTGGCGGAACCTCAGCTTCCTTCTCGCTGCGGGATCTTTTTCCCAAGTGGCTCCGCCACGAGGGAAAAAGCTGTCCTCGCGAGAAGGAAGCTGAGAACCCGCGGGTTGTCACCTTTTGGACGTGGGCTATGTGCTTCGCACATACAGGCACGGCCTTCGGCCGCAAGGCAGGCGTGGCTTCGCCGCCCAGAGCACGGCTTCGCCGCAAAGGCACGGGCTTTGGCCGCGAGGTTGGTGTGGGGTTGCCCGTCCGCCTCGGGTTTGCCGGGGTGGCCTTATTCGGGTTTGAAGGCTCGGTGGACTGCTACGGCTCCGCCCATGAGGTCTCGCCAGGCGACCTTGGACCAGCCCGCTTCGGCGATCTTCGTCGACAGCGCCTGCTGGTCCGGCCAGGACCGGATGGACTCTGCCAGGTAGACGTACGCGTCGGGGTTGGACGACACGGCGCGCGCGATGGGCGGGAGCGCCCGCATCACGTAGTTCATGTAGACCGTGCGGAACGGTTCCCAGGTGGGCGTGGAGAACTCGCACACCACGAGCCGGCCGCCGGGGCGCACGACACGCGCCATCTCCCGCAGCCCCGCCACGGTGTCCACCACGTTGCGCAGGCCGAACGAGATCGTCGCCGCGTCGAACGAGGCGTCCGCGAACGGCAGGTGCAGCGCGTCGGCGGCCACCATCGGCAGCCCGCGGTCCCGCCCCACCGACAACATCCCGAGCGAGAAGTCCGCGGCCACGCACCACGCGCCGGAACGCGCGAGCTCCGCGGTCGACACCCCGCTGCCCGCGGCCAGGTCCAGGACCCGCTCCGTCGGCTTCGGGTCGAGCGCCTGCCGGGTGATCTGCCGCCACCGCCGGTCCTGGCCGAACGACATCACCGTGTTCGTCAGGTCGTAGCGCTTCGCGACGCCGTCGAACATCGCGGCGACCGCTTGCGGATCCTTGTCCAAACCGGCACGAGACACCCGTGCAGCCTACGTGCAGCGCGCGCTCACGCGGCCAACCGGTCGGCCCGGGGCCGCCCGATGACCTCCCCGTAGTGGCCGATCAGCTGCTCGCACAACGCGGGCCAGGTGCGCTGCGCGACGGACTCCCGCGCGGCGGCGCCGAAGCGCGCCCGCAACGCCGGATCGCGCAGCGCGCCGACGGCCGCGCGCAACCGCTCGGCGTACGCGGCCTCGTCGTGCGGCGGCAGCAGGTAGCCGGTCCGCCCCGGCAGCACGAGGTCGCGGGGGCCGCCCGCGTCCGGCGCGATCGCGGGGATCCCGGCGGCCATCGCCTCCTGCACCGACTGGCAGAACGTCTCGTACGGGCCGGTGTGCACGAACACGTCGAGGCTCGCGTAGATCCGCGCCAGCTCGTCACCCGTGCGCAGCCCCAGGAAAGCGGCTCCGGGCAGCTCCGCGGCCAGCGCCTCCCGCTGCGGCCCGTCGCCGACGACCACGACCCGCACCCCCGGCACGTCGTTGAGCGCGGCGAGCCGCTCGATGTGCTTCTCCGGGGCGAGCCTGCCGACGTAGCCGACCAGCAGCTCCCCGCCGGGAGCGAGCTCGGCGCGCAACGACTCGTCGCGCTTCGCCGGGTGGAACCGGGCCGTGTCCACGCCGCGGCCCCACCGGTGCACCCGGGGCACGCCGTGCTGCCGCAACGCCTCCGCCGCCCAGGTCGACGGCGCGAGCGTGCGGTCCGCCCCGCAGTGCAGCCGCCGCGTCCAGCGCCACGCGGCGCGCGCCGTCAGGCCCAGCCCGTACGACTCGGCGAACCCGGCGACGTCGGTCTGGTACACGGCGACCGTCGGCACGCCCAGCTTCCGCGCCGCCGCGAGCCCCCGAGCGCCCACCACGAACGGCGAAGCCAAGTGCACGACGTCCGGCCCGAAGTCCTGCAGCCCCTGCAGCAACCGCCGGGTCGGGAACCCGATCGGCAGCGACGACACCACCGGGAGGTCCACCGCGGGCAACCGGATCACCGGAGTGCCCTCGTACTCCTCCGGCCCGGCACCCGGAGCGATCACCAGAGCCTCATCACCCCGGCGACGCACGTGCTCGATCACCCGCAGCACGGAGTTCGTGACCCCGTTTACCTGCGGTAGGAAACTCTCCGACACGATGGCGATGCGCACGACGACACGGTCCCGCCCGACCTCGGCGCCCAGACGTCCCCCGCGTGACACCGCTCGGAACACGAACGTAAATACCGGCCAACTGCCCCGCCCCGTCCCGCTCGCGGCGCGGATCGGCGAGGGCAAAGGTCGGCAGGTCCTCTTTCCGCGTCCACCTCGGTGTGGCTTCGCATACACCGGGGGTCACGACACTGGAGCGGCATGACGGTCTTGCCTTCGCAGCCTTCCCACGACATCGAGCCCGGACTGATCTCCCGTGCGCTGGAAGTGGCGGGGCGGCTCGCGAACGACGCCGCCGACGTGATCACCGCGACGGCGGGGCGGGGGGCGAGGCCCGCGGCGTCGGAGTCGCCGTTCGACTGGGTCACGGACACGGGCCGCACATTGGAACGGCACACGCGCCGCGTGCTGGGCGACGAATTCCCCGGCGTCCCGGTGTTCGGCGAAGAGTTCGACTCGGACCCGGAATGGTCCACGTCGGTCGCCGACCAGCTCACCGCCCGCTCCGGTTCGGCCCGGTACCGCTGGTCGGTGGACCCGGTGGACGGGACCGCGAACTACGTGGCCGGGATGCCGTGGTGCGCCTACAGCCTCGCGATGCTCGACGAGCACGGGCCGGTGGTGGGCGTGGTGGCCGACCCGTACCGGTCGCAGATCTACGCGGCGGCGCGCGGCCGGGGCATGCGCGCCAACGGCACCCCGGTGCGGCTCGCCGATCAGCAGGAGACCCGCGCCGGCATCGTGTGCACCGAACTCACCCGCGGCGGGACGTGGCCGGGGATGGACCGGTTCATCAGCAACGCGACGAAAGCCCAGGTGGGCGTGCGGCTGCTGGGTTCCCCGGCGTTGGCGATCGCGCAGGTCGCGCTGGGCCACGCGACGGCGGCGGTGCTGGACTCCTACGAGGAGTGGGACGTCGCGGGCGCGTTGGCGCTCGCCGTCGAATCCGGCGCCGCCGTGCTCGACCGCCGCGGCGAACCGGCGACCCTGCCGATGGGCGGCCTGCTGGTGGCGGGCCCGGCGGTCGCCGGTGACGTACTCGAATGGTGGCAACAAGCCGCCCGCTGACCGGATTCCCGCGACCGTTCGATGTTTGGTGCGGCGGGTGGCGAGAACTGCCTTTCTTTGATCTTGCCTTCGCACGTGAGCGGCGTTCCTGGCAGTTGTCCTGTCAGCGGCGAAGCCGCTGAGCAGTGACCAGCCTGAGCAAGAAGACCACCCGCGGGTTCTCAGTCGTCTTCTCGCGAGGACAGCTTTTTCCCTCGTGGCGGAGCCACTCGGGAAAAAGATCCCGCAGCGAGAAGACGACTGAGGTTCCGCCACCCGACCCCTGCTCACGCCAAGAACAAGACATCAAAAAGCGGACATCGCGGGAGCCGAGAGGTCGTGCGCGGCGCCTCCCGTTGCCCGCTCGCCGGGGCCGAACACCGCTGACATGGGCCGCAGCAGCGGGAACTGGTCGCGCAGCACGGCGACCTCGTGGTGCATCCGGTGCAGGTCCGGTGCGGCGACGAGGTCGACGACGATGTCCAGCACGTGATCGGTGATCATGCCGAAGCGCTCGGCGACGTCGGCGATCTGGACGTGCACCCTGCGCAGCACGACGTCGCCGCGTTCCGCGTCCGGCAGGCCCCGCGGGGCTCCGGCACCGAGGCCGCGCCCCACTTCCACGAGGGCCTCCACGCTGGGGAGCTCGGCGTCCATCCGGCGGACCACCATCAGCAGGGCTTCGCGCGCTCGGGCCGACGACACCGATTCGACGGCGCACCTGGCCCGCGCCACCGCCTGCTCGCACCGGTGCAGGTCGCGGAGCAAGGTGTCGACCCGGCCCGGTTCACCGAGCCCGTGATCTCCGCGGATCTCCACTGCCGGTCGGGGCGGCACGACCGGTTCAGGGGGCGCCGACCGCTTCCGCAGCAGGCGGCAGGCCAGCAGCGTGCCCGCCGCGCCGGCGCCACCCGCGAACGTTCCCACTAGCACTGCCAACCAGAAACCGTCCATCTCCAGTTGCGCCTTCCGTTCGGTTTCCGCGTACCACCTTCGCCCCCAAGACGGTCCTGCGGCGGACCCGCCGGGTTCTTCCCGGCATCGCACCCACTTTGCCCGCACCGCCGCGGCGGATCCTGCGGGAAAGTACTCATTCGCGGAAACGGAATCATCACGGTTCGACCGGATCGGCCCGCACCAGGTGCTGCATGTCGGCGAGCACGAACGGCATCGACTCGGTGTGCGCGCCGTAGCGCCCCCCGGTGCCCGTCCAGGGCACTTCGGTGAGGTCGGGCAGGTCGAGCCGGGCCACCGACAGCGTTTCGTCCAGCACCGCGGCCACGTCGGCGCGCACCACGTCGGGGGCCACCGCGCAGTTCGCCGCGGCCAGCCTGCGCTCCACCGGGTGCACCGCGAACAGCTCACCGGTCAGCGGCCACAGCCGTTGCAGCGCGTCGAGCATCCGGGTGCGCGACTCAGGTCCGCCGTCGCCGAGCCTGATCACCCACTGCGCGGCGTGCTCGCGGTGGCGCAGCAGCACCCGCCAGGTCCGCATGGCGATGGCCGACAGGACCGGGTCGCGGGTGCCGGCGAGCCGCTCGAACACGGCGTGGCGCCACGAGGCGAACAGCAGCAACCGGGCGACGGTCAGGGCGAAGTCGCCGCCGGGGCCCGGACCGCAGTCGATCTCGGCGAGCCGGACGTTGCGGAACCGGCTGCTGTCGCGGTGGTAGGCGAGCCCGTCGGCGTCGCGGCCAGCGCCTTCGAGTTCGGCGGCGCGGGCCAGCAGCGGCCGGGCCTGGTCGAGCAGGTCCACGGTGATCGCCGCGAGCGCGGCGCCCTCTTCCAGGTCGGGGCCCCGCACGCCCCACGCGGACAGGCGGTGCGCCAGCAGCAGCGCGTCGTCGCCCAGCATCAGGCAGTACCGCGCGAGGTCCGCGGGGGCCGCCCCGTCCGGCACGGCCCGGTTCTCCGCAGGGGCTGCCGGGACTCCCAGGACCCACTCGGGTCGCTTCGTCTCCGGCGCGGGCGTGTCCTGCCCGCCGGGGTCGGCGGCCGTCGCACCGTCCGATGCCGGCCACCTGTCCGGGTTTCCGGCGGCGGCGACCCGGCCGGACCACCGGTCGTCCGTTCCGAAGTTCATCGTGTCCATGACGCGCTCACCCACCTCGCGGGGGTCGCACCCGGTGGTGCGGGCTGGACCGCTGGTCGCGAGACCACTTGACACTCGCTGGTGCGGCCGTCGGCCCCACCCGGTTCACCCGCTACCGCGGGGTCACCTGAGCCCACTGTGGCCGCCGTGCCGGGCGGCGCGGAAGGGACGGAATTCCCGGTTGTTCAGCGTTCGACCGGCGCGGGACGGCGCAACAGCCAGTGCGCTCCGCCGACGACGACCCAGAGCCCGGCGAGCCAGCCGGCCACCGGCAGCAGGGACAGCACCATGCCGCGGCCCGCGACGCGGACCAGGTCGGGGTTGCGGGTGTCGTACTCGACGCGCACGAACTGGCCTTGTTGCAGGCCACCGGGGTAGAGCACGCCGTCCTGCGGGATGTGCACCCGGCCTTCGGGGGTGCTGAACCGGACGACGGTGCGGGTCAGCGAGGTGTCCAGCACTTCGGCCACCCCGTCGCCCTGGGATTCGGCGATGGTGCGGTCGTCGATGGCGCAGGCCACGACCACGGACAGGCCGAGCACGGTCAGCAGCACGCCGAGGACCAGGACACCGCGGGCGCAGGCTCGTCGGACGCGCCGCGCCGTCCACCGGTGCCCGCCGTCGTCGGTGTCGGTCGCCTCCGGGGGCACCTCGTCGCTCGCCACGATCGCCGATTGTAGGAGCCGGGTCATGACCTCCTCGGGCAGCCGCACCTAGGCTCTACGCGTGGCGACATCCCCGAGTCCGCTGACCGTCCGCACCGTCGCGATCCCCGAGGACGACCCGCGGCGCACCGCGGCGCTGCTGGAGCTGCTGCCCGACCGGTCCCCGGTCAGCTGGGTCCGCGGCGGGGAGGGTCTGGTCGGCTGGGGGTGCGCGGCTCGGCTGGACACTTCGGGGCCGGAGCGGTTCGCGGCGGCCGACGCCTGGTGGCACTCCTGGTGCGAACGCGTGGAGGTGCACGACGAGGTGCGGTTGCCGGGCACCGGCCCGGTGGCGTTCACCAGCTTCGCGTTCGCCGATCGGCCGGGCGATTCCGTGGTCGTCGTGCCGGAGGTCGTGGTGGGGTCCCGCGACGGCGTCCGCTGGATCACGACCGTGGGTCAGCCGTCGACGGCTCCTCGGCTGCCGGTGGGCGAGCCCGGCGCGGTCCGCTACGACGCGGGCGCCGTGTCCCCCGAGCGGTACCGGCGGTCGGTGGCCGAGGCGGTGCGGATCTTGGGCCCGGGGGGTTCCGGTCACGCGATCGGCTCGGACGGCGAGGCGGTGCGGAAGGTGGTGCTGGCGCACGACCTGCTGGCGACCACGGCCGAACCGCTGGACGCCCGCTACCTGCTGGGCAATCTCGCGGCGCGCTATCCCGGTTGCTGGAGCTTCGCGGTGGACGGCCTGGTGGGGGCGACGCCGGAGCTGCTGCTGGAGCGCACGGGGCGGCGCATCCGGTCGCGGGTGCTGGCCGGGACGACGTGGCCGCGACCCGGTGTCAGCGCCGACGAACTCGCCTCCACCCTGCTCGGGTCGGCGAAGGACCTGTCGGAGCACGCCTTCGCCACCGAGTCGCTGGCCGCCGAGCTCCGGCCGTTCTGCGGTGAGCTGGCGGTGCCGGAACGGCCGGAGGTGCTGCGGCTGCGCAACGTGTTGCACCTGGCGTCGCACATCACCGGTGAACTGCACGAGCACGCGGCGAGCAACGGCGTGGCGGCGTTGCTGCGGCTGGCTGCCGCGGTGCACCCGAGCGCCGCGGTCGGCGGGACGCCCACTCCCGCGGCGGTCTCGCTGATCGGACGCTTGGAAGGCATGGACCGCGGTCGCTACAGCGGCCCCGTCGGCTGGGTGGACGACGCGGGCAACGGGGAGCTGGGGATCGCGTTGCGCTGCGCGCAGATCGAGGACGGCGGTTCCCCCGGCGGCGCGGGCGGGCGGGCCCGGTTGTTCGCCGGGGGCGGCATCGTCGCCGGTTCCGATCCGGACCTGGAGGTCGCGGAGGCGGCGGCGAAGATGCTGCCGGTCCGCGAAGCGCTCGACGGCCTCGGCTGAAAGCTGCGTCCGGGTGCCGGGACGGGCGCGCCGCCCCGGCACCCGGACGGCTGATCAGTGGTCGTCGTGCACGTGCCGGTGGGTGGCGTCGATCTCGGCCACCGCCTCCGGCACTGCCACCCCGGCCCGGGTGGCCGATGCCGGGACCCCGTTCTCCGGGGTGGCGGCGGGCTTGCCCGGCGTGAACAGCCACGCCTGGAAGAACTCGTCGAGCTGCTTTCCGGAGCGCTGCTCGGTGAGCGCGATGAAGTCCTCCACGGTGCCGGTGGAGTACCGCTTGTCCTCGACCCAGGTGCGCACCACGTCGAGCAGCGCTTCGTCGCCGATGACGTTGCGCAGGGCGTGCAGGGTCAGCGCGCCGCGATCGTACACGGCGTCGCCGAAGATGTTGTCCGGCCCCGGCTCACCGGGAGCGACCTGCCAGAACGCGTCCTCGGGTGCGGTCGAGTAGTAGTGGTCGAACAGTTCTTGCGCCGTTCCGGTGCCCTGCTGCTCCGACCACAGCCATTCCGAGTAGCTGGCGAAGCCCTCGTTGAGCCAGATGTCGCGCCAGGTGTCCACCGACACCGAGTCGCCGAACCACTGGTGGGCGTTCTCGTGCACGACGACGGACGTGTTGGCCCCGTCCTGGAAGAACTTCGGGCTGTAGGTGGGCCTGGTCTGGTTCTCCAGCGCGAAGTTCAGGCCTTCCGCCGGGACCACGCCGCCCTGCGCCTCGAACGGGTACTCGCCGAACAGCCCGGCGAGGAAGTCCAGCACCTCCGGGGTCCGCTCGACGCTGGCCTTGGCCGCGCCCTCGACCTCGCCGAGGCCGTCGGCGTAGGCGGTGACGAAAGGCTGCCCGAAGGCGCCGGTCTTCGTGTTGATCGCGTACTGGCCGATGCCCAGGAAGGCCAGGTACGTGGCGGTCGGCTTGGTGGTGCGCCACTTCCACGTGGTGCGACCGGCCAGCGTGGAGGTGTCGGTGTTCACGCCGTTGGACAGCACCTCGGTGCCGTCGGGCACGTCGACGGCGATGTCGAAGGTGGCCTTGTCCCTGGGGTGGTCGTTGCCGGGGAACCACCACGCGGAGATCTCCGGCTCGCCGATGGCCAGCGCGCCGTCGGAGGTGCGGATCCACGGGTTGAGCCCGTCGACCTCGACGCTGGAGGGCACGCCGTCGTAGTCGACGACGAACGTGGCCTCGGCACCCGCGGGCAGTTCGGCGGGCGGCGTGACGGTGAGTTCGGTGCCCTGCTGCTGGAAGGCCGAGGGGTTGCCGTTGACCCGGATCGACTTCACCGGCAGCGCGAAGTCGAGGTTGAACGCGGTGAGGTTCTGGGTCGGCTTCGCCACGATCGTCGTGGTGCCGGCGAGCCGGTCGTCCCGCGGTTCGTAGCGCAGCCGCACGTCGTAGTGCGACACGTCGTAGCCGCCGTTGCCGTATTCGGGGAAGTAGGGATCACCCGCCCCCGGAGCCCCCGGACCGCCGGTCCCCGCGGAGGCGGGGGTCGCCAGGAACGCCGCGGCGCAGCACGCGGCCGCCGTCACCCGAAGACCGGTTCGCTTGAACACCAGGGCACCTCCCGAAGATCAGGTCTTTTCCTGCAGCGTACGAAGATGATCTGGGCAGCGCGAGAACCCGGAAGTGCAGGTTTTTTGCCAGACCCGGCCCAACTTCGGCAACGCACACCGAACACCACCGGAACAAGCCCCCCGAAAAGGCAGTGAACACCCCACCAGAGAACGCATTTCCCCAGATCAGAGCCAGCGCCACCACAGCCGGACCCCAACAGCCCGCCACCCGCTCACCAGCTCACGCCGACAGCGACACACACCTTCACAACACCCCCACGAGCTCCCACGTTGTGAGAACCCGCGCTACCCGACCGCTCCGCGAGCGCCGGGGCTTTGATCTCGGTCCTGTCAGCGGCGAAGCCGCTGAGCAGCGACCAGCAGAGCAACCGGCACCGCCGCGGGTTCTCAGCCGTCTTCTCGCTGCGGGATCTTTTTCCCGAGTGGCTCCGCCACGAGGGAAAAAGCCGTCCTCGCGAGAAGACGACTGAGGTTCCGCCACCCCAGCCCTGCTCAGGCCAAGAACAAGCAGGGCGTCACCCGATCAAAACAGAGCTGACTGCGGACTGGAGGCGGGCGTGGAGGCTGCGGGTCTGCGACCTGTCGGCCTGGATCTCCACGACGCGCAGCCCCGGTGGCCCGTGCAGGGCGGCCGGGAAGTCCGAGCGCTGCCGCACCCGCACGTGCTCCACGCCGTGCGCCGCGCACAGCTGGGCGAGGTCGGTGCCGTGCGGGGTGCCGAAGACCCGCTCGAACGAGCCGCGGTGTTCGGGGCCGCCCTGTTCCAGCAGCGAGAAGATGCCGCCGCCGTCGTCGTTGAGCACCACGATCGTCAGGTCGGGGCGCTGCTCCTGCGGCCCGAGCAGCAACCCGTTCCCGTCGTGCAGGAACGTGAGGTCTCCGAGCAGCGCGTACGTCGGCCCGTCGTGCGCCAGCGCGGCCCCGATCGCCGTCGAGACGGTCCCGTCGATCCCGGCCACGCCTCGGTTGCGGTGCACCGCGACGTCCGGGCGGTGCCGTGCCGCCAGCGCCACGTCCCGGCTCGGGTTCGACGAGCCCAGCACCAGCAGCGAGCGGGCTGGCAGCTCGTCGACCAGGTCCCTGGCGAGCACCGGCCCGTTCGGCCAGCGCTCCAGGTCGAGCGCGGCGTGCAGCGCGGCGGCGACCTTCTGGTCCGCCTGCTGCCAGGCGGTGAGCCATTCCGGGTCGGCCGAGCGGGTCGGCCCGGCCTCGAAGGTGTGCGCGACCTCCCGCACCGCGTGGCCGGGCGACGGCCAGTCCGCGTCGCCGCCGTGCGCCAGCAGCACCTCCACCCCGGCATCGGTGAGCAGCGACTGCACCTGGCGGAACACCGTCGGCCTGCCCACGCACAGCACCTGTTCCGGGCGGTGTTCGCGGACGAACTCGGGCTGGTTCAGCAGCCACATCCCGGTGCTGATCGCCGCGCCGCCGGGGAGCCCGACGCCGCCGGTCTCCGACAGCACCGGCCAGCCGTGCCGTTCGCCCCAGGCTCCGGCCGCGTCGGCGCTCCCGTCCGCGGCGAGCACCAGCCCGCGCCGCGCCGTCGGCCCGCGCAGGCTGCTGGGGCCGCCGCCGTCGACGGCGGCTTCGGTCCACGGCCCGCCGTCGGCGCGGCCGTCCAAGGGCTCGCACCACTCGAGATCGCCGGTCGGCACCAGCGGCTCCCGGAACGGCAGATTCAGGTGCACCGGGCCGGATCGCGCCGTGCCCAGCGCCGCCTGCCGGGCGCGGCAGACCTGGCTGCGCCAGTAGGCCTGCTGCCCGGGGCGGTTCTCGGCGACGCCCAGCTCGTCGAACATCCGGACCTGCGGACCGAACATGCGGTGCTGGTCGATCGTCTGGTTGGCCCCGGCCGCGCGCAGCTCCGGCGGGCGGTCCGCGGTGAGCACGATCAGCGGAATCCCCGCCTGGGTCGCTTCGCTGACCGCGGGGTGCAGGTTCGCCGCGGCGGTGCCCGACGTGCCCGCCACCACCACCGGCCATCCGCTGCGCGCCGCCAGCCCCAAGGCCAGGAACCCGGCGCTGCGCTCGTCGATGCGGACGTGCAGCCGGACCCGGCCCTCCTGCGACGCCCGGTGCAGGGCGAACGAGAGCGGCGCGTTGCGCGAACCCGGAGAGAGCACGACGTGCCGAACCCGGTTGCGGATCAGCTCATCGACGATGACCTCGGCCTGTGCCGTGGACGGATTCAACCCATCACCCCGGACTCCCTCGCACGCTGCCTGACCGCTCCCAGTGTCGCCGGGGCCGCCGGGCCGCTTCGACCCGGTGTCATCCCGGCCGAGCGACGTGCCACCGCTCACACTGGCCGGCGCCCTCCTGGTGTTCAGCACGCCGAGACGGGACCTATTGTCCCAGGCGTGCTGAACTCGCGTGTCTCTGAGCTGTTCGACCCGGCCGTGTGGGAACCCGTCAGCGGGTTCGACTTCACCGACATCACCTATCACCGCTGCGTCGAGGACGGTCCCGGCCGCGGCACCGTGCGCATCGCGTTCGACCGGCCCGAGGTCCGCAACGCCTTCCGGCCGCACACCGTGGACGAGCTGTTCCGCGCGCTCGACCACGCGCGGATGTGCAGCGACGTCGGGGCCGTGCTGCTGACCGGGAACGGGCCGTCGCCCAAGGACGCGGGCTGGGCGTTCTGCTCCGGCGGTGATCAGCGAATCCGCGGCCGGTCCGGTTACCAGTACGCCGCGGGCGAGACCGCCGACACCGTCGATCCGGCGCGGGCCGGGCGGCTGCACATCCTGGAGGTGCAGCGGCTGATCCGGTTCATGCCGAAGCTGGTCATCGCGGTGGTCCCCGGCTGGGCCGCGGGGGGCGGGCACAGCCTGCACGTCGTGTGCGATCTCACCCTCGCCAGCGCCGAGCACGCCCGCTTCAAGCAGACCGACGCCGACGTCGGGAGCTTCGACGGCGGTTTCGGCAGCGCCTACCTGGCCCGGCAGGTCGGGCAGAAGTTCGCCCGCGAGATCTTCGCCCTCGGCCGCCCCTACGACGCCGAGCAGGCGCACCGGATGGGGATGGTCAACGAGGTCGTGCCGCACGCCGAACTGGAGGCGACCGCCCTGCAGTGGGCACGGGAGATCAACGGCAAGTCGCCGACGGCGCAGCGCATGCTGAAGTACTCGTTCAACGCGATCGACGACGGCCTGGTCGGACAGCAGCTGTTCGCCGGGGAGACGACGCGGCTGGCGTACATGACCGACGAGGCGGTCGAGGGCCGGGACGCGTTCCTCCAGCGCCGGGAGCCCGACTGGACGCCGTTCCCCTGGTACTACTGACCGGTTCCGCACGGGAGTGCCCGGCAGGGCCGTCCGCCCGGTGATCGGGTGACCGCAGGAGTTCATCGTCCGCACCGCCTTCGCTCGCAGGTCGCTCTGACATGACCATCGACCGGCCGAGTCGAACAGTTGAGCGATATCATCCGAACTGGTGATCGAAGGCCGGTGATCGAGCGCACGGTGACCGCCCACCGCCGCACCGGCCGCACCGGCGGTGGGCGCAAGATGGCGGGCATGCCAGCCCGCGAACTCCGGCCGCTGCCCGTCCCGGCGGGCCCCCAGGCGACGACGGTGCTGCCCGCGCTGCGCCGCGCGCTCGACGGCGACGGCCCGGCGCTGCTCCCGGTCGCCCCGGACGGCGACGCCGCGATCGTCGAAGCGATGGGCGCGGACGTCCCGCTGCGACCCGGCGAGGACGATCCGTCGAACCCGACCGCCCTGGTCATCGCCACCTCCGGCTCGACGGGGACGCCCAAGGGCGTGCTGCTGCCCGCCGCCGCGCTGCGCGCCTCGGCCGAGGCCACCCACCGGCGCCTCGGCGGTCCGGGGCACTGGCTGCTGGCGATGCCCGCGCACCACGTCGCCGGGATCCAGGTGCTGGTGCGGGCGCTGCTCGCGGGCACGCCGCTGGAAGCGGTGGACGCCGCGGCGGGCTTCCGCCCGGACCGGTTCGCCACGGCCGCCCGCCGGAGCCTCGCCGCGCCGGGCAGGCACTACACGGCGCTGGTGCCGACCCAGCTGCGCAGGCTGCTGGACGACGCCGCGGGCGTGGCCGCGCTGCGGGAGTTCGACGCCGTCCTGCTCGGCGGCGCCGCCACCCCGCCCGTGCTGCGCGAGCAGGCCGCGGCGGCCGGGGTGCGGGTGGTGACGACCTACGGCATGAGCGAGACCGCGGGCGGCTGCGTCTACGACGGCGTCCCGCTGGACGGCGTGCGCCTGCACGTCGAGGCGGCCGAGGACGGTTCCGGGCCGGTGGCACTGGCCGGGCCCACCCTGGCCCGCGGGTACCGGGCTCAGGAGGCGGCGAGCGCGTTCCGCGACGGCTGGTTCCACACCGGCGACCTGGGCCGCGTCGACGGCGGCAGGTTGGAGATCCTCGGCCGGGCCGACGACGTGATCATCACGGGCGGCGTGAACGTCGCCCCCGTCCTGGTGGAGCGCGTCCTCACCGAGCACCCCGGCGTCCGCGAGGCGTGCGTGCTGGGCATCGACGATCCGGAGTGGGGCCAGGCCGTGGTCGCGGTCGTCGTGCCCGCCGACCCGTCGGCGCCACCGCCGGTGGCGGAACTGCGCACGTCGGTGCGGGACCGCGCGGGTGCGGCGAGCACGCCGAAGCGCATCGAGTTCGTGGCCGAGCTGCCGTTGCGCGGCCCCGGCAAGCCGGACCGGCGCTCGTTGCGCGCGACTCTCACCCGGTGACGAGGAGTGATGCGCGAAGATGATTCACATGGCGACCGTGAAGCAGTGGATTGAGGGCGCACGCCTGCGGACGTGGCCGAACGCGATCGCGCCGGTCCTGGTCGGCACCGGGGCGGCGACCGGGGTGGACCAGTGGAGCGTGCCGATCGCGCTGCTCGCGCTGGCGGTGTCGCTGCTGCTGATCACCGGGGTGAACTTCGCGAACGACTACTCGGACGGCATCCGGGGCACCGACGCCGATCGGGTCGGCCCGTTCCGGCTGGTCGGTTCGGGTGCGGCCGACCCGGTGGCGGTGCGCAACGCGGCGTTCGGCTGCTTCGGCCTGGGCGCGCTCGCGGGCATCGGCGTGGTCGTGCTGAGCGGGCAGTGGTGGATGCTGCTGCTCGGCGCGCTGTGCATCGCGGGAGCCTGGTACTACACCGGCGGCAAGCGGCCGTACGGCTACGCGGGGCTCGGCGAGATCGCCGTGTTCGTGTTCTTCGGCTTGATCGCGGTGCTCGGCACGATGTTCGTGCAGGCGGGCACGATCAGCGGTTTCGGCGTCGGTGGCGCGGTGGCCATCGGCTCGTTCTCCAGCGCCGTGCTGGTGGCGAACAACCTGCGCGACATCCCGACGGACCGGGTCACCGGCAAGCGCACCTTGGCGGTCCTGCTGGGCGACCGCGACACCCGCACCCTGTACGTGACGCTGGCGCTGATCCCGTTCCTGATCACCGTGCTGATCGGCCTGCGCAACTCCTGGGCGCTGCTGGGCTTCCTGGCCCTGCCCCTGCTGATCAATTCGGTGCTGGCCGTGACCAGGGGCGGCACCGGGCGCAAGCTCATCCCCGCCCTCCGCGACACGGGCTTGGCCATGCTCGTCTGGGCCCTCGCCACCGCCCTGGCCCTCGCATTCGGCTGACCGACGAGCACCCACCCCCACCCGGCGCAGCGAAGCGAACCCGCACCGCGCGGCGAAGCCCACCTGCCTCACTTCGCGGCGAAGCCGTGCCTTGGGCCGCGAAGCGAAGCCTGCTCTGCGGCCGAAAGGCCGTGCCTAGCGGCGAAGCCGTGCTCTGGGCTGCGAAGCAAGCCTGCTTAGCGGCCGAAAGGCCGTGCATGGCGGCGAAGCCGTGCCTTGGGCTGCGAAGCAAGCCTGCCTTGCGGCGAAGCCGTGCCTGTATTCGCGAAGCGAATAGCCCACGTCAAAAAGCCGACCACCCGCGGGTTCTCAGTGAGCCTCTCGCGAGGACAGCTTTTTCCCTCGTGGCGGAGCCACTTGGGAAAAAGATCCCGCAGCGAGAGGCTCACTGAGGTTCCGCCACCCGACCACCAAAGCAAAACGACCGGGAAACCATCACCGCACGGCGGCGAGGACGTACTGGGTTATTCCCTGGGCTGCTTCGCACTCGTCGGAATCGGCTTCGGCGGCCTTCGCCGTGACCTGGAGGGTCGCGTCTCCCGCGGCGGCGAACACGGTGCAGTCGTTGGCGCGCAACGTTTCCGTGCCGGGCAGCTCGCCGAGGCGCACCTCGTCCTCCCCGAGATCCGCGTAGCCCTCGGGCTGGGAGGCGATCAGGATCGAGCGCACGCCGCTGTCGGCTTGGAACTGGCAGCCGCGCACCGGAGGTTCGAATCCGATCTCGCGCGGGACTCCGGGCCGCACGGTGTAGCCGAACTGCGCGAGTTCGTCCACGGTGATCAGCCCGCACAGCTGCGGCGCGGAGGCGCCCGCGAGGCTCCGGCGTTGCTGCGGCGGCACTTCGCGGGTGATCGACGGCGTCACCGATTCCGGTTCGGTCTGGTCGCTGCCGCTCGTGGCCGGTGCGCTGCTCGGCGCGGGCGGCGTCCCGCCCGAGGTGCAGGCGGCGAGCACGACGGCGAGCGCGGCCGTGGGTACCAGCACCGCGGCTGAGTTCGTCGGCCGGCGCATGCCCCTCCTCGGACTAGTGGCTTGATCGCAGACTACGTGCCGCTCGCCGCTCACCCGGAGAGCGGCCAGGTCCCGCTGCGGTGGAACTCGGCGAGGGTGCCGAGCGGGCCGCTGAGGTCGAAGCCGTGACCCGCCACCCACTGGTCGTCGTAGTAGGTCTCGGCGTAGCGCTCACCGCCGTCGCAGAGCAGCGTGACGATGCTGCCGGTCCTGCCGTCGCGCACCATCTCCGCGACGAGGCCGAACACTCCCCACAGGTTGGTGCCGGTGGAGCCGCCGACGCGGCGGCCCAGCACGTCCTCGGCCCAGCGGATGGTGGCGATGGAGGCGGCGTCCGGGACCTTGATCATGCGGTCGATGGCCTGGCCGATGAAGGACGGTTCGACCCGCGGCCTGCCGATGCCCTCGATGAGCGATCCGCGCTCGCCGGTCCGGCCGGGATCTCCGTGGCACCACGCGTCGTAGAACACGGAGTGCTCCGGGTCGACCACGGCGAGCCGGGTGTCGTGCCTGCGGTAGCGGATGTAGCGGCCGAGCGTCGCGCTGGTGCCGCCGGTGCCCGCTCCGGTGACGATCCACTCCGGGATCGGGTGCCGTTCCAGCGCCAGCTGGTCGAAGATCGATTCGGCGATGTTGTTGTTGCCGCGCCAGTCCGTGGCGCGTTCGGCGTGGGTGAACTGGTCCATGAAGTGCCCGCCGAGTTCGGCGGCGAGCCTGCGGGACTCGTCGTAGATCGCGCCGGGCTGGTCCACGTAGTGGCAGGTGCCGCCGTGGCGCTCGATCAACGCCACCTTCTCGGGGCTGGTGGAGCGCGGCATGACCGCGATGAACGGAAGTCCCAGCAGCTGCGCGAAATGCGCCTCGGAGACCGCGGTGGAGCCCGACGACGCCTCGATCACCGGAGTGTTCTCCGTCACCCACCCGTTGCAGAGGGCGTAGAGGAACAGCGATCGGGCCAGCCGGTGCTTGAGCGAACCGGTCGGATGAGTTGACTCGTCCTTGAGGTAGAGGTCGATGCCCCAGGCCGACGGCAGCGGGAACCGCAGCAGGTGCGTGTCGGCGCTGCGGTTCGCGTCGGCTTCGATCACGCGGACCGCTTCGCCCGCCCAGGAGCGGGTGCGGTCGCAGGAGCGGTCGGTCACCGCGCCGGAGCCGCGGGGATCAGTCCTGGTCATCGGACTGCCCTCGCTCGCCGCGGAGTTCGGCGCGCAGTTGTTCGCGACGCCGGGCGCGGTGCACCATGCCGGTGGCGACGCGGCGGCGCAGCCCGCCGAAGACCACCATGGACAGCGGCATGACGACCACCACGGACACCGCGGCGGCGACCAGCAGCGGCACCCCGCAGAGCGCCAGCACGGCCACGACCGCGAGCAGCATGGCCAGCCTGACCACGGTGTACAGCGCGATGTCCCGCGCCAAGTTGGTCGGCGGGGCCGACTCCGTTACCGATGCGGTTCGCTGTTCCTGCACGTCAGCCAGGGTAGAGCACGGGCAGATCGGGAAGTTCTCCCCCATCTCGCCCGAAGCGCCGCTTTCGTCCCTTACCTTCCCTTTACCTGGACTCGAATGTTCGAGTACCTGACCATCGAGGTGCCAGGATGCGACCGGAATGCCCGAAAAACCGTCCGCATTGTGGAGGTCCCCTGTGACCGCGACGACTCCCCAGTCTCGCCAGAACGGTCAGGAACAGCTGCTCACCCCCGGTGAGGTCGCCTCGTTGTTCCGGGTCGACCCGAAGACGGTGACGAGATGGGCGACGGCAGGCCGGATCGGTTCCATTCGCACTCCCGGCGGCCACCGCCGGTTCCGCGAATCGGAAGTGCGCACGCTGTTGGCCGAACTCACCAACGACGTCCGCTCCGCCTGAGTCGCTCGACGATCGGCACGCGCCCGGTCCGCCTCCGCGGCTAGCACCGCCCGAGGCGGGCCGGGCACGGCCCATCGCCGCGCCGCCGACGAATTCCGCCGCACCGTCGGATGTTCCCTGATCGGCGCACCCCACCACCCGCCGTTCTCCGGCTAACCTCGGGGGTGAGCAGTGGAGGTGTCCTGATGATCTACGTCCTGGCAGCGATCGGCGCGCTCACCGTGGCCGCTCTGATGTGGCGCGCGTTCGGCCCCGTGCGCGACACCGCGAACGAGGGTGCGAGCACGCCGCGTCGCGCAGCGCCGCTGGCGCCGGATGACGACCCGGAGTTCCTGCGTCGTCTCGACGAGCAACAGCGCAACAAGAACGACCGCGACCAGGACTGACTTCCCGCGCCCGCGAACGGGCGCGCCGGAGTTTCAAGTCGGCTTTGCACAGCGAACGGCCCGCCCCACCGGATTCGAGGTGGGGCGGGCCGTTGCTAAGCGGGGTCAGGCTTGGCGCTGGCGCCCGAAAGCCTGCGGGAAGTCGTCCGCGACGATCGCCGCGAGTTCCAGCAGGGCGAGCCGGGTCGGGGCGGCGAGCTGGTCCAGCTCGACCTCCGCGCCCTCTTCCAAGTGCGGGTCGAACGGGATCCGGGACACCGCGCGGCAGCGCGAACCGAAGTGCGCGCTGAGCTTGTCGACGTCGACCTTGCCGGACCCCGGCCGCACCGAGTTGATCACCGCGACCGAGCGGGACACGAGCTGGCCGTAGCCGTGCGCGTCGAGCCAGTCCAACGTCGCCGACGCGCTGCGCGCCCCGTCGATGGAGCTGGACGAGACGATCACCAGCGAGTCCGCGACGTCGAGCACGCCCTTCATCGCCGAGTGCATCAGTCCGGTGCCGCAGTCGGTCAGCACGATGTTGTAGAAGTGCTCCAGCAGCGTCACCGTGCGCTGGTAGTCGTCCTCGCTGAACGCCTCGGAGACCGCCGGGTCCTGCTCGCTGGCGAGGATCTCCAACCGGCTCGGGCCCTGCGAGGTGTAGGACCGCACGTCGCTGTACTTGCGGATGCGCTGCGCGTCCCGCAGCAAGTGGCGCACGGTGGCCGTGGTCTCCAGCGGGATCTTCTGGCTCAGCGTGCCGCGGTCGGGGTTGGCGTCCACCGCGATGACCCGGTCACCGCGCAGCGAGGAGAACGTGGAGCCCAGCGTCGCGGTCGTGGTCGTCTTGCCGACGCCGCCCTTCAGGCTCAGCATCGCGATCTTGTAGCAGCCCTGCAGCGGCTGGTTGATCCGGCCGATCAGCTCGCGGCGGCGCAGGTCGGACGCGCTCTCCCCGAGGTTGATCGAACGGCCGCTGGCCACGTACAGCGCCTTGCGCCAACCCGATTGCGGGGCGCGCTTGGTCTGGCGCAGCAGCTGCGAGGACGCGAGGTCCTTGCCGAACGGCACTCCTGCCTGCTGACCGGTCGGCTGCTGCCCGGCCGGCTGCTGGCCCTGCGGCTGCCCGCCCTGCGGCGCGGGGCCATGCGGCGGCTGCTGCGGATAGCCCTGCTGCTGCGGGAACGGTCCGGCGACCGGCGCGTAGGGGTTCGGCTGGCCGCCCACCTGGTAGGGGCCGGACTGCCCGCCGGGCACCTGGTACGGACCCGAGTTGCCCGCGACCTGGTACGGACCGGACTGCCCGCCCGGCGCCGGGTAGGGACCCGACTGGCCACCGGGGACCTGGTGCGGCCCGGACGGCCCGCCGGGCACCGGGTACGGACCGGACTGGTTCGGCTGGGGCTGGTTCGGCTGCTGCTGGTTCGGCTGCGGGCCGGACGGCGTCTGCTCGGTGTACTGCGGGTACTGCGGACCGGCGTCAGGGACGGACTGTCCACTCTGGACGTTCGGGTTGCCGCCCGGGTAGTACGGCTGCGGCCCGCCGGCGTTCCCCGCGCCCTGCAGGGGAGTGTTCGGCGTGGTCCCCGGTTCCGCGTACGGCTGCGGCGCCGCGGGCACCGCACCGTCGCCGTAATCCGGCGTCGCGTGATCCGTCGCGCCGTTCGCCTGCTGCGCCGAGTCCGCACCGGGCGAGGCCGAACCCGCATCGCGTTGCGTTTCGGGCTCTTCGTACCGTCCGGTCACCGTTCCCGTACCTCCCACACATCGGTTCGATCTTTACCGGGACGAGTGACGGCCACCCGATTCCGCGGAGGAACGGGTGGCCGGCGGTCGTGCTCCGGATCGGATCATGAACTCATAGCCCAGCGTACGAGTGCAGTCCGGAGACGACGATGTTGATGAAGAAAAGATTGAAGATCATGACAGCCAGGCCGACGATGTTGATCCACGCGGCCTTGACTCCCCGCCACCCCGCGGTCGCACGCGCATGCAGGTACGCAGCGTAGACGACCCACGCGATGAAGGAACAGGTCTCCTTGGGGTCCCAGCCCCAGAACCGGCCCCACGCCGCCTCGGCCCAGATCGCACCGGCGACGATCGCGAACGTCCACACCGGGAAGATGATCACGGTGGCGCGGTAGGCCATCCGGTCCAGCACCTGCGTGGTGGGCAACCGGGAACCGAACCGGGCCAGCTTGAGCGGGTTGTTCTCGTGCCGCGCGCGCAGCATGAACAGCACGCTGGCGACACCGGCGAACAGCAGCGCACCGCTGGACACGATCGCCGCGCTGACGTGGATCACGATCCAGTAGGACTGCAGCGCGGGCTGCAACGGCGCGGCGCGGGCGTAGAGCACCGTGCCCGACAGGAACAGCAGCAGCACCACCGGCAGCAGCAGGAACCCGCCGAGCCCGCGCAGCTGCGCGGGCGAGGACTCGCGGCGTTCCGCGCGCATCTGCCGGAACAGCACGATCGTCCACGCGATCACCGCGGCCAAGCAGATCGCCGAGCCGAACTCGTACATGTTGCCCCACGGCGCGCGGCCGGTGGCCACGCCGCGGAACACCAGCGACGCCGCGTGTACCAAGGCACCGAGCACCGTCATCGACACGGCCATGCCGCCGAACCGCTCCGACAGCGGGCGCTTGCTCGGAGTGTCGATCCGGCCGATCCGCTCACCGGTCGCCGAGTCGGACTCCGCGCCGCCCGCGGTGACCAGGTGCTCCTCGCGAGCGCGGGCGGGCTGCTTGCGCCCGCCGTAGGCGAACTCCGCGAAGTACAGCAGCATGGCGGCGATGTAGACGACGACCGAAGTCGCGAACGCCATGTCGCTGTAGTTGGACAACATCTGGTTGACCATCAGCTCTTCCTTCCGCGTGCGGATTCGGCCCCCGGAGGCTCCGCATCGGAGCCGTCCGTTCCGAGCAGGTCCTTGGCCAGCCGGGTGAACTCCTCGCCGTAGCCTGCCTGGTCGGTGCGGGCCAGTCCGCCGACCTCGACAACGGTACGCGCGGGATCGTCCGCACCGGTCCCGGGGGCGGGGGCCACCCGGACCCAGATCCGGCGGCGCTTGATGCTCAACGAGGCGCTGATCCCGAAGATCAGGGCCACCGCGAAGCCGAGGACGTACGGCTGGAACGGGTCGTGCGAGATCTGCAGGTTCGCCCAGCGCTCCACGCCGTCGAACCGGACGGTGGTGCCGTCGTCGAGCCGGATCTCCTCGCCGACCCGCACGTTCTCCCGCGCGACCTTCTTCAACCGCCCGGACTCCACCATCTTCTGGTCCACGCCGAAGATCGACTGCCCGCGCCCCGAATCCAGGCCGAGGTCGCCGCGCAGCACGTCCACCGCGGCCGTCGGGTCGAGCAGGTCCGGGAACTGCGAGCTCAGCACCTTGCCCTGGTAGGCGGCCGTCGGCGCGAACAAGCCGGTCACCGCGAGCTGCGTCTGCCGCCGCCGCACGTCGTCGGTGACACCGGGCTGGTCGAACTTCGTGGCGCCCTGCGACAACATGGTCGTCGGGTCCATCGGCTGCCACTGGGTCAGCTGGGTGCGCTTCGCGCCGTCCGGGAACGTGACGGTGAAGCGGGGCGCATAACCGTTGCCGGTCAAGTAGATCCGGTCACCCGCGATCCGCAGCGGGTGGTTCACCTGCAGGTCGTAGGGCTGCCAGTTCCCGGCGTCCAAGTCCGCGCCGGACTGGTACTCCATGCCCACCCGGTAGCTCGCGACCTGGCCGGTGTGCTGGTACTTCGCGTCGAAGTCGTTGACCCGCAGGCAGAACGGGCTCAACTGGGTGCCGTCCACGCTGAGGCCGGCGCGGAACGAGTCGTAGTTGTAGGTACCGGAGTTGCAGAACTCGGACCCGTCGGCGAGCACGATCACCTGGCCCTCGTAGCCGAGGATCTTGCCGCCAGCCACGGTCACCAGCATCCCGACGAGGGCGAAGTGGAACACCAGGTTCCCCGCCTCCCGCAGGTAGCCGCGTTCCGCGCTGATCGAGCGGGTGCCGTCGTCGTCCTCGCGCTCGTCCTTGCGCCAGCCGCGCAGCCTGCGCCGCGCCGCCGCCAACGCCTCCTCCGGAGTCCCGTCCACCGTGGCCGAAGCGTGGTGCGGCATCCGGGCCAGGTTCCGCGGCGTGCGCACCGGCCTGCCGCGCAGCTGCTTGTAGTACTCCAGGCAGCGCGGCAGCAGGCAGCCGATCAGCGAGATGAACAGCAGCACGTAGATCGAGGCGAACCACACCGAGCTGAACACCTCGAACACGCCCAGCTTGTCCAGCACCGGGGCGAGATCCGGGTACTCGGTGAAGTACTTGTCCACCTCGGACGGGTTCAGCGAGCGCTGCGGGATCAGCGCGCCCGGCAACGCGGCCATCGCCAGCAGGAACAACAGCACCAGCGCGGTGCGCATCGACGTCAGCCCGCGCCAGGTGTTGCGCAGGAACGCCAGCAGGGAGCGGAAGTGCGACATCAGATCGGCGTCTCGAATCCGGCGACGGGTTCGCGCAGCACAGCGATCAGTTCTCCCCACAGCCCGGTGACGAGCAGCACGCCCACCACGACCAGCAGCGCACCACCCGCGATCTGGATGGCACGGCCCCGGCGGCGCAGCCAGTCCGTGCTGCGCACCGCCCACCGCGCGCCCAACGCGAGCAGCACGAACGGCAACCCGAGCCCGACGCAGTACGCCGCCACGAGCAGGACACCGCGCATCGCGGTGCCGACGCCGGCCTCGGTCCCGATGGCCAGCGACATCACCCCGGTCAACGTCGGACCGAGGCACGGAGTCCAGCCGAGGCCGAACACGGCGCCCAGCAGCGGAGCGCCCCACAACCCGGCGCGCGGCACCCGGTGCAACCGGACGTCCCGCTGCAGCGCCGGGATCATGCCGAGGAACACCAAGCCCATCGCGACCGTCACGACACCACCGATGCGCTGCAGCAGCAGTTCGTTCGCGAGCAGCGCGTCCGACAGGCCCAGCAGCAACAACGTGCCCGCGCCGAACACGACGCTGAACCCGGCCACGAACAGCAGCGCCGCGCCCGCCACCCGCCACCGGCCGCGGCGGGCCTGCTGGGCTTCGGCGGAATCCACCGGTGGAGCCTCGGCGCCCACCACGCCCGCCAAGTACGCCAGGTAACCCGGCACCAGCGGCACGACGCACGGCGAAGCGAAGCTGACGGCCCCGGCGAGCACCGCGATCACGGCCGCGAACAGCAGCGGTCCGGAAGCGGCGAGCTCGGTCGGATTCACGCTCCCGAGGGTAAGGACTCCTCTAGCCAGCCTACGCACCGGGCCGCCCGGGGGCGACGGGGTGATCTGCGAGGTGGGGCGGGTGGCGGAACCTCAGCTTCCTTCTCGCTGCGGGATCTTTTTCCCAAGTGGCTCCGCCACGAGGGAAAAAGCTGTCCTCGCGAGAAGGAAGCTGAGAACCCGCCGGTGGTCAGCTTCTTGACGTGGGCTATTCGCTTCGCGAATCCAGGCACGGCTACGCCGCAAGGCAGGCGTGACTTCGTCCGCCCAAGGCACGGCTTCGCCGCAAAGGCACTCGGCCTTCGGCCGCGAGGTGCGGATTCGCCGCGGGGGCGAAGCCCTGCGGTGGCAGGTCAAAGGCACGTCGTGGTGTTCGTCACCGGTGGGGGGTCAGGGTGCGGAGGAAGGTCGTCCAGAGTTCGGGGGTGAAGGCGAGGGTGGCGGAGCGGGGGGCTTTCGAGTCGCGGACCGCGACGATGCCGGGGGCTCTGGCGACCTCCACGCAGTTGCTCTCCTCGCCGCTGTGACTGGACTTACGCCAATGCACCGTCGCGCTCACATTCCCGTTCCATGCCGGCCGCGACATCCGTGATCAGCAGTGCCGACTCCGCTTGGTCGAGGGCGACCGAGGGCAATCGGGCGGCGGCTTCGAGGAACGGGGCGGTGTCCGCGGGCACTTCCAGGAACGCGCCGCGGCGACGCTGCTCCAGGTGGACCACGGGACGCTGCCGGGCGAACTCCAGGATCAGCTGGCTGCCGTTGAGCTCGGCGTACGCGCCGGCCGCGAACGGGATCACCCGCACCGACACGTTCTGCCGCCGCCCCATCCGCACCAGGTGCCGCAGCTGGTCCGCCATCACGCGGTGCCCGCCGACCGGCCGGTGCACCACCGATTCGTCGAGGTAGGCGTGCAGCTGCGCCGGTTCCTCCCGGGTGAGCACGCCCTGCCTGCCGAGGCGCAGCGCGACTCGCGACTCCAGGTCCGCGGCCCGGACGCCGCCGGCGCTGAGCACCGCGCGCGTGTAATCCGGGGTCTGCAGCAGTCCCGGCACCAGCGCCAGCGCCACATCGGTGATCCTGGTCGCCAGCCGCTCGAAGTCGATCAGCGCGGTGAGCGCGCTCGGCATCCCGGCGTACCCGGCCTCCCACCAGCGGGCTTCGGTGGCCGCGTTGACGAGCTCGAACAAGCGGGCGCGCTCCGAGCCGGACACGGCGAGCGTGTCCAGCAGTGCGGCGAGTTCGACCTCGCTCGGCACCCGCTCACCCGATTCGATCCGCCCGAGGGTCGCCCGCGACCACCCGCACCGATGCGCGAGATGTTCCAATCGCAATCCGGCGGACTTGCGGAGTTCTCGTATCTCAGCGCCCAGTCCCCGCGCTCGAACACTGGTCATAGCAGGAACCTATTTCCTCCGCCGAAGTCGTGCCATCGCTCGATTCGGTGAAGTGCATTGCCATTCGAGTGTTGAGGAGGTCTCATTCCCAGGCAGGACGAACGCCCTAGGGAATGGAGTCGACGCGATGCCCCCGCAGCAGGGCCTGACCTACGTGTGGCGGCCGATCCCCGCGGGACGCCACGCTTTCGCGGCCGGTGCGCTGGAAGCCGACCCGAACTGCCCCGTCATCTCGTACTGCGGGGTCGAAGCGAGCGCGACCGAACTGCACGGGCGCACCGAATACGAGTGGGTGCGCCGGGGCACGTGCATGGACTGCTGGCGGGAACTGACCGGCTCCCGGCCCGCCCGGTCGTCCTGATCCCGGTGGCGATCAGCCCGCGCGGCGGCATCCGCGCTCCGGCGAACGACCGCGGCGGAGCACCGTTCGGCCCAACCGGTGGGCCGAACGACGTACCCGCGCCCGGTCCGGCATCACGAACGGTCCGGCATCACGAACCCGGTGAGCGGCGGGATTCGGCGAACCCGCGGCCGAGAAGCCGCGGAACCCGCCGAATTCGACGCCCGGAACCCGTCATGCCGCGGGTTCCGCCGCGACCTTCTGCACTTCCGGAAGCAGTTCGCTCTCGAGCATTTCCGTGAGGAAAACAGCGGCCACCCGATGTTGCCGATCCAGAATGATGGTGGACGGCACCGCGCTTCGCGGATAGTTCTTCAGCGCCAGCAGCGAACGACCCGACGGATCGAAAATCGACGGGTACGTCAAACCGCGATCCCGATGGAAATCCGTCGCCGCCGAGCGGCTGTCGCGCACATCGATGCCCAGCACTTGAACGCCCTGCGGGCCCGTCTTGTCCTGGACGGCCTGCAGATCGTCGGCTTCCGCGCGGCACGGACCGCACCAGGAGCCCCAGAGGTTCACGACCACGACCTGGCCCTGGAAGTCCTCCAGGCCGATCCGCTCGCCCTCCTTCAGCAGGCTGTCGCCGTGCAGCCCGGTCAGGCGCTGCCGCTCGCCCTCCGGGTAGAAGATGCGGGTCTGCCCGCCCGGTGAGACGAACGTGAACTCGCTGCCCTGCTCCACGGCGTCCGTGCCCGCGGTGGCGCAGCCACCGATCAGGCTCAGCGCGGCCACCGACAGCGCGGCCCTGGTCAGCAGCCGTCTCATGCCCCGGTCACCCGCGGATCGGTCTCACCGGCCGGTTCGACGTAGGCGACGCGCACCAGCTGCTCGTCCCGGAAGACCAGGCTGGTCAGCGAGGCCAGCGAGCACTGCCTGCTGCGCGGGTCGTGCCACATCCGCTTGCCCTCGACGAACCGGCGCAACGTCCAGATCGGCAGCTGGTGGGACACGCACACCGCTTCGTGGCCCTCCGCCGCCGCACGCGCGCGCTGCGCGGCGGCGAACATGCGGTGCGCGATCTCCACGTACGGCTCGCCCCAGGACGGCAGGAACGGGTTGCGCAGCTTCGACCAGTGCTGCGGCGAGCGCAGCGCCCCGTCGCCCACCGACACCCGCAGGCCCTCGAACTTGTTCGCCGACTCGATCAGCCGGTCGTCGGTGGCCACGTCCAGTCCGAAGGTGCCGCCGATCGGCGCGGCGGTCTCCTGGGCCCGCTGCAGCGGGGAGGCCACCACGTGGCGCACGTCCCGGCCCGCCAGGAACTCGGCGACCAGCTTCGCCTGCGCCGCGCCCTGGTCCGAGAGCCGGTAACCGGGCAGCCGCCCGTAGAGGATTCCGTCCGGGTTGAACACCTCGCCGTGGCGCAGGAAGTGCACGACCGTCTTCGTGCCGCTCATGCCGTGGGCTCCTCAGCCGCCGCGGCGGCCCGCGCCGCGTGCGGCGCCGCCTCCGCGATCCGTTCGAAGGCGGCGTCGTCCATCGCCGCGTTGACGAACCAGGACTCGAACGCGCTCGGCGGCGGGTAGACGCCGCGGTCCAGGAAGGCGTTGAAGAACGCCGGGAAGCGCCACGCCTGCTGGGCCTGGGCCTGGGCGAAGTTCGTCACCGGGGACTCGGTGAAGAAGACGCTGATCAGGTTGCCCGCGAACGCCACCTGGTGCGGCACGCCGGCCTCGGTCAGCGCGGCGCCGAGCAGGTCGCCGAGGCGGGCCGCGTTGCGGTCCAGCGCCGCGTACGCGTCCGCGTCCGCCGCGCGCAGGTTCGCGAGCCCGGCGGCGACCGCGACGGGGTTCCCGGCCAAGGTGCCCGCCTGGTACACCGGCCCGGAGGGCGCGAGCAGCTCCATCACGTCGGCGCGACCGCCGAACGCGGCGGCGGGCAGGCCGCCGGACATGACCTTGCCGAAGGTGTAGAGGTCCCCGGCGACGCCGTCGAGGCCGAACCAGCCCGCGGCGGAGACGCGGAACCCGGTCATCACCTCGTCCATGATCAGCAGCGATCCGGCGGAGCGGGTGATCTCGCGCAGCGCGGCGTTGAAACCGGGCTGCGGGGCGACCGCGCCCATGTTGCCCGCCGCCGCTTCGGTGATCACGCAGGCGATCTCGTCGCCGAACTCGGCGAAGGCCGCGCGGACCGCGTCGATGTCGTTGTAGGGCAGCACCACGGTGTCCGCGGCCTGCGCGCCGGTCACCCCGGGGCTCGTCGGCAGGCCCAGCGTGACCACGCCGGATCCGGCGCCGGCCAGCAGCGAATCGACGTGCCCGTGGTAGCAGCCGGCGAACTTGACGATCTTCGTGCGACCGGTGAAGGCGCGGGCGAGGCGCACCGCGCTCATCGTCGCCTCGGTGCCCGAGTTGACCAGCCGGACCTGCTGCACCGGCTCCACCCGGCGGATGATCTCCGCCGCGAGGTCGATCTCACCGATACCCGGCGTCCCGAAGGACAGGCCGTCGACGGCCGCCTCCCGCACGGCCCGCACCACGTCCGGGTGCGCGTGGCCGTTGACCATCGGGCCCCAGGACGAGACGAGGTCCACGTACTCGGTGCCGTCGGCGTCCCACAGGTAGGCGCCCTCGGCGCGCACCATGAACCGCGGCGTGCCGCCGACGGATTTGAATGCCCGCACCGGGGAGTTGACGCCGCCCGGCGTCACGGCGAGCGCTCGGTCGAACAGCTCCGCCGACCGAGCAGTGGCGTTCGGACTCGTGTTGCCAGGAGTTTCGGCTGTCACGCCACCAGTCTGACAGGCCGTCCGCAGTGACCGGTCCCACCCTCGCCGGGGCGGCGCGGTACGTCGCGCACCCGTCAGGCTGCGGAATCCCGGCGCGGGCGACGGCGGACCGCCCAGGCGAGCATCAGCTGGCGGACGGCGTCCACGAACAGCACGGCCGCCAAGGTCGGGGCCGCGATGCCGAGCGCGGCCCAGTCGCCGAAGATCCGCGTCGAGCGCACCGGGACGCCGGTCGCGCCGGACACCTCCACTGCGAGCTGCGCGCGGCCCCAGCACCACCAGGCCAGCACGACCAGGGCCGCGACGAGCACGAGTTCGGCCGCCGCCACCGCCGCCCGCCACGGCTGGGCGAGTCCGGCGCGGGGTTCGGCCGCGTCCGCGGTGTTCTCGCTGAGCATCGGCCCGTCAGCGGACCACGGTTCCGGGAACGTCACCGGAGCAGCGTCTCACGCATCCCGCCCGCACCGGTCGCACGGCCACCCGGAACGATCAGCTCTCCGGCAGCAGGGGGCGGAGCCGGTCGATCAGCGTCGCCGGGTCCTTCGCCCAGGCCAGCACGACCTTGTCGTCGGATAACCGCAGCGGGATCTCGCCGGTGCCCTTCGGCGTGGTGAAGCCGCCGCCGAGCACCCGCGCCCCCAGCGGCGCCCCGACGTCGGTGATCGACGCGATCCGGGCCAGCTCGACGTCCTCGCGGCCCACGGTCAGCACCGACGGCGTCAGCCGCACCGCCAGCGCCCGCCGCCGGGCGTGGACCCACAGCACCGCCGCCCCGGCGAGCACGCCCGCCAGCAGGACCCACACCGCCAGGTTCACGCCGCCCGCGGGCGTGACCAGCTCGACGATCAACCCGACCAGCGCGAAACCGGGCCCCCACAGCACCGGCCACCAGGTCGAGCCGGGCTCGGCGTAGAGCACCGGTCCGGTCTCGGCTTCATCCATGCTCGCCGGTCACCCATTTCGTACTGGACGTCGTCCAACTGAACCAGGCCGCGGCGCCGCCGAGGGCCAGCACGATCAGGTTGGCCGCGGAGAACGAGAATCCGCCGAGCACGATCACGAGCTGGACCGCGAACAACGCGCAGACCCCGATCCTGGCCCACGGCCTGCGCTTGCGGAGCAGCACCCCCGCCGCGACGTAACCGGCGGCGAAGACCACGGCCAGGGCGGTGTTGAGCAGCAGCCGGTCCAGCGTCACGGTCCCCGCCTGGTCGGGGGCGGCGACGTGGTGGGCGACGAGCTGGCGCTCCAACTCCTCGCGGTCCGCCCAGGAGAACACCGTCTGCACGAGCAGGAACGCGGCCAGCGCGGCCCACAACCCGATCGCCGCCTGCAACGAGCGGGGCGGTTCGGTCGATTCGATCAACGCGGGAACCTCGACGCCTGGAAGTACCGGTTCGACGCGGGCAGGTGCACGAGCACCAGGAACGCCGCCATCGCCAGCAGGCCCACGGCGCTCTGCGCGTAGCCGAGAGCGACGATGCCCGCAGGGGTCGGGGTGTCCGCGGCGAGCGCGCCGGTCAGCCCCGGCTCACCGGTGATCAGCCCGCCCACCGAGTACAGCGCCCAGAACGCGGCGAACACGGTGAGCACCACCCGCGCCCAGGTGCGCCCGGCCCGCAGCTTGAACCCGAACGTGATCCACAGCGCGGTCAGCACGACCTCGAACACGACGACGAACAGGAAGACCGCGAAGGAGATGCCCGCCATCAGGCCGACGACCTCCTGGTTCAGCGCCGGATCTCCGCTGTCCGAGCCGACCGTGCCGATCAGGAAGCTCTGCGTGAGCATCGAGTTCACCGCGTAGAGCACGGTGACCAGCAGCGGAACCACGATCGCGATCCAGAACGCGCATTCGACCGCGACCGGCCGCGCGGGCTCCGCGAAGTCGTATCCGGACTGCGGGAACCCGCCGGGCGCAGGCCCGTAGGGCGTCGCGCCGGGTGGCGGGGCCGACGGGTACGGCGGCGGAGGTCCGGCCTGCTGCCAGGGGTCGTGCGGTGACGTCACCCCAGAACAGTAGAAATCCGGCAAGTCCGCTGTCCACCGGCTCCGGGAAAACGAACCCCTCCGCGAGGCGCGGCACTCATCCGTGGCCGCTGAAGTGGTCCCGGGTGGAGGCCACGTGCATGCACACCATCGTCGCCACCAGGGCCACGGCCTGCACGACCTCCAGCGAGGTCAGCAGCTGGCCGGGCGATCGGGTGCCCACCAGCGACAGCAGCGTCGACACCGCCCACACGAACGCGACGGTGGTCAGCGTCACCCGCGCCCAGCTCCGGCCGCGCCCCATGAACAGCACCAGCAGGCCCCACACCGCCGCCAGCAGCGCGTAGAGCGCGATCAGCCCGGTGGTCACGCCGTAGTACACGCCGCTGATGTCGCCGTCGTTCGGCAGGAACGCGTCGGCCTCCCCCATCGCTTGCACGATCAGGTCGTCGGTGGTGGCCAGCCGGGCGCCGAGCATCACGAACGCGATCACCACGTCGGCGACGCCGAGCGCGCAGGCGATGGTCACCGCGCGGGGCCGCCCCGCCGGTGACGGCTCGACCCACACCTGCCCGGGAGAACCGGTGAACGCGACCGGCCCCGTCGCGGGCGGCGGGGCGGCGGCCCGCGGGGCGGCGCTCTCCGGAGCGCGCGGCGAGCGCGGAGCACCGGTGAGCCTGCCACCGGAGACCTGCGCGTCCGGAAGCCGGTACTCGCCGTCGCGGGAACCGTGCGGCTCCCCCGCGGCGGAACCGGGTTGCGGCGAGCGGATTTCCGGATCTTGCGAGGCTGTCACACCATCGAGGTTAGATCACGCGGTGCCACCGCCGCCGCCACGAACGGTCCGGACGCGGGGAAACAGCCGATTCAGCGGAGGAAGGATCCGCCCGGCGCCCCGGCGGACCGCGGCGGCCGGGGCCGCTTGGCTTCGCTGAAGAACCGGTTCGACTCCGGCAGGAACATCAGCACCAGGGCCGCCACTTCGACCGCCGTCACCAGCACGCCGAAGACCAGGTCCGAGGGCTCGACGCGCACCTGGGTCAGCCGCATCAGCTCCGCCTGCCCCAGCTGCGACATCAGCACGAGCGAGCCCAGCGTCCCGAACGCGCCGAAGCCACCGAACACGGTCAGCACGACCCGCGCCCAGTTCCGGCCCTGCGTCATCCGCGTGGACAGCGACACGTACAGCGCCAGCAACGCCAGCAGGTACAGCAGGTTGAACGTGATCAGCCCGTTGATCTCGTCGTCGAGCTGCGTCTGCGACAGGTCCGGCAGCGCCGCCCGCAGGTCGGTCGACAACTGCCGCCGGTCGCTGAGCTGCACGTAGGCCCGGACCAGGCCGAGCAGCGCGGCGGCGATCCACAGCCACCGCGCCACGTTGAGCAGGCGCGGCAACGGCGGCCGGTCCGCCGCCGGGTCGGAACCCGGACCGCCGACGCGGTCGGGGTGCTGCGGCGCCGTCACCTGATCCCCAAGCTCTCCCGGTACCACTGGGCGGCCTCGGTCGCCCAGTAGGTCAGCACGATGTCCGCGCCGGCCCGGCGGATCGACGTCAACGTCTCCTGCACGGTGCGGCGGCGGTCCAGCCAGCCGCGCGCCACGGCGGCCTCGATCATCGAGTACTCGCCGGACACCTGGTAGGCGGCGACGGGCACGTCGGACAGGCTCGCCACGTCCCGCAGCACGTCCAGGTAGGACATCGCGGGCTTCACCATCACCATGTCCGCGCCTTCGGCGAGGTCCAGGTCCGCTTCGCGCAGGCCTTCCCGGCCGTTGCCCGGATCCTGCTGGTAGGTGTTGCGGTCCCCGGTCAGCTGCGAGTCGACGGCCTCCCGGAACGGGCCGAAGAACGCGGAGGCGTACTTCGCGGAGTAGGCGAGGATCGAGGTGTCCTCGAACCCGGTCACGTCCAGCGATTCCCGGATCACGCCGACCTGGCCGTCCATCATCCCGCTCGGCGAGATCACGTGGGCGCCCGCGTCGGCCTGCGCCACCGCCATCTCGGCGTAGACCTGCAGGGTGCGGTCGTTGTCCACGGCGCCGTCCTCGTCGAGCACGCCGCAGTGGCCGTGGTCGGTGAACTCGTCGAGGCAGGTGTCGGCCATCAGCACCGTCGCGTCCCCGACCTCGGCTGCCACGTCGCGCAGGCCCGCGTTGAGGATGCCGTCGGGGTCCACGGCGCCCGATCCCGTCGCATCGTGCTCGGCGGGCACGCCGAACAGCATCAGCCCGCCGACGCCCGCGGCGACCGCTTCGGAGGCGGCGCGGCGCAGCGAGTCGCGGCTGTGGTGGAACACGCCCGGCATGGAGGTGATCTCGACCGGTTCGGTCAGGCCCTCCCGCACGAACATCGGCAGCACCAGGTGCCGCGGCTCCAGGCTCGTTTCGGAGACCAGCCTGCGCACGGCGGCGGTGCGGCGCAGCCTGCGCGGGCGGTGCGACGGGTACATCGGCGAGCTCCCTCGCGGCGATGAGCGGCGACCGCGGGCGGCCACCCGCTCGGATTGATCTTCGTTCGGGCACCCGCGCAGGGTGTCCGTTTCCTCCCCCTCGGTGAGCCTGCCAGGGCGGAGGACGACGGTGGCCCGGACCCCGTCGTGAACGAGATCCGGGCCACTCGGCTCAGCTGCGGCGCGCCCGCTTCGCCTTCTTCGGCGGCGGCAGCGCGCCCTCGGCGCGGAGCCGGGCCGCGTGCTCGGCCAGCGCGTCGACCAGCGCGGGGACCTGCGCCAGTTCCGGCTGCACGTCCACCCGCAGGCCGAACTCCTTGGCCGTCTCGGCCGTGTTCGGGCCGATGCAGGCGACCAGGGTCCGCGCGTGCGGCTTGCCCGCGATGCCGACCAGGTTCCGCACGGTCGACGAGGAGGTGAAGCACACCGCGTCGAACCCGCCGGTCTTGATCATCTCGCGGGTCTCGGCCGGCGGCGGCGCGGCCCGGACGGTCCGGTAGGCCGTGACGTCGTCGATCTCCCAGCCGCGTTCCCGCAGTCCGGCGGCCAGCGTCTCGGTGGCGATGTCCGCCCGCGGCAGCAGCACCCGGTCCACCGGGTCCAGGATGTCGTCGTGCGGCGGGAAGTCCTGCAGCAGGCCCTCGCTGGACTGGTCGCCCGAGGGCAGCAGCTCCGGCGTGATGCCGAACGAGCGCACCTTCTCCGCGGTGGACTCGCCGACGCAGGCGATCTTCACACCGGAGAACGCGCGGGCGTCCAGCCCGAACTCGCGGAACTTCTCCCATACGGCGCGCACCGCGTTGGTCGAGGTGAACACGACCCACTGGTAGCGGCCGTCGACCAGGCCCTTGACCGCGCGCTCCATCTGCGCGGGGCTGCGCGGCGGCTCCACCGAGATCGTCGG
The DNA here is from genome assembly GCF_014203325.1 of Saccharopolyspora gloriosae. Lineage (NCBI taxonomy): Bacteria > Bacillati > Actinomycetota > Actinomycetes > Pseudonocardiales > Pseudonocardiaceae > Saccharopolyspora > Saccharopolyspora gloriosae. Next base: position 29,782 of record NZ_JACHIV010000001.1, on the reverse strand, counting down.
CACCTCGTGCGAGACGGCGCCGTGCGACCAGAGCCGCTCGCTCATCGAACCGGCCTGCTCCTTGGTGCGCGGCACCAGGATCTTCCAGCCGTACAGCGCGCGGGACTCCCACCAGGACAGCCCGGACCGCTCCGCGGTGACCGAACCGATCGTCACCACCAGCTGGCCCTGCAGCTCGCCCGCGTCGGCGGGCAGCGAGGCCAGCGTCGTGTCGATCGTGCGCTGCGAGACGGTGGTGCCCGAGGAGGTCACGGCGACCGGCGTCTGCGCGGTCAGCCCGTGCTCCATCAGCGCCGAAGCGGCCTCGGCGAGGTGGCTGCCGGTCGTGTGCAGCACCAGCGAACCCGGTGCGGTCGCCAGCGCCGCCCAGTTCACCTCGCCGCGCACGTCGACCTCGGTGTGACCGGCGCCGAGCGCGACGCCCGCGTAGGCGGGCACCGCGCTGCCCGGCGAGACACCGGGCACCACGTCGAACGCCGCACCGGTCTGGGCGACCTCGCGGACCTCCCGGACCACGGCGTCCACCGTCAGCGGGTCACCGGCGACGAGCCGGACCACCGAGCGGCCGGTACCGGCCTCGTCGGCCAGGTTCTGCGCGACCTCCGCGGGTTCCCCCACGGCGGGCCGCACCTCGGCACCGTCGGCGGCCAGCGCGACGACGTCGGCGGGCACATCTGGATCGGTCACCACCAGCGAAGCTGCGGTGAGCAAGTATCTCGCCCGAACGGTGAGCAGTCCCGCATCACCGGGGCCGGAGCCCACGAATGCGATCCGTCCTGGGCTCTTGCGTGTCATCAGGGCACTCCCCATCAACTACTACCGGGACCGCTGAGCAAAGCGTCCCTGGCATCGAGCAGCTCGGCGGCCAAGGCCAGGCCCAACTGCTCTGCGGCGGTCGTCTCACCAGTGGCGGAGGCGCGCACCAAACGATTCTCGTCGGTCGCCATGACCCCGCGAACGGACAGCCGCTGTGCCACGCTGCCGTCCTCGTCGAGGTCCTCCACCACCTCGGCCAGCGCGCCGATCGGCGCACTGCAGCCTGCCTCCAGCGCTGCCAACATGGCGCGCTCGGCGGCCACCGCGACGCGGCTGGCCTGGTCATCCAGAACGGACTGGAGCAGGTGCTCGGTGTCCACGTCGTCGACGCGGCATTCCACAGCCAGCGCACCCTGAGCGGGCGCGGGCAGCATCTGGAGTGGATCGAGCGATTCCGTGATCACCGCGAGCCGGCCGACTCTGGCCAGCCCGGCGCGTGCGAGCACGACGGCGTCCAACTCACCGTCGGTCACCTTGCGCAGGCGGGTGTCCACGTTGCCGCGGATGCCGCGCACTTCCAGACCGAGGCCCAAGGCCTCCAGCTGGCTGGCGCGACGCGGCGAACCGGTTCCCACGAGGGATCCCGGAGGCAGTTCACCGAGCGTCAGACCGTCCCGCGCCACCAGCGCGTCCCGCGGGTCCTCCCGGACCGGGACGGCGGCCAGCGAGAGCCGGGGGTCTTGTTCGGTCGGCAGATCTTTGTAGGAGTGCACGGCGACGTCCACCTCGCCATCGGCGAGGGCTTCGCGCAGCGCGGAGGTGAAAACGCCGACACCGATCTCGGCGATCGGCGCCATCGAGCGGTCGCCCGGCGTCGACACCTCGACGAGTTGGGTCGGGTAGCCCGCCGCCTCCAGCTGCTCGGCGACCATGCCGCTCTGGGCCATCGCGAGCGCGCTACCGCGGGTGCCGATGCGCAGCGTCTTGTTCACCGGTCCTCACCATCCTGTTCAGCAGGCTCTTGGCCGTGCGCGTCCCGCAGCAACGCCTGCGCGGACCGCGCGCCGGTCACCGGCACGTCCTCCGCGGAGCGGGGCGTGCGGATCGCGGTCGGCGCCTGCGGGTCCAATTCGAAGAGTTCCCGCAGCGCCTCGGCGTAACCGGAGCCGCCGGGAACGGCGGCCAGTTCCTTCACCCGCACCGTCGGGGAGTGCAGCAGCTTGTCCACCACGCGGCGCACCGTGCGGGAGAGCTCGTCGCGCACCGCGCCGTCGAGCTCGGGCAGCCGGGAGTCCAGCCGCAGGAGTTCGGAGTCGACGACCTCGGCGGCGCGCTTGCGCAGCGCCGTGATCGTCGGGGTGACCTCGGCGGAGCGCTGCGAAGCCAGGTATCCGCGCAGCTCGTCGGCGACGATCGCCGCGGCGCGCTCGGATTCGCTGCCACCGCGCTGCGCGGTCAGGCGGGCCTGCAACGTCTCCAGGTCGACCACGGCCACGCCGGGCAGCTCCGCCACCTCGGGCGCGGTGTCGCGCGGCAGGCCGAGGTCGCAGAACAGCAGCGGCTGCCCGGTGTCCGGCCGGTCCCGCAGGGCCTCGGCGACGACGTCCCGGGTGACGACGGCTCCGACCGCTCCGGTGCAGGTCACGACGAGGTCGGCGGCGGCGATCGCGGAGCTCAGCCCGGTCAGCTCGACGGTGCTCGACTCGATCCCCTCGGCGCGCAGCGACTCGGCGAGCCGGGCGCCGTTGGCGGCGGTGCGGTTCGCGATCGCGACGGAACCGATCCCGGCACGGCGCAGCTGGGCGGCCGCTAATCCGCCCATGGAGCCCGCCCCGACCAGCAGCGCGCGCCGACCGGCCACGCCGCCCAGCACCGCTTCGGCGTCGGACAGCGCCTCCGACACGACGGAGGCACCGGCGGCGTCGATCTCGGTCTCGGCGTGCACCCGCTTGCCGACGCGCAACGCCTGCTGCGCCAGCTCGTGCAGGGTGCGCCCCACGGTCCCGGCCTGGTCGGCGACGCCGTAGGCCTGCCGCAGCTGCCCGAGGATCTGCGCCTCGCCCACGACCATCGAGTCCAGCCCCGCCGCGACGGAGAACAGGTGCTCGACGGCCGCACCGGCGTAGTGCACGTAGAAGTGGTCGGCGAGCTCCGCCACCTCGGCACCGGCCTGCCTGGCCAGCACCTCGGTCACGTCGCCCAGCCCGCCGTGGAAGGTCTCGGCGACCGCGTACACCTCGACGCGGTTGCAGGTGGAGACCAGGAAGACCTCGCTGATGTGCGGGCGGTCGAGCAGCTCGCCGAGGATCTTGTCGACGTCGTCCGCGCCGATCGCGACCCTCTCCAGCACCCGTACCGGGGCACTCCGGTGGGAGAGCCCGACGGTGAGCAGGTTCACGGCCGAACCACCATCCCGTCCACATCACCGCGCTCCAGCGCGGACTTCGAGTTCCCGTTGCCGTTCACCCGGTCGCCCGGCGGGCCGGCGTCGGTGCCCCCGGCGATGCCGGGCACCACCGCCGCCTCCTGATTGCGGCGGGCGACGTGGAACGACAAGATCTGCATCTCGACCGCCAGGTCGACCTTGCGGACCTCGACGTGCTCGGGGACCCGCAGGACGACCGGGGCGAAGTTCAGGATGCACACGACGCCGCCTTCGACGAGGCGGTCGCAGACCTCCTGCGCCCCTTCGGCCGGGGTCGCGATGACGCCGATGGTCACTTCCCGATCGCGGCAGACGTCGACGATGTCGTCGACGGCGCTGACCGGGATGCCGCCGACCGGCACGTCCAGCAGGTCCGGGTCGAGGTCGAACAGCGCGGCCACCGGGAAGCCGCGGTTGAGGAAGCCGCCGTAGTTGGCGAGCGCGTGCCCCAGGTTGCCGATGCCGACGACGGCGACGCGGTGCTTCTTGGTCAGCCCCAGCGTCCGCTCGATCTGCCCGATCAGCACCGAGACCTCGTAGCCCACGCCGCGCGTGCCGTAGGAGCCGATGTAGGACAGGTCCTTGCGCAGCTTCGCGGAGTTCACCCCGGCGAAGGCGGCGAGTTCCTCGCTGGACACGGTGGTGGTGCCGCGCTCGTCGAGGCCGGACAGCACCCGCAGGTACACCGCCAGGCGGGCGACGGCCGCCTCTGGAATGGCCCGCGCCCGCTCGCGTGCGGCGGGGACCGCGATCGATTCGGGTGACCCGGACGGGACGTTCGCCGGCTGCCCGGCCGCGTCCCGCTCGCCCTCTCCGTGGGCCGTCACTGGCTCTCCCTTGACCTGCCTTGGTGATGCTCGTCCGCCGCGCTCGCTGATCGAGCGGCGCACCGGCGTGAACCAGGGTGCGAACCGCTGACCTCGATGACACGGCTCAGAGACCACCGTAGCCATTTGTGAAGACAGGCACAAAGTCCGTGCGCGACCGCCTCAGCGACCGCACGACCACCCTGCACCATGATGTCGGATGCGCCCCTCGCGAACCAAAACGACTGGTCAGAGGGACGCCTTGGCAGGCATCCGGCTCCGGTTGACGATCAGCGCGAGGCTGGCGGTGATCGTGCGGCCGACGGCTCGGTGCGAAACGACACACCCGGCGCGACGCCCCGCGCTCCAGGCGTTTCGCGGCCGAGCACCCCGGCCGGGCCGCGAAACGCGCGCCGCCAGGGCCGAACGGGCGAAACGGGCTCGGCGGTCTTCGGCCGTCCTGCCGCCGCCTGACGCGGTCAGCGGGTCAGCGCCGCGCGGAGGCGGTCGGGCTCGACCTTCCAGTACCCGTGCTCGACACCGTCGACGAGGATCACCGGCACCCGGTCGCCGTACTCCGCGCGCTGCTCGGGGTCGGCGTCCACGTCCTCGGTCGACCAGGGCACGCCCAGCTCGCCGCACACCTCGCGCACCTCTGCGAGCGCCACGTCGCACAGGTGGCACCGCTCGCGCACCAGCAACGTGACCGCGCGCCCCGTTCCCGCGGACTCCGGCACTTCCGACCTCCTCGACCAGACCTCACCTCAAGGTACCGACCTCCCGGGGCCGGGATTCCCGGCCGGGAACCAGGCTGACCCCGGAGCCTGTCTTTGATCTTGTCGTTCCGGGTGCGCGGGGTTGCTGGTCGTGTCCTGCCAGCGAGGAAGCCGCTGAGGTTCCGCCGAGCGACCCACAGCTCAAGCCGAGATCAAAGACAGGAGCTCACGGCGCGGGCGAGCGGAGGGTCCGGCGGGCGATCTTCCCGGTGGGCGAGTGCGGCAGCGCGCTCGCGAACACGACCTCGCCGGGGACCTTGAACTTCGCCAGCCGGGCGGCGCAGTGCGCGCGCACCTGCTCCGGAGTCGGCTCGGCACCGGGTTCGGCGACCACGACGGCCTTGATCGCCTCGCCCTGCGCCTCGTCCGGCACGCCGACCACCGCCGACTCGCGCACCCCGGCGAGCTCGGCCAGCACCACCTCGACCTCCCTCGGGTACACGTTGAACCCGTTCACGATGATCAGGTCGGTGGCCCGGTCCACCAGGTGCAGATCGCCGTCGGCGTCGAAGTAGCCGACGTCGCCGGTGCGGAACCAGCCCTCGTCGTCCGGCCCGTGCGCGGCGTCCGGCCAGTAGCCGCGGAACAGGTTCTCGCCGCGCACCGCGACCCGGCCGGTGTCCCCGTCGGCCTCGTCCATCGGCGAACCGTCGGCGTCGACCAGCCGCACCTGCACGCCCGGCAGCGCGCGACCCACCGATCCGGGCTTGGCCCGCTCACCGGCGAGCGTCGTGGTCACCACCGGCCCGGTCTCGGTGAGCCCGTAGCCCTCGAACACGTCCAGCCCCGTCGCCGAGCGCACCGCCGCGGCCACGTCGGCGCCCAGCGGGGCGGCGCCGGAGGTCAGCAGCCGAACCGTGGACATGCCCTCGCGCAGCCGGTCCGGCGGCGTGCGCAACCACGCCCGGTACATCGGCGGCACCCCCACGACGCAGGTCACCCGGTGCCGCGCGATCGTCGCCAGCGACTCGTCGGCATCGAAGTGCGGCAGCAGCACGGCGGTGGCTCCCACGGCCGCGACCTGCAACATGCCGGGCCCGAGGCCGAACGCGTGGTACATCGGCAGCGCCAGCAGCACCCGGTCGGCGGCGTTGACCGGCATCGGGCGCAGCCGCGCGCACTGGCGCACGTTCGCCAGCAGCGCGGAGTGCGGCAGCATCGCGCCGCGCGCGGGTCCCGAGGTGCCGGAGGTGTAGCAGAGCACGGCGAGGTCGGCGGTGACCTGCGGCAGCGCGAGATCGGTCCGCTCGGTTCCCGTCGGCGGATCCAGCCTGGCGACGCCGAAGTCCTCCTCCGGGGCCGAGTCGTCACCGCGCACGGTGATCAGCAGCCGGGCTCCGCTGTCGTCGATCACCCGGCGCAGTTCCGGGCCGGGAGCGGTCGGCGGCAGCGGGACGGCGGTCGCACCGATCCGGAACACCGCGAACAGCGCGACGCAGAACTCGAACCCCGTCGACAGCGCCAGCGCCACCCGGTCACCGGGCCGCACGCCCTCGTCCAGCAACCGCCGGCCGAAACCGGTGACGGCGGCGTCGAGTTCGGACCAGTTCATCTCGTGACCGGCGATGTCGATGAGCGCGGGGTGGTCGGGCCCGCGCTCGGCGGCGGCCCGCACGAGATCCGCCAGGTTCACATCGGGGTTCGCGGCACCGGACCCGCCGGTGACCCGGGGTGGGCACGCATCGGTCGACATGGGCGTACCTCCATCGCCGTGCCTGCGGAGCCGTTCGCGGCGCCCCCGCAGTGTCGCAAAGGGTGTTCGACATCACCCAACCGTGCGGTGGGGCGCTGAGGCAACCGCGATGAATCCGAGACCCCGAAGCACTACCTACTTATGAGTAACAACACGTATGCTCCGGCGACGCAGACCGAATCATCACGTTGCACCAGACCAGCACGCCCCCGGTGACCCGCAGGCCACAGCGCCACCACAGCCGGGTCACCACCACGGCAGGAGGTCGGTCGAGACAATGCTCACCAGCACGTTGCCCGCCCCGGTCCACTCGGCCCACCACCGGCACGCGCACCTCCCGGACCGCCCGCCCGGCCGGGCCGCCCAGCAGCACCAGCAGGCACCGCGGCGGCACCCCGAACCCGCCGAGCGGCGGCCGGAGGCCGAACCGGCGACGACGCAGCCCGCGGCCGAACCCGCGCCGGGCGAGAACTGGCGGCACGTCAGCGCCGCCCAGAACGGCGACGCCGACGCCTTCGGCAAGCTCTACGACGAGTACGCGCACGTGGTCTACCGCTACGTGCTGTTCCGCGTCAGCGACCACTGCCTCGCCGAGGACATCACCAGCGAGACCTTCCTGCGCGCGCTGCGCCGGATCGCGACCGTCAGCTACCAGGGCCGCGACGTCGCCGCCTGGTTCATCACCATCGCCAAGAACCTCGTCCTGGACCACGTGAAGTCCAGCCGCGCCCGCCTCGAAGTGCCCATCCCCGAGCTCACCGACGCCCAGCACCGGCCGCAGGCCCAGTGCGGCCCGGAACAGCACGTGCTCGACGCCGCCACCCAGCAGGAACTGCTGCGCTGCGTCCGGCAGCTCAACCCCGACCAGCGCGAATGCATCAAGCTGCGGTTCATGCAGGGCCTGTCGGTGACCGAGACGGCGCAGCGCATGCACCGCGGCGAAGGCGCCATCAAAGCCCTGCAGCACCGCGCCGTGCGGCGGCTGGCCCAGCTGCTGCCCGACGATGTGCGCTGAGCCCCGCGATCACGATCATGTTCCGTCCCGGCCCGTCGGCGTGGACCGCGCCAACGGGCCGAGAGGGAGCCTCTAAGCTGGAAGCCTGCTGAACCGGGTCGGCACCACTGGAAACGGCCCGCTCAGCGCCCTGGGGATCCAGGACCGACCCGAGCAAGGACTCATCCAGCCGGAGCAAGACCGGGAGGCGCGGCGGTGCCGACAAGCAGGGACCCAGGCCACGACGGCCCAGAGCACCACGTCCCTGAACACGACGTGCCCGGCACCCCGGCCGAACCGGACCCGGCGGACGCGTCGTTCGACAGCGCGAAGGTGGCCGGCCGGGCCTCCGCCGAGGCGGCCGTGGCCGGCGCCGAACCCGGCGGCTCGCTCACCGCACCGCCCGACCTGACAGCGGCGGCCTTCTTCGACGTGGACAACACGATGATGATGGGCGCCTCGCTGTTCCACTTCGCCCGCGGCATGGCGGCGCGCAAGTTCTTCACCGCCTCCGACCTGGCCGGATTCGCCTGGCAGCAGCTGAAGTTCCGCGTCGGCGGCCGGGAGAACGCCGACGACGTGCAGGCCAGCCGCGAGCAGGCGCTGTCGTTCGTGGCCGGGCGCAAGGTCGCCGAACTCGTCGAGCTCAGCGAGGAGATCTACGACGAGCTGATGTCCGACCGGATCTGGGCGGGCACCCGCGCGCTCGCGCAGATGCACCTCGACGCCGGGCAGCGGGTGTGGCTGGTGACCGCCACCCCCGTGGAACTGGCGCAGATCATCGCCCGCAGGCTCGGCCTGACCGGGGCGCTGGGCACCGTCGCCGGGCACGCCGACGGCCTCTACACCGGCAGGCTCGTCGGCGAGATGCTGCACGGCCGGGCGAAGGCGCACGCCGTGCGCGCGCTCGCCGCCAGCGAAGGCCTCGACCTGCGCCGCTGCACGGCCTACTCGGACTCGGCCAACGACGTGCCGATGCTCTCGGCCGTGGGCACGGCGGTGGCGGTGAACCCGGACCAGCGGCTGCGCGACATCGCGCGCTCCCGCGGCTGGGAGATCCGCGACTTCCGCACCGGCCGCAAAGCCGCCCGCATCGGCGCCCAGTCCATGCTCGGCGCGAGCGCCGTCGCGGGTGCGATCGCCGCGGGCCTCGCCTACCGTCGCCGCGACCGCTCCTGAGCTCCTAGCCGAGGAAGACGTTCTGCCGCTGGGACAGCAGCCGGTAGAGGGTCTGCTGGATGATCTCGCGGACCTGGTCGCTGAGGCTGAACACGACCATGGGGTCGTCCGCGGCGCCCTCGTCGAAGTGCGCCGTCTCGACCGGCTCGCCGAACTCGATGTACCACTTCGACGGCAGCGGAACCATGCCCAGCGGCCCGAAGTGCGGGAACAGCGGGGTCACCGGGAAGTACGGCACGCCCAGCAGCCTGGCCAGCGGACGGATGTCGGCGAGCTTCGGGTAGATCTCCTCCGCGCCGACGATCGAGCAGGGAACGATCGGCGCGCCGGTGCGCATCGCGGCCGAGACGAACCCGCCGCGGCCGAACCGCTGCAGCTTGTACCGGTCCCGGTAGGGCTTGCCGATGCCCTTGAAGCCCTCCGGCCACACGCCCACCAGTTCACCGGCCCGCAGCAGCCGTTCCGCGTCGGGATTGCAGGCGAGGGTGTGCCCGGCCTTGCGCGCGATGGAGCTGACCATCGGCAGCCGGAACACGAGGTCCGCGCCGAGCATCCGCAGGTGCCTGCCCGGATCGTGGTGGTCGCGCAGCGCCACCGTCGTCATCAGCGCGTCCAGCGGCAACGTCCCGGAGTGGTTCGCGACCACCAGCGCCCCCGACTCGGGGACGTTCTCCAAGCCGGTGGCCTCCACCCGGAACCACTTCTCATACAGCGGTCGCAGCGGCGGCACCACGAGGTGGTCGGTGAGGTCCTCGTCGAAGCCGAACTCGTCGACCTTGTAGTCGCCGAGCAGCCTGCGGCGGGCGAAGGCCAGCGCGTCGGCCACCGCGTCCTCCCAGCCCCCGGCACCGTCCTCCGGCGCGGGGACGGACTCCGGCATCGGTGCCGCGCCGCGCCGCGCGCCACCTCCGGTCCGCTGATCCGCCGGGTGCAGCGGGATCACTCGGGCGTCCGCCATCTGGCCTCCCATCACCGCAGTCGGGCGAGCAGGTCACCGACGCCGCGTTCCCACGCCGTGACGCGGTCGGGGTCGATCACCGGGTGCAGGTCGCGTCCGCGCACGAAGTCGTCGAACGCTTGCTGCGTGGTCCAGCGCGGGGTGAACCCGAAGCGCTCGCGCAGCTTCGTGGTGTCCACGACCCGGCCGAAGTTCAGGAACCGCATCTGCTCCGGGGAGAAGTCGACGAGCCGCGCGCCCCGGAAGAACCGGCTCATCGCGGGCACGCCGAGCCGCGGCACGGGGACGGCCACCCGCCCGGCGCGCCGGATCGCCTGGGACAGCATCAGCACGCCGTCGCCGCCCGCGTTGAACACGCCGGGCAGGGCGTGGGTCGTCGCCTTCTCCAGCACGGCCAGCGCGTCCTCGGAGTGCAGCAGCTGCATCCGGGCGTCGTAGCCGAGCACCGTCGGCACCAGCGGCAGCGCGAAGTAGCGGGTGAGGTCCGCGTCGATGCGCGGCCCGATGAGGTGGGTGAAGCGCAGCGTCGTGATGTCCACGTCCGGGCGCCGCCTGCCGAACCCGCGCACGTAGCCCTCGATCTCCCCGGCGTCCTTGGCGTAGCCGGACGACGGCAGGTCCTTGGGCTCCATGTCCTCCGAGAACACGGCGGGGTCGCGGGGGCTGGCGCCGTAGACGGCCGTCGTCGACTTGATCACCATCCGGCGCAGCTCCGGCGCCTTCTGGCAGGCCGCCAGCAGCTGCATGGTGCCGATGACGTTGATCTCCTTCATCGCCGCGCGCCCCTCGGGCCCGGACTGGGAGTTGACGGCGGCGTGCACCACGGTGTCCACGTTCGCGCCGGCGATCACCTTGGAGATCAGCGGGTTGCGGATGTCGGCGCGCACGAACTCGGTGCGGCCCATCCGGCGGCGCAGGTCGGGCCGCGGGGGCGCGGTGTCCACGCCCAGCACGCGCTCGATGTCGGGGTTCGCGGCGAGCCGCGCGGCGAGGTGCCCGCCCAGGAAGCTGCTGACACCCGTCACGAGGACGACGTTCGGCACCATGGTTCTCCCCGAGAGTCCGGCCGGAGGGTGATCGCTTGCATTCGCGCGCCGACGACGGGCGGCGGCCGCGAAGCACGAGCTCCGTTCACGATGCTACCCAGCCCGGGCGGTGGCCCCGGTTACGTGCGAGGAAACGCGGCGGGATCCTCGTGCACCCCACCAGCGGCCCCCGGCCCGGGCAACCGGAACCGGCCCGGACCACCTGGACAGGGGTGCCAAAGCAACCGCCGCCGACCCGAGTGGCCGGCGGCGGCGAAGGCGCGAGACCCGAGACTCTGGTCTCGCACCGCGCGGGCGGAGCCGGAGTCCGGCAGTTCCCTTACTTGCCCAACTTACGACGCTGGACGCGGGTCCTGCGCAGAAGCTTGCGGTGCTTCTTCTTGGACATGCGCTTGCGGCGCTTCTTGATGACCGAGCCCATGCGGAATCCTTCGCTGTCGGCGTTGGTACGAATGTCATTTCGTGCCGGTGCTGCCCCGTGGCGCACCGCCGGTGAGCGCACCGGCATCAAGCACGACCGATGCCGCAGCCTACCCGCCCACCGGTGCACCCCTGACGACGTGGTCCTCCCCAGCGGCCCGGCGGCCTCCGGACGGGCGGTGCTGCGTCCGGAGGCGGACGGCGATTTTCCCGCTATGACGCCGGAACGCGGCCCTCAGCCCGCGTTGTAGTAGGCGTTCTCCAGATAGGCGTGCACGTCGTTCTCCGCAACGCGAAACGATCGTCCCACCCGCGCGGCTGGGAGATCACCGGCGTGCACGAGCCGGTAGACGGTCATCTTCGACACCCGCATCAACCTGGCCACTTCGGCCACGGTGAGGAACTGCACCTGCCCGACGTGCGGGGGTGCTTGCTGGGTGGGTTCCGAGTTCGCAGACATGCTTCACCGAGTCCTTCGACACGTGACGCGCCGTCGGCTTCCCCTCCGACGGACTCCACACGCACGTGCTCTGTCGAGAGTAGCGGGACGCCTGGGAATCCTGCGATGCACGAACGTCCCGGTTTCAGGAGTTTCCGCCTGTCAGGACGCCTGCACCACATCTCGAAACCCCCCGAAGAAGCCAACCCGGCCTGCGGGGTCCGCCGTCAGTCGTGGGCGCTGCCCAGCTCGACGGAACGGTCCCTGGCGGCTTCGATCGCGTCGATGAGGGCCGCCCGCACGCCGTGCTTCTCCAGCTCCCGGATGCCGGCGATGGTGGTGCCCGCGGGCGAGGTCACGGCCTCGCGCAGGATCACCGGGTGCCCCTCCGAGCCGTCGCGGAGCATGGTCGCCGCCCCCACGGCGGACTGCACGATCAGGTCGGCCGCGGTGGCGCGCGGGATGCCCAGCAGGATGCCCGCGTCGATCATGGCCTCGACCAGGTAGAAGAAGTAGGCGGGACCGGAACCCGACAGCGCGGTCACCGCGTCCTGCTGCGACTCGGGGACCCGCACGACCTGGCCGACGCTGCTGAGCAGGTCCTCCACCAGCGCCAAGTGCTTCTCGTCTGCGTGCGAACCGGCCGAGATGGCGCTCATCGCCTCGCCGACCACCATCGGCGTGTTCGGCATCACCCGGACCACCGGGGTGCCCGCGGCGAGGCGGCGCTCGTAGAGCTTCGTCGGCAGCCCCGCGCACAGCGACACGACCAGCGTGCTCGGCTCCAGCAGCGGCGCCACCCCGTCCAGCAGCGGCTCGATGTCCTGCGGCTTGACCGCGACGATCAGCACGTCGGCGCGCCGCACCGCGGCGTCGATCTCCACGTGCTCGATGCCGTACTTGTCGGTGAGTTCGGCGGCCCGCTCCGGGTGGCGTTCGGTGAACAGCAGGTCGGCCGGGTTCCGACCGGCGTGCAGCAGCCCCGACAGCAGGGATTCACCGATCTTGCCCGCGCCCAGTACGGCAATGGAGTTCATGCGAATCAGGGTGCCAGAACGTCCCGTTCGGACCCTCCCCAGGCGTCACCTGCGCGGTTAGTGTGTCCGCAGCCACGACACCGCCGTTGATGGAGCGCCCGAGCGCGCGGACTTGGAGGTCCGATCCCGATGCTGAGCACGATGCACGACGGCCCGCTGTCGATCGCCAGGATTCTGGAACACGGCAGCACCACCCACGGAGCCTCGGAGGTGGTCACCTGGACCGGGGAACAGGCCCGCCGCCGCAGCTACGCCGAGGTCGGCCGCCGCGCGGCTCAGCTCGCCCACGGGCTCCGCGAGCTGGGCGTCACCGGGGACCAGCGGGTCGCCACGTTCATGTGGAACAACGCCGAGCACCTGGAGATCTACCTGGCCGCCCCGTCGATGGGCGCGGTGCTGCACACCCTCAACATCCGCTTGTTCCCCGAGCAGATCAGCTACATCGCCGATCACGCCGAGGACCACGTGGTCGTCGTCGACGAGAGCCTGCTCCCGCTGTTCCAGAAGATCCTCCCGTCGCTGAGCACCGTGCGGCACGTGATCGTCAACGGCGACCCGTCGTCGCTGCAGGCCCCCGAGGGCGTGCAGGTGCACGACTACGAGCAGCTGCTGCGCGGGCGCCAGGAGACCTTCGACTGGCCCGAGCTGGACGAACGCAGCGCGGCGGCGATGTGCTACACCTCCGGCACCACCGGCAACCCGAAGGGCGTCGTCTACTCGCACCGCTCCATCTGGCTGCACTCGATGCAGGTGTGCATGTCGGACGGGATGGCGCTGGCGCAGGCGGACCGCGGGCTGGCCGTCGTGCCGATGTTCCACGCGATGTCCTGGGGCATGCCGTACGCGGCGATGATGGCGGGCGCGTCGCTGATCATGCCGGACCGGTTCCTGCAGCCGGAGCCGCTGGTCCGGATGATCACCTCGCTGCACCCCACGATGGCCGCGGCCGTGCCGACGATCTGGCAGGGCGTGCTGGGCCACCTCGACCAGGACCCGCAGGACATCTCCTCGCTGCGCGAGGTCGTGGTGGGCGGCTCGGCGTGCCCGCCGTCGCTGATGCGGACCTTCCAGGAGCGCTACGGCATCCCCGTGCTGCACGCGTGGGGCATGACCGAGACCTCGCCGCTGGGCAGCGTCGCCCGGCCACCGGGCTCGGCGACCGGCGAGCAGCAGTGGCCGTACCGGGAGTCGCAGGGCCGGTTGTCCTCGGCCGTGCAGGCGCGGCTCATCGACGACGACGGCAACGAACTGCCGTGGGACGGCAAGAGCGTCGGCGAGCTGGAGGTGCGCGGCCCGTGGGTCGCGTCGTCCTACTACAACAACGACGACCCCGAGAAGTTCCGCGACGGCTGGCTGCGCACCGAGGACGTGGGCACCCTGTCGGCCGACGGGTTCCTGCGGCTCACCGACCGCGCCAAGGACGTGATCAAGTCCGGCGGGGAGTGGATCTCGTCGGTGGAGCTGGAGAACCACCTCGTGGCGCACCCCGCCGTCGCCGAGGCGATGGTCGTGGGCGTGCCGGACGCGAAGTGGGACGAGCGACCGCTGGCCGCAGTGGTGCTGCACGAAGGCGCGCAGGCGGACGCGGCGGAACTGCGCGAATTCCTGCTCGGCAGGGTCGCGAAGTGGCAGCTGCCGGAGCACTGGACCTTCATCGACGAAGCGCCGAAGACCAGCGTCGGCAAGTACGACAAGAAACGACTCCGCAAACAACACGCCGACGGGGATCTTGACGTCGAGCAGGCGTAGTGATGGCGGGTCGTTCTGCTCGGGTGGTCGGGTAGCGGAACCTCAGTCGGTCTCTCGCTGCGGGATCTTTTTCCCAAGTGGCTCCGCCACGAGGGAAAAGCCGTCCTCGCGAGAGACCGACTGAGAACCCGCCGATGAGCGGCTTTTGGACGTGGGCTATTCGCTTCGCGAATCCAGGCACGGCTACGCCGCGGGGCACGGCCTTCGGCCGCGAGGCAGGCGTGGCTTCGCCCGCCCACTGCACGGCTACGCCGCAAAGGCACGGCCTTCGGCCGCGAGGCAAGCGTCGCTTCGCCCGCCGGAGGCACGGCTTCGCCGCTGGCGCGGGCTTCGGTCTTGGAGCGGGCCGGTTTCGCCGGGCTAGGCGTGGCCTTCGGCTAGGTGGTGGGTGTGGGTTCGCGGCGTCGGCACGATCATTGAGCGGCCGCGTGTGCGGAGGGGATCACTCCGCGGGGGTCTCGTCGGGTTCGTCGGTGGGGGCGTTGTCGGTGATGGACTTCTCCTTGCCGCGTTCGGCGTTGGAGAAGGTGCCCTGCACGTCGGCGAGGTGCTCGGTCACCAGGTGCGCCAGGTGCAGCGAGCGGTCGTAGGCGGCGCCCTGCACCGTCGGCTGGGCCGCCGAGGCCCACTTCTCCTGCGCCCCGCACAGGTTGCACACCTGTCCGCCGCCCGAGTGCTTGAAGTCGAGCTGGATGGGGTGGATGCGCACGGTCGGCACGGCTGGTCTCCCTACGGTCGGCGGTCGTTCGGCCGGAGTCGCCACCCTAACCCCGGCCGCCGCCCGGAACGGGCAGGCCGCGCACGGCCCGCCCGCGTCCTCACTTCGCGCTCAGCGCCAGCTGCCGCGCCTGGCAGACCAGGCGGCCGGTGGAGTCGATGACGAGGGTGTCCTCGTCGAACCACGGGCCGTGCACAGCCTTGGACTCCACCACGAGCCGGAACCAGCCGTTCGCCGGCCGAGCCCGCAGCAGCGCCGTGAGCTGCACCGTCGGCGACCACCCGAAGCGGCCCAGGTTGAACGTGACGGGCATCGTCAGGTCCCCGGCGATCAGCCCGAACAGCAGGTCCGGCTGCCCCTGGTGCGGGCGCGCCCACATCCGCAGCCGCAGCGGTTCGCTGGTGCTGCCGCGCAGGAAACCGGCCCCGCGCGGATCGAGCCGCATGTCGCAGGCCCGCGCGAGCCCGTTCGGCCCGCCCGCATCGGAGCTGCCGAGGTCGACCGCGTCCGGCGGTGGGTTCACCGGCATGTCCGGCAGGTCCGACCAGGTGGGCGGCTCGTCCGGGATCTCGCCGAGGGTGATGGTGGCGTCCACGCACACCTGCCCGGCCTGCTCCAGCACCGCGCGCACGACGGTGACGGTCCGGCCCGCCTTGAGGCGTTCGGTGCGCAGCAGCACCGGCCCCACCTTCGGTGAGCGCAAGTACTGGGCGCTGACCGACAGCGGGTCCAGCGAGGTCTCGCCGACGGCGGCGCGGCTGAGCAGCGCGAGCAGGTAGCCGCCGTGCGGGCGGTCGCCGACCGCCCAGTCCTGGTGCAGATCGGCGACGAAGGTGCCGTCGCCCAGCGGGCGCACGGCGAGGGTGTCGAGGAAGGGGGTGTCGTTCACGCGCGACCCGCGCAGTGCCGGCGTCGCTCATGAGCGAGCGAGGCGCGCATCGTACTCATGCCATGATCCTACGTACCCGTTTCGAAGTTGATCACGGGCCGGTACCGGGTTCGCCCTCCTGCGGCCTGCCGGGCGCTTGCAGGTGCAACCGGGCGAACACCAGCGACTCCGCCAGCAGCGCCGCGCGTTCCTGCTGGTTGCGGGCCTTCCGACTGTTCACCTCCAGCACGACCGAGCCGGCGAAGCCGTCCGCGGCGAGCAGCTCGCAGACCTGCGCGCACGGCTGGGTGCCGCGCCCCGGCACGAGATGTTCGTCACGGGGCGCTCCGGTGCCGTCCGCCAGGTGGACGTGCGCGAGCCGGTCCTGCATCCGCTTGTACAGCTCCACCGCGTCCACGTGCGCGGCGGCGGCATGCGACAGGTCGAGCGTGTAGTTGCGGTAGCCGACCTCCGTCGGGTCGGGCGAGGGCGTGAACGCCGACAGCCCGCTCGCCCGGCCGCCGCGCAGCCGGTTGAGCCGGTTCGGCGGGCGGATCGGGAACATGTTCTCCACCGCGACCCGGATGCCGCTGGTCTCCTCCAGCTCGCCGACCAGGTCGCCGAAGCCCTCGGCGTACCGGCGCTGCCAGCGGAACGGCGGGTGCACCACCACCGTCGAGGCGCCCAGATCGCTCGCGGCCACCACCGCGCGGCGCAGCCGCTCCTCCGGCTCGGGCGACCACACCCGCTGCGTGATCAGCAGGCAGGGCGCGTGCACCGCCAGGATCGGCACCCCGTGCTCCTGCGCGAGCCGGTGCAGCGCGCCCACGTCCTGGCTCACCGCGTCCGCCCAGACCATCACCTCGACCCCGTCGAAGCCCAGATCGGCCGCCATCTCGAACGCCGCCCGCGCGGGTTGCGGCCACACCGATGCGCTGGAGAGCCCGACCGGGATGTCGGGGCGGCTCGGCTCGGTCGTCGTATGCGGTTGCGGTGTCATGTCCTGCCCCAGCGTGTCGCGGCCCCACCACCTGGTGTCACCCCGGCGGGTCCGGGTGCGGACCCGCGCGACGAATCCGGCCTCAATGCCCGATCAGCAGCAGCGCGGCCGGTGACACGGTGCAGATCAGCCCGACCAGCACCGCGAGCAGGATCGTCTGCAGATCGTCGGTGCGCAAGAACTTCCGCGCCACGAACACCAGCGCACCCGTGATCGCCAGCGCGGCGACCAGCGCCGCGATCGGGATCGCGGTCCACAACCAGCGGAACGCGAACCACACCGCGCCACCGCAGATCAGCCCGGCACCGCCCTGCAGCGCCAGCACCAGCCACTCCTTGCCGGTGGTCTGCTCCGGTTCCTCGTCGGCGTCGTCGGCCCGGTAGTCGTCGGCGTCCAACCCGGCGGGCGCGGCGTCGTAGTCGTCGTAGTCGTCGTCGGCGTCGTAGCCGTCCCGGTGGTACCGGGTGGCCTCGCCGTCGGCGTAGTCCTCGAAGACCGCTTCATCCGGGTAGGCGCCGCCGGTGCGGTCGTAGTCCTCGTAGTCGTCGAAGTCGTACGGGTCGTCGGAGCGCTGCGGCGCTTCGGGAGCTCCGGGGTAGGCCATCATCGCGGTGCCCTCGGCCCCGGCGCTCTTGGCCTCGGCCTCCACCCTCGGCAGCTGCTCGGTCGCGCCCTCGATGGGCACCGACCGGGTCGGCTGCTCGGGCGGCGGGCCCGCGGGGGCGCGTCCGGGCAGCGCGGGCTGCTGGACGGTCATCTCCGCGTCCGACGGCGCGGCCTCGGGTTCGTGCGGAGCGGTCGCGCGCGGCGGCGCCCCGGCGGCGGCGAAGCGGCGAGCCCAGAACCCGGACCCCTGGTCCGGATCGGCGACGTCGTCCTCGGGCGGCGCGGATTCCGCCGCGGGAGCCGCGGGCGGTCCCGGCGCGACGGGCGGAACCGGACCGGCGGGAGCGGGCGGCGGACCCGCGGCAGGTGGCGCCGCGGTCGGCTGCGGCCCGGTGCGCGGGGGTCCGGGCGGTGGCCCGGCGGGCTGCGGCCCGGACGGCGGGCCGCCGTACTGGGGTGCTGCCGGGGGGGAGGCGGGCGGAACCGGGGCTTGCGGCCCCGTGCCGCCGTGCGGTGCCTGCGGGCGTCCCGGAGCGGGCGGGGCGGCGCCCCCGGCCTGGCCGGAACGGGTGTCCTCGGCCTCGTCCGGCTTGATCGCGCGCATGGTGCCGCTGTCCGAGAGCACCCGTTCGATGATCGCCTGCGGGGCGGTTTCGCTCGGGTCCTCGGCGCGCCTGCGTCGCCGGTGCGCGTTCTTCTGGGAGCCGCCGCCGTACTCGGCGAGCAGCTCCGCGACGGTGCGCTGGCTCGGGTGCTCGGACCCGCTGTCCCGACTCATCGATTCCACCGTGCCCCGTAGTGGGCTTGCCGTCCAGTTCCCCGGTCCGCATCCGACCCGTTCGCGAAGGGCTCCGCGTCGAACGACCCGAGCTCTAGGCGGGTCCGCATGGCAGTGTGGTCCTCTCCGTTGGCGTGGTCCAGCCGCCTGAGGATGACGCCTTCCCGCAGCGCCCACGGGCAGATGTCCAGTTCGGTGACGCCCAGCGCGCGCATCACCGCCTCCGCGACCAGCGCTCCGCTGACGAGCTGGTGGGAGCGCGCGCTGCTGACCCCGTCCAGCCCGGCCAGGTCGGCCGCGGACATCCGGGTGATGAACGCCAGCAGCTGGCGCAGGCCGGTCTCGGTGAGGGTGCGCGGCACGCGCGGGCCCGCCGAGGCGGGCGCCGAACCGGTGAGCCGCGCCAGCGAGCGGAACGTCTTGGAGGTGGCGACGGCACGATCGGGGCCGCCGATCTTGCGGAAGCGCTTCGCCGTCGGAGCCAGCTGCTCGTCCAGCCACTCCCGCACTTCGCCCACCTGCCGCCGGCTCGGCGGGTCCTGCGGCAGCCGGGTGCGGGCCAGCCGACCGGCGCCCAGCGGCAGCGAGGCCGCCAGGTCGGGCTGCTCGTCGATGCCGATGGCCATCTCCAGCGAGCCGCCGCCGATGTCGAGCAGCAGCAACCTGCCCGCGGACCAGCCGTACCAGCGCCGCGCGGCCAGGAACGTCAGCCGCGCCTCCTGCTCGCCGGAGAGCACGCGCAATTCCACGCCCGTCTCGTCCCGGACGCGCGCGAGCACCTCGGTGGCGTTGTCGGCTTCGCGGATCGCGGACGTGGCGAAGGCCATCAGGTCTTCGCAGCCCGCCTGCTCGGCGGCCTGCTTCACCTCGGCGACGGTGCCGACGAGCTCATCGGCGTCGTCGTCGCCGAGGCGCCTGTCGGCGCCGATCCGCTCGGCCAGCCGCAGCACGGTCTTCTCCGATGTCATCGGGGTCGGATGGGCACCACGGTGCGCGTCCACCACGAGCAGGTGGACGGTGTTGGATCCGACGTCGAGCACCCCTAGGCGCATGTCCGACAACGTTACCGGCCGCAACCACACCCCCGAGCCGGGTGGGGGCCACGAACCGGTGCGAACCGGGCCACACCGCCGTCGCCCCCGCGCCCCGCCTCGACGCGCCCCGTGCCGGGGTCGCTACTCGCCCCGGGCGGGCGAGGCGCTCACACCTCGAACTTGTAGCCCAGGCCGCGCACCGTGACCAGGTACTGGGGTTCGGCCGGGTCCGGCTCCAGCTTGGAGCGCAGCCGCTTCACGTGGACGTCGAGGGTCTTGGTGTCGCCGACGTAGTCCGCGCCCCACACCCGGTCGATCAGCTGCCCGCGGGTCAGCACCCGGCCCACGTTGCGCAGCAGGTATTCGAGCAGGTCGAATTCCTTGAGCGGCAAGCTGATCTCCTCGCTCGCCACCGTCACCACGTGCCGCTCCACGTCCATCCGCACCGGACCGGCCTCCAGCGCCTGCGGCTGCAGGTCCTCGGCCTCGCCGCCGCGGCGCAGCACCGCGCGCACCCGCGCGATCAGCTCCCTGGCCGAGTACGGCTTGGTGACGTAGTCGTCGGCGCCCAGTTCGAGCCCGACCACCTTGTCGATCTCGCTGTCCCGCGCCGTCACCATGATCACCGGGACGGCGGAGCGCTGCCGCAGCTGCTTGCACACGTCGGTGCCGCTCATGCCGGGCAGCATCAGGTCGAGCAGCACGATGTCCGCGCCGTTGCGGTCGAACTCGTCCAGCGCCTCCTGGCCGGTCGTTGCGACCGCCGCGGTGAACCCCTCCTTGCGCAGCAGGAACGCCAATGGGTCGGCGAAGGACTCCTCGTCCTCCACGATCAGCACCCTGGTCACCGGACTCCTCCCGTTTCGACGGTTGCGACCCCGTCCGCACTATCGGTCTCGGGCCGGGTGTCCGCCCGGCCCGGTTCGGCGGTACCCGCCGCGGCGTCCGACCGGGCCTCGCCCCCGGACTGCTCGGAGCCGGCGAGCTCCGAACCGGTCGCCGCGTTCTGCTCGCCGGTACCGCCCACCTCCGCGTCGGCACCGTGCCGAGGCACCCGGAGGGTGAACGTGGAGCCGGTTCCGAGCCTGCTCCACAACTTCACCTCGCCGCCGTGGTTGGCGGCGACGTGCTTGACGATGGCCAGCCCGAGGCCGGTCCCGCCGGTGGCCCGCGAGCGGGCCGGGTCGACGCGGAAGAACCGCTCGAACACCCGCTGCTGGTGCTGCGGGTCGATGCCGATGCCCCGGTCGGTGACGGCGATCTCCACGAAGTCGCCGACCATCCGGCGGCTGATTGACACCGGCGACCCCGGCGGGGAGTACGACACGGCGTTGTCGATGAGGTTGCTCAGCGCGGTCACCAGCAGCGTCCGGTCCCCGTCGAGCAGCAGGTCGCTGGGATCGTCGAGGGTGATCTCGATGCCCGCGGACTCGGCCGCGATGCGGGAGCGCCCCAGCGCCTCCTCGACGACGACGTCGACTTCGACGGTGGTCAGCTCGGGCAGCCGTTCGGCGCCCTGCAGCCGGGACAGCGCGATGAGCTCGGAGACGAGCGTGCCCAGCCGGGTCGACTCGTGCAGGATCTTGGTGGAGAACCGGCGGACCTCGTCGGCGTCGTCGGAGGCGTCGATCACGGCTTCCGCCAGCAGCGCGAGCGCGCCGACCGGGGTCTTGAGCTCGTGCGAGACGTTGGCCACGAAGTCCCGCCGGGTCGCCTCCAGCCGGACGGCGTCGGACTCGTCGCCCGCGTCGATCACGGTGAACCCGTCGCCGAGCGGTCGCACTTCGCCGAGCACCGCGGCCGGTCCGCGACCGCGCAGCGACGTGCGGTTCAGCGGGGACAGGTCCACGGTCACCGGTTCGCCGGTTTCCAGCGCCTCTTCGGCGGCTTTGCGGGCGCGGGGGTCGGCCTGGTTGTCGCGGACGAAGCCGAGCTCGTCGGCGCGCGGGTTGTTCAGCACCACGTCGCCGAACCGGTTGAGCACGACGATGCCGTTGTTCGTCCGGTGCACGAGTCGCTGCAGCAGTTCCGCGACGGTCGGCCCCTCGGGCCGACGGCGTTCGCGGTGCCGCGCCGTCCGCGCGGCCAGGTACCCGGCCGCCACACCGATCGCCAGCAAGCCGATGATCAGGGCGGTATAGCCCAATGCGGTCACAGCAGCATCGTAAGCAGGGAGATGCGGTGCTGGACCAGCCCGCGAGCGCGATCCGTGACACCCGCGACATGAATCGGAGGGTTCTTCACCTCTGATTCACTCGAAAGTGGAGCCGGGTTCAGCTGCGGACCGTTGCCGCGCTCCCCGCGTGAACAGGGAGCGGACGTAGAACGGGCGACACCTTCGCTCAGGTGTCGCCCGGTGAGACTACGGCCGGTGATCGCCTCGCCACCGGGCGCCGCTGCGCACCGGTGGCGAGGCGATCTCGGATCAGCGCCCTTGGTTGGCCACCGCCGCCGCGGCCGAGGCGGCGGCGTCCGGGTCCAGGTACGTGCCGCCCGGGTTGGTCGGGGCCAGCTGCTCGTCGAGGTCGTAGCGCAGCGGGATGCCCGTCGGGATGTTCAGCCCGGCGATCTCCTCGTCCGAGATCCCGTCGAGGTGCTTCACCAGCGCCCGCAGCGAGTTGCCGTGCGCGGCCACGAGCACGGTCCGGCCGGCCCGCAGGTCCGGCACGATCGCGTTCTCCCAGTACGGCAGCAGCCGCGCCACGACGTCCTTGAGGCACTCGGTGCGCGGCATGTCGGCGCCGAGGTCCGCGTAGCGCGGGTCGCCTTCCTGGCTGAACTCGTCGGTCGGCTCGATCTCCGGCGGCGGCGTGTCGTAGGAGCGGCGCCAGAGCATGAACTGCTCCTCGCCGTACTCGTCCAGGGTCTGCTTCTTGTTCTTGCCCTGCAGCGCGCCGTAGTGCCGCTCGTTGAGCCGCCAGTCCCGGCGCACCGGGATCCAGTGCCGGTCGGCACCGTCCAGGGCGATGTTGGCGGTGGTGATGGCCCGGCGCAGCAGCGAGGTGTGCAGCACGTCGGGCAGCACCCCGGTTTCGCGCAGCAGCTCGCCGCCGCGGCGCGCCTCGGTCGTGCCCTTCTCGGAGAGGGGAACGTCGACCCAGCCGGTGAACAGGTTCTCGGCGTTCCAGGTGCTTTCGCCGTGTCGCAGCAGTACCAGAGTCCCGACAGTCATGGGCTCAGGCTATGACAAGCCGTCCGCGCCGCGTGCCCGGCCGCCGCGGGCGCGCCCGCGAACCTCAGGGCCCTGACGCGAGGGGCGGCGACGAGCTCGCGAGGCCCTCGGGAGGCCACCCGATCGCACTGAACATCGTCCCCGTCCCCCGAACGACGCAGTACCAACCGGAACTGGGCCGATCGGGTCAGCCTCCACTGCTCCGCGACTGAGTGACCATGCATGAAACATGAGAATTTTTCAGTTGCGCGACACAACGACCACCCCGTGGTCGATCACTCAGAGCAGTGCGCCACCGTATCGAGTGATGATCTTCGGGGGAACGCAGCCGCTGGCAGTGACCCCGCAAATCGGTTGTGGTCGTCACCCGACGGTTATCCATTCACCGTGCCACCGTGACACGAAAGTGTCGCCAGTCACAAACGAGCACACTATTCCTTGATGATTAATCCGCAGCGTTACCCCTAGTGGGGAAGATCACTCGAATGGAGTAATAGATCGGACTTGTGGCCAGTGCGTGACTCTGCGAAGTTGACACTGCTCTCGCGGATCGGCTCCCACGCACTCCCCGGTCCGGACGAGAGCAACAAAAAGAGCGTGGTTCGTCTCCCCCGTCGAACCACGCCCCGCCGGGCCCCGGGTGCCCCCCGCCCACTGGGCCCGCAGGCGGGACCTCACGCGTGGGGCGGTTCGAGCTCGCGACTCCCCCTCTCTCCCGAGCCGCCCCTCGCGTCCGCCGGTCCGACCAGCGGACGCACGCAGGAGCAGGGGGTCAGGCCCGTTCTTCGTCCGCCGGCGCCAGCGGACCGTCCCGGCGCACCAGCTGCTCGAACGGCCGCAGGTTCGCCAGCGACTCGCCGCGCGACTCCCGCCAGCCCCACTCCCGGCGGATCGCGGTGCCGAACCCCAGTTCCAGCAGCGAGTTGAAATCCCCGTCCGCGGCCTCCAGCACCTGCCCGAGCACCCGGTCGATCTCCTCCGCCGTCACCGCGTGCAGGCCGATCCGGCCCACCAGGTAGATGTCCCCGGTCCCGTCGATCGTGTAGTGCACGCCGTAGAGCCGCGCGTTGCGCCGAAGCAGGTACCGGTAGACGTCCTCGTGCGCCTCGTCCGGCTGCCTGCACACGAAGGCCTCCACGACCACCGCGTGCTCGGCCACGACCAGCCAGCAGTTCGTCTGCAGCTTCTTCGTGCCCGGCAACGTCACGAAGAACCGGCCGTCGGCCTCCTGCCGGTAGTCCAGTTCGCTCGCGTCCAGCGCGGACTCGATGGTCTCCACGACGGTCACGCCGTCACCTCCAAGCTGAACTGCGAGTGGAACGCGTGCTTCGCCCGCGCGTAGGTGTCCAGCAACGCCTCCGTGGTGCGGTCCCAGGAGAACGTCTCCGCGTGCTCCACCGTCCCCGCCGCGAGCCGGGTGCGTAAACCGGCGTCGGCCACCGAGCTCAACGCGTCCGCCCACTGGTCCGTACCGTGCCCCGCGACCAGCAGCCCGGACCTGCCGTCGGCCACCGCCACCGGCAGGCCGCCGACCGCGGCCGCCACCACCGGCGTGCCGCAGGCCTGCGCCTCCAGCGCGACCAGGCCGAACGATTCGTTGTAGCTGGGCACCGTCACCACGTCCGCGGCCCGGTAGACGTCGGCCAGCGCCTCCCCGCCCTGCGGCGGCAGGAAGCGCACCACATCGGCGATGCCGAGTTCCCGCGCCAGCTCCTGCAGCGCCTCCGGGCGTTCCAGCCCGCTGCCCGACGGGCCGCCGACGACCAGCACCGCCAACCGCGGGCGCAGCTCGGGACGCCGGGCCAGCAGCTCCGCGGTCGCGCGCAGCAGCACGTCCGGTGCCTTCAACGGCTGGATGCGGCCGACGAACGCGAACACCAGCGCGTCCCGCGACAACCCGAACCGGGCGCGCGCCGCGGCCGAATCTCCCGGCGTGAACCGGCGCAGGTCCACGCCCGGCGGGATGGTCGCCACCTCCGCCGGGTCGGCGCCGTAGAGCCGGACCAGGTCGGACGCCTCCACCTCGGTGTTCGCGACGAGGCGGTCCGCCTCGGCGACCACCTGCTCCTCGCCGAGCACCCGGACCCGCGGCTCGGGGGTGTCGCCCGCGGCCAGCGCGGTGTTCTTCACCTTCGCCAGGGTGTGCGCGGTGTGCACCAGCGGCACTCCCCAGCGTTCCCTGGCCAACCAGCCGACCTGCCCGGACAGCCAGTAGTGCGAGTGCACGACGTCGTAGAACCCCGGCTCGTGCCGGGCCTCCGCGCGCAGCGCGCCCGCGGCGAACGCGCACAGCTGCGCGGGCAGCTCGTTCTTGTCCAAGCCCTCGAACGGACCGGCCACGACGTGGCGCACCGTGACGCCCGGCGCGAGCTCCGCGACCGGCGGCACCTCGGAGGACGTGGCGCGGGTGAAGATCTCCACCTCGGTGCCGAGTTCGGCCAGCCGGGTCGCGGTCTGCGCGATGTAGACGTTCATCCCGCCCGCGTCACCGGTGCCGGGCTGCTCCAGCGGCGAAGTGTGCAACGAGAACACGGCGGCGCGGCGGGGCCGCATCCGGGCGGTGCCAGAAGTCATCGACTAGCCCTATCGCAAACCTTGTCGGGGACGTCCGCGCGGACGTCCGATCCGTTTCGGACGCTGTAGAAGCTCGACGCCGGTGCGGGGGAAAACATTCCTGCGCCGCCGAGCACAGCCCGCTGACGCTACCCCGGAGCTCGCGGCGACCGGCTCGAACGCCGAGCGGCTGGTGACGCTGTTCACAGCCGGGGATCGGCACCGGGCATGAAAAAGTCCCGCGAGGGCGGATCGAACCGCCCTCGCGGGACCGGGAAAGCGCAGCGCTAGATCACAGCGCGGACTTCTGCTGCCACTGCTCCCAATCGATCATCCAGTCGAAGACGTCGAAGCGCGGTTCCATCGTGGTGACCGCACCGGTGACCTCGATCGGGTCGCCGATCAGCGCGCCGTCGAAGTAGGCCTTCGCGTCCGCCTCCGACAGGTTGATGCAGCCGTGCGAGGTGTTGACCTTGCCGAGGTTGGCGCGGTTCTCCTCGTTCTCGTGGATGAACTCACCGTGGTTGGACATCCGCACGGCCCACTTCTTCTCCACGTCGGTGTAGCCGTAGCGGGGGTTGTCCATGATCTCGACGGGGTTCTTCTGCATCACCATGTAGGTGCCGTTGGGCGTGTTCAGCTCCGGATCGTGGTCCTTGCCGTAGCTGGCCGGGTAGCTCGCGATCTGCTTGCCGTCCTGCTCGACGATCATCTGGTGCGTGGACGCGTCCGCCTTGACGATCTGCGAGCGGCCGACGGAGAACTTCGTGGTCAGGTCGGAGCGCCCGTACTCGCCCTCGCCGTAGTGCACGCCGTAGAGGTTGGCGTCGACCTCGACCTGGGTTCCCGCGGGCCAGTACTCCTTCGGCCGCCAGTCCACCTGCTTGTCCGACAGCCACGCCCAGGCGCCCTCGACGGGCACGGACGGCCGCACCTGCAGCGCGCGTTCCGCGGCGGCCTTGTCGGTGACGGGCTGGTCGAACTTGACGCTGATCGGCATCGCGACGCCGACCTCGGTGTGGTCGGTCGGGTTGACGGTGGCGCGCACCGTCTTCGCCGGGGACACGGTGGTGAAGCTGCCCTGGACCGGGACGCTCTGCCCGTCGGTGCCGGTGGCCTCGCCGGACCAGGTGTAGGTCTTGCCGTAGCCGAGCTGCTCGCCGGCGGTCCAGCTGAGGCCGTCGGCTGCCAGTTCGCCCTCGACCTCCTTGCCGTCGCCGTTGGTCAGCGCGACGTCGTCGAGCTTGCCGCGTTCGACGCTGACCTTCACCGGCGCGGCCGGGTTGACGTCGCCACCGCCGCCGGGTTCGAGGTGCACCTTGGCCGCGGGCGCCTGCGCCTGCGCGCCACCCCCGGTGCCACCTCCGCCCGAGGACTGCGACCCGCAACCCGATATCAGCAGCACGGCCGCCAACGCGCCCGCCAGCGCAGTCCACAGCAGCCGTACCCGCGACCGACCCACCCTGCTCAGCACTCCTTGACCCCGATCCGTTCCGACATGGTTCTCACTACTCGAAGACGTCCGGCGACCAGAAAAGATGTCGCCGATCAACAGTGTGTCGGGTCACAGCATCGCCGCTGCGAGCGCCCCCGGGCCGCGCGAACCGCACGATCGGGCGGGACCGGCTCACTCGACAGGGCCATGACCAGGGGGAAGGGCGCTCGCCGACCGTGATCGACATCGGGCTCGCGCGGTCGCCGCGAGAACTCGATCGCGCGAACGATCACATCCGTGGGCTAACTCACCGCACATCCGCGATCACACTTGGAGCTGGCGGTGCAGCACGCACAGCTCCACGTCGAGCTCGGCCAGCACGTCCACGATGGGGCTGGCGAAGCCGGTCATCCCGCTGCGGGTGCCCGCGAACAGCAGCCCGACGACCCGGCCGTCGTGGTTGACCACCACACCGCCGGCGTCCCCGGGACGCAGGAAGCACCCGGCGGAGGCGGGGCAGTCGATGCGGATCTGCTCGCGCAGCACCCGCACGCCCAGCGCCGCGCCGTGGTCCACCCGCAGCGTCACGTCCACCGAGGTGACCACTCCGCTGGTGACACCGCTGCCGTAACCGCACTTGCGCACCGGCTCACCCGGATAGGCGGCGCACTGCCCCGTCACCGGACCGATGCCGGGAATCACCGGGGAATGGCCGACGCCCCTGCCCAAGGTGACGGCCGCCGCGTCCACCCGGCCGGACAGCGCGCCGCGGGCCAGGTCCGCGTACACGTGCCCGGTGTCCGGGTCGACCATCCGATCGCCGACCGCCCAGCCGTCGTCGAGGCAGGCCACGTCGAACGTGGTCAGGCCCATCGTCGCCACCGCGGGCGGATGCCCGACGACCAGCGCGCCCAGCGTCCCGGTGCGCCGGTACCGGCCCGCGTAGCGGGCGTCCGGCGGCGCCAGCTGCACCGAGCGGCACGGCGCCAGCCCGTCCCCGCCGGTGACCGCGCCGTCGTGCGCGAAACCGCGCCCGCGCAGCGCCACCGATTCCTCGGCGCAGGTGTGCGCGTGCTGCAGCAGCGGCTTTTCCTCGATGACGTCGGTGGGGATGCCGAGCACGTCCGGGGGGACGTGCGTGCCCGGCCACACCCGGTCGGGAGGACGTTTGCGCGCGACGGACACGACGATGCCCTGCTCACCGGTGAACCGGCCGGCGGTGCGCTTCTCACCGATGTCGACCGCGGTGACGCCTGGGAGGTCCAGCAGCTGGTCCTCGACCGCGCGCTTGATCGGCCTGATGACCGCTCTGTCCCGAAGTTCCCTGATGCTGAGCATGGCGGCCCCCTCCAGCAACCATTTAACACTCAGGGTTAATCAATAGTCACGAAGAGTCACTCTTCCGGCCGGTCAGCAGGCGGGTGAATCCGGTCGGCACCACACCGGAACCGCGCTTCGCGCCCCCACGCCTCAGAGCGAACAGTCCACCAGGACGGGCTCGGGCGCCAGTGACACGCCGAACGCCGAACGCACCCCGTCGCGGACTTCACGCGCCAGGTGGAGCAGGTCGGCGGTGCTCGCCGAGCCCCGGTTGGTCAACGCCAGGGTGTGCTTGTCGGACAGCGCCGCGCGCCCGCCGGGGCCCGCGTGGCCCTTGCCGAACCCGGCGCGGTCGATCAACCACGCGGCGGAGAGCTTCGTGCGCCCGTCCGAAGCCGGGTACTGCGGCACCCGCTCGTCCGGTCCCACGCGGGCCGCGATCAGCTCCAGCACTCCGGGCAGCTCGTCGGCCGCCACGATGGGGTTGGTGAAGAAGGAACCCGCGCTCCAGGTGTCGTGGTCCTCGGGGTCGAGCACCATGCCCTTCGTGCGCCGTAAGCGCAGCACGGCCTCGCGCACCCGGGTCACGTCGACGCGGGCGCCCGGCGTCACGTCGAGTTCGCGGGCCAGCTCGGCGTACCGGATCGGCGCCGACTCCCCGCCGTCGCGCAGCAGGTAGCGGGCGCGCAGCACCACCGCGTCCGCGGTGTGCTTGAGCACGCTGCCCCGGTAGACCAGCCCGAGGTCGTCGGCCAGCACCGTGCGGATCCGCCCGGTGTGCCGGTCCAGCAGGTCCACCGAGACGAGCATCTCGGAGATCTCCACGCCGTAGGCGCCGACGTTCTGCACCGGGGTGGCGCCGGTGAGCCCCGGGATCCCGGACAGGCACTCCAAGTTGCCCAGCCCCTGGTGGACGGTGTCGGCGACGACGTCGTCCCAGTCCTCGCCCGCTTCGACGGTGAGCTGCACGAATCCGTCGACGATGTCGTAGCGGCGACCGCGGGTGGCGATCCGCACGACCCGGCCGTCGAAGCCCCCGTCCGCGATCACGAGGTTCGAGCCGCCGCCCAGCACCAGCAGCCGCTGACCGGCCGCGTCGGACTCCCGGACCGCCTCGGCCAGCTGGTCGGGGTGTTCGGCCAGGACGAACTCGGCGGCCGGGCCGCCGAGGCGCAGCGTCGTGTGGCCGGACAGGGCGTGGGGCGTCGGCTCGCCGGTCGGCGGCGCGCCACCGCTGGTTCCTTCGGCGCCGGACATCGAGGGGTTCACGATTGCCAAAGGTAACCTTCCGCCCATGGCACGCCGCATCGAGCACCGCAGCACCTCCGAGTGGCCCGCGTCGCAGGTGCATGCGGCGCTCATCGACCTCGACTATCTGCGGGAGCGCCTCACCGAGCTCGGGGGTACCCGCAACGAGCTCGTGGAGCACGCGGTGGACGGCGACGCGGTGCGCTTCGAGGTGCGCCAGGGCGTGCGCACGGACTCGCTGCCGCCGGTGGCGCGCACCGTCGTGGGCGCGGGTGACCTGGTGATCGACCGCAGCGAGTCCTGGCGGCGCGAGGAGGACGGGCACTACACCGGCGAGATCGCGGCCGAGGTCGCCGGGGTGCCGTGCACGGTCGGCGGATCGATGTGGCTGCGCGACCTGACCGACGGCGCCGACGCCAGCGAGTTCGTCGTCGAGGGCGAGGTGCGGGTGAACGTGCCGTTCGTCGGCGGCAAGCTCGAAGACCTCGTGGCCGACCAGGTGCAGAAGCTGCTGGCGGCCGAGGAGCGGTTCACCACCGAGTGGCTGGCCCGCCGGCCCGCCTGATCTCGGATGATCTCCACCACCTGGGCGGGAACCGCATGAACCAGCCCCGCAAGCGGGCTCCCCGGCTGGCGGCCGGACGTGCCCGCGCGCTCGGCGTGCCCACCCGCGGCACCACGAACCCGAACCGGCTGCGCCGCGTGGACCGCTGGATCGCCGGCACCCCGTGGGTGGCCCGTTCGCTGTCCTCGGCCGCGGATCCGCTGGTCA